>CAJCCO010000103.1 GCA_903960915.1 uncultured beta proteobacterium
ATCTCGGTAATTTCTGCACTGTCGGCCAGCGCCAGGGACTGGGCATAAATGTCGGCGCCCCCTATGACCCAGGCGTGCGCCTGTTCGGCACACAGGGCCAGCGCTTCAGGCAATGAATGGGCGGTGAGCGCGCCAGCGGCCTGCCAGCCCGGCTGGCGGGTGATGACCACGTTGGTGCGCCCGGGCAGGGGCTTGAACTTCGGTGGCAGGGAATCCCAGGTTTTGCGTCCCATGATCACCGCACAACCCAGGGTGTGGCGCTTGAAGTGCGCCAGGTCTTCTGGCAGATGCCAGGGCAGGGTGTTGTTGGCGCCAATGACGCCATTGCTGGCGCGGGCAAAGATCAGGTGCAATTGCATGGTGCCGGGCGCTACGTTAGACCGCCACCGGTGCCTTGATGGCCGGGTGACATTGGTAGTTGAGCACCTCGAAGTCTTCAAACTGGTAGTCAAAAATGGAGGCCGGTTGACGCAGGATGCGCAGCGTAGGGTAGGCAAACGGGGCCCGGCTCAGTTGCAACTCAACCTGTGCGTGGTGGTTGTCGTAAATGTGGCAGTCGCCACCGGTCCAGATGAAATCGCCTACGTCCAGGTCACACTGCTGCGCCACCATGTGGGTCAGCAGCGCATAGCTGGCAATGTTGAAGGGCACACCCAGAAAAATATCGGCGCTGCGCTGGTAGAGCTGGCAGCTCAGACGCGGCTTTTGGCCGGGCGCGCTGGCCGGTGCCACGTAAAACTGAAAGAACGCATGGCAGGGCATGAGTGCCATTTTGTCGAGCTCGGCAACGTTCCAGGCGCTCACAATCATGCGGCGCGAGTCGGGGTTGGATTTGAGCGTTTTCATCAACTCGGTAATTTGGTCAATGTGGCCGCCATTGGGGGTGGGCCAGCTGCGCCATTGCACGCCATAAACCGGACCCAGCTCGCCGTCGGGCCGCGCCCATTCGTCCCAGATGCTGACGCCACGCTCTTTGAGCCAGTTGTTGTTGCTGGAGCCGGTCAAAAACCAGAGTAGCTCTTGAATGATGGACCGCAGGTGCACTTTTTTGGTGGTGACCAGCGGAAAACCTTCATTCAGGTCAAAGCGCATCTGGTGGCCAAACAGGCTTTGGGTGCCGGTGCCGGTGCGGTCCCCCTTGGCCGCGCCCGTGGTGTAGACCAGGCGCATGAAATCTTCGTACTGCGAGCGGATGGGGTGGGGGGCGGATGGCTGCATGGCGGGGTGTTCAGATTGGGAGGGGCCAGGCGGTGCGTCTGGCCAGAAGAATATTTTAGAGGCGTATCACCCGCCCCGGGTTCATCAGGTTCTGCGGGTCAAGCGCGCGTTTGATGCTGCGCATCAGGTCCAGCGCCACCGGTGATTTGTATTTTTCAAGGGTGGTCACCTTCAGGCTGCCCACGCCGTGTTCGGCGGAGATGGAGCCTTCAAAGCGTGCCACGGCGTCAAATACCAGGGTATTAACCTGGGCCTCGTGCGCGCGCAAGAACTGCGCGCCATCCACGCCGGGTGGCGCCTGCACGTTGTAGTGCAGGTTGCCGTCGCCCAGGTGCCCAAAGTTGACCAGGCGCACGCCGGGCAGGGCTTGCTGCAGCAAGGCGTCGGTGCTGCGCACGAATTCTGGAATGCGCGAGACGCTGAGGGAGATGTCGTGCTTGATGTTCAGGCCCTCTTGCGCCTGGGCCAGCGGAATGCTTTCGCGAATGTGCCACAGCGCCTGGGCTTGGGCCAAGTTTTCGGTCACCACGGCGTCCAGGATGCAGCCCTTTTCCAGGGCGGTAGACAGCAGCTTTTCAAGCTGCTCGCGGGCATGGGCGGGGGACTCGTAGCTGGCGTTTTCCAGCAGCACAGAGTAGGGCGCGTCGGACCCCGGTGGTATGTGCAACTGGGCAAAGTGCCGGGCCACCAGGCTTAAGGCAAAGTCGCCCATGACTTCAAAGCCGGTCAGCCCCGCCCCCAACTGCTGGTGCGCCAGCCCCAGCAGCTGCACGGCAGCCTCCATGCTGGGCAAAGCCACCCAAGCGGTCAGCTGCGCTGCGGGCAGTGGGTAGAGTTTGAGGGTGGCCGCGGTGATGATGCCCAGCGTGCCTTCAGAGCCAATGAAGAGGTGGCGCAGGTCGTAGCCGGTGTTGTCCTTGCGCAACCCGCTCAGACCCTGCCAGATGTCACCTTGCGCGGTGACCACTTCAAGGCCCAGGCACAGGTCACGCGTGTTGCCAAAGCGCACCACCTGCGTGCCGCCGGCGTTGGTGGCCAGGTTGCCGCCCAGGGTGCAGCTGCCTTCAGCGGCCAGGCTCAAGGGGAACAGCAGGCCGGCGTTCTGTGCCTGCTGCTGCAGGCTTTGCAAAATGCAGCCGGCCTCTACCGTGATGGTCAGGTTGTCGGCATCGAGTTGTCGCACGGCGTTCATGCGCTGCAGGCTGACCACCAGTTGCCGGCCCGAGGCATCGGGCGTGGAGCCCACCACCAGGCCGGTGTTGCCGCCTTGGGGTACCAGGCTCAGGCCCGAGTCGGGGTGCTGCGCCAAATAGGCCGCGCAGGTTTTAACCACATCGGCCAGCTCTTGCGTGCTGCCCGGGCGCACGACCGCCAGTGCTTTGCCGCGCGAGCGTTGGCGCCAGTCTTGCTCCCAAGCCGTCAGGTCGCCCTCGGTCAGCACATGGGCCGCCCCGAGTTGTTGACGCAGTGGGTCGAGCAAGCCCTGCATAGGTTCAGGCCTGGGCGGCAGCGCCTTTGAGGCGCAGGCGCACATGCAGAGCGCAGGCGGTGAACAGCACCAGGCACAAGGCCACTTCCACCATGGCCAGGTAAGAACTTGGGGGCTTGTCGCTGGCGGCGCGCACGGCGCCTTCGGTGAAGTAAAGCCAGACCATCAGGCTGACCCAGCGGTAGGTGTACATGCGGTTTTTCAGGAGGCCTGCCAGCGGAATGCACAGGGGCAGCACTTTCAGCGCCAGGGAAGAACCACCGGGTCGGATGGGGGCAAGCACCAGCTCCCAGGCCAGCCCCAGAATGATGAGCCCCAGCAGACAGCCCACGGCCATGGCGCGGGTGAGAGCGACGGTGCGGCTGGCGGCTTGAATGCCAGTGAAAGTGGCAGCATCGGCCACGGGCTGAGAAGGGGATTTGGATTCGGTGTTCATTGGGATGGCATCATAGCGGCCATGAGTTTGTCGCGTTACACCCCATTGTCCTTCTCGCAGCGTCTTGATGCGCTGCTGAGCAGCTTGTCCCATTTCCCCTGGAAAAGCACCGCGCACACGCTGCGTGAACGCTTTCGAGAAGACCGGCTGGGCCTGACCGCCAGCAGTTTGACCTTCACCACGACGATCGCGCTGGTGCCCATCATCACGGTGGCGTTGGCGGTTTTTACGGCTTTTCCGATGTTTGCCAAATTTCAGGATGTGCTGCAGAAGTGGCTGATTGAGAGCCTGATTCCCGACAACATTGCGCGCCAGGTGCTGGGCTACCTGACCCAGTTCGCAGGCAAGGCCAGCAAGCTCGGTGTGGCCGGTGTGGCGGTGTTGTTTTCTACCGCGCTGGCCCTGATTTTTACGATTGACCGCACCCTCAACAGTATTTGGCGTGTGCGCAAGGCCCGCCCTTGGGGGCAGCGCGTGCTGGTGTACTGGGCCGCCATCACCTTAGGGCCGCTGGTGCTGGGCGTGAGCCTGACGGCCACTTCGTACGCCGTATCGGCCTCCAAAGGGGTGGTGGGTGGCATGCCCGGTGGGGTGCAGCTCTTGCTGGATGTGCTGCAGTTTTTTCTGATGGCCGGAGGCATGGCGGCGATGTACCACTATGTGCCCAATACCCTGGTGAAGTGGGGCCACGCTTGGGCGGGGGGGCTGTTTGTGTCGGCGGGCTTTGAAGTGGCCAAAAAACTGCTGAGTCTGTACTTGAGCAAGGTGCCTACCTATTCGATGGTTTACGGTGCGTTCGCCACGGTGCCCATTTTGCTGATCTGGATCTATGTGGCCTGGGTCATCGTGCTGCTGGGGGCGGTTATCACGGCCTACCTGCCCAGCCTGCTGGCGGGCCAGGTGCTTCGGCCGCGTTCACACGGGTTTCAATTCCAGTTGGCGTTGGAGGCCGTGCAACAGCTCGATGGGGCCCGCACCCAAGGGCGCGCCGGACTGACGATGGCGCAGTTGACGCAAGCGCTTCGGGTGGATGCGCTGCTGCTTGAGCCGGTGTTGGAAGCCCTGGTGGAGCTGGACTGGTTGGGTTTGCTGCAGGAAGAAAAGGCGGAAGGCTCGGCCGGTGTGGCCGCGCGTTACGTGTTGCTGGCCAATCCCGACACCACTGCCTTGGCGCCGTTGATAGATGCGCTGCTGCTCAAGCAAGACGCAGCCACCAGCAAACTGTGGGACAACAGTGCCTGGCACCAGTTGACCCTGCGACAAGCGCTGTAAGCCAAGCTGCAGAGCTGGGCCGGTTCAGGGCCGGTTTAGGGCCGATTCAGGGCAGGTTTTTGGCCAGTTTTTGGTCTGTCACCGCCCATGGCCTGCTTTGCGCCGCTCAGGTTTTTAAGAAATTTTTGAGCGCTGCCAGCATCGGCTCGGCGGTTTCAAACATCTGGTGGTGCCCGCCCGGGAGTTTCACCACGGTGGCCTGGCGCGCCTTGTCAATCAGCGCCTGGGCCGCTTTGGGGGGCGTCATCTGGTCGACCTGACCCAACACAAAAAGCACCGGACACGTGACCGCCTGCATGGCTTCTTCGCCGTGGGCGTAGCTGTCACAGGCCTTGAAATCGCAGTAGAAAACATTGGTCTGGGTGTTGCTGGCGATGACCCGCCGGCCCAGTGCCAGGGAGGCGCCGTACACCCAGGTACCCGCGCCCAGAACAGAGGGCGGCGGCGCCAGGGTAGACCAGGACAGGTCGTTGACCAGCTTGAGGGCCTTGAGTGGTTCTTCCTGTGTGGCTTGCAGCAGCGCGGGCGAGACTTTCATGGGGAAAGCCGTGCCCACCAGCACCAGTTGGCTGATGCGTTCAGGCGCGCGACCGGCCGCTTCCAGCGCAATCAGCGAGCCGTAGCTGTGGCCCATCAAAGTGGCCTGCTTCAGCCCGGCGGCATCCATCAGGGCCAGTACAAAGTCGGCGGCTTCTTCCACCGTGGCGGGCGGCGTGCCAGCGCTGCGGCAATGGCCGGGCAGGTCCAGCGCCAGCACGTTGAAGCCGTGGTGGGCCAGGTAGCGGCTTTGCAGAATCCAGACACTGTGGTCGTTCAGGGCGCCGTGGATGAAGATGATGCTGGGTTTGGCGGCATCAAACGGCTTGCCGCCGGTGTAGCAATAGGTGCTGTGGCCGTTGACGGTGTAGTTCATTGGGCTTTCTCCGCAACTTTCAGCGCGCGTTTGAGGTCGTCCAGCAAATCACCCGCATCTTCCAGACCAATGGACAAACGGATGGTGCCTTGGGTAATACCGCCTGCAGCCAAGGCCTCGTCACTCATGCGGAAGTGGGTGGTGCTGGCGGGGTGAATGACCAGGCTGCGGCAGTCGCCCACGTTGGCCAGGTGGCTGAAGACTCTCAGGCTTTCGACAAACTTTTTGCCTTGCTCGCGGCTGCCCTTGAGGTCAAAGCTGAACACCGAGCCGGCGCCGCGTGGCAGCAGTTGCTGCGCCAGCGCATGGCTGGGGTGGCTGGGCAGCAAGGGGTGGCCCACGCGCGCGACAAAGGGGTGCTGGGCCAAAAATTCCACCACGGCCTGGGTGTTGCGCATGTGGCGCTCCATGCGCAGCGAAAGGGTCTCAATGCCTTGCAGAATTAGCCAGGCCGAATGCGGGCTCAGGCAGGCGCCAAAGTCGCGCAGGCCTTCGCGCCGGGCGCGCAGCAAGAAGGCGCCTACGGTGCTTTCCTCGCTGAACACCATGTTGTGAAAGCCCTCATAGGGCTCGGTCAGCTCTGGAAATTTGCCGCTTTTCTCCCAGTCAAAGCTGCCACCGTCCACCACAATGCCGCCAATGACGGTGCCGTGTCCGCTCAGGAATTTGGTGGCCGAGTGGTAGACCAGGTCGGCCCCATGTTCCAGCGGTTTGATCAGCCAGGGCGAGGTCAGGGTGGAGTCCACCAGCAGCGGCACACCGGCTTCATGCGCAATGGCCGAGACGCGGGCAATGTCCAGCACCTCCAGCCCGGGGTTGCCCACGGTTTCACCAAAGAACATCTTGGTGTTGGGGCGCACGGCGGCGCGCCAGCCGTCAAAGTCGCCGGGTTTGACGAAGGTAGTCTCAATGCCAAAACGGCGCAGCGTGTAGTGCAGCAAATTTTGTGAGCCGCCATACAGCGCGGTGCTGGCCACAATGTGCGAGCCCGCGCCCATCAGCGTGGCGACGCTCAAATGCAGTGCGGCTTGCCCGCTGGCGGTGGCAATGGCGCCAATGCCGCCTTCTAGCGCGGCCACCCGCTCTTCCAGCACCGCAGTGGTGGGGTTGCTGATGCGGCTGTAGACATGGCCGGCGCGCTCTAGGTTAAAGAGCGACGCGGCGTGTTCGCTGGACTCGAAGACAAACGAAGTGGTGAGATGAATCGGCACGGCGCGCGCGCCTGTGGCCGGGTCGGGGGCGGCGCCGGCGTGCAGCGCCAGGGTGTCAAAACCGGGGTCGGAGTAACCGGGCATGTGTTTTCCTTTGTTTTTAGCTGTCTCAGCAGGCTTATTGTGGGCTATATTGCAAGCACCCGGTTTTCAACCCGTCAGGAGGCAAATCATGAAAGTCAGCGATATTTTGCGCGTCAAGGGCGGCACCCTTTACACCGCCACGCCTTTGGAGCCCCTGTCACGGGCGCTGGACCTGATGGCCGAGAAAGACCTGGGCTCATTGGTGGTGATGGAGCATGGCGACCTGGTAGGTATGCTGACCTTTCGCGAGGTGATTCAGTTGCTGGTGAAAAACGGCGGCACCATTGGCACCACCGTGGTTCGCACGGCCATGGACGACGCGCCCCTGACCTGCACCGCCGAGACCGAGCTGGACGAGGTGCGTCGCATGATGCTGGAGCGCCACGCCCGCTACATGCCCGTGATGGACCAGCGCATGCTCATGGGCGTGATCAGCTTTTACGACGTGGCCAAGGCCGTTGTGGACAGCCAGAACTTCGAAAACAAAATGCTCAAGGCCTACATTCGCGACTGGCCCGAAGAAGGCGCCAAGGCCTGACCTTGGGGTTGGCCCCGAGCGCTTGAGCGCTGGTACTTCAAGGTCTGGGATAATTCGCGCCATGAGCGGAAACACCTTTGGACACCTTTTTGCAGTCACCAATTTTGGTGAATCCCACGGCCCAGCCATTGGCTGCGTGATTGACGGCTGCCCGCCGGGCATGGATTTGAGTGAGGCCGACATCCAGCCTGACCTTGACCGCCGCCGTCCCGGCACCAGTCGCTTTGTCACCCAGCGCAACGAGCCAGATGCGGTGGAAATCCTCAGCGGCGTCTACCAAGGTAAAACCACTGGCACGCCGATTTGCCTGCTCATCAAAAACACCGACCAACGCAGCAAGGACTACGGCAACATCCTGGAGACCTTTCGCCCCGGCCATGCCGACTACAGCTATTTCCAGAAGTACGGCATCAGAGACCCACGGGGTGGTGGGCGTTCCTCGGCCCGAATGACTGCGCCCATGGTGGCCGCCGGCGCCGTGGCCAAGAAGTGGCTGGCGCAGCAATATGGCACCGTGTTTCGCGGCTGCATGACGCAGGTGGGTGAGATGACCATTGGCTTTGAGTCCTGGGACTTCGTACCCCACAACGCCTTCTTTGCGCCGGTGGCCGATACCTCGGCGCTGGAGGCTTACATGGACGCGTTGCGCAAAGCTGGCGACTCGTGCGGTGCCCGCATTCGGCTGTCGGCCTCTCATGTGCCGGTAGGTTTGGGCGAGCCCTTGTTTGACAAGATGGACGCAGACATTGCGCACGCCATGATGGGCATCAATGCAGTCAAGGGTGTGGAGATTGGCGCCGGCTTCGCCAGCGTCAGCCAGCGCGGCACCACGCACGGCGATTCACTCACCCCGCAAGGTTTTCTGTCGAACAACGCCGGCGGTGTGTTGGGCGGCATCAGCACCGGGCAAGATCTCGAAGTGTCGATTGCCATCAAACCCACCAGCTCCATACTGAGCCCACGCCATTCGATAGATACCGCAGGCCAGCCCGCCGAGGTGGTGACCAAAGGCCGGCACGACCCCTGCGTGGGCCTACGCGCCACCCCGATTGCCGAGGCCATGCTGGCCCTGGTGGTGATGGACCATGCCTTGCGCCACCGGGCGCAATGTGGCGATGTGAGCGTGGCCTTGAAGCCGATCGCGGCCAGCGCTTAATGCCCAAGCGCGCATGACCGTTCTCGCCGCCCGGGCGCGGCGCCAGCAACTGGTGCCGTTTGCCGCCCTGAGCGCGAGTTACTTTGCCCATATTGGCTTCTTCAACCCCTACCTGAGCCTGTGGCTCAAAGACCTGGGGCTGAGCCTTTTCACCATCAGCCTGCTGACCTCCCTGCAGGCACTCACCCGCCTGTTTGCCCCGTATGCCTGGGGTGCCTTGAGCGATCGCACAGGTGAGCGCATTCAATTGCTGCGCTTTGGTGCCACCTGCGCCCTGGTGCTTTCGCTGGGTTTGTTTTGGCGTGGCAGCACGCTTTGGCTGGCGCTTGTTTTACTGCTGATGTTCACCAATACCAGCGCCATGATGCCCATGAGCGAGGCCGCCATGGCCCATCTGGTGAGCCACGGCGGGGCCTTTGACGCGCGCCAGTACGGCCGGGTTCGTTTGTGGGGCTCGGTAGGCTTTTTCCTGATGGTCTTGCTCGCTGGTAGCTGGTTTGAGTACTTTGGCATGGCGCACTTTCCGCTCTGGACGGTGCTGACGCTGCTGGGCGTCACGGTGTGCGTCTGGCGCTTGCCCAACCTCAAGGAGGAGGTTCAGGCGCACGCCCTGCACCTGCCTTTGGGGCCAGTGATGCGCCAGCCCGTCGTCCGCTGGTTTTTTGCCTCCTTGTTTTTTCATGTGCTGTCCCACATCAGCGTGTATGCCTTCTTCTCGCTCTACCTGGATTCATTGGGCTACAGCAAAACCATGATTGGCTTTTTCTGGGGCGTGGCGGTGGTGGCCGAGGTGGTCTGGTTCTACACCCAGAGCCGCTGGCTGCCGCTCATGAGCTTGCAGGGCTGGTTGTTGTTGGCCGCCTCGCTGACGGTGCTGCGCATGGGGTTGACCGCCACCAGCGCCGCGGTGTTGCCCGTGCTGATGTTGGCGCAACTGCTGCACGCCATCACCTTTGCGGCACACCACACGGCCTGCATTGCGCTGCTGTCGAAACATTTCCCGGGGCGCTTAAGGGGCCGTGGGCAGGCCTTGTATACCGTGGTCGGCTATGGCATACCGGGCATCTTGGGGGGACTGGCGGGGGGGCTGTTGAGCGAAAAATATGGGCTGGGCAGCGTCTTCATGGTCTCCGTGGTCACCAGCCTGGTGGCCACGGCCTTGGCTTTCAAGGTTTGGAAGTCAGCGCGTTGACGCTCAGGCGCCACGGGTTCATGCCGGTCACCAGCAAACAAGACAGCAAGATGAGCGCGCTGCCTGCGTAAAGCACCGGCCCGGTGGCTTCACCCAGAAAAATCACCGACCACAGCACACCGAAACCGGTGCTCATGAAGGTTGAACTCAAGCCTGCCACCGGCGTGATGTGGCGCATGATGCGCACAAAAATCCAGTAGGCCAAGCCCGAGGTGGCCACGCCCAGCACCAGCACACTCAGGACGGCGGTGAGCGTGAACTGCGCTTGGGGAAAATCGTAAATAGCGCCTGGCAGCATCATCAACAAGGCCGCAGCATGCATGCCAGCGGTCAGGGTGAGTGGTTCCATGCGTACCGTGGCACGTTTCAGCAAAGGCGTAGAAACGCCCGATAGGCCCGCCGCCGCCGTGCAGACCAGCGCCGAGGTGATGAGCGCATCGGACGGATGAACCGGGCCCAGCCGAACCACCAGCGCAGCGCCGAGAAAGCCGAGCAGGCAACCCATGAGCTTGGTGGGGGTCAGGGTTTCTTCTTTCATCCAGGCCGAGGCAAAGGCGCCGAACAGCACCGAGGTAACCGACAGCAACGCGCCATAGCCCGCTGGCAAGTGCAGCGATGCCCAGGCGTACAAAACGTGTGGCCCCGCCACGCCCACCAAACCCAGCACAAACAGCTCGCGCCAGTGACCCTTGGGCCAGGGGTGCTTGAGTACCCGCATGATGGCGGCCAGCACCAGCGTGGCCAGTCCCATGCGTGAGGCTGCCATCAGGTTGGGGCCTAGTACGGGCGCCGCGATGCGAGTCAGCAAAAAGGAGGCCCCCCACAGGGCGGACAATGCAACCAGTTGCAGAAAATATTTGTTTTTCATGGGGCAGTGCAGGGCGGGCAGGGATGCTCAAACCATTCTATAGGCCGCCCCCCAGGCAAGGCTGACACCCGCCCTGGGTGCGCAAACGCTGTAACGCTTGCGCTTTTGCGGCCTCAGCCGGGCAGGCTCCCTGATAATCAGGCCCAACCCTTGGCGGCTGGGTGCTCTGAAGACCGTCAATAACTTGGAATGACTGCGCAAGAAATGAACAAAACCGCACTGATCCTGAACGGCCCCAACCTCAACCTGCTGGGAACCCGTGAACCCGCCGTTTACGGCGCACACACCTTGGCCGACGTGGAGGCCCTGTGTGCCAAGGCCTGCGCCACCCACGGTTTGACGCTGGACTTTCGGCAAAGCAACCACGAAGGCGAGTTGGTCGACTGGCTGCATGAGGCGGGGGGTCTCCACGCGGCAGGCAAACTCGCCGGCGTTATTCTGAATGCCGGCGCCTACACCCACACCTCGGTGGCCTTGCATGACGCGATCAAGGGCACCGGCATCACACTCATTGAGTTGCATATTTCCAATGTGTTTGCCCGTGAAGCGTTTCGCCACCATTCCTATATTTCTCCCGTGGCTAAAGCGGTGATGTGCGGCTTTGGCGTCAATGGCTATGCCTTGGCGGTTGCCGGACTGGCCCAGTTGCAGGCCTGAGTCAGCGCTCTGGTTGCCGAAGCAGCGCCATGACCGATCCCGCCGGAGCGCCGCTTCTGATCGTCGATGAGGGCGAGGTTGAATTCAACGCTATTCGAGCGCAGGGCGCGGGCGGGCAAAACGTCAACAAGGTGTCCAGCGCTATTCATCTGCGCTTTGACATTGCCGCCTCATCGCTGCCCGAAGACGTGAAAGAGCGCTTGCTGGCCTTGCACGACAGCCGCATCACCAAAGCCGGTGTGCTGGTGATCAAGGCGCAGCAGCACCGCACCCAGGAAATGAACCGTTTGGACGCCTTGCTGCGTCTGCATGAGTTGGTCAACAGCGTGGCACAAGCGCCCAAGACGCGCCGGCCCACCAAACCGAGCTACGGCTCCAAACAAAGACGCCTGGCCAGCAAAAGCCAGCGCGCGCAAACCAAGGCGTTGCGCGGCCCGGTCAAAGACTGAACTGGTCCTGACGCACGCGATTTGCGCTGCCGCAAGCCTGGCCCTGGCGCGCCCTGCCAGCATGGTCTGTCCCATGCACTGGAGGCGCTTTGTCATGACCCCGCAAAAAATACTGTTGATTCAGGGCCACCCCGATCCCCTCATTCCCCACCTGTGCCACGCGCTGGAAGACGCCTACGCCCAAGGCGCCGAGTCAGCAGGCCATGCGGTGCGCCGCGTGGCGGTGGCGCAGCTGGACTTTCCGCTCTTGCGCAGCCAGGTGGCGTGGGAGAGCGACACCTTGCCGCCGGTTTTGGGGCCGGCACAGCAAGATATGGCCTGGGCCACGCACCTGGTGTTTTTCTTTCCGCTGTGGCTGGGCGATATGCCGGCCTTGCTCAAAGGTTTTCTGGAGCAGGTGGCGCGTCCGGGCTTTGCCTTCAAATCCGATGCGTCCAACCCCTTCGGCCAAAAAGCCCTGAGCGGGCGCTCGGCCCGTGTGGTGGTGACCATGGGCATGCCCGCTTTGCTGTACCGCTGGTACTTTCGGGCGCACAGCGTGAAGTCGCTGGAGCGCAACGTGCTGGGCTTTGTCGGCATGTCGCCCATCCATGAAACGCTGGTTGGCACGGTGGACAAGCTCGATGAGGCGGGCTTCAAAAAATGGCAGGCCAAGTTGCACCAGTTGGGCGTTGCCGCGCAATAAGTGCCAGAGAAGCGGGCGCTAAGGGCCGGTCGCCTACTTGGCCGGATGCAATAGACTACGGGCCGCGCTGATTGGCGCATGAATCGAACAAAGGCGCCGTCCCGTTGGGGCGCGGCACCAGGAGAAAAAATGGCTATCCAGTGGTTTCCGGGTCATATGCATCTGACCAAACAAGCCATCACAGAACGTATCAAAAATATTGATGTGGTGATTGAGCTGCTCGATGCCCGCCTGCCCGGCTCCAGCGCCAACCCCATGCTGGCTGAGCTGACTGCAGGCAAGCCCGCGCTCAAAGTGTTGAACAAACAAGACTTGGCCGACCCCGCCTACACCGCGCTGTGGCTGGCCCACTACAACAGCCAGAGCGGCACGCGGGCGCTGGCTTTGGATGCCAGTGTCACCGCGCCGGCCAAGGCCTTGGCCACCGCCTGTTTTGAACTGGCACCTAAACGCGGCGGCATGGTCAAGCCCATGCGGGTGTTGATTTGTGGCATTCCCAACGTGGGCAAATCGACGCTGATCAACACCCTCACAGGCAAGCGCGCCACCAAAACCGGCGACGAAGCCGGTATCACCAAGATTGAACAGCGCATCTCCCTGGCGGACGACTTCTACCTCTACGACACCCCGGGCGTGCTTTGGCCGCGCATCATTGTGGCCAAAAGTGGCTACAACCTGGCCGCCAGTGGCGCCATTGGCCGCAATGCCTTCAACGAAGAAGAGGTGGCGCTGGAACTTTTGGACTGCCTTATCAAGCATTACCCCACCCTGCTGGAGGCGCGCTACAAGCTGGACCCTGTGGCAGGCTTGCGTGACGAAGAAGTGCTTGAAGCGATTGGCCGCAAGCGCGGCGCTTTGCAGTCAGGCCAGCGCGTGAATATGCAAAAGGCGGCAGAAATCGTGATTTACGACTTTCGTGCCGCCGTCATGGGCCGCATCAGTCTGGAAACGCCTGAAGAATTCGCCCAGTGGCTGGCCGCTGGGCAAAAGTTGGACGCCGAGCGCCAGGTCAAGAAGGATGCGATTGAGCTGGACCGGAAAATTCGCTTCAAAAAAATCCCCCGGCCTGACAAGCGGGAATCTTGAGTGACTCAAACGCCGCCGTTGAGTGCCAGGTCTGAGCACGGATACGCCACGCAGGGCAGCACGTAGCCGTCAGCCTTTTCTTCGGCGCTGAGGCCCGGCCAGTCGATCTCGTAACGCACCTGGCCGCGCGTCAGTTGGCCCATGCAGGTGCGGCAGGTGCCATTGCGGCAGGCGCTGGGCCAGTCGATTCCGCCTTGCTCCATCGAGATCAACAGGGGTTCCTGCGTCCAGGCATCGAATTGCTGGCCCTCGGGCTCGGTGGTGGCGATGAAAAATGGAGGGGTGTCGGGGGCGTTCATGGCCCTATTTTAAGAACGGCAGGCCCGCTCAAGAGGCGCGTGTTCATTTGATCGAGAATGCAGGCCTTATGCATGCAACACCAAGCCCCACACTTTTCTCCCCGCTGACCCTGCCCAACGGCCAGATCGTTCCCAACCGCCTGGCCAAAGCCGCCATGGAGGAAAACATGGCGGGTCCCGGCCAGGTGCCAGATGAGCGGCTGTTCCAGCTGTACCAAACCTGGGCGCAGGGCGGTATGGGCCTGATCCTCACGGGCAATGTGATGGTGGACCCGCGCGCCATGACCGGGCCGGGTGGCGTGGTCTTGCAACAGGGCAGTGACCTGACACCCTTCAAGCGCTGGGCGCAGGCGGCTCGCTCGGGTGGTGCGCAGGTGTGGATGCAGATCAACCACCCCGGGCGCCAGGTCATGGCGGCCATGGGCCAGCCGGGCTGGGCGCCGTCTGAGGTGGCGCTGGACCTGGGCAAGCACTCCCATTTGATCGCCAAGCCGCAAGCCATGACCGAGGCTGACATCGCCCACACCACGGCCCGCTTCGCCGACACGGCGCGCCTGGCCTGCGAGGCCGGGTTCACCGGCGTGCAAGTGCATGCCGCGCATGGTTATTTGCTGAGTCAATTTTTATCACCACTGACCAACCGGCGCACCGACCGGTGGGGCGGCACGCTGGAAAACCGGGCGCGTTTTCTGCTGGCGGTGGTCCAGGCCGTGCGCGCAGCGGTGCCAGCCGATTTTTGCGTGGCGGTCAAACTCAACTCGGCCGATTTTCAGCGGGGTGGATTTGATGAAAAAGATGCCCAGTTGGTGGTGCACATGCTGGGTGGCCTGGGGGTCGACTTGGTGGAGTTGTCCGGGGGCAGCTACGAGGCGCCCGCCATGCAAGGCGAGTCAAGGGACGGCCGCAGCCTGGCCCGCGAAGCCTATTTCTTGACCTTTGCGCAGGAGATCGCCCAAACCGCACGCATACCCCTCATGACCACAGGCGGCATAGGCCGGCTGGAAGTGGCGCAGACGGTGCTGGGTCATGGCGTGGCCATGGTGGGCATGGCCACTGCGTTGGCCATGAACCCGGCGTTGCCGCTGGCTTGGCGCGAAGGGCGTGCGCTGGATGCACCCCGCCCGGTGAATAAACTCAAGAACAAAGTGCTGGCCGCCTTGGCCACCATGGCGCTGATCAAACGCCAGTTGCACCGCCTTGGCGCCGGCCAACAGCCCCATCCCGGCCAGAGTGCCGTGCTGAGCCTGCTGCTGGACCAACTGCGCACCAAACGCCTGACCCGGCGCTACCGGCGCTGGTTGCTTGCCCTGGTGCCCAGCCACGGCGCCCCTTGACGTTCTAACTGACTGCGCCCCGCACCTTGATATTTATCCTCCTGTGCATCAACATCGAGCCACCATGAAAAGCCTGCTGCCGCTGAGTCTCCTGATTCGACCCGATAAAAACGACCCTCGCCCGCTGGTGATTTACCACGGCCGCTATTGCCCGGACGGTTTTGCTGCCGCGCTTGCTGCCTGGCTGTTTTACGAGGGCCAAGCCGAATTTCTGGGGCTGGACCATGGCGACATCAAGTCGGTGGCTGACTTGCCTGAGCTGACCGGGCGTGCGGTTTACATCCTGGACTTTTCGTTTTCCAAAGAGCTGATGCAGGCCATTGAAGCGCAGGCCGCCAAGTTGGTGATGCTGGACCACCACCGCAGCGCCGCTGAAAAGCTCGACGGCTTTGCCTGCCGCTGCGGCGTGGTGCATTTCGACATGAACAAATCGGGCGCGCGCCTGGCCTGGGAATTCTTCCTGATGGACCAGCCGCTGCCTGACCTGGTGCGCTTTGTGGAAGACCGCGATATTTGGGTCTGGCAATACCCTGAGAGCCCCGGCTTTCTGGCGGCGCTGGACATGGAGCCCCATACGTTTGAGCGCTGGCACGAGATTGCTCGCTTTGACGCACAGCAGCGCGCCGCCTACATTGAGCGCGGGCGCGCCATGGACGACAAATTCAGCAAACTGTGTGAAGGCATTGCCGAAGGCGCGCAAGCCCTGGTGTTCAACGGCATCAGCGGCGTGATGGTCAACGCCCCGGGCGCTTTTCACAGTGTGGTGGGTGACCTGCTGTCCAAACAAGGCCACGCGTTTGCCCTGATGTGGAGCATCGATAAATCGGGTGGGGTGAAAGCCGGGTTGCGCTCTCAGCGCGATTTCAATTGCATCCCCCTGGCGGAGAGTCTGGGCGGCGGTGGTCATGCACAGGCCTGTGGTTTCAAGATGAGCGCTGCGCGCTTGCCAGAATTGCTGAGCGGTACGTTTGTTGCCAGCCGTTAGCGGGTGCTGCTCAGCAACCCAGTAGATCGGCCAGAACCAGAAAATCTCGGGCGTGCCAGGTATTGGCCGGGTCAGGCGACACATCTTTGGGCTGCCCGGCACCCATCTCCAGCGGGCGCTCAATGTACGCAGTTTGTAAACCGCAGGCGCGGGCGGCGGCCAGGTCGTCCTGGTGCGCAGCCACCAGCATCACTTGCGCAGTCGCCAGGTCAAACACCCGGGCCACGCCCAGGTATGTGGCGGGGTCGGGCTTGTAGGCCTTGAAGACTTCGGCCGACAGAATGCAGTCCCAGGGCAGACCCCCGTGCTTGGCCATGTGCGTGAGCAGGCGAATATTGCCGTTGGACAGTGTGCAGATGACAAAGCGTGTTTTCAGCCGTGTCAGGCCCGCCACCACATCGGGCCAGGGGTCGAGCCGGTGCCAGGCGGTGTTGAGGTGCTGCTTTTGCCCATCGCTCAGGTGGGTGATGCCAAAGTCTTTGAGCACGTCCTCCAGAATCAGGCGGTGCAGGTCGTCAATCAGGGTCCAGCCCAGTTCGCCTGACATCACGCGGCGCATGGCAGGCTGGTAGCCCGCGCGCCAGGCCAGCGCAAAAGCGTTAGCGTCCACGTCCGGGCACAGGGCCAGCACCTCGCGCGAAATGCCGCTGTGCCAGTCCACCACGGTGCCAAAAATATCAAAGGCTAGAACTTGGGGCGTCACTTGGGGCGAGGCGGGGTGGTTCAGCAGGTTCATGGGAATTTCTATCAGGTCAGGCCACCGGGTTGGCGCCGGGTGTGAGCCACTGCTGTACGCAGGTGTTGAAGGCAGCGGTTTGCTCCACCATGACCCAATGGCCGGTGTTGAATGGTTGGACGGTGTTGCCGGGACACGCCGCGAGCTCGGCCAGCCAGGCGGGGCTGTGGAACATGAACGGTTTGCGCGCGCCGTAGATGTACAGAGTCGGGCAATGCGGTTTGATGGGCGCGGCCCGCTTGAAGCCGCCGGCCAGGCCGAACCATTGCATGGCGTAGGGGTAGTTCATCTGCCAGCCCATGGCTTGGGGGTTGGCGCGGTAACGCAGGGCGCGCGCCATCCAGCGCGTCATGCGGTTGCCCAAGGCGGCACTGACCGATTTGCCCAAATACCAGGCCAGTGCCAGCCAGATCTGGTAGCTGAAAATTTGCCACTTTGCGCTGAGGGAGAGGGATTGTTGAAAAGAGGTGGAATTGTGGTCGCCAATGTCTACCGCCACGATGCGCGCCACGCGCTCCGGGTGGCGTGCGGCAAATTCATAGCCAAACATGCAGCCCCAGTCGTGCATCAGCAGCGTCACGGGTGCGCCGGGGCTGGTGCTGTCTGCCACGGCCAGCAACAGCGCGCTCATGTCGGCCAAGGAGGTGGGGCGGGCGGGTTTTTCCAGGTCAAAGCCCGGCAAGCTCAAGCGCACGCATTGAAACTGGGGCGCCAGGGCTTGCACCGTGCTGTCCCACAGGCGGTGGGTGTCGGGCCAACCGTGCAGCATCAGCACGGTGTGCGGGCCGTTGCCTTCTACAAAAACCTCCAGGTTTTGAATGCTGAGTGAGGTGGTGTTCATGCGCTCCCTTATATAGTTTTTTGCTCAACTGCCCGCACTGTACCCGAGCCCTGCCCGAGGGGAAGGCTGGCGCAAGGCCTGGTTGAGCTGGTCGATGGGCAGGGCCCAGTTCGGCGAGGTTTTGAAAAAAACATACGAGGTGCGCAGACCGTGGCGCGCGTTGGGTAGCCTCAAAGTTGCAAGGCCTGGCGCAGGTTCGGGCCGCTCAGGCGCTGTCCGCGGCGGTGTGCGGCCATCAGCTGGCCCATGGCTGCATTGAGCGGTGCCGCGCCACCATGCTGAGCCGCCAGACGCGTCACGGCACCGCACAGGTCGTCAATCTCGGTGGTGCGACCGAGTTGCACGTCGTCCCACATCGACGAGCGTGCGCTGGGGTCCATGCGCAACATGCGGGCGGCCAGACGGGTGAACAGCCAGTTGGGCAGCTTGAGCAAATGGGGCAGCAGGCGCGGCGGTGCGCTGGCCACCTGGGCCGGGGTAATACCGGCGCGGTCCAGTGCAGCCAGTGCTTCGGTTTGCAGGGCCGACAACACGCGGCGGTAATCGCGGTTGAGCAACTCTTCGCGCAGGGGCAGGTCAGACAGGGCGTTGACCGGGTTGTTGAGGTTGAGCAGCAGCTTGCCCCATTGCACGGCACGCATGTCGTTCACCAGCACAGTGGGCAGCCCGGCGGCCGACCAAAGCGGGGCCATCTGTTCGGTCAAACTATTTCGGACCAGGTGCAAACTGCCTGTGGTGGCCCGGTGCACCTGGGTCGACGAGGGCATGACCAGGTTGTAGGGCACCATGCCCGCCAGCGCTTGCAGCGTGGGCGCTGCGGCGGTGATACGTGCCACGTTGTCGACCCCGTTTTGCAGTGACACCACCGGGGTGCCGGCGGGGCAGCAAGCGGCGATTTCCTGCGCTGCCGTAACGGTGGCTGCGCCTTTGACACACAGCAAAACAACCGTGGGCTCAGAGCCGCCCAGCGCGGCAAGCGACTGCCAGGCAGAAGAGAAATCCAGGCTCAGCCTCAGCGCATCCGGCGCAAGCTGTGCTGAAAAGCCGTCCAGGTCAGTCACCGTCAGGCCACTCAGGGCCAAAGGCTCCAGCACCCGGGACCTGCCCACCAGGGCCACGAGTTGGCCAGACGCGGCCAAGCGCGCGCCCACATAACAACCCACGGCACCGGCGCCCAAAATGAGGAATTTCATAACTAAGGGGAGTAAGGGGCGTTCGGTTGATGAAGAAAGGCTAAGTGGCGTTTACCGGCCGCTCAGGGCGACTGAATGGGACGGAACAGTCCCCGCCGATTTTTTCAGCCAGTAGGCGGCAGCACTGAGACAGGTTAAAGCTTGGCAACCGGTTTGACGTTGGTGCTGGGCTTGCGCGGGCGCAGGTGACGAAACACCAAGGTGCCGCCCATCGCCAATAAAAACCAGCCCAGCAAGGAAAAGGCGAACAGAAAGGTGTGCAAAGTTGGCGCCGTCAGCACGTAAGGCAAGACCGCGATGGCCGCACCAAAGATGATGAACAAAAGACCTTTTTGCAGCATTGCAGTGGTGGATTCAGTCATGGTCGAGCGTTATGAAAGCAGCCAAAGCTGTATTTTTACATGATCGTCACGCGTTGGGCCGTGACTTCTTTCAAACTTTGGTGTTGGCTGCCTTGCGGTCAGCTATGACTTTTTGTGAACTGGCCCGCTCACCGATCATCTTGAGGTAGGGCTTGTAATCCAGGCCCGCAGCGGTCAGCAGATCTTCACCATAAACCGCGCGGGTGGCCATGCCAATCAATGGCAGGTTGTTGAAGGCCACGCAGTCGGCCAGGGTGAAGCTGTCACCCGCCACATAGGGAGAAAACTTGGTTAGACGCAGAAAAGCGAGGGTGTTTTTCTCCAGTTGCTGGCGCACCCGGGCTTGCGTGCCGGCACTGACAGTGCCGCCAAAAAAGGCTTGCGGGTACAAGTCGCGCGCCACCAGCTCCAAATGCAGGTTCAAGAACATGGCGATCTCGCGTACCTTGGCAGCCGCAAAGGGGTCGGCAGGCAACAAGGGGTGCGCGGGGTATTGCGCTTCGATGTAATCCAGAATCACATGGCTTTCACACAGGCCACCCTGGGGGGTGCGAATGAAAGGAATTTTGCCCAGCGGGGAGCAGCTCAGGACGGCTTCGTCCAGGCTTTTTGTGGGCACGTGCTCTTCGGCAAACGGCACATTTTTTTCAAGCAGCACTTGCTTGACGATGTTGTAGTAATTGGAAATGGGAAAACCGCAAAGTGTGATCATGGCGCTGTGCTCCTAAGAATATTTATTCAGTTTAAAGGCCGCAGCCGGCAGGCTCTGTCACCTGGGTTTTGGGGCTTGCGCAGCCACCTGGCTCAGGCGTTTAACTTCTCGCCGGCCTTTTGCAGCCAGGCTTCAAGGTTGTCGAGCAAGGCCGACTGGCTGAACGAGCAGCTTTCTTCGCTGAACAAGGCGCTGGACTCCAGCCGGTCCAGCAAACCCAGCCACACCTCACCGTAGCGCGGGGGCAGGGCGGCCAGCAAGGCTTCCTGCGCGCGGGCTTGGGCGGAGAAAGCGGCCACGGTCAATGCGTCAGCGCGAAGCTGGACCAGGCCTTGGCTCAGGGCATGCAGGGCAGGGCTTAGGGCGCTGTGCATGGCTTGATGGGTGGCTTGGGTGCGGTTTAGTGGGTGACGAATTCGTAGACCACTTCTTCGCTCTCCAGCATGTCCAGAATGTCGTTGAGCTCGTCTTCGCTTTCGGTGCTGGTCCAGGTTTCTTCTGGGTCGCTGGCAAACAGGGGCTCAATGGCCATGTCCAGAAATTGCTGGTTGGGCAGCTTCAACACCTGGCCGCCTTCAGAGGTTTGCACCAGCTCCCAGTCGTCGGGGACAGACATTTCAAGCTTGATGGTGATGTTGAGTTTTTTCATACTGGTTTCCCAAGGGGTTGAAGGGGGGAGTTGGTCGCCAGCCGGTCGTAAGTTGCGCACCTTACGCACCGGCGTGCCGTATTTACTTCACTTCAGTGACGAACTGCTCACGGGGCGTGCGCACCTTTTTGAGGTTGACCAGCCAGTCTTTGTCGGCTTCACGGTAGCCCAGCGGCATGATGGCCACGCTGCGCAGGCCACGGGCCGACAGGTTCAGAAGCTCGTCCAAAGCCTTGGGGTTGAAGCCTTCCATGGGCGTGGCGTCCACTTCTTCAAAAGCGGCTGCAACCAGGGCAAAGCCCAAGCCGATGTAGGCTTGGCGCGCTGCGTGTTCAAAGTTGACTTGCGCATCACGCGTGGGGTAATTGGCCAGCAACATCTTGCGGTAGTTGTCGCCAGCTTCGGTGCTGCCGCCGCGCTGGGCGTTGCTGTAGTCGAAGTTCTGGTTGATGCGGTCGGCGGTGTAGTTGTCCCACGCGGCAAACACCAGCAGGTGGGAGCCGTCAGTGACTTGCTCCTGGCCGTAGGCCATGGGCTTGATCTGCTCGCGCACGGATTTGCTGCTCACCACGATGAGCTCAAACGGCTGTAATCCGCTGGAAGTGGGTGCCAGGCGCACGGCTTCAACAATGCGGTCTACCTTGTCTTGAGGCACGGCTTTGGCCGGGTCCATTTTTTTAGTGGCATAGCGCCATTCGAGTTTTTGTTGCAATACGGACATGTTATTTTTTCCTGTGGATGACATAAATGGCTGCGGTCAAAGGCAGCCACCCGAAGCCTTCAGTGCGCTGGGGGAGGCTGGATTATGGCTAAAGACCCAGCGAAGTGCTGTCCCGGGCAAGGCCTGCTGGGTTGATGCGCTGAACAGCGGCGCCGGGGACGCCTTTCTAAGCTGTTCAGCAACTCAACTACACAGCAAATCAACGCAAGGCATTCACCACGGCGTCGCCCATTTGCGCCGTGCTGACCTTGTTGGTGCCCGGGCTGTAAATGTCTGCCGTGCGCAGGCCCTGGGCCAGCACTTTTTTCACCGCGGTTTCAATTCGTACCGCGGCTTCTTCCTGGTTCAGGCTGAAGCGCAGCATCATGGCGGCCGACAAAATAGTGGCCAGTGGGTTGGCGATGCCTTTGCCGGCAATGTCGGGGGCGCTGCCGTGGCTGGGTTCGTACAGGCCCTGGTTTTTGGTGTTCAGGCTGGCCGAGGGCAGCATGCCGATGGAGCCGGTCAGCATGGAGGCTTCGTCGGAGAGGATGTCGCCGAACATATTGCCGGTCACCACCACGTCAAAGCGCTTGGGCTCTTTGACCAACTGCATGGCGGCGTTGTCCACGTACATGTGGTCCAGCGCCACGTCAGGGTATTGGGCGTGCACGTCGGTGACCACGTCTTTCCAGAACTGGAAGGTCTCCAGCACGTTGGCTTTGTCCACGCTGGTGACGCGCTTGTGGCGCTTGCGGGCGGCCTGGAAGGCGACGTGCGCAATGCGTTCAATCTCTGGCCTGGAATAGCGCATGGTGTCAAAGGCTTCTTCGGCACCGGGGAAGTGGCCGTCGGTGGCAATGCGCCGGCCACGCGGCTGGCCAAAGTAAATGTCGCCCGTCAACTCGCGAATGATCAGAATATCCAGCCCGGCAATCAGTTCGGGCTTGAGGCTGGACGCGCCCACCAGCTCTTCGTAGCAAATGGCGGGGCGGAAGTTGGCGAACAGGCCCATGTTTTTACGCAGGCCCAAAATGGCCTGCTCGGGGCGCAAGGGGCGGTCAAGCTTGTCGTACTTCCAGTCGCCCACGGCACCAAACAGCACCGCGTCAGAAGCCATGGCGAGTTTGAGGGTGGCTTCGGGCAGGGGGTGGCCGAATGCGTCGTAGGCCACGCCGCCAACCAGGGCGGATTCCATCTCGAACTTCAGACCCAGGACGTTCAGGACTTTGACGGCTTCAGCGACGATTTCGGTGCCAATGCCATCACCGGGGAGGACTGCGATTTTCATAAAGTTTCCAATTATTTGAGAGAGTAGGCGCGTTCCACTTTGGCCACGCGTGTTTCGTAGTGCTGGTACCAGCTTTGTATGCCGGTTTCCTGGGCGATGCGGTGCTCGGCATGGTGCTTCCAGGCGCGGATGCTGGCCTCGTCGGTCCAGTAGGACACGGTGATGCCGAAGCCGTCGGCATCCCGCGCGCTTTCAATACCCAAAAAACCGGGCTGCTGCTGCGCCAGCGTCGCCATGCGTTCGCCCATGGCGCCATAGCCTTCATCTCCCGGCGTGCGGCGCGAGGAAAAAATCACCGCGTAGTAGGGCGGTGCTGGCAGTTGCGCAAAGGAGGCGTCGCGCATGGCCTTTAGCTCACCATGCTGCGCGCCAGCCAGGGCTTTTGGGCCAGTCGTTCGGCTTCGAAGTTTTTGATTTTGTCGGCATGGCGCAGGGTCAGGCCGATGTCGTCAAAGCCGTTGAGCAGGCAGTATTTGCGAAAACCTTGTACCTCAAAAGGCAGCTCTTCACCCTGCGGCTTGACCACCACCTGGCGCTCCAGGTCGATGGTGAGGGTGTAGCCGGGGAAGGCCAACGCCTCGCTGAACAACCGGTCGACTTGCGCGTCAGGCAGCACGATGGGCAGCAGCCCGTTCTTGAAGCTGTTGTTGAAGAAGATGTCGGCGTAGCTGGGGGCAATGATGGCCCTGAAACCAAACTGGTCCAGCGCCCAGGGGGCGTGCTCGCGCGAGGAGCCGCAGCCAAAGTTCTTGCGCGCCAGCAGGATGGAGGCGCCCGCATAGCGGGACTGGTTCAGCACGAAGTCTGGGTTGGGCTTGCGGCTGGCGGGGTCCTGGCCGGGAAAGCCGGCATCGAGGTAGCGCCATTCGTCAAACAGGTTCTGGCCAAAGCCGGTCTTGCGGATGGATTTCAAAAACTGTTTAGGGATGATGGCATCGGTGTCCACGTTTTCGCGGTCCATGGGGGCGACCAGGCCCTGGTGTACGGTGAAGTCTTTCATTTTTGTCAGCGCCTTACGTATTTGAACTAACTGAATTAACTGAATTTGCGGATGTCGACAAAGTGGCCGTGGATGGCGGCAGCGGCGGCCATGGCCGGGCTGACCAGGTGCGTGCGGCCACCGGCGCCTTGACGGCCTTCGAAGTTGCGGTTGCTGGTGGAGGCGCAACGCTCACCTGGCTCCAGCCGGTCGGCATTCATGGCCAGGCACATGGAGCAGCCGGGTTCACGCCACTCAAATCCGGCGTTCTTGAAAATTTCATGCAGACCTTCGCGCTCGGCCTGGTCTTTGACCAAGCCCGAGCCCGGTACCACCAGGGCCAGCTTGATGTTCTTGGCGACTTTCTGGCCCAGGCTCTTCACCACGGCGGCGGCTTCGCGCATGTCTTCAATGCGGCTGTTGGTGCAGGAGCCGATGAACACCTTGTCGACAAAAATGTCGTTCAGGGCCTTGCCAGGCTCCAGACCCATGTAGGTCAGGGCGCGCTCAATGGCACCGCGTTTGTTGGCGTCTTTTTCCTTGTCTGGATCGGGCACGTGGCCGTCAATGCCCAGCACCATTTCGGGCGAGGTGCCCCAGGTGACTTGCGGCACGATGTCTGAGGCATCAAGTGCCACCACGCTGTCAAAGTGCGCGCCGGCATCGCTGTGCAAGGTCTTCCAGTAGGCCACGGCCTGGTCCCATTCAACGGCAGCCGCTTCAGGTGTGGCGGCATTGGCGCCGGGCGACAGAGGGCGGCCCTTGACGTAGTCGATGGTCTTTTGGTCCACCGCCACCAGGCCGGCGCGGGCACCGGCTTCAATGGCCATGTTGCAGACGGTCATGCGGCCTTCCATGCTCAGGGCGCGTATGGCGGAACCACCAAACTCAATGGTGTAGCCAGTGCCGCCTGCCGTGCCAATTTTGCCGATGATGGCCAGCACGATGTCCTTGGCGGTGCAGCCGCGCGGCACCGTACCTTCCACCTTGACCAGCAGGTTCTTGGCTTTCTTGGCCAAAAGCGTTTGCGTGGCCATGACGTGCTCGACCTCGCTGGTGCCAATGCCATGCGCCAGCGCACCAAACGCACCGTGGGTGGAGGTGTGGGAGTCGCCGCAGACGACCGTCATGCCGGGCAGGGTGGCGCCGTTTTCAGGCCCGATCACGTGCACGATGCCCTGGCGCTTGGAGAGGAAGGGAAAGTAAGCGGCCGAGCCGAACTCGCTGATGTTGTGGTCTAGCGTAGTGACCTGCTCTTTGCTGGTTGGGTCGGTGATGCCGTCGTAGCCCAGTTCCCAGCCGGTGGTGGGGGTGTTGTGGTCGGCTGTGGCGACGATGGAGCTGACGCGCCAGACTTTGCGGCCGGTTTCGCGCAGGCCTTCAAAGGCCTGGGGGCTGGTGACTTCGTGCACCAGGTGGCGGTCAATATAGAGGATGGCGGTGCCATCTTCTTCGGTGTGAATGACATGCTCGTCCCAGAGCTTGTCGTACAGCGTGCGACTCATGGTGTTCCTTTGAATGCGTGCAAAGATGCTATCGTGCACTGGTTTTTAAACTGGTACAAGAAGTTAAATTATCCTGGTATAAATTTCACCATGACCGAAGCCAATCCGCGTGCCCTGCTGGGCGCCTTTATCCGTGCCCACCGTGAGCGCTTGCCCCTGCCGGCCACGGCGGTTGGACGCAGGCGCACACCGGGTTGGCGCCGTGAAGAGCTGGCAGAGGCCACTGGCGTGGGCGTGACTTGGATTACCTGGCTGGAGCAGGGGCGTGACGTGTCAGCCTCGCCCACCGCCCTGGCGCGCCTGTCCGATGCCTTGCAGCTCAACCCGGCCGAACGCGCCTCGCTCTTTGATCTGGCGCAGCGGCGTGACCCGGTGGAGCCCACGGAGCGCCCCGCCGAGCTGCCCAGCCATGTGTTGGCCCTGCCAGCGTTACTGCAGGTGCCGGCCTACCTGCTGGACCACCTGTGGACCGCGCGGGCCTGGAATGCGCCAGCGGCCCAGTTGTTCACCGGTTGGCTGGATGGGGCGCACGACCGCAACTTGCTGCGCTTCGTTTTTTTGTCGGCTGATGCCCAGGTGTTGATCGCGGATTGGCCCGAGCGCGCCCAGCGCCTGGTGGCCGAGTTCCGCGCAGACTTCAGCCGCCGCCCACGCGATGCAGCCATGCAGGCGCTGATTGATGAGCTGTCCGCCAGCAGCCCGCTGTTCACCCGGCTGTGGGACGCGCAGACCGTGCTGCACCGTGAAGGGGGTGAGCGCAGTTTTCAGTTACCCCATAACGCGGTGGCGCGCTACCAGCAGACCACCTTGCTGGTGGCAAGCCATACCGCGTGCAAGCTGGTGTGCCTGACCCCCTTGAACTAGGCCGTTCATAAAAACAAAACCCGCCGACGTTGCCGTGCGGCGGGTGGTGAGGACCAGCGCATTGCGCGCCAGACCTGGGGCTTTCGCCAGTGCTCAGCGCTTAGCGCTGTGCAATGGGCAGCACGTCGCGTTTGACCGAGCCGGTGAACAACTGGCGAGGACGACCAATTTTGTACTCAGGATCACCAATCATTTCGTTCAATTGGGCAATCCAGCCCACGGTGCGGGCCAGCGCAAACACGGCGGTGAACAGGCCCACGGGAATGCCGATGGCGCGTTGCACGATGCCGGAGTAAAAGTCCACATTGGGGTAGAGCTTGCGCGACACGAAGTACTCGTCTTCGAGGGCGATTTTCTCCAGCGCCATGGCCAGCTTGAACAGGGGGTCGTTTTCCAGACCCAGGGCGGCCAGCACTTCTTTGCAGGTTTCTTGCATGAGCTTGGCGCGTGGGTCGTAGTTTTTGTACACGCGGTGACCAAAGCCCATGAGCTTGACGCCGGAGTTCTTGTCCTTGACCTGTTCCATGAACTGGCCAACTTTGGAGATGCCTCCCATTTTCTGGATGTCTTCAAGCATGTTCAGGCAGGCCTCATTGGCGCCGCCGTGGGCTGGGCCCCACAGGCAGGCCACACCCGCTGCAATGGCCGCAAACGGGTTGGTGCCAGAGCTGCCGCACAGGCGCACGGTGGAGGTGGAGGCGTTTTGCTCGTGGTCGGCGTGCAACACGAAGATGCGGTCCAGGGCGCGCTCAATCACGGGGTTGACCACATACTCTTCACAGGGCGTGGCAAACATCATGTGCAGGAAGTTGCCAGCGTAGCTCAGGTTGTTTTTGGGGTACATGTAGGGCTGGCCTGCACTGTATTTGTACGCCATGGCCACCAAAGTGGGCATCTTTGCAATCAGACGGATCGCAGAAATCTCGCGGTGCTCAGGGTTGTTGATGTCGGTGCTGTCATGGTAGAAGGCCGACAGGGCGCCGACCAGACCGGTCATGATGGCCATGGGGTGGGCGTCACGACGGAAACCACGCAGGAAAAACTGCATTTGTTCGTTGACCATGGTGTGGTTGGTCACGCGTTTGACAAAGTCGGCTTTGCCGGCCACATCGGGCAGGTTTCCGTACAGCAACAGGTGGCAGGTTTCCATGAAGTCACAGTTGGTGGCCAACTGCTCAATGGGGTAACCGCGGTAGAGCAATTCGCCCTTGTCGCCGTCGATGTAGGTGATGGCCGACTGGCATGACGCGGTGGACAAAAAGCCCGGGTCATAGGTGAACATGCCGGTTTGTGCATACAGCTTGCGGATGTCTACGACGTCCGGGCCGACGTTGCCTTGGTAAACCGGCAAGTCGACGCTGGGGCTGCCGTTACTGAACGACAGGGTGGCTTTGTTGTCAGCTAATTTCATTTACTACCTTTCAGCGGGTTTTCTCAACATTTTCAAAACTTCACGGATGTCATCGCGGTCCAGATTGACATCAATTTGCGCAAGCGATTGACGTGCCAGATGCAGATCTAGCAAGTCGTTGTCGCTCAAATCCATCAGTTCACCCAAAGCCAGTGATTGACTCACGGTCAACGTGGTTGCAAAACGCTCAAAGAAGCGTTCGATGAACAGGTCGTTCTCCAGCAGACCACGGCGACAGCGCCACCGCAGTTTGCTAAGTGCTCTTTCATCAATCAACGCATCGTTCATGGCGGGGTGTAGCGTCAGACTCAAACCGTACGCAGGACCATCATTTCCTTGATCTTGCCAATGGCCTTGGTCGGGTTCAGGCCTTTGGGGCACACGTCGACGCAATTCATGATGGTGTGGCAACGGAACAGGCGGTACGGGTCTTCCAGGTTATCCAGGCGCTCGGCGGTGGCTTCGTCTCGGCTGTCAGCGATGAAGCGATAGGCTTGCAGCAAACCGGCCGGGCCGACAAACTTGTCCGGGTTCCACCAGAACGAGGGGCAGCTGGTGGAGCAACTGGCGCACAAAATGCACTCGTACAGGCCGTTGAGCTCGTCGCGCTCCTCAGGGCTTTGCAGACGTTCCTTTTCAGGGGGCACGTTGTCGTTGATGAGGTAGGGCTTGATCGAGTTGTACTGCTTGAAGAACTGGGTCATGTCCACGATCATGTCGCGGATGACGGGCAGGCCGGGCAGGGGCTTCAAGACGATTGGGTCTTTGAGCGACAACATATTGGTCAGGCAAGCCAAACCATTTTTGCCGTTGATGTTCATGGCGTCCGAGCCGCACACACCTTCGCGGCAAGAGCGGCGAAAGGAGATTGAGGGGTCGATGGCCTTGAGCTTCATCAGGGCGTCGAGCAGCATGCGTTCGCTGCCGTCCAACTCCACTTGAAGGGTCTGCATGTAAGGCTTGGCGTCCTTGTCTGGGTCGTAACGGTAAATTTGGAAAGTGCGTAAGGTCATGATGGGCTCCGGTTCTCAGTAGGCGGGGTCAATGCGATAGGACTGGGCTGCAAATGGTTTAAAAAATCGTTAGAAGGTCCGTACTTTGAGCTCAACCGAGGCGACGGTCAGTGGCTTCATTTGTACTGGCTTGTAGCTCAGACGGTTGCCCTCGCTGTACCACAGGGTGTGTTTGTGCCATTCCTGGTCGTTGCGGCCGTTGGGGTGCTCGACGGAGTCGCTGTAGTCGTCCACCGTGTGGGCACCGCGGCTTTCATGGCGCGCAGCAGCCGAGACGATGGTGGCCTGTGCGGCTTCAATCAGGTTTTCGACTTCCAGGGCTTCAATACGGGCGGTGTTGAAGATTTTGGATTTGTCTTTGAGGTTGATCGAGCCCACGCGTTCGCGCAGGTCTGCCACTTTGACCACGCCCTCGTCCATGCTGGCCTGGGTGCGGAAAACGCCGGCGTGTTGCTGCATGGTGTTGCGGATGTCGTTGGCCACGTCCTGGGCGTATTCGCCTTGGGTCGCGTTGTCTAAGCGTGACAGGCGCGCCAGGGTTTTATCGGCGGCGTCTTTGGGCAGCGGTTTGTGCGCCTTGGACTTGTTGTTGAACTCCACAATGTGGTTGCCGGCGGCACGGCCAAACACCAGCAAATCGAGCAAGGAGTTGGTGCCTAGGCGGTTGGCGCCATGCACGCTGACGCAAGAGCATTCGCCCACGGCATACAAGCCATTGACGACCTGGTTATGCACGCCATTGGCTTGAATGACCACCTGGCCGTTGATGTTGGTGGGAATGCCGCCCATCTGGTAGTGAATAGTGGGCACCACGGGGATGGGCTCGCGCGTGATGTCGACATTGGCAAAATTCTGGCCAATTTCAAACACCGAGGGCAGGCGTTTCATGATGGTCTCGGCGCCTAGGTGGTCGAGCTTGAGCAGCACGTGGTCTTTGTTGGGTCCGCAGCCTCGGCCTTCCTTGATTTCCTGGTCCATAGAGCGAGATACAAAGTCGCGCGGGGCCAAGTCTTTCAGAGTGGGCGCGTAGCGCTCCATGAAGCGCTCGCCATTGCTGTTCAGCAAAATGGCACCTTCTCCGCGGCAACCTTCGGTGAGCAAGACGCCAGCGCCGTGCACGCCGGTGGGGTGAAACTGCCAGAACTCCATGTCTTCAAGGGGGATGCCTGAGCGGGCTGCGAGCCCCAAGCCGTCGCCGGTGTTGATGAAGGCGTTGGTGGAGGCCGCAAAAATGCGGCCTGCGCCACCTGTGGCCAGCAGTGTGGTCTTGGCTTCCAGAATATGGATATCGCCGGTTTCCATCTCGAGGGCCGTGACCCCTACAACATCGCCTTCGGCGTCACGAATCAGGTCCAGTGCCATCCATTCGACAAAAAAGCTGGTTTTGGCTTTGATGTTTTGCTGGTACAGCGTATGGAGCATGGCGTGGCCGGTGCGGTCAGCCGCAGCGCAAGCGCGTTCCACGGCCTTTTCACCGTAGTTGGCGGTGTGGCCGCCAAATGGACGCTGGTAAATGGTGCCATCAGGGTTGCGGTCAAACGGCATGCCCATGTGCTCTAGGTCGTACACGACTTTGGGGGCTTCACGGCACATGAATTCAATGGCGTCCTGGTCACCCAGCCAGTCCGAACCTTTGACGGTGTCGTAAAAGTGGTAATGCCAGTTGTCGTCGTTCATATTGCCCAGCGAGGCACCGATACCGCCTTGGGCTGCCACGGTGTGTGAGCGCGTGGGGAACACTTTGGAGAGAACGGCCACGTTCAGGCCGGCACGTGCCAGCTGCAGTGAGGCACGCATACCTGAGCCCCCCGCGCCAATGATGACGACGTCAAATTTTCGTTTGGTTACGGAATAAGTCATGAAATTTAAGCCTGTAATGAAGAGTGCATCAAGAACGCATCAAATACGCATCAATGGGGGAGCGTCAGAGACGCCACAGGATCTGGATGGCCCAACCAGCGCAGCCAACCAGCCACACGATGGAGAAAATCTGGAGGGACAAGCGCAGACCCACGGGCTTGATGTAGTCCATCCAGATGTCGCGCATGCCAATCCATACGTGGTAAATCAAGGCCAAGATGACGGTGAAGGTGATGACCTTCATCCATTGGGCGGAAAACAGTCCGGCCCATTTGTCGTAGCCGATGGGGCCTTTGGTGAGCAAAAGCTGCGCCAGAACAATCAGGGTGAAGAGCGCCATCAGCACTGCGGTGACGCGCTGTGCCAGCCAGTCGCGCAGACCGTAGTGAGCGCCGACGACGATGCGTTTTGAGCCGTAATTAACTGCCATTTTTGTGAGTCCTTAGTAAGCGCCAAACAATTTGAGAGCCAGCGCCAGGGTGATCAAGCTCCCCAGTGTCAGGGTGAAAATTGCCGAGGATTTGCCGAATTCCTTGCTGACCGCGTGGCGTGCGTCCATCCACAAGTGGCGCAAGCCAGCAATCAGGTGGTGCACATAGGCCCAAATAATGGCCAGTGCGAGCAGTTTCCAGATCACGCCAGGCAGGCCGAGCATGCCAAATTCAAAAGCTGATTTGAATTTGATGAAGGAAATTTCCGAGGAGACCGACACATCGAACATCCAGATGATGAAGGGCAGCAGCAAAAACATGATGGCACCACTGATTCGGTGCAGGATAGACACCCAACCAGCAGGCGGAAGGCGGTAAGAGGGCAGGTCTTTGAAAGCGTGAATATTTCGAAATTCAGGTCGCTTTTGCCGGGAAGGCGTAACAATCTCAGTCATGGGAGTTCTTTCTTGGATGTAACTGCGTTGTAATTATTGAGGTATGTCAGGGCAAAATTCTATTGCAATGCAGCAAACTGACACGGACATTGCAAAAAACATTAATTTTTGAATTAAATTCACGAGACTTTGGTTTCGGCTTTTAGTTCAATTCGTTACGGTAATGGTGCGTGTCGGTCACGTACAGGCCGCGACGCAGCTCCATAGGCGCATTGTTGTAGGTGTAAGCAATGCGTTCCACGCTTAAAAGCGGCGTGTTGGGCTCAATTTTTAGCAGTTGGCACTGCTCAGCATCCGGCAGCAAAGCGCGAATTTTTTCCTCGGCTCTGACCATTTGCACACCAAATTCAATTTCAAACAAGGCATACATGGGTCCGCTGTAATTGCTCAAACGCTCTGCGGTCAGCCCTTTGAACGGGCCACCAGGCAGCCAGATATCTTCCAAAATGGTGGGTTTGTCGGCAAAAGACAATACCCGGCGCACCTGCAGCACCGGGTCACCCGTGCGCAGGCCCAGGGCACGGGCGATCTCGGCTGAAGCGCGTAGGCGTTTGCAGTCGATGATGAGGCGTTGTGCAGGGCCTTCGCTGCTGAGGTCGCCACTATCAGGCATCAGCTTTAAAAAGCGGTACTGCACGTGTTGTTCGGCATGGGTGGCGACAAAGGTGCCTTTGCCCTGGCGGCGCACCAATAAATTCTCGGCCGCCAGTTCATCAATGGCTTTGCGCACGGTGCCCTGACTGACGCGGTAGCGACCGGCCAACTCCATTTCACTTGGAATGGCTTCGCCAGGTTTCCACTCACTCAGCCGCAGACTGTTGAGGATCAAGCCCTTGATTTGCTGGTAAAGCGGCCTGAAAGCGGGCGTGGCCTGCGTACTCGCCGAGTCGCTGAGGTCGGCAGCGTCAATGGGCGTGTCATTGGAAGGGGCGGGCATTTGGGGCATGAATAATGTGTTCCACCAGTGGCTGGAAACCCTCGAATCATATCTTATATAAGACATAAGACAAATTGACCACTCAGGGTTTTCCATAGTAAACTCTGGCGCAGTATTTTTGTGGGGCTCAGGCACCTCGCTTGTTAGCCACTAGGTCTAGTTTCACAACACTTCTGGAGTTCTTATCATGAGCAAAAAGCCCGTTCGCGTCGCCGTTACAGGTGCAGCAGGTCAAATTGGATATGCCATTCTGTTTCGCATCGCCTCCGGCGAAATGCTGGGCAAAGACCAGCCCGTGATCCTCCAGTTGCTGGAAGTTCCCATGGAAAAGCCACAGCAAGCGCTGCAAGGTGTGATGATGGAACTGCAAGACTGCGCGTTCCCTCTGCTGGTTGGCATGGAAGCCCACGGCGACCCCATGACCGCGTTCAAAGATGTAGATTACGCCTTGCTCATTGGCTCACGCCCTCGCGGTCCTGGCATGGAGCGGGCCGAGTTGCTGGCTGTCAATGCTGAAATTTTCACCGCACAGGGTAAAGCGCTCAACGCGGTGGCGAGTCGCAATGTGAAGGTGCTGGTGGTGGGCAACCCCGCCAATACCAACGCCTACATCGCCATGAAGAGTGCGCCTGACCTGCCGCGCAAGAACTTCACGGCCATGTTGCGTCTTGACCACAACCGCGCCTTGAGCCAGATTGCCGCCAAAACAGGCAAGCCTGTGGCTGATATCGAAAAGTTGACAGTCTGGGGCAACCATTCCCCCACCATGTACGCCGATTACCGTTTTGCCACCATCAACGGTGCAAGCGTCAAAGACATGATCAACGACCAGGACTGGAACGCCAACGTTTTCCTGCCTACCGTTGGCAAACGCGGTGCGGCCATCATCGCTGCGCGTGGTGTCTCTTCTGCAGCCTCTGCCGCCAACGCCGCCATTGACCACATGCGCGATTGGGCGTTGGGAACAAATGGCAAGTGGGTCACCATGGGGATTCCTTCGGATGGCCAATATGCCATCCCCAAGGACACCATGTTCGGCTTTGCTGTGACCTGTGAAGGTGGTGAATACCACGTGGTGCAAGACTTGCCGATTGACGCATTCAGTCAGGAATGCATCAACAAAACGCTCAAAGAGTTGCAAGAAGAGCAAGCCGGCGTTGCCCACCTGCTGTAAGCGGGTTTTCAAGCGAGCCTAGCTGGTGAGACATCCGCGCGAAGTTCTCCAAGGCGCCCAAGTGGCAGCACCCTTGACGGTGTGCGATCACTATTGCGGTGTGGAGACGCGGATGGTTAAAAGCCTGGCTTTGCAGTCGGAAATGGCCCAGGAGTTCGGTGCCTGCGTTTTCGATGTCACCCTGGACTGTGAAGACGGCGCCCCTGTGGGAGGCGAAAAAGACCATGCAGACATGGTCGTCGCCTTGGCCATGCAGACCTACATGGCTTCCAGTAAAAGTGCGCATAAGCCGCCCGCCCGGGTTGCGGCCCGCGTGCATCCGGTGGATCACGCCGCGTTTGAGCAAGATGTTGAAATAATTGTTGGCGGTGCTGGCAAGGCACTGTGCCACCTCATGGTTCCCAAGGTTGAAGCTTGGGCTGACATTGAGCGTGCTGCTGAGTTGGTGGACCACTTTTCAGCGCGATCTGGCCGGTCGGACGCTTTGCCACTGCATGTTTTGATCGAGTCGCCTGCCGCCTTGCATCAAGTGCACAACATTGCCGCCCATCCCCGGGTTCAGTCGCTCAGTTTTGGTTTGATGGATTTTGTGTCGGCGCACGGTGGGGCCATTCCTGCGAGCGCCATGGGTATGGATGCCGGATTGAATGGCAGCGGCCTGGACCAGTTTTCGCATCCCTTGGTGGTGCGTGCCAAACTTGAAATTGCATCGGCCTGTCACGCACACGGCAAAGTGCCCGCGCATTGCGTGGTGACCGAGTTCAGTGATGTTCAGGCTATCAAGGCCGCTGCAACGCAGGCCTGCCGTGCGCTGGGGTACACCCGCATGTGGAGCATTCACCCGAGCCAAATTCGCCCCATTCTGGAAGCTTTTGCACCGCCAGAACAAGAAATAGATCAGGCGGTCAGCATTTTGTTGGCAGCCGTGCAAGCCGATTGGGCACCCGTGTCTTATGCTGGCAAACTGCATGACCGAGCCAGTTACCGATATTTTTGGCAAATCTTGGAGCGTGCGCATCAAACCGGGCAGCACTTGCCTGCGCCAGCGCAACAGTTCTTTAGCCGCCATTAAACAAAGGGGGTCAGCAGTGATGAAAGCCAGTTTTGTAGCCATAGGCCTGTTGTTGTTACCTTTTGCCTTGCAGGCGCAAACGGCAGAGCAGATAGCCATCGCTGAGCAGGTTTATCAGGGCAAGTTGCCATGTGAATTAGGCGCTTTTGTGGTGGTCACGGCGGATGCCAAGGTCCCTGGGTATTTTGAAGTGCAGTTTAAAAAACAGAAGTACCGCATGCTGCCGGTGGTCACCACGACCGGTGCCATTCGTCTGGAAGATGCCAAAGCGGGTGCCGTTTGGCTGCAGTTGTCTAACAAGTCGATGCTGATGGACCAAAAACAGGGCCGCCGTTTGACCGATGAGTGCATGAGCAGTGACCAGGCGGTGGTGGCCAAAATGCTGACCATTAACCCCATGCCCAGTCTTTTGGATAAGCCCGTGGTGGTGGCTGAGAAAGAGAATTTGAAGTAAATATTTAGTGCCCTTTTCAGGGGCGCAGTCCAGTTTTATTGATTGAAAAGGAGTTGACCATGTTGCAGACTTACCGTGCCCACGTCGCAGAACGCGCCGCCCTCGGCATTCCCCCTTTGCCCTTGTCCGCCAAGCAGACCGGTGAGGTGATTGAATTGTTGAAAAATCCGCCCTCAGGCGAGGAGGCCACCCTGGTGGACCTGATCACGCACCGTGTGCCTGCGGGTGTGGACGACGCGGCCAAGGTCAAGGCCAGTTACTTGGCGGCAGTGGCGCATGGGACCGAAAAGTGTGCTTTGATCTCGCGAGAGAAAGCCACAGAATTGCTCGGCACCATGCTGGGCGGCTACAACATCAGCCCACTGGTGGACTTGTTGGACGATGCAGCTGTAGCGCAAGTAGCCGCCAATGCTTTGAAGAAAACCTTGCTGATGTTTGACCAGTTTCATGACGTCAAGGACAAAGCCGACAAGGGCAATGCCCAGGCCAAAGCTGTGTTGCAAAGCTGGGCCGATGCCGAATGGTTCACCTCGCGCCCTGAAGTGCCTCAGTCAATCACGCTGACTGTGTTCAAGGTGGACGGTGAAATCAACACCGATGACCTGTCGCCCGCACCCGATGCGTTCAGTCGTCCCGACATCCCTATGCACGCTTTGGCCATGCACAAGAATGCACGACCCGGCATCACGCCTGAAGAAGACGGCAAGCGCGGCCCGGTCAAGTTTTTTGACGAACTCAAAGCCAAGGGCAACCTGGTGGCCTATGTAGGCGATGTGGTGGGTACCGGCTCTTCGCGTAAGTCAGCCACCAACTCGGTGTTGTGGTTCACAGGCGAAGACATTCCGTTTGTTCCCAACAAGCGTTTCGGCGGCGTGTGCCTGGGCAGCAAAATCGCGCCTATTTTTTACAACACCATGGAAGACTCTGGCGCGCTGCCCATTGAGCTGGACGTGAGCCAGATGCTCATGGGCGATGTGATTGAGCTGCGTCCTTATGACGGCAAAGCGCTCAAAAATGGTGCGGTTATCGCTGAGTTCAAACTCAAGAGTGATGTGCTGTTTGATGAAGTACGCGCCGGTGGTCGCATTCCTTTGATCATTGGCCGAGGTCTCACTGCCAAGGCACGCGAGGCGTTGGGCTTGCCCGTGAGTGCACTTTTCCGCTTGCCAAAGAACCCGGTGGATACCAAGAAAGGGTTCACCCTGGCGCAAAAAATGGTGGGTCGCGCCTGTGGTCTGCCTGTGGTGGCGGGCAACCAGCAAGGCATTCGCCCTGGCGCTTACTGCGAGCCCCGCATGACCAGCGTGGGTTCTCAAGACACCACCGGCCCCATGACCCGTGATGAATTGAAAGACCTGGCCTGCCTGGGTTTCAGTGCCGACCTGGTGATGCAATCGTTCTGCCATACGGCGGCTTACCCCAAGCCGGTGGACGTGAAGATGCACCACGAGTTGCCAGACTTCATCAGCACCCGTGGCGGTGTGCCCCTGCGTCCTGGTGACGGCATCATTCACAGCTGGCTCAACCGCATGCTGCTGCCCGATACCGTGGGTACCGGTGGCGACAGCCACACCCGCTTTCCTATTGGTATTAGCTTCCCTGCAGGCTCCGGTCTTGTTGCTTTCGGCGCCGCCACTGGCGTGATGCCGTTGGATATGCCGGAGAGTGTGCTGGTGCGCTTTAAAGGCAAGATGCAATCTGGTATCACCTTGCGTGATTTGGTCAATGCGATCCCTTTGTACGCCATCAAAGCCGGTTTGCTGACTGTGGCCAAGCAGGGCAAGAAAAATATTTTCTCTGGTCGCATTCTGGAAATTGAAGGTCTGCCTGATCTCAAAGTGGAGCAGGCTTTTGAACTCAGCGATGCATCGGCCGAGCGCAGTGCTGGCGGTTGCACGGTGCACCTGAACAAGGAGCCCATTCAGGAGTACATCACCAGCAACATCACCATGCTGAAGTGGATGATTGCCGAGGGTTACTCTGACGTGCGCACCATCAACCGCCGTATCCAGGCGATGGAAGCCTGGTTGAAAGATCCTCAGTTGCTCAAGGGCGATGCCGATGCTGAATATGCAGCCGTTATCGAAATTGACCTGGCCGATATTCATGAACCTATCGTGGCTTGCCCCAATGATCCGGACGATGTGAAAACACTTTCCGATGTAGCTGGCGCCAAAATTGATGAGGTGTTCATTGGCTCATGCATGACCAATATCGGTCACTTCCGTGCCGCTTCTAAGTTGTTGGAAAACAAGCGCGACATACCGGTCAAATTGTGGATGGCGCCCCCCACCAAAATGGATGCCAAGCAACTGACCGAAGAGGGCCATTACGGCGTTTTGGGTTCTGCGGGCGCGCGCATGGAAATGCCCGGTTGTAGCTTGTGTATGGGTAACCAGGCACAGGTAAAAGAGGGCGCTACAGTGTTCTCTACGTCCACCCGAAATTTCCCCAACCGCCTGGGCAAGAACAGCAATGTCTATTTGGGCAGTGCTGAACTGGCGGCTATTTGTTCCAAACTGGGGCGCATCCCCAGCAAAGCCGAGTACATGGCCGATATGGGTGTGCTGACAGCGGCCAGCGATACGATTTATCAATACTTGAACTTTGACAAGGTCTCGGACTACACCAAGGCAGCGGCATCGGTCAAAGCGAGTGCTGCTGCTTAATTAGCCAGTTGCACCCCCGGCTAAGGCTGGGGTCATATTTAAATAAAGCTCTGCCAGTGCAAACTGGCAGAGCTTTTTTCTATCGCGCGTGATCAACGTGATCAACGTGGTCTGCGTGATATTTTTTTCATGAATGTGCACCAGTCCATCCCACTTTCCCTGCAAACGGTATTGCTGCTTGTGGGGCGCAATGTTTTCATGACCTTTGCCTGGTACGTGCACCTGAAAAATTTGTCGACTACCTTGGTACACCACTGCGCTACTGAGCTGGGGGATTGCGCTTTTTCAGTACCTGTTGCAGGTGCCAGCTAAGCGCATTGGTTTCCAGCAAGCCGATCAGTCCTAGTCTGGAGGGTAAACTCTGGCTGTCATAAAAATGTCAAATTACTGACATGCTGCCCATTAGGAGATCACCATGTTCTTTGGCAAGTTGTTGCCTCGTGAAGGCAATTTTTTTGAAATGTTCAACCAGCATGCCGACCGCATCGTGGAGGCGGCCTGTGCATTCTCACAGTTAGTCGCCAATTACAACGATGTTCATTTGCGCGAAAAATACAACCAGGACGTGGATAACGCCGAGCGGGCTGCCGATCGCGTGACGCACGATGTGAACAAGGCACTGCACAAGACCTTCATCACGCCGATTGACCGCGAACAGATTCATGGCCTGATCAACACCATGGACGATGTGGCCGATTTGATTCAGGACTCGGCCGAAACCATGGCGTTGTACGACGTGCGCCATATGACCGTGGAAATTACTCGGCTGACAGATCTGAGTGTCAAATGCTGCGAGCGGGTTCGTGATGCGGTCAAATTGCTCGACAAAATTGCAGACCACAGCAACGCCGAGGCCGCTTTGAAAATTTGTGAGGAAATTGACAAACTGGAAAGCGACGCCGACCGTGTCATGCGCAGCGCCATGAGTAAATTGTTCCGTGAGGAGCCAGATGTGCGTGAAGTCATCAAACTCAAAGCCATCTATGAGTTGCTTGAAACCATCACCGACAAATGTGAAGATGTTGCCAATCTGATCGAGGGCATCATCCTCGAAAACTCCTGATCTAAGGCGGGATTTTTACAATGCAAACCGTACAAGCAGCCCTGTGGGTGGTGGTTTTGCTGGTGGTGCTTGCCATCATGTTTGATTTCATGAATGGCTTTCATGACGCAGCGAACTCGATTGCCACGGTGGTGTCGACGGGGGTTCTAAAACCCACACAGGCCGTGCTCTTTGCTGCCTTTTTCAATGTAGCGGCGATTTTCATTTTTCATCTGAGTGTGGCCGCCACGGTGGGCAAGGGCATTGTGCAACCGGGCATTGTGGATACCCATGTGGTGTTTGGCGCATTGTTGGGGGCCATTACCTGGAATTTGATCACTTGGTATTACGGCATTCCAAGCAGTTCCTCGCATGCCTTGATTGGCGGCATTGTGGGTGCGGTGATTGCCAAAGCGGGGGTGAGTGCACTGCTTCCATCTGGCATTCTCAAAACCGTGGCGTTTATATTTGTCTCTCCGGTGCTGGGGTTTCTTCTTGGTTCTCTGATGATGGTTCTTGTGGCCTGGTTATTTAGGCGGGCCCGACCTTCCAAGGTTGACAAGTGGTTTCGTAGCTTGCAGCTGGTTTCAGCGGGGGCCTATAGCTTGGGCCATGGCGGCAATGATGCGCAAAAAACCATTGGCATCATCTGGATGTTACTGATCGCAACGGGCTACAGTGCCGCAAGTGATCCATTGCCTCCTACCTGGACGATTGTCAGTTGCTACCTGGCCATTGGTGCCGGCACCATGTTCGGCGGCTGGCGCATTGTCAAGACCATGGGGCAAAAAATAACCAAGCTCAAACCCGTCGGTGGTTTCTGTGCAGAAACAGGTGGTGCCATCACGCTGTTTTTAGCAACTTCCCTGGGTATTCCCGTGTCCACCACGCACACTATTACTGGCGCCATTGTGGGTGTCGGCTCAGTTCAGAGAGCCAGCGCCGTGCGCTGGGGTGTCGCTGGAAACATCGTATGGGCTTGGGTGTTGACCATTCCAGCCAGTGGATTTGTCGCGGCAGTGGCTTATTGGGTGAGCTGGCAAATATTTTAAGAATTTAAGTCGGCCAGTTCAACAAGCTGGTTGGGGCGCTGGATAAGTAGCTGGTTGCGTAGCTGATTGAGTAGCTGCTAGTTACTGAGAAATTTTTCGGGCTTCTTCGACTTGGTACTCGAAGTAATGCTGAAAACTAAAAACGATGCTGCTCATCAGCACCGTGGTGCCCAACAATAATGCGACTGCGACGGCCCCGATGGTGAACCAGTTGGTTTGACCTGGCGCCGCATCCATAGGCAAATGGGGGTTGAACTTGGTGTTCCACTTCTCTGGGGTCATTAATCCATAAACAATGGCGGTCAAGGCGCAAGCCGCAATGGTAAATCCGAGCAGAGGTATCAGTACCCAGCTCCATGGGTCGTCAATACCGTTCTTCTGAATCCGCTCCATGCCGTACAAGCCGAGCGCCGTGGGTACCGGTAACAGCCAGCCCATCAGATCACCCATGCCTCGCAAATAAAACCGGTGCAAGCCCAGCGGGCCGCCGAAGAAAGTAAGCCAGGTTGCTATTGTTTTGTTTTTCATGAATGACTAATCGGTTTGTGGTGGGCAACTGTCGCCCAGGCCAATGGTTTTCTCCATCATGACGACATCCAGCCATTGGTTGAATTTCCAGCCGCAAGATTTGAGAGTGCCGACGTGGTGAAAGCCAACGGACAAATGTAATCCGATAGAGCCGGTGTTGGCTGAGTCACCAATCACGGCAATCAATTTTCTCACGCCAGCTTTCTCGGCGTGTGCTGAGAGCTCTGCCAGTAACGCCCGCCCAAGGCCTTTTTCCTGTGCTTCAGGACTGATGTAAATGGAGTCTTCAGCTGAAAATTTGTACGCCGGGCGGGGCTTGAACCAGTTGCAGTAAGCAAAGCCAAGCACCTGCTCGCCGTCTGCGGCCACCAGATAAGGCAGGCCTTTGGAAAGCACATCTGCACGGCGCGTGCGCATGTCCTCTTGGCTGGGGGGATCAACCTCGAATGTGCCAGTGCCGTGAAGGACGTGGTGTGCATAAATTCCTGTGATTGCCGCAAGGTCTTGGTCTTGGCTGGATCGAATGATGGTCATAAAAGTAGGAAACGTTATAATGTGCGGCTAACTAGTGTGTCGCTGGCCGGGTGGCCAGTCGCGTGTCTCAAACGCTAGCTTACGTGTTAATTAATTGACGGACATAAAACTCCGCCACCCAAAGGATAAATCATGGTCGTCATTCGACTCGCCCGTGGCGGAGCAAAAGCTCGCCCGTTTTTCAATATTGTCGTCGCTGACAAGCGCACCCGTCGTGACGGCCGCTTCATTGAGCGTATCGGTTTTTACAATCCGATTGCTACAGCCAACGAAGAAAGCATTCGTATTGCGCAAGACCGCCTGACCTACTGGAAGGGCGTTGGCGCCCAGGCTTCCCCTACCGTGGAACGTCTGATCAATCAAGCCGCTAAAAAAGCAGCCTGATTGTTGTGATGACGCCCGGCCTCGAAGCCGCCGAATTGCCGGCGGACGCCATCGAAGTTGGGCGCATCGCTGATGCATGGGGTATCAAGGGCTGGTTCAAGGTCCTGTCCCATAGCGCTAATCCCGAGGCGCTTTTCGCATCCAAAACCTGGTTTTTATTACCCACCGAAAAAGGCCCCAAAACCTTTGCTGGTGTGGTCAAACTGTCTGTCAAGGAAGCTAAGCTTCACTCTGGAACTGTCGTCGCCTCGGCGCATCAGGTGGACGATCGCACGGCAGCAGAAGTGTTACGTGGTTCACGCATTTTTGTGGCGCGGTCGAGTTTCCCCCCTGCCGAAAAAGATGAGTATTACTGGGTCGATCTGATTGGCCTGGAGGTCATCAACCGCGAAGGCATTGCACTGGGCACTGTCAAAGAATTGCTCTCTACCGGTGCACAAACTGTGCTGGTGATGGATTTTCTTCAGGATGGAAAAAATCAAGAGCGAATGATCCCTTTTGTGGCGATCTATATCGATGACGTAGACCTCAAGGCCCGCCGCATTCTGGTGGACTGGCAGCCTGAATTTTGAGGGTGGCGGTATGCGTTTTGACATCGTCTCGCTTTTCCCCGAGCTTTTTTCTCCTTTTTTAACGAGCGGTATCACACGCCGAGCGTTTGAGTCAGGCCAGGTCAACGTTCAGTTCAGCAACCCCCGCGACTTTGCGCAGGGTAACTACAGGCGAGTGGATGACCGCCCCTTTGGGGGTGGACCCGGTATGGTCATGATGGCCGAGCCCTTGGAAAGATGCATTACCCAAATAACTGCGCAGCGACCCGATGTGCCGCCCGTAGTTCTTTTTTCTCCGGTGGGTAAACCCCTCAACCATGCCATGGTGGAGCGATGGTCTGCTAGCCAGGGCGCTATTCTGGTTTGCGGCCGATACGAAGGCATTGACCAGCGGTTCATTGATGAATACGTGACTGAGCAGATCAGTTTGGGTGACTTTGTATTGTCGGGCGGCGAAATTGCTGCCATGGCGCTGCTAGATGCCGTGGCCCGCCTTCAGCCCGGTGTCTTGAATGATGAAGGCAGCCACCAACAAGACAGTTTTAATCCCATGCTGGACGGTTTATTGGATTGTCCGCACTACACCCGTCCTGAAAATTGGTCGGGCAGGGAGGTGCCCAGCGTTTTAGTGTCGGGTCACCACGTCCATATTGAACGTTGGCGCCGGGAGCAGCGACTGACCATGACGGCACGTTTAAGACCCGATTTGATTGACGCGGCGAGACAAAGCGGACGTTTGAGTTCTGAGGATGAGGTGACTCTCTCGCAGCTTCTGGGCTGATGGTATGTCCAGGCCGTCTGAATTCACTTCATACTATAATGTGCGGCTTAGCAGATCCTCTGGCGGCCTTTGGGTTGAACATTTCAACCTGAAATCTGTGTCAATCCTGGCACTGGCGCGACCATGATCATTAAAGGAAATCATGAATCTGATTCAAACACTTGAGCAAGAAGAAATTGCTCGTCTCGGGAAAGTTATTCCCGAATTCTCCCCTGGCGACACCGTTATCGTCAGCGTCAATGTGGTCGAGGGTACGCGTAAGCGCGTGCAGGCTTACGAAGGCGTTGTGATTGCCAAGCGCAATCGCGGACTCAACAGCGGTTTCATCGTTCGCAAGATTTCAAGCGGCGAAGGCGTGGAGCGTACGTTCCAAACCTACAGCCCGCTGATTGCCAGCATTGAAGTCAAGCGCCGCGGTGATGTGCGCCGTGCCAAGCTGTACTACTTGCGTGACCGCAGTGGTAAATCGGCACGTATCAAAGAAAAGTTGCCAGCCAAGAAAACAGCTCACGTTTAACTCGCGCTGTTCTCCAAAAAGCCGCCTCAGAATCTGTCTGCGGCGGCTTTTTCTTTTGGTTCAATCACATGTCCTCCCGAACGCCAGATTCTTCCCAGCCGCCTCTTGCTCTCTTTGATCCGGCCGCCGTGCCTGTGGTGCGTATAGATTCGCATTTGCCAGCTGTGGCGCCAGGGGTACTGCAGCCGTCGGCTCTTCGCCAGCGCTTTGCGCATCCTCCGGTCTGGGTGCCTGAATTTCATGCTGAGAAAAAATATTCAGACCGGCTGCCTATGCAGGCCGCGGTGTTGCTGCCTATTGTCATGAGGGAGCGCCCGACGGTCTTGCTGACTCAGCGAACTGCTCACTTGTCTACCCATTCCGGGCAAATTGCCTTTCCTGGTGGCAAGGTGGACAAAGAGGATGCCCATGCCATTGCAGCTGCCCTGCGTGAAGCCCAGGAAGAGGTTGGGCTGGACCCTGGCTTTGTCGAGGTGCTGGGTACATTGCCGCACTACGTGACGGGCTCCGCCTTCATCATCACGCCGGTTGTTGCTTTGGTTAGTACGGGTTTCAGCCTGAGCCCAAATGCGCATGAGGTGGCGGATGTCTTTGAGGTCCCACTGGAATTCCTGATGAATCCATCACACCACCGGCACCACCGGGTGGCGCATGAGGGAGAGTGGCGCGAATGGTTATCCATGCCTTACCAGGACGAGGACGCTGAACGTTTCATCTGGGGTGCTACGGCCGGCATGTTGCGCAATTTTTACCGTCTGCTGGCTGCCTGAGTCAGTGTGACGCTATGATTGTTGTATGAGTTTTCTCTCTGTGCTAATTGCCCTGTTGCTCGAACAGGCGCGTCCTTTAGGGCCTGGAAATTCCATACACCACAGCATCCGTGTATGGGTGCGATGGTGTGCCAAAAATTTTGATGCCGGCAAGTCTTCGCATGGGTGGTTGGCCTGGGGCTTTGCGGTTGGCGGGCCGTCACTGTTAGTTTTGCTGATTTATTGGTTGTTGCAGGTTTTTGTGGGTTGGCCCCTGGCTTTGATTTGGAGTGTTGCCGTGCTTTACGCCACGTTGGGCTTTCGGCAGTTCAGTTTTCACTTTACACAGATACGGGATGCTTTGACCGATGGCGACGAAGAACTGGCACGCCAACTTTTGGCTGATTGGCAGCAAATAGATGCGCGCGATCTGCCCCGTAGCGAAATTGTGCGGCACGTGATTGAGCACTCTGTGCTGGCCGCACACCGGCACGTGTTTGGGGTGTTGACTTGGTATTGTGTACTGGCTGCATTTGGCCTGGGACCGGCAGGTGCCGTGTTGTACCGCCTGAGCGAATTTGTAGCCCGATACTGGCAGCATAAAAGTAAAACCCAACATCAACCCATGAGTGATGCCTTGCAGCACATCGGCAAAACGGCGTGGGCTGTGGTCGACTGGGTGCCCGCTCGAATCACGGCTGTCAGCTTTGCCGTTGTGGGTAGTTTTGAGGATGCCATTGACGGATGGCGTAATCAGGAATTGCGTTTCTCGGATGACAGCGATGGCGTGGTGTTGGCAGCAACCTCAGGCGCAGTCAATATTCAGCTGGGCGGCCCTACCATTCCTACCAGCCTGCAGCCAACTTCGACGGACACCAGCAGTGTGCCCCTTGCCTTGCCACCACGTCAAACGCCTGAAATAGCGCATTTCCCTGTGATTGTGGGCCTGGTTTGGCGAACCGTTGTCATGTGGATGGTGTTACTCGCGCTGTTGACTCTGGCTCGTCTGCTGGGTTGAGTTCATTGTGCAAGGTGGCAAACCTTGCTTTGCATGAATCGTCCTTTCACGGTCATCCATTGGCGCCATGCAAGCATTCAATACTTGCGGGTCTGACTCAACTCTGCGTATAAATCGCTGTAAATTTTGTAGCGGTTGGCGCTGATGTACTCTGGACTGTCTGCCTCAAATTTGAGGGCCGCCATGACGCTACAACCGGGTTCATGCAGGTGGCTGCAGTTGTAGAACTTGCAATTTGAAATGTGCGGCTTGAGGTCAGGCATGTAAGCGGCTAGTTGCGCTGGACGAATGTGGTTCAAGCCAAACTCTTGGAAGCCTGGGGAGTCAATTAAGGCCGTGCTTTTCTCAACATCCGCCCAATACCAGGTTGTACTGGTTGTGGTGTGCTTGCCAGAGTTGAGCGCCTGTGAAATTTCGCCAGTCTGGGCCAGTGCACCGGGTGCAAGTAAGTTGATGAGGGTGCTTTTACCCGCACCTGAAGGGCCGAGTACCAAGGTGGTTTTGCCACCCAGCACCTTGAGCAACTCTGCCTTGTCTGTGCCGCCGACCTCGCGCAGTGAAAGCGGCAACACGGCATAGTTCATTGCACGGTAAGGCCTCAGCCACTCCCATGCACGTGAAAAAGGTTCAGTCAGGTCTCTTTTATTCAGGGCAATGATGGGTGTGATGTGCTCTGCTTCAGCCGCAATCAGCGCCCTTGAAAGTTGGCTGCTGGAGAACTCAGGCTCAGCGGCAATCAGAATCAGTATTTGGTCGAGATTGCTGGCAAATGACTTGGTGCGAATTTCATCTTGCCGATAAAAAACATTTTTGCGGTCTTCAATTTTTTCAATCGTTCCCTCGTCCTCTGAGGCCTGCCACAACACCCGATCCCCGACGAGTCCCGTGCTTTTCTTTCCACGTGAGTGGCAAATTCGACGCTCGCCCTCAGGCGTTTCTACCAAAAAATGACGGCCATAGTTGGCCACAATCAGACCGCGTTCTAGTTTGGGTTGCGTCATCAATGAGCGGTTCGCAAAGAGGGGCTTAGACAAGCAATGCGTCAACTTGCGTGGCGCATTCAATGTCGGTGAGGGAAATACCAGCTACGTCGTGGGTGTTAAAGCGCACAACACAACGGTTGAAATGCACGGATAAATCGGGGTGGTGATCTTGTACGTGAGCAATCATGGCCACAGCATTCACAAAAGCCATAGTTTCAAAATAATTGGCAAACGCAAAGGTTTTTTCAATAGCCACAAGGCTGCCATCACCGGTTAGCTTCCAGCCTTCCAGCGTAGCCAAGCGACTCACCACTTCAGGTGCGGACAAAGCACGCCGTGCCAGCACTGACCAATCTTTTTTCTTCAGCATGCAGGTAATTTTCTAGTGAGCAGGTTTTAAGGCCATCATCCGTGCCAGGCGCTCTGTAGCTGGCGGATGGGAGTAATAAAACTTCGCGTAAATGGGATCGGGCGTGAGCGTTGAGGCATTGTCTTCGTAAAGCTTGAGCAAGGCGGAGGCCAGGTCTGGGCCACTGGTGTGCGCAACGGCGTAGGCATCGGCTTCAAACTCATGACGGCGTGAGAATTTGGCCATCAGAGGACCGAGCAAAAAGGTTAGCACCGGACTGGCCAGCAGGAACAACATGAGCGCCAACGCGTCGTTTGGTGAATTTAGATTGGGCTGTACGCCAAGGCCGGTGTAAAACCAGGCTTGAGTAGCCAGCCAACCCAGCAAGGCAAAGCCCAGCAAGCTCAGGGCAAACATGGAGGCAATGCGTTTGAGCACATGCTTGTGTTTGAAGTGTCCCAACTCATGCGCCAATACGGCATCCACTTCAGAAGCACTCAGTTTGGCCAGCAGCGTGTCATAGAACACGACACGTTTAGCCGCACCAAAACCCGTGAAGTAAGCATTAGCGTGGGCACTGCGCTTGCTGCCGTCCATCACGAAAAGTCCTTTGGCCGAAAAACCGCAACGCTGCATTAGCGCATTCACACGCGCCTTTAGCGTTTCGTCCTCCAATGGTTTGAACTTGTTGAAGAGGGGGGCAATCCAGGTGGGAAAAATCATCAACAGCAACAGGTTGAAACCCATCCAGACGCCCCAAGTCCACGCCCACCACCAGGTGCCGGTTGCCGCCATCATCCATAAAATAAGTGCTGCCAGGGGTAAGCCAATTAGCAGGCCGACCAAGCTCGACTTCATCAGGTCCACCAGCCAAAGTTGGAGCGTCATCTTGTTGAAACCAAACCGCGTTTCTGTCACAAAGGTTTGGTACAGGCTCAAGGGTAAATCGATCAAGCCGCTAATCAGGGCGAAGGCAACCAAAAGCGCCAATTGCTGCCACAAGCCGCCACCCAGCCAGCCCAGTAAAACCTGGTTCAGGCTTGACAGACCGCCAAGCAAGGTCCAGCCCAACAAGGTAGCCGCGCCCAGTGCCATTTCAATCATGCCCAAGCGTGACTTGGCGATGGTGTAGTCAGCAGCCTTTTGATGTGCGGTCAGCGAGATGGTGTTAGAAAAGTTGGCAGGTACTTGGCCCCGGTGCAGGGCCACGAACCTGATCTGCCGTGAGGTCAGCCAGAATTTGAGGGCTATACCAAGTAGCAGAAAAGCGGCGAATGCCAGAGTCAGTACCAGAGAAAAAGAAACGGAAAGAATCGGGTCAGTCATGGCATTGGAGTTTAGGGCATCAGCGACAATTCCGGGCATGAACGATTCAAACCTCACCACAAAGCCCACGTCGCTTGTCAAATCTGAAAACAACCTTGTATGGCTTGATTGCGAAATGACCGGACTCCAGCCAGAGGTGGACCGGATCATTGAAATTGCGGTCATTGTGACCGGCCCGCAACTTGAGTGCAGGATAGAAGGCCCCGTGCTGGTTATTTACCAAAGCAACGAACAATTGGGAAAAATGGACGCCTGGAATCGGGGAACGCACGGCAAAAGTGGGCTGATCGACAAGGTCAAAGCCTCAACGGTCACTGAAGCTCAGGCCGAAAAGCAGTTGCTGGATTTTTTAAAGCAGTACGTTCCCAAAAACAGTTCGCCTATGTGCGGCAATAGCATTGGGCAAGACCGGCGCTTTCTGGTGAAATACATGCCGGAATTAGAGGCATTCTTCCATTACCGCAACCTGGATGTGAGTACCCTCAAAGAGTTGTCCAAACGTTGGCGGCCTGAGGTGTATGCCTCTTTCAAGAAGCAGCAGCGTCACACCGCCTTGGCCGATGTGCACGAGTCGATTGATGAGCTGGAACACTACCGGCAACACTTTTTGAAATTGCAGGCTTAGGTAGAAACCCGAATTCATGACATAATGCGAGGCTGCACCGCTACTGCGGCGCATATTTGTACATCTCCCTTCATTCACTGGGTCCAGCGCGACATCGCATTCAGCGGCGTCTGCACAAAAGGGCCCCCAGCGCTGGTTGAACTCTTCATGAGTCAGAGCAGGTTCCGTTTGATGGTTGATGTTTTTTAACCATTGACGGAACAAACGCGATTACCGCGTTGTTCGCGTGTGAGTAAATTCATGACTGACGCTATCCAAGCGACAGGCGACTTTTCGCCTGCCGAAACTATTTCAATTGATGCCGTTGACACGGTAAACACCCCCGAGGTCGAACTGGTCACAGAAGCCCCTAACGGCTTCGTTACGCTGGGCCTGGCCCCCGAGCTGGTGCGTGCGGTCAAAGACCTGGGCTTCACCCAGCCCACGACCGTTCAGCTAAAAACCATCCCTCTGGCTATGCAAGGCGAGACTGACGCAAAAGGCGCTGCACGTTTTGTGGATCTGATGGTGTCCAGTCAGACCGGTAGTGGCAAAACAGCGGCGTTCCTGCTGCCTGTACTGCACACCTTGTTGTCGCAAATGGCGCAAGCTGAAGACAAAGAACGCGCGGACTATGAGCAAGCTGTGGCCGCTGCCACAGCCAATGGCGAAGCGCCTCCCAAACGCGCCAAGCGCAAAGACCCTACCAATCCCCGCAACTTCTCAGCAGCCACCCCTGGCGCCTTGATTGTTTGTCCTACCCGCGAACTGGCGCAGCAAGTTGCACATGATGCGATCGACCTCGTGCAGCATTGCCGCGGTTTGCGCATTGCCAATATCGTTGGTGGTATGCCTTACCAGCTGCAAATTGCCAAGCTGCAAAACGCCAACCTCGTGGTGGCCACACCAGGACGTTTGCTTGATCTGCAGCGCTCCATGCAAATTAAACTGGACCAAGTGCAGTTTTTGGTCGTGGATGAGGCCGACCGCATGTTGGACCTGGGATTCTCCGATGACCTGGCGGAAATCAACCAACTGACGATAGAGCGCAAGCAAACCATGATGTTCAGCGCCACGTTTGCGCCGCGTATCCAGCAACTGGCTTCACGCGTCATGCGCGAACCTCAGCGAATTCAGATCGATTCCCCTCAGGAAAAACACGCCAACATCAAGCAGGCACTGTTCTGGGCTGACAACGCACAGCACAAGCGCAAGTTGCTCGACCATTGGCTGCGTGACACCACTATCAATCAAGCCATTGTTTTTGCCAGTACACAAATTGAGTGCGATGGCTTGGCCAATGACCTGCAACAAGAAGGCTTCTCGGCGGTTGCCCTGCACGGTGCCTTGAGCCAGGGCTTGCGTAATCGCCGCCTGATGGCTTTGCGTCAAGGCCAGGTTCAGATCCTGGTAGCCACTGATGTCGCCGCCCGTGGTATCGATGTGCCAACCATTAGCCACGTCTTTAACTTCGGCCTGCCCATGAAAGCGGAAGACTACACCCACCGCATTGGCCGTACCGGACGCGCAGGACGTGATGGTTTAGCCGTGACGTTTGCCGAGTTCCGTGATCGCCGCAAGATTTTTGACATTGAAGCCTACAGCCGCCAACAGTTCAAGGCCGAGACAATTCCCGGTCTGGAACCTCAGCAGCGCATGCCCGATTCGCGTCCAAGTTCTAACTTTGGTGGACGTGACAACCGGGGTGGCAATGACCACCAATCTCGTGACCGTAAATTTGGCGGTGGTGGACGGCCTGGTGGCTTCGGTGCCCCCCGTGGCGGCTTCGCTGACAGAAACGCTGGCGCTCCTCGTGATGCGGGCGGCGGTGGCTTTCAAAATCAAAATGCAGGTAGCTTCGGTCAGCCTGATGGTCGAAACAACGGTGGTGCTCGTGAAGGCTTTAGCTACGAGCGCAAAGGCGGCTTCAATGACCGCTTTGCGGGTGCTCGCAACGAAGGCGCTGCACCGCGTGGTGACTTTGCTCCACGCGGTGACTTCGCGCCTCGTGGCGACTTCGCTGCACGAAAGCCTGCGTTTGGTAAGCCAATGGGTGTCAAGCCCGGCAACGGCGGCAAGGTATTTGTGCCCCGCGATGCTAAAAAACGGCCTGCCAAAAACTTCTAAGAAATTTCCCGCATGTTCGGGTAATTAACCTCCCATGAAAGAACGCGCCTTGTGCGCGTTTTTTCATGGGCCTTGCCATGGGAAATGCCGGTTCCATTTGCCCAAGTATTTTTCAGTCTTCGCTATTCGCCCACTCGCCAACAGTCTAGGGCAGTGTTAGCCTTGGCACCCTGCGGTATTGACTGCTCAGCTCAGGGTTGTTGCAACACGCTTGGTCAATGGTTGGTTATTCAGGGAGAGGCGAATGTCTGAAAAAATTAGGGTAGAAAATCTGTGCAAGGTTTTTGGGCCAGACCCCGAATTGGCCATGCGCCTGCTCCAGTCCGGGCTAGACAAGGACGCTATTTTTCAGCAAACGGGCATGGTGGTGGGTGTCAACCATGCCAACTTCCATGTCAACGAAGGCGAAATATTTGTTTTGATGGGATTGTCGGGTTCTGGCAAGTCCACATTGATTCGCTTGCTTAACCGTTTGGTGGAGCCCACCCATGGCCAAATTTTGTTGGGCGGGCATGACGTTGCAAGCCTGAGCAATAAAGCACTGGTTGAATTGCGCCGAAAAGACATGGCGATGGTTTTCCAGTCGTTTGCTTTGCTGCCGCATCTCTCTGTTTTAGACAACACAGCTTTCGGTTTGGAGGTGGCTGGTGTGGGTCGTCAAGCGCGTGAAAAAAGGGCCATGGAGGTACTGGCGCAAGTGGGGTTGCAAGACTATGCACGCCGGTTGCCCAGCGAACTCTCTGGCGGCATGCAACAGCGTGTGGGTTTGGCCCGTGCGCTGGCCGTAGACCCTACGTTGATGCTGATGGATGAAGCCTTCTCTGCGCTAGATCCGCTCATGCGCAAAGAGATGCAGGACTTGCTGCTGCACTTGCAAAGTGAGCAGCGGCGCACCATTGTTTTTGTCTCCCACGATTTGGAAGAAGCCTTCCATATTGGCGACCGCATAGCCATCATGCACGGGGGCTCCATAGTTCAAATTGGTACGCCCAATGAGATTCTGCGAAACCCCAGCAATGCCTATGTCAAGGCCTTCTTCAAAGGGGTGGACGTCAACAAATACCTGCTAGCCAGCGACATCGTCACCCGCAACGAGACGCTAGAAATTCGCACCACAGCGGACCTTCGTGCTGATTTTTCAGGTGCGGTCGAACAACTCAAGGCACACCAAAAACACCACGCCTGCGTAGTCAATGAAGCCGGTCAATGGGTAGGTATGGTGTCGGTCGAATCCATGCTGCACAGCCTGGAGGCGCCCTCGGTCAGTTTGCCGGCAGCCCTGCTTGTTGGGGTCGAACCGGTGGTCGGCCATATCAGCCTCAAGGAGGTGATGCGTTGCCTGGTCAAAACCAACTTGCCCTTGCCGGTCGTCGATGCTGCAGGCTACTACATGGGGACAATTAGCCAGCAGGTGCTGTTAAGAAAAATGGTCGAAGAGGAGAATAACCATGGGTGAACGGCTCGCACTTGGCCAATGGGTCGACCAGGCGGTCAACTTTGTGATTCAGAACGATGGCGGTAGCCTGGAGCGTTTGGGTTCTGGCATTGGCACCTTGACCGAGGGACTGGAGATAGGGCTTGGTGCCGTTCCCGTCTGGGCTGTCACCGCTGTATGGGTCGTTTTGGGCCTCTGGCGCGTGGGCTGGGCATTCGCCTTGTTCTGCTTAGCCTCCTGCCTGGTGATTCACGACATGGGTTTTTGGTCGCAAACCATGATCACCCTGGCACTGATTATTTCTGCCACATTGATCAGCCTGTTGATAGGTCTCCCCCTGGGCATTTGGGTGGCCAGAAACGACCGTGTTGCCGCACTGGTTCGGCCCACTTTGGACTTCATGCAAACCATGCCCGCATTCGTCTACCTCATTCCCGCGGCTATGTTGTTTGGTCTGGGGCGAGTGCCCGGTGTGCTGGCCACCGTTATTTTTGCGATGCCGCCCGTGGTCAGGCTGACCAGTCTGGGTATTCGCCAGGTCAACAAAGAGCAGGTTGAAGCGGGTATTACCTTTGGCTGCACGCCAGCGCAGGTGCTGTTTAAAGTGCAGATACCTGGCGCCTTGCCTTCCATCATGGCGGGTATCAACCAAACCATCATGATGTCTTTGTCGATGGTCATCATTGCCTCTATGGTAGGCGCCGGCGGTCTGGGCAATGATGTGCTGGCCAGTATCCAACGGCTTGATATTGGCCTAGGCTTCGAATCGGGTCTGGCAGTCGTCCTGTTGGCCATCATGCTCGACCGCATCACCGAAACCTTTGGCAGCACAGTGCCCAAGCGTTCACTCAAAGACAGGTGGCGTCTACTTATACGCCCAGCCAAGTAATGTGTGAACAGAAGACAAGCTGTGCAGACTGAGGTGGGCAAATCCTATAATTCAGACCTAGTGGTGCAAGTGGTGCTTCAACCCTACCAAGCGCACTAGACACTCTAGACGCAGCAGACTTGGCGCTTTAAGAAAAAAATCAATTCAAGATTGAACAAGGGTTTGATGGCAGGGGTAGGCAAATTGTCAGCACGATGCGGCATCCGAAATACGGTGAATCGGCAGACATAAATTTTCACGATGGATAAAACAGCAATGCATGCGCCTCTCAAGGATGTCAGGAAAACGGTATCGAAACATCGTTTCATCTTCCTGACCCTGCCCAACTACTCACTGATTGCCTTGTCCAGTGCTGTCGAGGTTCTGCGTATGGCCAATCGGGTGACCAAGCAGGACATCTATGAGTGGTCGCTGGCTAGCCTCGATGGCACTCCAACGCCCGCCAGCAATGGTTTGTCCATGACACCCACCTTGGCGGTGGAGAACATGGGGGCTGCCGATATTGTGTTTGTGTGCGGTGGCGTCAACGTTGAGCAGTCGGTGACACCCGAGCTGCTGCAGGTACTTAAAAGCCTGGCAAAGAAGCAAGTTCCACTGGGTGCTCTGTGCACAGGCGGCTACGCCTTAGCCAAAGCAGGTTTGCTGGATAAATACAAAGCGGTGATTCACTGGGAAAACATGTCCGCTCTGCGTGAGCAGTTTCCCCGGGTCATATTTTCAGACCAACTGTTTGTGGTGGACCGTGACCGCTACACCTGCTCCGGTGGAATCGCACCGCTCGATTTGATGCTGAACATCATCAAGGCCCATGTTGGACGTGATATTGCGCCCATGATTTCCGAGCAGTTCATTCTCGATCGCATTCGCAATGACCAGGACCGACAGCACGTGCCCTTGCAAGCACGCGTTGGGCTGTTTCATGAAAACCTGATTGAGGCTGCCGCCCTGATGGAGGCCAACATTGAAGAGCCCCTGTCCTTGGACGAAATAGCGGCTTTGGTAGGCGTTTCAAGACGGCAAATTGAGCGACTTTTCAAGCGCTATGTGGGCGAGGTTCCCACCAAATACTATTTGGACATGCGCTTGCGGCGTGCGCGGGGCTTGCTGCTGCAAACGGCCATGTCCATCATGGACATCGCTGTGGCTTGTGGCTTCCAGTCACCACCCCACTTTTCCAAGTGTTACCGTAATATGTTTGGTCACACCCCCAGTGCCGAGAGACAAAACAGCCGGCGCGGCGTGTTGCAGCCAGCCAGCACGGAGCACTGAATCAGCAAGCACCCAAAGACGTGGGCTTTGGGGCTGTAACCGCATCATGAATGGCGGGCAACACGGCCCGCCCAGGTTTAGCGGAAGACCACCGTGCGGCTACCGTTCAGGAAGACGCGGTGTTCGATATGAAAGCGCACAGCTGCAGCCAGAGCGCGACATTCAGAGTCACGACCTGCAGCAGCCAGCTTCTCGGGGGTGTAAGTGTGGTCAACGCGCTCAACGATTTGTTCAATGATCGGGCCTTCATCCAGATCGGCCGTGACGTAATGCGCTGTGGCACCTGTCAATTTGACGCCTCGTTCATGCGCCTGGTGGTAGGGCTTGGCGCCCTTGAAGCCGGGCAAGAAGGAGTGGTGAATATTCATGGCCCGGCCGCGTAACTGACGGCACAGGTTGTCCGAGAGCACCTGCATGTAGCGCGCCAAAACCACCAAATCGCTGCTTGTTTCATCCACGATCTCAAGTAAACGCTGTTCTTGGGCTGCTTTTGTGTCCGGCGTGACGGGTAAATGAATGTAGGTCAGGCCATGCGACTCCACCATGCCCCGCAAATCAGGGTGGTTGGACACCACAGCCGTGATTTCCATCTTCAGTTCACCGGTGCGGTGGCGGTAGAGCAAATCATGCAGGCAGTGGTCAAACTTGGACACCATGATCAGAACCCGTGGGTTCTTTTGACCATCGTGAATAGCCCATTCCATCGCTTCACTCTTTGCAACTTCCAAAAATTGTTCGCGCAGCGCCTCCAGGGGGGGCGTTTTGGCCGGGTCACCGTAAAAGGAGACCCGTACAAAAAACCGGCCACTCAAAATATCGTCAAATTGCTGCATGTCAGTGATGTAGCACTGGTGCGAAGCCAGAAATCCAGACACGGCTGCAACCGTGCCCATGCGACTGTCGCATGTGGCATTCAGGACGTAATGGGGTTTACCTTCTAGAGATATGGTCATTGAAATCTGGCTCCTCTTATCAGCACTGGTATTAAAGTGCGTTGTATTACTGAAACATGTCTATCCATCAATCAATCCCAGTTTAGACAGGCTTGTAGTTTAAGGTTGTCTCAAGGCGACAATTTTTACGGTAGGGACGACTCACATAGCGCTCAAGTCATGCCGAAAATGAGCGAAAATCATGTCGTGAAGCGATAACCCTAAGTCGCTAATCTGTCAGCGATGCGAGGCATGGACCCGTACCATTTTCATCAATTCGGGACCCGGTATTTACTGGGTACCACCGTATATACCAATCGAGGAGTTAGCTGTGAGTAATGAGTTTGATGACGACCTGGATTTGAACACCCTCAATGACGAGGAATTGACAGAGCAGGTGCATGACGACCTCTACAACGGCTTGCGCGAAGAGGTGGTGGAAGCCACCAATATTTTGCTGGGCCGGGGCTGGACCGCTGCCCGCGTGCTGGACGATGCCTTGGTTGAAGGCATGCGCATCGTCGGCGTGGACTTCCGCGACGGCATTTTGTTTGTGCCCGAAGTGCTGCTGGCGGCCAACGCCATGAAGGGCGGCATGGAGATCCTGCGTCCGCTGCTGGCCGAAACCGGCGTCGCGCCCATTGGCAAGATGGTCATTGGCACCGTCAAGGGTGACATCCATGACATCGGTAAAAACCTGGTAGGCATGATGATGGAAGGCGCCGGCTTTGAGGTGATCGACCTGGGCATCAATAACCCGGTTGAAAAATACCTGGCTGCGCTGGAAGAGCACAAACCTGACATCCTGGGCTTGTCGGCCTTGCTCACCACCACCATGCCTTACATGAAAGTGGTGATCGACACGCTCAAAGAAAAAGGCCTGCGCGATGACTTCATCGTACTGGTCGGCGGCGCGCCGTTGAACGAAGAGTTTGGTAAGGCCGTTGGTGCTGACGCCTACTGCCGCGATGCCGGTATTGCGGTTGAAACAGCCAAGACGCTGATCGCTGCACGCCGCGCTGCCGCAGCGGCCTAAGTGCCGCCCTAAGCTGGCACCCTTGTCTGTTTGAGGCCCTTAACAGCCATGGGTGTCCAGCCAGCCTTTTTGGTCATTGCCTGTGGCGCACTCGCACGCGAAATTGTGGCGCTGCGCACCCTGAACAACTGGCCGCACATGGTGGTGCAATGCCTTCCTGCCGAGCTGCACAACCGCCCTGAGAAGATACCGGCGGCCGTTCGCGCCAAGATTCAGGCGGCACGGGACCGCTTTACTTCCATCTTTGTCGCCTATGCCGACTGCGGCACCGGTGGTCTGCTTGATGCCGTGCTTGCAGAAGAAGGCGTGGAGCGCATCCCCGGCGCCCACTGCTATGAGTTCTTTGCTGGAAGCACGCAGTTTGCCGAGCTGGCCGAAGCCGAACTCGGCACCTTTTACCTGACAGACTTTTTGCTGAAGCACTTTGAGCGTCTCATCATTCACGGATTGGGGATTGATAAGCACCCAGAGCTGCTCCCCATGTACTTTGGCCATTACAAAAAGTTGACCTACCTGGCACAAGTGCCATCGGAAGAAAAGATGGCCGCCGGACGTGCGGCGGCACAGCGATTGAACCTTTCATTTGAAACCCACGTGACCGGCTATGGCGAACTCGCCACCAGCCTGGCGCGTGCCCACGCTACGGCGAAACCGACCATGACAGAGAGCATCATTCAATGGCAAAGCTGATCGTAATTTCTTGGCGCGATATCCCCGCGCAAGTGGTAGTAAAGAAGGGTCGCGAGACTGGCAAGGTACAGCTCTCGCACCGGTTCCAGGAAGCGGTTGACCGCGCCGCCATGCGGGCTGGCAAGTCTGGCTCGGCCGATTATCTGGCCGACTGGAAGCGCAGTGAGCCACGTGCCTGTTCTGATGACATGCAAGCCGAAGCCGATGCCGAAGCGCAAAAAATTGAAGCCCAGTACTCGGACGAAGACCTGTTGCGCCTTATCCGTGCCCATGGTTTTGAGCCCACGGCTGACAATGCCGAGGCGGCTCCTCCAGCGACAGGAGAGCTCTGATGTACAGCGTGCGTCGTTGGTCGGTGCGTCATGCGCGCGGCATGGAAATTTTTTACCAAGGCTTCGAGCGAGTCTTTGTTGCCCTTCATCCCCTATGGAAAGCCATTGGCTACCAGCGTCTTGAAAAACCAGTGGCTGCAGTGGAACAAGTGGTCAAAGGTTTTTTGTTTGACTGCCAGATGTGTGGTCAGTGCGCCCTGAGTTCCACCGGTATGTCGTGTTCCATGAACTGTCCTAAAACCATTCGCAACGGCCCGTGTGGCGGTGTGCGGGCTAACGGTCACTGCGAGGTCAAACCCGAGATGCGCTGCGTCTGGGTGGAGGGCTACGCGGGCAGCCAGCGCATGCGTGAAGGTCGTGCGGCCATTCAGGTCGTTCAGTTTGCTGTGGATGCACGTCTTAAGGGCCGCTCATCCTGGCTCAAGGTCGCCCAAGAAAAGTCGCCCCCTGAAGCAACGGAGAAAAAAGCATGAAGTTCGACGACGAACCCGTTCCGGGCTACCCCTTACCCATCTTGCCCGGCCACACCTCACCGGGTCGCCTGGAGCGGGTGCTGCGCAGCGGCGCATTTGCAATTACGGCTGAGCTGGAGCCGCCCGATTCGGCTGACCCCAGCGAGGTGTACCGCCGTGCCCGGGTGTTTGATGGCTACGTCGATGCCATCAACGCCACCGATGGCAGCGGTGCCAACTGCCACATGTCCAGCCTGGCCGTGTGTGCGCTGTTGACCCGTGTGGGGTACGCGCCGGTCATGCAAATTTCCTGCCGCGACAAAAACCGCATTGCCATCCAGGGCGACATTCTGGGCGGTGCCGCCATGGGCGTGTGCAATATTTTGTGTTTGAGTGGTGATGGCGTGCAAAGTGGCGACCACCCGCAAGCCAAGCCAGTGTTTGACCTGGACTGCATGTCCTTGCTTGAGATCGGTCGGGATATGCGTGACGCTCACCGCTTCCAAAGCGGGCGCAAGGTCACCTTTGCACCCCGCGTTTTTTTCGGCGCTGCTGCCAACCCCTTTGTTCAGCCGTTCGACTGGCGCGCCCAGCGCTTGGCCAAAAAAGTCGCCGCTGGTGCCCAATTCATACAGACCCAGTACTGCTACGACGTGCCTCGCCTGCGCCAATACATGAAAGAAGTAGAAGACCTGGGCTTGCTGGACAAGGTCTACATCCTGGTGGGCGTAGGCCCCATGCGCTCGGCTAAGGTGGCCGACTGGATGCGCACCAACGTGCCCGGCGTTCATATTCCCGATGCAGTCATCAAGCGCATGGCCGGGGCTGAAAAACCCGCGCTGGAAGGGCGCAAGATTTGCACTGAAATCATTCAGGAAGTCAAAGACATCAAAGGCGTAGCCGGTGTGCACATCATGGCCTACCGCCAAGAAGACGCGGTGCCTGAAATTGTGACGAACTCAGGCGTTTTGCAGGGCCGTGTGCCGTGGTATCCGGGCCGTGATGGCGCTGCGCCTGAACTGCTGCACATACCGGCCCCGGTGGCCCAGCCGGCCTGAAGTCGCTGACGCAACCCTCCATATTCTCCCCATACCCCTCTAATTTTTAAATCACAAGGATATAACGTGACCGATACCATCATCAGCTCTGCTACCAAAGAAATTGTGATCGGCTTTGACCGTCCTTTCGTCATCATTGGTGAGCGTATCAACCCCACGGGCCGCAAGATCATGGCCGCTGAAATGATGGCCGGCGACTACAGCCGCGTCATTGCCGATGCCCTGGCCCAAGTCGAGGCCGGAGCGCACATGTTGGACGTCAATGCAGGCATACCGCTGGCCGACGAGCCCGGCATGCTGGCCAAGGCCATCCAGTTGGTCCAAGCTGTGACAGACGTGCCCCTGTCGATCGACTCCTCCATCGTGGCCGCTCTGGAGGCTGGCCTGGCTGTCTACAAGGGCAAAGCCCTGGTCAACTCAGTCACCGGCGAAGAGGATCGTTTGGAAACCGTCTTGCCGCTGGTTAAAAAATACGGCGCAGCTGTGGTGGCCATCTCTAACGATGAAACCGGTATTTCTCAAGACCCGGATGTCCGCTTTGCCGTTGCCAAGAAAATTGTGGAGCGTGCGTCTGACTACGGCATTCCTGCCTGCGACATCGTGGTCGACCCGCTGGTCATGCCCATTGGCGCCATCAACCAGGCCGGCGTGCAAGTCATGCGACTGGTGCACCGCTTGCGCACCGAGCTGAAAGTCAACACCACCTGCGGTGCCTCCAACGTCAGCTTTGGCTTGCCAGAGCGTAACGGCATCAACGCGGGTTTCCTCACCATGGCCATTGCTTCGGGCATGACCTCGGCCATCACCAACCCCTTGCATGCTGAAGTGGTCAAGGCCTGTATGGCGGCTGATGTGATGATGGGACATGACCCCGACTGCATGCGCTGGATCCGCAAATTCCGTGAGGCGCCCACCATGGGTGCCGATGGCGAAATGGGTCGTGGCCGCCGTGAAACCGGTAGCAGAAGGCGTCGTGATTGAGCTGTATTTTTGCCCCTTTCTTCTTTGACTTGTCTGGAACCAACTGTAAATGAGTAACAAAGACGCCCTGGTAGTCTTCACCCCATCGGGCCGACGTGGTCGTTTTCCTGTGGGCACACCGGTGCTGCAAGCCGCCCGCTCTCTGGGTGTTGACATTGACTCTGTCTGTGGAGGGCGCGGCATTTGCGGGCGCTGCCAGGTGTTGCTCTCTGAAGGCGAGTTTGCCAAACACGGGTTGGTCTCACGCGCAGAAAATTTGTCTTCTCAAAGCCCGGTTGAGAAGGAATATTGCACCACCCAGACCCTGGCCGACGGCCGGCGACTGTCTTGCTCGGTGCAGGTCTTGGGTGACGTGGTGATTGACGTGCCCTCAAGCAGCCAGGTGCACAAGCAAGTGGTGCGCAAGGAAGCAGAAGCGCACGACGTAGAGCTAGACCCGCTCATTCGCCTGCACTTTGTGGAAGTGCAAGAGCCCGATATGCACGACCCTTCGGGTGATCTGCGGCGACTCGAAGACGCCCTGGAATTTGAGTGGCGCCTGACCGACCTGGCCTGCGATGTGATTGTGTTGCAACAAATCCAGGTTGCATTGCGCGCGGGCAACTGGAAAGTCACCGTGGCAGTGCACGCCGGCAGGCAAATAGTAGCCGTCTGGCCTGGGTTCAAGGAACGTGTCTTTGGCCTGGCGGTGGACATAGGCTCCACCACCATCGCCGCCCATTTGTGCGATCTTGCCTCGGGCGAAGTCGTGGCCTCTGCAGGCATCATGAATCCACAAATCCGCTTTGGCGAAGATTTGATGAGCCGCGTCTCCTACGTCATGATGAACCCGGGCGGCGAAATAGAGATGACCGCAGTCGTGCGCGCCGCCCTCAATGAGCTGGCCGATGATGTGGCCCGCCAGGTGGGCATCACGCCGCAAGACATACTGGAAGCCACCTTTGTGGGCAATCCCATCATGCACCACCTGCTGCTCGGGATTAACCCAGTGGAGCTGGGCGGTGCACCGTTTGCATTGGCCACTGACAAGGCCATCACCCTATGGGCTGTCGAGATCGACTTCGCTATTCACCGCAACGCGCGTATCTATGTGCTGCCGTGCATTGCCGGCCACGTTGGGGCGGATACCGCAGGCGTCATCCTGGCAGAGCGCCCAGACCTGACCGACAAGATCACCTTGCTGGTGGACGTGGGCACCAATGCCGAGATCGTGCTGGGTAACAACCAGCGCCTGCTGGCTTGTTCCAGCCCCACCGGTCCCGCGTTTGAAGGTGCGCAAATCAGCTGCGGCCAGCGCGCTGCACCGGGTGCCATTGAGCGCGTGCGGGTAGACCCCGTCACGCTGGAGCCGCGCTTCAAGGTCATTGGTTGTGAGTTGTGGTCAGATGACCCCGGCTTTGCCGATGCCGTGGCGGGCAGTGGCGTAACCGGGGTGTGCGGCTCCGGCATTATTGAAGTGCTGGCCGAAATGTATTTGGCCGGCATCATTCGCCATGACGGCGTCATTCGGGGCGAACTCTCCGAGCGCAATCCACGCATCCAACCCGATGGCCGAACCTTCTCCTACGAGCTGTACCCGGCCACGGCTAACGCGCCCGCACTCAAAATCATGCAAAACGATGTGCGTGCCATTCAGCTTGGCAAAGCTGCCTTGTATGCCGGCGTGCGCTTGCTGATGGAGCGCATGGGGGTGCGCCAGGTTGAACGCATCCGGCTCGCGGGTGCTTTTGGCAGCCACATCGACGTGAAATACGCCATGGTGCTGGGCATGATTCCAGACTGCACCTTGTCCGGCGTCAGCTCCGCCGGCAATGCCGCCGGTACCGGCGCCCGCATTGCCTTGCTGGACCAGCGCTCACGGCGCGACATTGAAGCCCTGGTGCGTCGCGTGGAGAAGATTGAGACTGCGGTGGAGCCTCGTTTCCAGGAGTTTTTTGTTGAGGCCATGGCCATTCCGCACCTCACCGACCCGTTTGTAGAACTTCAAAAAGAGGTCACGCTGCCAGCGCGGGTGGAAATCGTTAACGATAACGCCCCAAGGAGTCGCCGTGGACCGCGCCGTGAGCCTAGCAGCGCGTAAGCCAACCACGCTTGAATTAGAGATTAAACTGAACCGGTCGCCCTGTTTTGTTATTTCAACAAGATGCAGGGATGACAAGTACCAATGCATACCAACAAGCCTCAAGGAGTCAGCATGAAACCTCTGTTTATCGTCGCCCTATTAGCCGCAGTGTCAGCCCTCGGTTCGCAGCAAGCCCTGGCTGAGGATGCCAGTTGCAAGACGGTGCGTTTTGCGGATGTGGGCTGGAGTGACATTGCCGCCACCACCGGACTGGCTTCGGTGGTGCTTGAGGGCTTGGGCTACAAAACCAATGTCACCATGGCCTCTATTCCAATTGCCTTTGCCGGCATGAAGAAAAAGCAGATTGATGTGTTCCTGGGCTACTGGAACCCCTCCATGACACCGCAGATTGAACCCTTCGTCAAAGCCGGTGACATCAAGGTGCTCGACACCCCTAACCTCGTTGGCGCCAAGTACACGCTGGCCGTGCCAACCTACCTCTATGACAAGGGCCTCAAAACCTTTGCTGATATTGCCAAGTTCGAAAAAGACCTGCAGGGCAAAATTCACGGCATTGAGCCCGGTAACGACGGCAATGCCCTGATCGCCGGCATGATCAAGGACAACAAGTTTGGCCTGAAGAGCTTCAAAATGGTCGAATCCTCTGAAGCAGGCATGCTGGTCGAGGCGCAGCGCGCCATTCGGGGCCAGAAGGCCATCGTCTTCTTGGGCTGGGAGCCTCACCCTATGAACGTGCAGATGAAAATGAGCTACTTGCAAGGGGGCGATGACGTGTTTGGCCCCAACCTGGGCGAAGCCAAGGTCTACACCGCCATTCCTCCCTCGTACGAGGCCAAGTGCCCCAACGTCGTGGCCTTGCTGAAAAATTTGCAATTCACCACCGACATCGAGAACCAGGTGATGGGCCCGATTCTGGCCAAGACAAAACCCAACGTCGCTGCGCGTGATTTCCTGAAGAAAAATCCGGCTGTTCTGGACAAATGGCTCAAAGGCGTGAAGAGTTTTTCGGGCAAAGACGGACTTCCTGAAGTTAAAGCTGCCCTGAAAATTTAACGCAGCCCTGCTCAGCAGTCAGCAGGCTTCCCGCCTGTCCCTGCACACCCTGGCACATGACAGCGGCTCAACCCAGTTGAGCCGCTGTCATTTGTAGATAAAGCAGGTATTGAAATTCGATGGAAAAATTTATGAATGCTCAGATCATCTCCAGCTTTGTTGACGGCCACCTTGTGCAAGGCGGTGGCGACAGCTTTGATTCAGTCAACCCGGCCACGGGGCTGGCGTTTGCCACCGTGCACGATGCCAACCAGGCGGATGTGGATGCCGCAGTCGCCGCAGCCCAGCGCGGGTTTGAGGTTTGGTCTGCAATGACCGGTACCGAGCGTGGCCGCATTCTGAACCGCGCGGTGCAACTGCTTCGTTCCCGCAATGAAGAACTTGCTGCGTTGGAGGTGCAAGACTGTGGCAAACCGCTGCAAGAAGCCCTGGTGGTGGATGTGCAAAGTGGGGCTGACTGCATTGAATATTTTGCCGGTGCAGCGGCCACCTTGGCGGGCGCGCAATACCCGCTGAAAAATGCCTTTGCCTATACCCGGCGTGAACCGCTGGGCGTGTGCGTGGGCATTGGCGCCTGGAACTACCCCCTGCAGATTGCCTGCTGGAAATCAGCCCCTGCGCTGGCCGCTGGCAATGCCATGATTTTCAAGCCCTCCGAACTCACCCCGGCCACGGCCGTGAAGCTGGCCGAAATTTACCTCGAAGCCGGTGTGCCCCCGGGCGTCTTCAACGTGCTCCAGGGCAGGGGCGCCACCGGCGCCATGCTGGCAGCGCATCCTGGGGTGGCCAAGGTGTCGGTCACCGGCTCGGTGCCCACGGGCAAAAAGGTCATGCAAACGGCGGCAGGTACCTTGAAGCGCATCACGATGGAGCTGGGCGGTAAATCACCGCTCCTCGTGTTTGACGATGCCGACCTCGAGCAGGCCGTATCGGCCGCCATGATGGGCAATTTCTACACCCAAGGCGAGGTCTGCACCAACTGTACGCGGGTCTTTGTGCAGCGCGGTTTGCATGACCGTTTTCTGGCGCGCCTCAAGGAGCGCACGGCCTGGCTGCGTGTGGGCAACCCGATGGACCCCGAAACCGAAGTTGGCGCCCTCATCTCCGCGGACCATCTGCACAAGGTCATGGGCTACATTGACAGCGGCGTGGCCGAAGGCGCCACTTTGGCCCAAGGTGGGCATGTTGTAAACGTGCCAGGGCAGGGCGGCTACTTTGTGGCGCCCACCATCTTTTCCGACTGCCAGGACGACATGCGCATCGTGCGTGAAGAGATTTTCGGCCCCGTGTTATCGCTGCTGGTGTTTGACGACGAAGCAGAGGCCGTGGCCCGCGCCAACAACACCCGATTTGGCCTGGCCGCAGGCGTTTTCACCCGCGACAATGCGCGCGCGCACCGGGTGGCTGCCAAGCTGAAAGCCGGTATTTGCTGGATCAACAACTACAACATCACCCCGATTGAAATGCCATTTGGTGGTGCCGGTGAGTCGGGCATTGGCCATGAAAACAGCATGGCCGCGTTTGAGCACTACACGCAGCTGAAAACCATTTATGTGGAGCTGGGCGAAGTGGCCTGCAGCTACCGCTGACTATTGTTTCTCCCTCGAGTTTCCCCTGGACCGACCGACATGAAATCTGAAGAATTTGACTACATCATTGTGGGCGCTGGCTCGGCCGGTTGCGTGCTGGCCAACCGGCTGACGGAAGACAAAGACATTCGAGTCTTGCTGCTTGAAGCGGGTGGGCGCGACAACAGCATTTTTATCCACATGCCCTCGGCGCTGTCTTACCCGATGGCGGATAAAAATTACACCTGGCTGTATGAGTCGGAGCCCGAGCCGCACATGAACAACCGGCGTATCCATTGCCCGCGTGGCCGAGTCCTGGGGGGGTCGTCTTCTATCAACGGCATGGTCTACATACGTGGCAACGCCCTTGATTACGACGGCTGGGCCGCAGCCCCCGGCATGCGTGACTGGTCGTATGCCGACTGCCTGCCGTACTTCCAAAAATCGGAAACCCGCGCCCAGGGTGGTGACCGCTACCGTGGCGATGCCGGCCCACTGCACGTGAGCACCGGCGCTTGTCGCAACCCCCTGTACAACGCCTTCATTGAGGCTGGCCGGCAGGCCGGTTACCCCTACACCGAAGACATGAACGGTTACCAGCAAGAAGGTCTGGGGCCCATGGACATGACCGTGCACAAAGGCCGGCGCTGGAGCACGGCCAGTGCCTATCTGAGGCCGGCCTTGGCGCGGCCCAACCTGGTGGTGCAAACCAAATCGGTGGTGACCCGGGTGATGTTTGAGGGCTCAGTCCATTCGCCGCGCGCCATTGGCCTGGAGCTGCTCCAGGGCGGCAAGCTCAAGCAAATTCGTGCCAGCCGCGAGGTTATTTTGTCGGGCGGTGCCATCAATTCACCGCAGTTACTCAAGTTGTCGGGCATTGGTAACCCAGAAGAACTGCGCCCCCTGGGCCTGGTGGTGACGGCGCCTCTCAAAGGGGTGGGTGAGAACCTGCAAGATCACCTGGAAACCTATATCCAATACACCTGCAAAGAGCCCATCACCCTGTACTCGGCCTTGAACCCATTGGCCAAGTTGAAAATTGGCGTGCAATGGATGCTGTTGGGCAGCGGTCTGGGCGCCACCAACCACTTTGAATCTGGTGGCTTCATCCGCAGTGAAGCGGGCGTTCAATTTCCCGACCTGCAATACCATTTTCTGCCCATGGCAGTCCGCTACGATGGCAATTCGCCAGCCACTTGCCACGGCTTTCAGGCCCACGTGGGCCCCATGCGACCCACCAGCCGGGGCGATGTGCGCTTGAAAAATGCCAATCCGCTCACGCCGCCACGCATCCAGTTCAACTACATGAGCACCGAGCAAGACCGCAAGGAAATGCGCGCTGGCGTGCGCCTGACCCGAGAAATTTTTGCCCAGGCTGCGTTTGACAAATACCGGGGTGATGAAATGTCGCCCGGTATGCAGGTGCAAACCGATGCCGAGATTGACGAGTACATTCGCAACAGCGCTGAGACCGCGTACCACCCCTCCGGCACCTGCCGCATGGGCGAGGACGAGATGGCGGTGACCAACCACCTGGGGCAAGTGCACGGTGTGCAAAACCTGCGCGTGGTCGATGCGTCCATCATGCCCCTTGTGGTCAGCGGCAACCTCAACGCGCCCACCATCATGATGGCCGAGAAACTGGCCGACGCGATTCGCGGGCGCCAGCCGCTACCCCGTTCGGACGCACCGCATTTTGTGCACCCGCATTACCAGACTGCACAACGCTGAGTGCAGTGCCATGAGCCTTAACAAAACACCTAGCCCAGCGCTGCGCGAAGACATAGTTGCCGCGCTCCAGCATTGGCCCGCTGAGACCGCCGCCCAGCTGGGCCAATTGATTCATGCCAATGCCCACCAAGGGGCGTATGCCGTGTTTGATGCCGACAACACCACCTACCAACACGACCTGTTGGGCGCGTTGCTGGCTTTCATGGAAATGAAGGGCGTGCTAACCCGCGACACCATGAACCCGGCGCTTCAACTGATCCCGTTTATTGACCGTGGAACGCACCGCGAAAGTCTCAACAGCTACTACCACCGCCTGGGTGATATTGATGACCAGGTGGGCTACCCCTGGGCCTCGCAAATATTCTCCGGTTTCACGCTGCGCGAGTTAAAGCTTCACCTAGATGAACTACTGGCCCACGGCCAGCCGATACCAGCCGAGCTGGTGGTAGGTGACCAAATTCAGCGCATGGAGATTGAGCCGCCGCAGGTCTTGCGCGGCCAGCAAGAGCTTTACAACACCTTGATGCAGCACGGCATTGAGGTTTTTGTCGTCACGGCAGCCAGCGAAGAAGTGGTGCGCATGGTGCTGGCCGATCCGCGCTATGGCTACCACGTCAAGCCTGAAAATATCATTGGCGTCACGCTCTTGCTCAAAGACCGGGCAACCGGCCAGATCACCACCGCCCGCAAGCAGATAACCGAGAAGTGCTACACCCCTCAGGGCTTGCTGGACCACGAGCTAACGGCCAGTCTGTGGGCGCCTCTGCCCTGGTATGAGGGCAAGCAGGCCGCCATTTACACCTACATTCACCCCTGGAAGAAGCCCATTTTGGTGGCGGGTGACACGCCTTTGAGTGACGGCCCCATGCTGTTTCGCGGGCCTGATGTCAGTCAAGGCGCGCTAAGGCTCTTTGTTTCGCGCAAAAGCAGCTACCTCGATACCCTGTTACGCATGCAGGACGACCATGCCGAGCATCAAAATACCCATGGGCTAGAGGTCAACGCGCGCCACAACTGGCTCGTGGTTAACCCTGAACAGATAAAATAGGTGCACCTGGCGTCCTGTGTTGGCGCCGTCGGCTCTAGAACCTCTTCATGACCTCCACTTCCCAATTTCCTGGCAACCGTTTCACCTCTTTATTGGCCTCGCGCCCCTGGCTGCTGGCCGACGGTGCCACGGGCAGCAACCTGTTTGATGTGGGCCTGATGTCGGGCGATGCGCCTGAACTCTGGAACACCGAGCACCCAGACCGTATCGCCGCCTTGCACAAAAGCTTTGTCGATGCGGGCGCGGACATTATTTTGACCAACAGCTTTGGCGGCACTACCTACCGCCTCAAGCTGCACAACGCCCAGAACCGCGTGGATGAACTGAACCAGGCGGCAGCGCGCTTGGCCCGAGAAGTGGCAGATGCCTCAGGTCGCACCATCGCCGTTGCCGGCAGCATGGGGCCCACGGGTGAAATCATGGAGCCCATTGGCACCCTGACGTTTGAAAAAGCCCGTGACGCTTTTGCCGAGCAAGCCCGCAGCCTTCAAGCCGGTGGCGTGGACGTGCTGTGGATCGAGACCATGTCATCGCGCGAAGAAGTGGAAGCGGCGGTGGCCGGTGCCGCCACCGTGGGCCTGCCCATTGTCTGCACCCTGAGTTTTGACACCAACGGCCGCACCATGATGGGTATCTCGCCCAGTGACTTTGCCGGCATCGAGCAAACCCTGTCGCCCCGCCTGGTGGCCTGCGGTACCAACTGTGGCGTGGGCGCCTCTGAGGTGGTCGCCTGCATCCACAACCTGGCGGAAGCCATGGGGCCCGAGGTGGTGCTGGTGGCCAAAGGCAACTGTGGCATTCCTCAGTATGTGGACGGTGCCATTTGCTACAACGGCACGCCCGAGATCATGGCCAACTACGCGCGCATGGCGCTTGATGCAGGTGCCCGCATCATTGGGGGCTGCTGCGGCACCTCGGCCAAGCATTTGCGTGCCATGCGCGATGCCCTGGAAGCCCACACCAAAGGCCCCAGCCCTAGCCTTGAAAACATTCTGGAGGTGCTGGGTGAAGTCTCCACTGGCGCGCGTGCCCAGTGGGGTGGTGAACAAAGCCGACTCGGCGGTGCCGCACCCGGTGCCAATCTCAAGCGTGGCCGTGGTCGTCGCGCAGGTGGTACCGACTCGGCTGCCGAGTAAGCCCCATCCGTTCAAGCCCCTCTGACTGTTAGAAACCTGACCGAAAGCCTGCTTGCGCCTCGAACATCAAGGACTGTGGCTGATAGCCGGTGCCACCGTTTTCTGGAGCCTAAGCGGCGTATTTGTGCGCTTGATGCCCGGGCTCGATCCCTGGACCTTCAACGCCTACCGTGGCCTGGGTATGGGCGTGTCCATGTTGCTTTGGATGCAGCTGCACTATGGCCGGGACGCCCTGGCGCTTTGGCGCCGTACCGAACCCAAGGCCATCGTCATTTCCGCTGGCTTTTTTGCCGCCGGTTCTTCCCTCTACATTCTGGCCATGAATCTGGCCAGTGTGGCCGCGGTGTCTTGCCTGGGGGCTACTTCAGGGCTGTTTGCCGCCTTATTGGCCCGCGTATGGTTGGGCGAGCGAACCCCGGCCGTGTTTTATTTTTCGATGGTGCTGGCCTTGGGCGGGGTGGTGTTGATTGCCTTGGGCGAGCAAAGCAACTCGGTAACCGGGTTCGCCGGCACCTTGGTGGCCTTGGCCGTCGCCTTTTCTTTTGCCGGCCAAAGTGTGGCGCTGCGGCGCTACAAATCGATGGACATGGAGCCCGCCATGGTGGTGGGCGGCCTGGGCGTGTTTGTGCTGGTACTGGCTGGCGGCTTGCTCAAGCCGGTGCCGTTGCAAACCCTGTGCATGCTGCTGTTCATGGGGGCCATACAACTGGCGGTGCCCATGGTGCTCTACATGCGGGGTGCGCGCCAGGTGGCTGCGGTACAAATGGTGCTCATCACCATGGCCGACGCCTTTTTGAACCCGTTTTGGGTCTGGCTGGTGCACGGTGAGTTGCCGGCGCAAGCGGTGTATGCCGGCAGCGTGCTGGTGCTGGGCGGCATTGTGTGGAGCAACTGGCCCGCCAAAGCAGCGCGCCCTTGATGGCCCACCCAAGCCGCCCCTTCGCTCACAGCAGCTTGCGCTTGATCTTCTTGTCCCAGTCCTTGCTGAACACCAGCTGCTCACCCTCATAGGCTTCGAGCCGGCCGGTAATGTGCCAGTGGGTTTTGCTGGCGGTCATGCTTGAATAGGTCTCGGTGCGCACTTTCCAGTCGCCACGCGAAGTTTCCATCGACCAGTGGCAAGACTGGCGTGCCGACAACGGGTCATGCGGCAGGATGCTGTAGTCCTCGCGACCACAGCCCCAGGTGGTCAGGCCGTGTTCGGTGCTGGTGCTGCGGCCAAAATCATCCACGATGCTCAGGCGGTTTTCTCCGGTGCGCTGGTCAATGGTCAGCTCGCGCTTGTTCCAGGGTTTGTCTACCGTGAGCAACTTGACGGCGGGGGCCGCTTCAGCCGGCGCAAACACAGGGGGTTTTTCGCCCCGGCGTGGCTTGCGAACCGGAACCTCGATGAAGCTGGCGCCGGTGTGCACCGTGAGGTTCACGGTTTCGGGCGCGGGCCAGATCAGCGGCCAGTAACTGGTGGAGATAGATACCCGCAGCGCGTGGCCCTTGGGCACGCGGTAGGCCACGTCATCGAGCTGAATTTTGACGGTGTAAACCTTGCCCGGCTCCAGTGCTTCGGGGTGCTCATGGCTGTCGCGGTGACACAGGTTACTCACCGCATAGGTCAGGCGCGATACGGCGCCGTCTGGCCACACCGAGTTGAGCCGAACGGCCGTGACGGCCACCGGCTTGTCCACACTGAATTTCAGGGTGAGCACCGATGCGCCCACCAGATCCATGTCCTTGCTCAAGGGCGCGGAGTCAAAGGTCAGCGAACCCGAGTCGTCACGCCGTTGGTCTCCAGGAAACTCCGGGCCCATCCAGATGACGCAGTACTCGCCGCTGTCAGCGCCTGTCGTTTGCGGTGAGCAGACCACCGGTTTGCCGCCAGCTTGACGCGTTGGGTTCAAGCCCTCCTTGTTCAGGTACCAGCGCTGCATTTCAAATTGGTCCGCCGGCCACTGGTTGTCGCTAACCCAGCGTCCCGGCACGTGATTGACCGAAGCCCCAGGGCGACCCACATCCATGATGTAAGTGCGGTGCGCCGGGTCTTGCGCCACGCCGGTATCTATGCCCTTGAGCCAGTGGTCCCACCAGCGCAAGGCTTCTTGCAAAAAGCCAATGCGTGGCTCGGGGACAGCAAAGTGGGGGTACTTGTGCGCCCACGGTCCAATGATGCCCTTGACCGGTGCCTGCACCGTGCCCACCAGGCGCGGCACGGCGTTGGTGTAGGCATCGTTCCAGCCCCCCACGGCCAGCACCGCGGCTTTGATGGTGCCAATGTCTTCACACACCGAGCCGCGTTTCCAGTAGGCGTCACGGTGAGGATGCGCCAGCCAGTCTATGGCCAGCAGGGGTTCAATCTCCAGGCGCTCCAGCCACATCTTGCGCCAGGCATCGCCCACGATGGCCGGGTCCGGCGAACGCGACGAGTAAGCCAGCATGGTGGCCGACCAGCCCATGTTTTCATTCAGCAGGCAGCCACCCTTGAAGTGGATGTCGTCGCTGTAGCGGTCATCGGTGGAGCACAGGGTGACGACGGCATCCAAGCCCTCGGGCTGGCGTGCCGCCACTTGCAGGCCATTGAAGCCGCCCCAAGAAATGCCCATCATGCCGACCTTGCCGGTGCTCCAGGGCTGTTGGTTGAGCCAGGCAATCACGTCCTCAGCGTCTTGCAACTCTTGCTCGGCGTACTCGTCAAACATCAGGCCGTCGGAGTCGCCATTGCCCCGCATGTCCACGCGAACGCAGGCATAACCATGACCGGCCAGGTAGGGGTGCGTCAGCGCATCGCGCACCACCGTGCCGTCGCGCTTGCGGTAGGGCAAATATTCCAGAATCACAGGCACCGGGTTTTTCTCGGCATCTTTGGGTAGCCACAGGCGTGCAGCCAGGCGCGTGCCGTCCGGCAGGGGAATGAACAGATTAGGAATCTCTTTGATCTTGCGCGGAAAGCTACGGACAGTTTTCATGGGTCAGGCCTTTGCAAAGGGGTGAATCAAGGGGTGAATAAAGATGGCGTCAGGGCGGGTCATTTAAATTCTTGGCAGCAGCAATCGTACATGGCCGTCCTCAGGGCGTCCCTGCATCTGGGTCGCCATGGCGCCAGCAAAGTGCCCGGCCAGTTGCCGGTGCAAACCAGCCAGTGAGTCGGCGGCTGCGCCATGGTCGAGCAGGGTGCAAACAATTTCGATCTGCCCATCGGCGTGGCGCAAAATTTCTACCGCGCGTACCTGCGACGGCCAGTCAATCAGCGAGGCCGTGGTGATTTCCCAGAACCCGCCTAGCGGTCCGGGGTGGGGCGCAATGTGGTGCAGGTGGCGATGCCCTACCAGCCAGGCCACCACGCAGGCATGGCGGTGCGCCACCGCGGTCAACGCCTCAGCGTGCAAGCGCTCGGGGTCGTCGCCCTTGGTGTTGGTCAGCGAGGCCGAGCCATGGTGGCTCACCAGCACAGCCAGCCGTCCAGGCTGCGCATCCACCTCAGCCAGGCGCGCCTCCAGCCGAGCCAGTTGCTGTGCGCCAATGCTGCCCTGAAAGTCGCCCGCCGGGTGGTTGGTATCCAGCAGAATCAGGCGCACATGCTCGGTGTCAATCACGCTGTCAAGGCCGCGCTGGGCCAACTGGTCAAGCGCATAGCCCGCGGCGCCATGTTGGCAATGGCTGTCGAGCCAGGTCTGGCGCGTCAGCGTATAGCGTCCGGCATCGGCTTTCACTCTGCGGTCATCCCCGCTAGAAAAACCGGTGGGGTGGTCCACAAAAAATGCCAAAGGGTCTGCCGGGTCGAAACCGCTGGGACGCTGCAGCCCCTTGGCTTGTCCCAGGGCAATAGCTTCCAGCGCCGGATGCGTGAGCGCCGTGCCTTGGCGCAGCAAGTCGTGGTTGCCCGGCACGCTGGTCCAGGCAAAGCCCAGGCCGGGGCTTTGCAGTGTGGCGCTGCAACGCTGCACAAAGTCGGGCACTTCTGGGCAGCCCAGCGCCTTCCAGTGATCGGCCACGCCAGGTTCGGGACACCAGAACGGCCAGGGCGCGGCCCCGCGCGCTAGGTCGGGCTCATGCACGCCGCCTACGGCGCTCAAGCAGGTGTCGCCACCGGCCAGGATGGTGAGAAAACTTTGCAGCTCGTTCATCTGCGCGTTGTCGATGTTGTCGCCCGTGCTCAAGGCCAGGGCATAGGGCTTTTGCGTCAAGGGCGCCAGCGGATGCTGGTTCAGCGCCTGCACATGCGCAGCCAGCGCCCAGTGCGTGAGCGCCTCATAAGGCCGGTGCATGGGCAAGAGCGGCTGCCAGCGTGGGTCATGGGCCAATAACTGCACCCACTCACAGCGCGCGGGGGACACGGTATCGATGACATGCGCATCGCTCAGGTGCAGCAGGTTCAGCAGGGGGGTGCCATGGGCCGTGGGAAAGTGTCCTCCCAGGTCTTGGCGCAGTAGATAGTCAGGGGGCCACATGTTCTAAGCCATTGAGCCAAGAATAACAATTAGGGGCGAAGTATGGTCCCTCGTCAGAACACTGTCAAACGTATATCAAGGCTTCCATTCCTTGAAGAACTTGATGCGTTCGTTATCAGGCGGGTGGCTTGAGAAGCCAATCGGGAAGTCCTCCATAGGGTCGCTTTTTTCCTTGTATTTGGCGACACGGCTGGCTATAAGTCGATCAAAAAAGACTGTCATGACACGCGGGTGTAAATCGTTGGCGTTCAAAAATTGAGCTGCTGCAGCATCTGCCTCTCGTTCGGCTTGTCGGGAATAGTCCTGCGTCATGAGTACTGTTGGCACGGTAGCTAAAAAGCCGGTGGCATCTCCAATAATGAAGCCGAACATGGCGGTGGCCATACCTGCTTTCACAACCATTTTGATGCCGTGGCGGTGCTGCACATGCCCGAACTCGTGTCCTAATATGCCCATGACAGTGTCTGGCTGGTCTTTGAGCATGTAAATCAATTCGTCGGTGATCACCATATCGCCACCTGGCAAGGCAAAGGCATTGGCACCCAGTATTTTCGATTTATGAAAAAAGAGTCGCCAATCAGACGCTGTTTGCTTGGGTTCAGCCTTTCGCAGCATGCTCTCGAACATGTCGCGCCATTTTTTCTGTTCAGCTTCGCTCAAATCTGATTGATCAAGCCATCTTTTTTTTAACTCGGCATAAGCTCCACGTCCCACTTTTTGCTCTAGCTCTGGTGGTAACCAGTCCACCACAACTTCACTGGCTGCGGGTAAAACCCATTTCCATGCCACCAGGACAAACGCAACAAGACAAAGTACGGCTAGCACG
>CAJCCO010000104.1 GCA_903960915.1 uncultured beta proteobacterium
GCCGCTGGGCGTACCCTGGCGCGGGTGGGTGAGAGCGGCTGCGGCAAGTCGACCACCGCTTATGCCATTGTGGGCCTGGAAGCGGCCACTTCGGGCAGCATTCAGTTCGCTGGGCAGGAGATTACCCGCCTGCCACCCAAAGCGCGCCGGGCGCTGGCCACCGAGATCGCCATCGTGTTTCAGGACCCGACCGCCGCGCTGGACCCCAAGATGACGGTGGCTGACAGTATTTTGGAGCCACTGGCGATCCAGGGCCGCAGCACTGCAGAGCAGCGCCGGCGCCTGACTGAGTTGCTGGACCGGGTGGGGCTGCCGGCTGCTTATGCCGCGCGCACGCCCAATGCCTTGTCCGGCGGTCAGAAGCAGCGGGTGGTGATCGCGCGGGCCCTGGCTTTGTCGCCCAAACTGCTGGTGCTGGACGAACCGGTGTCGGCACTCGATGTGTCGATCCGTTCCCAAATCCTTAACCTGCTGATGGAGTTGCAGCGCGAACTCGGGCTGGCTTACCTGTTCATTTCGCACGATTTGTCGGTGGTGCGTCATGTGGCCGACGAGACCATGGTCATGTACCTGGGCACCGTGGCCGAGCGAGGCGACACCGACACGCTGTTCAGCGCAGCGCACCACCCCTATACCCAGGCGCTGCTGTCGGCGATACCCCTGCCGGATCCGGTGGCGCAGCGCAAACGCGAAAAAATCATTCTTACCGGCGATCTGCCCAGCCCGCTGGCACCGCCCCCTGGCTGCCCGTTTGCCAGCCGTTGCCCGATCCGCACCGACCCGTGCGAGCGGTCCCGTCCGGTGCTGACCGCCTCGGGGCCGGGCATCAGCACGGCCTGCCTGGTGCGCGCGCCAAGGGTTGAGGTGATGGGCGCGACGACAGCTTAGGCAGACAACGGCAGGCGTAGCGTCTCCGCTGCAAGCCGACCAGGCAGGGCTTTACTACGCTGTTGGCCCAAAGATGGAACGCCTAACCGTGCGTTCCCAAAAATACTCAAAATTAAATGGCCGCATGGTGGCGTCAGGAGTCATCGGAATTTCGGCTGGGAATGACGCCAAGGGACTGCAAAGAGCCATTGATGGAAACTGTGAGATCTTCTGTGAGAAGCCCGAAGCCTCTGCACGCGGCGAAACTGGATATAAATCCAATACCATCGGGCACCCAGCCCACGCTGGCACTGCCCCATGCCCGCCACTGCACGCCCAACGCAAGCGCATTCTCATGCGGGCGGGCAAGCGTGAGCAAAGCCCAAACTCTACAACCCGCGCCACCCCGAGCGCACGCTGCTCTACCAAACCATTGCCGAGAATTTTGAGACCTGGTTTGAGTTGGCCAGAGCCGGTCAGTTCGACGGCCAGGGCCACCACCACGCCCCCAAGCATGGTGGGGGGGGAAGACGTCCCGGGGTCCCGCCCGGGGGGGATAGGCCATTTCGCTTTGAGGTTTTAGTTTCCAATACCCAGCTATTTGACTGGGGCAACCTTGCCGCATGATCTAAAACTGTTTGCAATGGCTGCAAAGGTGGGCTGTACAGCGGAGTGAAGGCACCATAGGGTGGCCTAAGCAGTTTTGCACGATGCTGGGCTTACTGGCGATGTACCGGGTGCATACTCACGATCTGACAGGTGTGCTAAAAAAGCATCGACATGAAACTGTATTGTTGATTTTTTGAGTGTAGCCCCAGCGAAGCCCAGACATAATAGCGCTATTAATTGTGTAGCGGACTATCATTGGTGGGCTTGGCCTGCCCGGAGGGGATCGAACCCCCGACCCACAGCTTAGAAGGCTGTTGCTCTATCCAACTGAGCTACGGGCAGAGATCGAGAGATTATGTGGTCGGGGCGAAAGGATTCGAACCTTCGACCCTCTGGTCCCAAACCAGATGCGCTACCAGGCTGCGCTACGCCCCGACTGACATGTATTGTAACGGTTCAAAGTACGATTTCTTGGACAAGAAAAACTTTTACAAGTGAAAAATGAACGTCAGTGTATTTAAGTGGGCTTTGAACACCCCAGCGCTTCAGCTACAGTCATTCCATGATTACCGCGCCCCCTCCCCTGACTTGGCTTGCTCCCGGTGAAGACTTTCCTGCGCTTACCCGTGCGCTTGGGAAGGCGTCTTCAGCACCCGGTTTATTGGCCGCTGGCGGAGCACTGGATACGAGCACTCTGTGCAAGGCTTATGCAAGCTGTATTTTCCCCTGGTTCAGTGAAGGGCAACCCATTTTGTGGTGGAGTCCAGACCCAAGAATGGTGTTAAAAATTTCTGATTTTCGGTTGCACCACTCACTCAAAAAAACACTGAAAAAATATCAACGTGCTTCTCGCTTTGAAGTGAAGGTTGATACAGCCTTTGAACTTGTCATCCGCGCTTGTTCAGCCCCCCGCGCAAACGCACACGGGACTTGGATATCACCAGAGATGATTACAGCTTATGAAGGCATGTACCAATCCGGGTTTGCGCACAGTATAGAAACGTGGGTTGATGGAGAACTTGTAGGCGGACTTTATTGCATCGCGATTGGCAAAGCCGTCTTCGGTGAATCTATGTTCAGTCGCACCACCGATGCTTCAAAAATTGCCTTAGCTGCACTTGTTGCATTTTGTTTGGCCCACGATATTGAGCAAATAGACTGCCAGCAAAACACCAACCATTTGGCTTCTTTAGGTGCGAAAGAGATCTCAAGAGATGCTTTTGAAATGCAAGTGGCAAATGATGTAAAACGGGAACAGCCTACCTGGCGTTTTGAAAATATATACTGGCAAAACTTGCAGAGAACAATGTAGATTTCAACGTGACTCATCTCAAAGATCTTCCGTTACAGACGCTCCAGTTTTATGCCACAGCGCCATATCCATGCAGCTACCTTGTTGGCAAACAGGCACGTTCACAAGTTGCAACCCCCAGTCATTTAATCAACAATGCAGCGTACTCCGAGCTGGTAGGACAAGGTTTTCGGCGCAGTGGTGTTTTCACCTACCGACCTTATTGCGATGGGTGCAAAGCCTGCGTTCCCCTACGTGTCATAGCCAATGCTTTCAAACCCAATAAGAGCCAGCGCAGAGCCTGGGCTCAACACGCGAAGTTGGAGGCTCGCGTACTCAATTTATGCTTTTTGCAGGAGCATTACGACCTTTACCTGAGGTACCAAAAGATGCGGCACGCTGGCGGTGGCATGGATCAAGACAGCATCGACCAGTACACACAATTTCTGTTGCAAAGCCGCGTTAATTCAAGACTTGTTGAGTTCAGGGAAGTGGATGCCAACGGCCAACCGGGGAGCGTCAAAATGGTGGCCATTCTGGATGTGCTGAACAACGGAATATCAGCGGTCTACACCTTTTACGAACCCGAAGCCCGGAGCAGCTTGGGAACATATGGCGTACTTTGGCAAATTGAGCAAGCACGCACACTTGGCCTCCAACATGTCTACCTGGGCTACTGGATCAGCGAGAGCCCTAAGATGAGCTACAAGGATAAATTCGCACCTTTTGAGTGCTTAAAGGATGGCATCTGGGTCGAAACATCTCAATGAAACAAGTGATGGCGTACAAATGGGTTTACTTCTGAGCGCTTATCCAATATTTCACAAAGTAAAATATTGGCTGAACCGATAAGGAATAACCATGCGTAAGTTTGATCCAGGGCTTCCTGCGACACCAACAGTCCAAGTCATTGAGCGGATGTTCACCTTGATTGATGTTTTAGCCTCCCGTGAAGAAGCTATGTCACTGAAGGAAATCAGTGAAAAGACAGGCCTACACCCCTCAACAACGCACAGAATATTGAACGATTTGGCAACGGGGCGCTTTATTGACCGCCCGCACCCTGGTAGTTACCGCTTGGGCATGCGTTTACTTGAGCTGGGCAATCTGGTCAAAGGTCGTCTTAATGTCCGCGATGCTGCCCTGGTTCCAATGCGCGAACTTCATAAATTGATTCAACAACCCGTCAACTTGAGCATGCGACAGGGTGATGAAATCGTTTATGTAGAGAGGGCTTATAGCGAGCGCTCAGGCATGCAGGTGGTTCGCGCAATCGGCGGTCGTGCACCCTTGCATTTGACATCAGTTGGCAAGCTTTTTCTGGCGGCAGATGAGCCACAGCGGGTAAGAGCATATGCTTCTCGAACCGGGCTTGCCGGCCATACCAAAAACAGTCTGACACAACTGGCTGACCTTGAGCGGGAGCTCTCAAAAGTCAGGCAATATCGCACAGCCCGAGACAACGAAGAGCTTGAAATGGGTGTGCGCTGTATGGCTGCAGGAATCTACGATGATCAGGGGAAGCTGATAGCAGGTCTGTCTATTTCAGCCCCCGCTGAGCGATTGGAGGAAGCTTGGTTAGCCAAGCTTCAAATGACAGCTCAAACTATCTCCAGCACGCTGGGCTTCAGTAACGAACCCAAGACCCTTCCAGCTAAATCAATTAGTTAACGCTGGCAACAAGCCCAAGGGCAGAAACATGTTGTATCCCGGCTCCCTTGCCCAACTTTATTGAAGGGTTTGCCTCCACCCAGTGACGTACACGCTCAGCGTCAGCTAGGCGGCTGTATTTACCGGCTGAATCGAGAAATACCATGATGAGTTTTCGGCCTGCGATTTTGGCTTGCATTACCAAACACTGACCCGCTTCGGAGATATAGCCGGTCTTTTGAACGCCAATATCCCAGGCTGGGCTTTTAACCAATCGATTGGTGTTGTTGTATTGCAAAGTTCGGTTGCCAACCTCCACTTGATGGCCGGGTGAAGTAGAGAAATCTCTCAACGTCTGGTTACCGTAGGCAATGTTGACTAATTTAGCTAAATCACGGGCACTTGATTGATTTTTGCTGGAAAGCCCTGTCGGTTCTACATAGCTGGTGTCATTCATGCCAATTTGCCGAGCTTTGGCATTCATCAAGCCCACAAACACAGGCAAACCACCAGGATAAGTCCGCCCTAGGGCGTGCGCTGCTCGGTTTTCACTTGACATCAAGGCCAAGTGCAGCAATTCACCCCGACTGAGTACGGCACCCACCATCAAACGTGATGTGCTGCCTTTCTCGGTATCAATATCTGCTTGAGTAATAGTGATGAGTTCATCCATGGACAACCTCGCTTCACTGAGCACCAGACCCGTCATGAGCTTGGTCAAAGAGGCAATTGGTAATACGGCTTTGTCATTTTTACTGAACAAGATTTCACTGGTTTCTTGATCAATCACCAAGGCAACACTAGATTTCAGGGAAAGGACATCTTGTGAACCATGCAAACCAGCCATTTGGCCAAAGGAGGGACGCACGGCCACAGCTTGAAACTTTTTAGCACGGTTACGCTTAGTAATAACTGCCCGCGGCGCTTTACGCTTGGCCACTGTCAAATTTTTTGTCGGCTTATCAATTTGCCGTTTACTTTGCGCAGCATTCGCTTGAGGCAACAGGCATGCAGCCATCAGGGTAAGCAAACAAAAAATAAAAGAAGTTAAACGCAAAATAGTTCCAAACACCGTGTTTACGGATGAAAACAGGATTTCATCAACGCATTATTTTTAACATGCGCTGAGTTTAAACAAAAAAGTCGCGCAATATCAACTACTTGCGCGACTTTCTTAATGAATAGAGAAAAAAACTATGTCAATTGCTTACCCTTGGGCGGCCACCCGATCAGCTTTGCTGTGTAATTTATTCAAAGCACTGAGGTAGGCCTTGGCAGAAGCCACAACAATGTCCGGGTCTGAACCCACGCCATTGACCACACGACCACTGTTTTGGAGTCTTACCGTCACCTCACCTTGGCTCTCCGTAGAACCACTGATGGCATTAACCGAGTAAAGCACCATTTCTGCACCGCTCTTGACATGCGCCTCGATAGCCTTCAAAGATGCATCCACGGGACCATTGCCATCAGAAGATCCTTTCACTTCCTTGCCTCCAAAGGTAAAAACAATGCTCGCATGAGGTCTCTCGCCGGTTTCACTGTGCTGAGAAAGTGAGACAAAACCGAACTGGTCTTTTTCATTGGAAACACTCTCCTCACTGACCAAGGCCAAAATATCTTCATCAAATATTTCGCTTTTACGGTCAGCCAACTCTTTGAATTTGGCAAATGCTGCGTTGATCTCGGCTTCGCTCTCCATCTGTACACCCAATTCAAGCAAGCGCTGCTTGAATGCGTTTCGCCCACTGAGCTTACCCAACACGATTTTATTGGCGCTCCATCCAACATCCTCTGCACGCATGATTTCGTAGGTATCGCGCGCCTTCAAGACGCCATCCTGATGGATACCTGAGGCATGTGCGAACGCATTGGCACCCACCACCGCCTTGTTGGGCTGGACCACAAAGCCGGTAGTTTGGCTCACCATGCGGCTCGCAGCCAAAATATGCTTGGTATCGATGCCCAAATCAAGATCGAAGTAATCTCGCCGAGTTTTGACCGCCATGACGATTTCTTCCAAGCTGCAGTTGCCTGCCCGCTCGCCCAAACCGTTGATGGTGCACTCCACCTGACGCGCACCACCAATTTTCACGCCTGCCAGGGAATTGGCTACAGCCATACCCAGATCATTGTGGCAGTGGACCGACCAGATTGCCTTGTCAGAATTAGGAATACGCTCTCGCAGTGTCTTGATGAAATTTCCATAAAGTTCAGGAATTGCATAACCCACCGTGTCAGGCACGTTAATGGTGGTGGCACCCTCATCAATCACGGATTCAAGGACGCGGCAAAGAAAATCAACGTCACTGCGGTAGCCGTCCTCAGGGCTGAACTCTACATCGCCAACCAAATTTCGGGCAAAGCGCACGGCCTGTTTAGCCTGCTCAAACACCTGATCCGGCGTCATCCGCAATTTTTTCTCCATATGCAATGCGGACGTGGCAATGAAAGTGTGGATTCTTGCATTGGCTGCGCCCTTGAGGGCTTCAGCAGCACGAGAAATATCGCGATCATTGGCTCGTGAAAGAGAACAAATGGTCGAATCTTTAATGGCATTCGCAATGAGTTGCACTGCTTCAAAGTCACCATTGGAGCTGGCAGCAAATCCCGCTTCAATGACATCTACCTTCAGCCGCTCTAATTGACGGGCAATGCGCAGTTTTTCGTCCTTGTTCATGGAGGCACCGGGAGACTGTTCCCCATCACGCAAGGTGGTGTCAAAAATGATCAATTTGTCCGACATTTAATTTCTCCTGAGTTTCTGAAAAATTCCGCAGCTCAAAGTGTGATTTCCATAACAAAAAGCCCGCTGCAGATGCAAACGGGCTTTGGGTTTAGGTAAGAGCGCGCTCTACCGTCTCCGCCCGTTAGGCGTTGTTAGTAGATCTAGCAATTTGGAATTCATGAAATCAATGTACCACAATTCAAATACGAGGGCGGCAAGGACATTGTCTTGCTGGACAGTTCAATGGAGGCCGCGCTCGTCAGGTTCATCTTTGGAGGTACTGATGACACTGGTTTGTTGCCCTTTGGCCTTGCGCCAAAAATACAAAATATAGCCACTCACGCCATAAAGCACAAAGACACCAAAAATGACAATCGGAGGGTCAATATTGATCACCGCTATGCCCAAAACGATCAGCACAATGACAGCAAATGGAACGCTCTTTTTAAGATGCAAATCCTTGAAGCTATAAAAAGGCACATTGGTCACCATGGTTAAGCCCGAGTACAAAGCCAGCACGAACATGGGCCAAGCCACGCTTGGGCCTTTAATGCCCTGGTCTGTCATCAGCCAGATGAAGCCCGCCATTAATGCGGCCGCAGCAGGCGATGGCAAGCCCTGAAAATACCGCTTGTCGACAACCGCTGTATTGACGTTAAAGCGCGCCAGTCGGAGCGCTGCACAGGCGCAGTAAACGAAGGCAGCTATCCAACCCCAACGGCCTAAACCTTGAAGTGCCCAGACATATGAAATGATCGCAGGAGCTGCGCCAAAGGACACCATATCGGAGAGTGAATCCATTTGCTCGCCGAAGGCACTTTGCGTGTTAGTCATACGCGCCACACGGCCGTCAAGGCTATCTAGCACCATAGCGCAAAAAATGCCCATCGCCGCCAGAGAAAATTGTCCATTGATCGCCATGATGACCGCATAGAAACCGCCAAAAAGAGCGGCCAGGGTGAACAGATTCGGCAACACATATATCCCCTTGCGAGGCTTTTTAATAACGACTTCTTCGCTATCTGGGCTATCTGAATCGTTGACGTCTTGCATAGAATATTTCTCCTGGCTCCAATAGTAACAAAGGCCACAAAAGTGGCCTTTGTTCATTGCGTCAAAACTGCTTAGTTGCGGGTTTGGTCCACTAACTTGTTCTTTTTGATCCATGGCATCATGGCGCGCAGGGTCTCGCCCACTTGCTCGATTTGATGCTCTGATGTCAAACGACGACGACTGAGCAGCGTCGGGGCACCCGCCTTGTTTTCAAGAATGAAACTCTTGGCATATTCGCCCGTCTGGATGTCTTTCAGACATTGACGCATAGCATCTTTAGTGGCGCTGGTGATAATGCGAGGGCCTGTCACATACTCGCCGTACTCAGCGTTGTTGGAGATGGAGTAGTTCATGTTGGCAATACCGCCTTCATAGATCATGTCCACAATCAACTTGAGTTCGTGCAAGCACTCGAAATACGCCATTTCAGGCGCGTAGCCGGCTTCAACCAGAGTTTCGAAACCGGCTTTGATCAGTTCAACCGTGCCGCCGCACAAAACGGCTTGTTCACCGAACAAATCGGTTTCTGTTTCTTCACGGAAGTTGGTCTCAATGATGCCCGCCTTGCCACCACCGTTGGCCATGGCATAGCTCAGGGCCAGTTCACGGGTACGGCCAGACTTATCCTGGTGCACCGCAATCAGGTGAGGAACACCACCGCCTTGGGCGTAAGTGCCGCGAACCGTATGGCCCGGGGCCTTGGGTGCCACCATCCAGACATCCAGGTCAGCGCGTGGATTAACCAGCCCGTAATGGACATTGAAACCATGCGCAAACACCAGTGAAGCGCCTTGCTTGATATTGGGTTCGATATCGTTGGTGTAAACCGAGCCAATTTGTTCATCGGGCAACAAGATCATGACCACATCAGCGGCTTTGACAGCTTCAGCGACTTCGGCCACTTTAAGGCCAGCTTTTTCGACCTTAGGCCAAGAAGCGCCACCTTTGCGCAGACCAACCACGACTTTTACGCCGCTGTCGTTCAGATTCTGAGCATGGGCATGCCCTTGGCTACCATAACCAATGATTGCTACGGTCTTGCCCTTGATCAGGCTCAGATCACAGTCTTTGTCGTAAAAAACCTTCATTATTTTCTCCGTTGTAAAAAATTAAACCCGCAAAATACGTTCGCCGCGACCTATGCCACTTGAGCCGGTGCGGACCGTTTCCAAAATTGCGCCACGTTCGATGGCTTCCAGAAAAGCATCATTTTTTGACTGGTCACCCGTCAATTCAATGGTGTAGCTTTTCTCAGTGACATCTATGATTCGGCCGCGAAAAATATCAGCCATACGCTTCATTTCTTCGCGCTCCTTGCCAACGGCGCGAACCTTCACCATCATGAGTTCACGCTCAATGTAAGAACCTTCCGTCAAATCAACCACTTTGACGACTTCAATAAGACGGTTGAGGTGCTTGGTGATTTGCTCAATCACGTCATCAGAACCTGTGGTCTGAATGGTCATACGTGACAAGCTGGGGTCTTCGGTGGGTGCCACCGTCAAGGATTCAATGTTGTAGCCTCTGGCGGAGAACAGGCCGACCACCCGTGACAATGCACCGGGTTCGTTTTCCAGCAAGACAGCAATAATATGTTTCATAGTGATAACGACTCCTCTTTTCGCTGCCCTCCCCTTGTGGCGGTAACCGCAAGGCTTGGCAAACAATAGATTCGTCTGCAGTTAGGTTTAAAGATCTTCCGAGCCGAGCAACATTTCCGTAATCCCCATACCGGCCTTCACCATGGGGAAGACATTCTCGGTTGGGTCCGTTCGAAAATCCATAAACACCGTACGGTCCTTCAGCTTGCGCGCCTCACGGATGGCCGGCTCCACATCTTCAGGCTTTTCTATCAGCATGCCTACGTGTCCATAGGCTTCAGCCAGCTTCACGAAATTGGGCAACGCATCCATGTAGCTGTGGCTGTAGCGGCCTTCGTAGTCAATTTCCTGCCATTGACGCACCATGCCGAGGTAGCGGTTGTTCAAGGCCATGACCTTGATCGGTGTGTTGTATTGCAAGCAGGTGGAAAGTTCCTGAATACACATCTGTACCGAGCCTTCGCCCGTGATACAGAACACTTCGGAATCTGGCTTGGCCAGTTTGATACCCATGGCATAGGGAATACCTACCCCCATGGTGCCCAGGCCACCTGAGTTGATCCAGCGGCGTGGTTCATCAAAATGGTAGTACTGGGCTGCCCACATTTGGTGCTGACCGACATCAGAGGTGATGTAGGTATCGGCATCCTTGGTCATGTTCCAAAGCGTTTCCACCACAAATTGCGGCTTGATGACATCACCCTTGCCGTGGTCATATTTCATGCAGTCTCGTTTACGCCAGCCCTCAATCGTGTCCCACCATGCGCCCAGCGCATTGGCATCGGGCTTGGTCGTGCCCTCTTTGATCATCGCGATCATTTCAGTGAGCACGTCTTTGACATCGCCCACAATGGGAATATCAACTTTGACACGCTTGGAAATACTGGACGGATCAATATCAATATGAATGATCTTGCGTTCATTTTGAGCAAAGTGCTTGGGGTTGCCGATCACGCGGTCGTCAAAGCGAGCGCCAACGGCCAGCAAAACATCGCAGTGCTGCATGGCATTGTTGGCCTCAACCGTGCCGTGCATGCCCAGCATGCCAAGAAATTTCTTATCACTGGCCGGATAAGCGCCCAACCCCATCAAGGTATTGGTACAGGGGTAGCCCAGCATGTCCACCAGCGTGCGCAACTCGGCCGAGGCGTTGCTGAGCAACACACCGCCGCCGGTATAAATATAAGGACGCTTGGCGGCCAGCAGCAATTGCAGCGCCTTGCGAATCTGACCGCCATGCCCCTTACGGACCGGGTTGTAAGAACGCATCTCGACCGATTCCGGATAACCGGAATAGCTGACCTTTTTAAAGGAAACGTCTTTGGGGATATCCACCACAACCGGGCCGGGACGACCAGTTCTGGCGATATGAAAAGCTTTTTTCATGGTCTCAGCCATATCACGGGCGTCCTTGACCAGGAAATTGTGCTTCACGATGGGGCGCGTGATACCCACCGTGTCACATTCCTGAAATGCGTCCAGTCCAATCGCGTGGGTGGGCACCTGACCGGTAATGATCACCATTGGAATGCTGTCCATGTAGGCCGTTGCAATTCCGGTCACGGCATTGGTTACCCCAGGGCCGGATGTGACAAGCGCAACGCCAACCTCACCGGTTGCACGGGCATAGCCGTCTGCCGCATGCACAGCAGCCTGCTCATGCCGGACCAGAACGTGCTGGATCGTGTCTTGCTTGTAGAAAGCATCGTAAATATGCAGGACCGCACCACCCGGATAACCCCAGATGTACTTGACGCCCTCGGCTTGCAGAGCTTTAACAAGCACTTCGGCACCGCGAAGTTCTTGCTCGGCAGGGTTTGCAACAGGCATTTTGCTGGTTGGCTGATGTTTGGCGGCAGACGCTGCCGACATGGCTGAAGCGATTTCAGCTTTTGAAATTTCCATGATGAACCTTTGTGAATTTCTCTAACGAAATACCTTGGGTGCTCCTTCGCAAACACTTTTGGAGTCGCGTCGGAACTTAAGGTCAAAGCCATGAGCACAGTGATTCTTGTGCCGGACCAGGACCCGTTTGCCTTTTGAATAGCAGCGCGCATTATCGCACTGCAAAAACATAGCTCCCTATAACCTTCAAAAAAATCTACCCAAGGTGCCATAATCCGGCCAAATTAGCCCCCTATATGGCCCCAAATCTGACCCTTCAAGGTATTTCAGCGCGTACTGCTGACCTACCGCACTCACCGCTTGGCAACTGAACAGGAACTCTCAGAATTTCTCAAGGGCGTTGAAAAGCGGGCTTTTAAACGCTCGATGTACCACGTCCGCAACGAGGAATCCGCCCTTGATATCGTGCAGGACAGCATGATGAAGTTGGCCGAGCACTACGGTGACAAACCGTTGGCTGAGTTGCCTATGCTGTTTCAGAGAATTTTGACCAATTGCACCCTGGATTGGTACCGGCGGCAAAAAACAAGAAACGCATTATTCTCGAACATGAGCGATTTCGAGTCATCTGCAGATGACGCCGGATTTGACCTCATGGAAAGCCTGAACCTGCAAGATTACGCGGAAGGCACTGAAAGTGCTCAAAAATCTACCGAACGGGCCCAAACCTTGCGAGAGATTGAGTTGGAAATTCAGGAATTGCCCGCTCGTCAACGAGAAGCATTCCTGATGCGTTATTGGGAAGAGTTTGACGTTGCCGAAACTGCATCAGCGATGGGGTGCTCTGAAGGTAGCGTAAAAACACACTGCTCTCGGGCAATTCAGGCGCTCAGCAAGGCCTTACGAGCCAAAGGAATTTCAATATGACAAATTCAAACCTTTACCTTCAAGACATTGCCCAGGAGCGTATGGCTCTGCGAGTTTGCGCACATTTATCAGACGCAGCAGACGACTTACCTTACGACCTCTCTGAACGTCTGCGTGCTGCTAGGGCACAAGCCTTGTCCAAGCGAAAAATACTTGTCACGCGCACTGCACAAAGTTTTTCCAGTTCAGGTGATTCCGCCTCCCTCACGCTTGGGGGTGATTATCTGAATGTCTGGGAGCGTCTTGCCGCCATACTGCCCTTGCTTGCTCTGGTCATGGGCTTGATCACTATCAACCTCCTTCAGGAGCAAAACTCCTCCGATGAAATTGCAGAAATTGATGCCGCCCTGTTGACCGACGACTTGCCACCTGCAGCCTACGCCGACCAAGGCTTTGCCCAATTTATCAAAATACATAGCGCACCAGGTCAGTAATTCCCCAAAATTTCACGCTATGTTTATTTTGTCCAGCATTTGTTACGC
>CAJCCO010000105.1 GCA_903960915.1 uncultured beta proteobacterium
ACCATGTCACTTGACAACGTTACCCCTGGCTCCAATGTCCCCGTCTCTTTTAACGTGATCATCGAAATTCCGATGAACGCTGACCCCGTCAAGTACGAGGTGGACAAGGCCACTGGCGCCATATTTGTGGACCGCTTCATGAGTACGTCCATGCACTACCCCACCAACTACGGCTATGTGCCCAAGACCATCTCCGGTGACGGCGACCCGGTCGACGTGCTAGTGATTACCCCCGTTCCCCTGATTCCAGGCGTGGTAGTGCCTTGCCGTGTGATTGGTATTCTGAAAATGGAAGACGAAGCTGGTCAGGACGGCAAAGTGCTGGCCGTGCCCACCGACAAAATTCTGTCGATCTACTCGCAATGGCAAAAACCGGAAGACCTGAACCCGCTGCGGCTCAAAACCATTGCCCACTTTTTTGAGCACTACAAAGACCTGGAAGAGGGCAAATGGGTCAAGATTTTGGGCTGGGAAGGCCCGGAGTCTGCCAAGAAGGAGATTTTGGACGGCATTGCCAATTACAACGCGGCACAGGCCAAGTAAGCCTGTGATGGCTTGCTAGGTGATGGCTTGCTAGGTTTTACGCAAAAGCCCGGCAGTTACTCTTTCGCCAGCGCCTCGGTGGTTTCACCGCAGGCGCTTTTTTATGTCCACTAGATGTCCGCTGGGTCAGCGTCTGGGGTCGGGGTAAATCAGGCCGTGTAGGTATCCCTGACGATCAAAGGCCCGCCATTGGCCTTCCGTCTGTGCCAGGCGGTTGGCCACAGCCCACCAGCAACTGGGGTTCAAGCCCAAGCCCAGGTGGCTGGCAAACACTTCAAGATTTTCGGTGTGTGGGTTGTTGATGCAGGGCGCCTGAATGCTGGCCAGCCACGTCACCACACCGTCGCTTCTTGAGTAAATGGAGGTGGTGGGAACGGGCGGGGCGCCGGGCAGGTCAAAAAAATGGACATCCTGGTGAATGTCACGGCCGCTGGTCAGTTCATACAGACGCCAGGCGTTGGTGCTTTGCGGTGAACCGGCAAACGGGGTGCCCAAAGTGATGATGCTGCGCACCATCTCGGGATGCGCTTTGGCCAGCTCGCGCGCGTAAATGCCGCCCAGGCTCCAGCCAAGCAGGCTGACTTTTTGGCCGCTGCGTTCAAAGGTTTGCATCAACTGCTGCCGCGCCGCAGTCAACACGCCGGCGCGGGGGCCAAAGTTGTAGCCCTGGTTCCAGCCGGCGCTGGCGTAGCCCAGCATGTTCAAAAAAGCGCGCAATGGCGCCGTGGCCGCGTCGCTCGATGACAGGCCAGGGAACACGATGACCGGGTGACCGTCACCGCGCGGAGCCAGCCGCAGCAAGGGCCAGGTGGTCAACAGGCTGCCAAATTCAAAGGGCAGGCGCAATTCCAGGGCCATGCGCCAGGAATTAGGGGGTCGAGGGGAAAAAGCTGGCGTACTTTGCTGTTTGGCCATAGGTGGGCATTTCCAGTTGCAGGGGCGAGGGGCGTGACGGCGGATGGCGTGGGGGCCATCCCAATCCCGGACCTTAGCAGCGCTGATGGGGGCTGGCTAGCTTGACGCCAGACTTTAGTGCGCTGACTCTGCTGACGCTCGCACCGCTTCAGGGTTTGTACGCTTGCGCCCGGGGCGGCGCGGTTTGTGCAGCAATTCACAGGCCTCCTCGTACGCCTGATGCAGCGCATCGGCCAGCACCTGGGCGTCGGGCACGGCATGGCGGTCTGCAATGAGGCCGAAGTACACGTGGCCCGCATAGGTTTGCAGCGTGATGTTCAAGGCCAGCCCGTGAATCACGATTGACAAGGGGTAATAGGTGAGCAACTTGGCGCCCGCCAGGTAGAGCGTTTCAGGCGGGCCCGCTACGTTGCTGATGACCAGGTTGGCCATCATGGGTAAGCGGTGCGAGAGGCCGCTGTGGCGGTAAATCTCAAAAGCCGTTCGTGCCAAACCGCCCACCACCCAAGGGGCCAGCAAGGAGGGGAAATCGGTGGGGATGAGGTCTTTGAGCCTGAGCCGCGCCTGTTTGACGCGCTTGTTGGACTGCATGATGGTGTGCAGGCGCTCTAGTGGGTCGGCCACTGAGGTGGCCAGCTCTACCACCGTCATGGAGGCCTGGGTGTTTGCCTGTGTATTGAAGTGTGGGTTGCCGGCCTCACGCAGGCTGATGGGCATGGCCGCCAGCAAGGACTGCTGCGTGGGCGCCCCTAGTTGCGCCAGGTAGCGGCGCAGGGCGCTGGCACAAAGCCACAAGATGATGTCGTTGAATGAGCCACCCGCCTGCAGGGCCATGTTGTGGCAGCTTGCAAATGGCAGGCAGGCGGTGGCAAATCGGCGCTGCGGGCCAATGGCTCTGTTGAAGGGGCCTAGCGGCGCTAGCGGCAGGGGCGATTGCCAACGCACCTGCCCCCCGCTGCGTCGCACGGTTTGTTGCAGCAAGGTGCTGCCCACAGAGCGAGTGGCGGCCGGCAGGGCTTGCAGGAGTCGGCCATATTGCGAGAGGGAACGGCCCAATACATCGCCTATTTTCTGGGCGGTGCTCCAAGCCGCTGGGGCGTTTGAGTGGTCGCTTGTCTGTTTCGGGCGGCGAGGTCTTTGGGAAAGGGTGTGGGGATGTTGGTCGAGCATGGCGCGGGTCAACGCGGCGCCACCTTCACCGTCCAGTGCGGCATGGTGAACCTTGGAGTAAAGCCCTGTGTAACGCTGGCCTTGGGGTCCCAGGATGTGCTCGAACACATGCAGTTCCCACAAGGGGCGGTTTCGGTCCAGCAGTTGGCCATGCAATTGGGCGCAAATTTTTTCAGCCTCGCGCTGCGTCAGAATTTTTGGGGGCTGCTGGCCTTTCAGGGTAGGGGTTTTGACAACCCGAATATGAAAGTCGAGGTCCAATTCTGCCGGTGGAACATAGGCCCAGGCCGGGTGGCCAAGGTTCAGCGGCATGAAGTCAAGCTGACGGGTGAAAGCCGGCAGGTCTGGCAGGCGAGCAGCCAGGTGCTGTTGAACGGTTGGGTGCCAACTTCCTTCAAAACCTGGGGGGAGCGCATACAGGCAAAAAGACCCGATGTGCATGGGCGTTTGCGGTGTCTCCAGGTAGAGAAATAAAGCGTCAAGTCCGCTCAAGGTGTTCATGGCGTGCCCTCAATGTGGCAGCTTAACTTGAACTTCAAGGCCTTTTGAACGCAAAGCGCCTTGCCTTCGGGGCTTGTGCTGAGGCAGATCAAACCAGCAGCAGGGTGGGGTTAGCGCAAGCTGTGGGAAGGGGCGTGAGGGAGGAACTTAATCCGTTTTTTTGACGGGGCTGCGTTGCACCAGGTTGTCAATGTATTGGCTGACGCCCTCGGTTTCGCGTTCCAGAAAGCGCTCTACAGCATCAGCAAACGCGGGGTGGGCCAGCCAATGGGCGCTGCTGGCTTTGACCGGTAGCAGGGCGCGCGCCATTTTGTGTTCTCCCTGGGCCCCGCCTTCAAAACGCTGGTAGCCGTGGGCAATGCACCAAGCCAGGGGTTGGTAGTAGCAGGCTTCAAAGTGCAGGCAGTCCACCCGCTCCAAGGCGCCCCAATACCGTCCATACGCCACCTTGGGCGACACGCTGGGTGGAGACGCCGCACCCGCACCCGCAACCGTTACCGCCTGCTGGTTGAGGGCGATCAGACTGCTGGCCATGGGCTGGCCGTCCCGTTCGGCCACAAACAGCAGCCAGTCTTCGGGCATGGTATCGGCCATGCGCTGGAAAAAGTCCCGGCTCAGGTAAGGCGCATTGCCGTGCTCCAGGTAGGTGCGTTCGTAGCAGTGGTAGAAAAAATCCCAATCACTAGGGCTGATGTCTGCGCCCAACGACCAGCGAAAGTGCACGCCGGCATCGGCTACCTTGCGCCGTTCCTGGCGAATTTTTTTGCGCTTTTCTTGTGCCAGAGTGGCCAAAAAGGCCTCAAAGTCGGTAAATCCTGGCGCGCTGTTGGTCCAGTGAAACTGCACGGTGTGGCGCAGCATCAAGCCGGCTTGTTCACAGGCCTGCAGGTCGGCGGGGCTTGAAAACAGCAGGTGCAGGGATGATTGTTTTTCAGCTCGGCACCAGTCAATCAGGGCGAGAACCAAGGTCAGTCTGTCGGCTTCCGATCGGGCCATCAGACGTGTGCCAGGCACGGGGGTAAAGGGCACGGCTACCACGGCCTTGGGGTAGTAGTTCAGGCGGTGGTCTTCATAGGCTTTTGCCCAGGCCCAGTCGAAGACGTACTCGCCGTAAGAGTGGGGTTTGCTGTACAGGGCACAAGCGGCTACCAGCTCTCCGTTGCGCTCCAGCAGCATGAACTGTGGCGTCCAGCCGGTGGCTGGGGTGGCGCTGCCGCTGTGGTGCAAGGCGTGCAGGTATTCGTGGCGCATGAAGGGCGTGGGTGCACTTTGCTGGCCCAGCAAGGCATTCCAGGCGGTGGGCTCGATCCCGTCCGGCGAATCCAGCACCCGGATGACATAATTGTTCGACTCTTTTTCCACCGGTTTTCCGTTTCTTTTCACATTGGCGATTCATGACACTCAAAATTTGCGTTGCCCAGCTCAATTTCGTTGTGGGCGACATGTCGGGCAACGCACAAAAAATCATAGAGGCAGCACAGGCGGCTTATACCGATGGCGTGCGTCTGCTGCTCACGCCTGAGCTTTCAATATGCGGCTACGCGGCCGAGGATCTGTTTTTGCGTCCCGCTTTCATGGCAGCCTGCGATGATGCCGTGAAATCGGTGGCCCGTGCATTGGCTGGGTTAAAAGATTTGTCGGTGGTGGTGGGCCATCCGGCCGGTGACGACAGACGTACCCGTTCGGTGGCGGTGCCTCATCGGTACAACGCAGCCAGTGTGCTGTGTGAAGGCGCGGTAGTGGCGACCTATTTCAAGCGTGAGTTGCCCAATTACCAGGTGTTTGATGAACGCCGCTACTTCACGGCCGGCCAGGAAGTTTGCATTTTTGAGGCCGGCAACGCTGGCAGCCGGGTCAAAGTGGGCCTGTTGATTTGTGAGGACGCCTGGTTTGAAGCGCCTGCCCGTGAAACCGCGCAGGCCGGGGCGCAACTGCTGGCGGTGGTTAACGCCTCGCCGTTTCATGTGGGGAAAGGCCCCGAGCGCGAGCAGATGATGCGCCAGCGGGTGCTGGACTGCGGCTTGCCGATGGTCTATGCCCATTTGGTGGGCGGGCAGGATGAGGTCATTTTTGAAGGCCGCTCTTTTGCTCTGAACGCCGATGGCGCAGTGACAGGGCGAGCCCCCAGTTTCATGGAAGACCGCCTGCTGGTGCAGGTGGTGCAGGGGCCGAGCGCTTTGAACCTGGTCGCCAAGGTGGTGCCTGAGCGCGAACCGGACGCCGACCTGTGGGATGCGCTGGTGCTGGGCGTGCGTGATTACATAGGTAAAAACGGCTTTCCCAGCGTGATTTTGGGCTTGTCGGGGGGCATTGATTCAGCCTTGGTGCTGGCCTTGGCGGTCGATGCCTTGGGCAAGGAGAGGGTTCGCACGGTGATGATGCCTTCACCATATACGGCCGACATCAGCTGGATTGACGCCCGCGACATGGCGGCGCGCATGGGGGTGCGGTATGACGAAATCTCCATCGTGCCCGAGTTTGAAGCCTTTAAAACTTCGCTGGCAGCAGAGTTCCAGGGGCTGGCGCAGGATACGACGGAGGAGAATATTCAGGCCCGCATACGTGGCACGCTGTTGATGGCGCTGTCCAATAAATTTGGCAGCATTGTGCTGACCACGGGCAACAAGTCTGAAATGGCGACGGGCTACTGCACCTTGTATGGCGATATGGCGGGTGGCTTTGCGGTGATCAAAGATCTGGCCAAGACCACGGTTTTTCGATTGGCGCACTGGCGCAATGCCCATGATCCTTACGGCACCGGCGTTGCACCTATTCCTGAGCGCATCATCACTCGCCCGCCCAGCGCCGAATTGCGACCAGACCAAAAAGACCAGGACAGTTTGCCGGCCTATGAGGTGCTCGATGCGATTGTGGAGCGCTATATGGAAAACGATGAAGGTATTGAAGCCTTGGTCGCGGCTGGTTTTGAGCGTGCCGATGTGGAAAAAGTGACCCGGCTCATCAAGATCAACGAGTACAAGCGCCGCCAGGCGCCCGTGGGGATTCGGGTCACGCACCGCAGCTTTGGCAAGGATTGGCGTTATCCTATTACCAACCGCTTTCGCGCCTGAGTGGCGCGTTGGCTCATGAAATCAAGTGAATCAAAGGAAAAATATGAAACAGATCACCGCCATCGTCAAACCTTTCAAGCTTGAAGAAGTGCGTGAAGCCCTGGCCGATTGCGGCGTGACTGGGCTGACGGTTACCGAGGTCAAGGGTTTTGGTCGCCAAAAAGGCCATACCGAGTTGTACCGCGGCGCCGAGTACGTGGTCGATTTTTTGCCCAAGGTCAAGGTTGAGGTGGTGGTGAAAACGGTTGATGTGGACCGCTGCGTTGATGCCATCGTGAAAGCGGCCCATACCGGAAAAATTGGCGACGGCAAGATTTTTGTGACCAGCGTGGAGCGGGTGGTGCGTATCCGCACGGGTGAACTCGACGAATCGGCGATCTAAATCTGGTCTAGCTGCGGTGGTGGCGCCAGTCCTGCCGCTTGCACCAGTTCGGTGATCAGTTCAATGGGATCTGACCCACTGCGCACCAGGTTCATTTGTGCGTCGCCTATAAATTGCTGTTCCAGCGAATGACGCATGAACTGCAGCAAAGGGTCAAAATAGCCCGCCGTGTTGAGCAGCCCAATGGGCTTGTCGTGGTAGCCCAGCTGGCGCCAGGTCCAGACCTCAAACAATTCTTCCAAGGTGCCTATACCGCCTGGCATGGCTAAAAAGGCGTCGGCACGTTCAGCCAACAGGCGTTTGCGGGTGTGCATGGAATCAACAATGAGCAATTCCGTGCAGCTGTGGTTGGCCCATTCCTTGTCCACCAGGGCTTGCGGCATGATGCCCACCACCTGCGCGCCTGCTTGCAAGGCGGCGTTAGCCACGATGCCCATCAAGCCGCCCATGCCACCGCCGTAAACCAGTTGACCCTTGTGATGGCCAATCCATTGACCCACCTGATGGGCCACCTGCGCAAATTCAGGATTGACCCCAGGACGCGAGCCACAGTAGACACAGACGGAAAAAGCTGGGCGCATGGGGCAGTTAGGGGTGACGCGATACTGAAATTAGCCGAGTGCCTGCCAGTGCGTCATGCAAAAACTGTCGCTGCGGATGAAATCGGCTCAGCAGTGCCCAGACCAGTACCCAGCCGACCACGATGACAACAGATTCAGCCGCCGACAGCTTGAAGGGGGCAACTGCCGCCAGCGCAGGCAAAAACCATAACCAGCTCAACAGGTAGCGCACCAAGGCGCGAGTCTGGGTCAGGGGTTGGCCCGCCCTAGTCACAACGCGGATATCCCAGGTTTTCATGGCCAGGGTTTGTCCTTTAGACCATAACCAGACGAAATAAATGGCAAAAACCAAAAAGACAAAGGCCTGAAGCCCGGGGCGGTTGTCCATGGCATGGCGGGTTTGGCTCAGGCTGCTGAAGAGGTAGCCAGCAATGAACACTACGCCGAACAAGAGCATGCCTTCGTAAAGCCAGCAGGCCATGCGCCGCCTCAGGCTGGGGGTTTTCATTTCAATCATCGAGAAGAGCGCAGACGGGGCGACTCAGTTTTTGAGAGGAGGAAGGGGCTCGGCAGGAGACGGATTAGTCGGTAGCAGTGTGTTTTGATCAATGGCTGCCACCTTGGGGGCTAGTTTGGCTGATGACCGGGTTTGTGGGACGGTGGCCAGTTTATGCGCTGGAACCTGTTTCACCGCAGTCGCTGCACCTTTGGGTTTGGGCGCAGCGGTTGTGGCTAGTTTTTGCTTTTCTTCAGGACTGAGGGCTTGGTAGGCCTCCCATGTCGCAGCTTTTTGAGTGGGGGACAGTTGCTTGCTAGATGAAAAGTTCAGCCGCGCCTGTGCGCGCTCTTGTTGGCTCAAACCCATCCATTGCGTCATTCGGCTGTGCAGTTTGACTTGTTCTGCTGGCGCAAGCCGAGCGTAACCCGCTGCAATAGTCATCCATTTTTTCTTTTGTACCTCGCGAAGACTGTTCCATTGAGATGCCAAGGGCGACAGGGAAACTTGCTGGTCAGGCGTTAGTTCTTGCCACAAGGGGTGCGTGTTAAGTTTGGCTGGACTGGCGTTTCGCGGGGCATTTATTTTGCTGGCATCAAGGGTTTGAGCCATGGCGTTGGCCGAGCTGCAGGCTAGAGCGGTCAAGAGAGTCAACACCGCCCCCAT
>CAJCCO010000106.1 GCA_903960915.1 uncultured beta proteobacterium
CCTTGAGTGAGCTGAACAGCCACTACGGCACGGTGGCAGAAGACGAGGTGACGATTGGCATGAAGTCCCACCGCCTGGCCGTTGCGGGCGAGCTGCGCGACCTGACCGGCCTGGTGCAAAGCGTGAAAGCCCAGGTGGGGCGCAGCATTTACTCGCACACCGAATATGAAGGCGACACAGCGGGCACGCTGTTCAAAAGCAGTGGGACTGACCTGCGGCTTGAAGCGCGCCACGCCCGCTGGGGCGCTTTGGATGGTCTGGTGGGCCTACAAGTGGAGCGTTCGAATTTTTCTGCCGAAGGCGATGAAGCGTTCGCCCCATTCAGTCAAACCCGCCAGACAGCCCTGTTTGCCTATGAAGAGCTGGGCACCAGCTGGGGCAAACTCAGCGCCGGAGCACGGCTGGAATCGGTCAAGGTGCAATCTTTGGGGAACCCCGACGTGGCCCGCTTCAGCACGGGCAGTCGCCGCTTCTCACCGGGTAGTTTGGCGCTGGGTGCTTTATGGAATACCAGCCCTGGCTGGCAGCTCACCAGCAACCTGGCCTACACCGAGCGGGCGCCCAAAGACTACGAGCTTTATGCCGATGGCCCGCATCTGGCCACCCATGCCTATGAGGTCGGAAATGCCAATTTCTCCAAGGAGCAGTCCAGTAACTGGGATGTGGGTTTGAACTGGAAGCAAGGGGCACATCGTTGGATGGTGAGTGCCTATGCCACCCATTTCAAGAACTACATTGCGCAAGAAGCTACCGGCTACAACCGGGACGCTGAAGGCAACGGCCAGGGCGGCGTTGGCGTGACCGACTGTGGCGACGGCACCTCGGTGGAGTCGGGATGCGCGGCCAGCATGCTGGCTGAATATGCCTACATCCAGACCCGGGCCCGGTTCACGGGGCTGGAGAGCAGTGGCACGCTGCGCCTGCTTGACAGCGCCAACACGCTGGACTTGCAACTGCGCGCCGACTTGATCCGCGCGGTCAACCTCACCACGGGTGAGACCCTGCCGCGCATTGCACCTGCGCGACTTGGCGCTACTTTGTTATGGGCGCAAGGACCGTGGTCTGCAAGATGGGGTGTCAGCTATTCGGCCGCACAAACGCGGGTGCCCAACGGGCAGACCGGTACCGAGGCCACGACCCTGTGGAATAGCGCGGTGAGTTACCGCACCAAGGTCGCCTCGGTTGAAACACTGTGGTTTGTCCGGCTCGACAACATGACCGACGCGCTGGCGTACTCGCCGACCTCTGTGCTGACCCAGACCGCGCCCGGGAAAGTTCCGCTGCCCGGACGCAGCGTGAAACTGGGCCTGCAGGCCAGCTTCTAGGCCCTGACAGTTACCCCAAGGGCTTGGGAGAAAATGGGGCGATCAAAGCATTTTTGCCCGTGTTAAACACGGGCTTACTTGAGCGCCCCATCTTGCATCATCTCGTACTGTCTTCTCTATTGCCCGTGGTTCTGCTGATTGCCATTGGCTTCATCGCCGGTCGGCTGGGTTGGGTGCGCGCCGAGGCCACCAAAGACCTGTCCAACCTGGTTTTCATGGTGCTCACGCCGGCGCTGTTGTTTCGCACCATGAGCACGGTGCATGTGGAACAGCTCAACTTCAAGCCGGTGGCCATGTACTTTGTGGCGGCTTTTTTGTTGTACGGTGGCATGCTGCTCTGGCAAGGTTTCACGCGCCGGGCCGCGGTGTTGGCTCTGGCCGCCACGTTCAGCAACACCTTGGCCATTGGCACCCCGCTGGTGGCCCTGGCCTATGGCGAGGCCGGGCTGGTGACGCTGTTCACCCTGATCTCGGTTCATGCGCTGGTGTTGTTGACCATGGCTACCGTGGTGCTGGAGTTGGCGGTGGCGCGCGAGGATGCCATCTCCGGCCAGGACGCCGAGCGTCACCTGGTGCGCACCGTGCTGGGCGCCATGCGCAACGGCATCTTGCATCCGGTGCCGCTGCCCATCATCGTCGGCTTGCTGTTTGCCCAAACCGGGCTGGTGATTCCTGCGGTGGTAGACCGTCCGCTGCTGTTACTGGGTAACGCGTTTGGTCCGTTGGCGCTGGTGCTGGTGGGCGTCACGTTGACGCAAGTGCCGGTAGGCCCTAATTTAAAAGGCGCGCTGGGCCTGAGCTTTTTGAAGAATCTGGCGTTTCCGGCGCTGGTGGCGGCCCTGTGCTGGGCCTTGGGCCTGAGTGGTTTGCCCCTGACCGTGATGGTGGTGGCCGCAGCCCTGCCGGTAGGCGCCAATGTGTTTATGTTTTCACAACGCTACGAGGTCGCGCAAGACCTGGTGACTGCCAGCGTGCTGGTTTCTACCGCTTTAGGGCTCTTCACGCTCACGCTGGTGATGGCGCTGGTTCCTTATTTGCCTTGATGAAGCGGGCGTAATTCACCCCGCCCAAGCGCTGCAGCTCACGGTGCCAGCCGCTCCCGCACCCACGGGTCTTGTGCCGCTTCGGTGAGGGTGTAGCGCAAGCGGTCGTGCAACCGGCTTTTCCGTCCCTGCCAGAACTGCCAGTTGTCCGGCTTCAAACGGTAACCGCCCCAGTGCGGCGGGCGCGGGGGTTGCAGCATGAACTTGGCCCCAAACTTGGCCGCGTTGGCCACCAGCACGCCGCGCCCTGAAATGACTTGGCTTTGCGGCGAGGCCCAGGCGCCAATGCGCGAGTCCAGCGGGCGGCTGTGAAAGTAGTCGTCACTTTCCTGGTCGCTGATCTTTTCCACCAAGCCCTCAATGCGGACCACCCGTTCCAGCTCGACCCAGTGAAATTGCAGCGCGGCAAACGGGTTGCCGGCCAGTTCCTGGCCCTTGCGGCTGTCGTAATTGGTAAACCAGGTGATGCCGCGCTCGTCATAGCCCTTGATGAGTACCACGCGTGTGCTGGGGCGCAGGTTGCTGCCCACGGTGGCCAGGGTCATGGCATTGGGTTCGGGCACCTGGGACGAGATGGCCTCGGTGAGCCACTGGGCAAACTGCTGGAGCGGGTTGGCGTGTGAGGCGTCCTCGCTGAGTTCAGCACGTTCGTAACTTTTTCGGAGATCGGCAAGTGAGGTCATGGGCTCAGTATACGGAGCGAGTGTGCTGAAAATGTAGGCAGCCTGCATCAAGCTGGCCAAGCTGACCCAGCGGGCGCAGCTTTACAGGGCAACGCCGTCCCGGTTGCGATTTGGTAACCATCTTGTAACTCTCAACTGCACCATCCAAGGCACTAAGCGGGTACTATCGCGCCTGTAATTTTGTTACCAATATTTCATGAAACTCAATTCAACTGTTGAAGCCGTCACCGCCCGCATCCGCCAGCGCAGCCAGCCAACCCGTAGCGCTTACCTGGCACGGCTTGAGCTGGCCGCTCAGCGCAAGCCGGGTGCCGAGCGACTGGGTTGCGCCAATGTGGCGCATGCGTTTGCGGCGCTGCCCAGCAACGACAAGCTGCGTGTGGTGGCCGAACGAGCGCCCAACATCGGCATCGTGACCGCTTTCAACGACGTCTTGTCGGCCCACGCGCCAATGCAACAGTACCCCGACCTGATCAAGACCGAAGCGCGCCGGCTGGGGGCCACCGCCCAAGTGGCCGGCGGCGTGCCTGCCATGTGCGACGGCGTGACGCAGGGTACGCCCGGTATGGAACTCAGCCTTTTTTCGCGCGACGTGATTGCCATGTCCACCGCCGTCTCTTTGAGCCACGATGTGTTTGACGCCGCCCTCATGCTGGGCGTGTGCGACAAGATCGTGCCCGGCCTGTTAATTGGCGCGTTGCATTTTGGCCATTTGCCCACCGTGTTTGTACCGGCCGGCCCCATGACCTCGGGCCTGTCCAACAACGCCAAAGCCAAGGTGCGCGAGCAAGCTGCCCAAGGCCTGGTGGGCCGCCCTGAACTGCTGGCCGCCGAGTCGCAGGCCTACCACGGCGCAGGCACCTGCACTTTTTACGGCACCGCCAACAGCAACCAAATGCTGCTTGAAGCCATGGGCCTGCATGTGCCCGGTACCGCCTTCATCAACCCCGGTGAGAACATGCGCCAGGAACTCACGCGCGAGGCCGTGCGCACCGTGCTGGCCATCACCAAGGCCAAGCGCTTTGCGCCCATCGGCCAGGTGGTGGACGAGCGCTGCATCGTCAACGCCATGGTGGCCTTGCTGGCCACCGGTGGCTCGACCAACCACCTGATCCATTGGGTGGCAGTGGCGCGTGCTGCAGGCATCGTGATTGACTGGGATGATTTCTCGGCACTGTCCGAGGTGGTGCCCTTGTTGAGCCGCGTCTACCCCAACGGCAGCGCCGATGTGAACCAGTTTCAAGCCGCAGGCGGCCCGGGCTTTGTCATTCGCGAGTTGCTCGACGCCGGCTTCATGCACCCGGACGTCTTGACCACCCGCGCAGGCGGCATCCGCGAATACACCGGCATTCCAGTGCCTGAAGGCGACTCTTTGCGCTGGCACGAGGCAGGTGTCTCCCAGGACGAGTCTGTGGTGCGCCCGGCCAGCCAACCCTTCAGTGCCACGGGCGGTCTCAAGTTGCTGACTGGCCGCTTGGGTCGCAGTGTCATCAAGGTGTCTGCCGTACCGGTGGAGCGCCATGTGATTGAAGCCCCGGCGCGCGTGTTTGATTCGCAAGAAGACCTGCACACCGCCTTCAGCGCGGGTGAGCTGGACCGTGATGTGGTGTGCGTGGTGCGCTGGCAGGGCCCGCAAGCCAACGGCATGCCCGAGCTGCACAAGCTCACGCCACCGCTGGCCGTGTTGCAGGGCAAGGGCTTCAAGGTGGCCTTGGTGACAGACGGGCGCATGAGTGGCGCCTCGGGCAAGGTGCCTGCAGCCATTCATGTGTCACCCGAAGCGGCTGCCGGTGGCGCACTGGCCAAGGTGCAGGACGGCGATTTCATTCGCCTGGATGCCACCGCTGGGTCGCTGGAAGTGCTGATCTCGCCAGAAGCCTGGGCCGCCCGCGTGCCCGCACAGATGCCGCCTGTGCTGATCGCCGCCAACGGCATCGGCATGGGCCGCGAACTGTTTGCCGGCATGCGCCGCAGCGCCCTGACCGCTGAGGCGGGCGCCTGCAGCTGGCTCTGAACGGCCCTTTACCGAGTTTCCCCAGTTTTTTCCCAGTTTTTTACCGCACCGCTTCCACCTCGCCATCCAAGACCCAAGGACACAGCCCATGAGCCCATTGACCGCCCTGCAAGTGATGCAAGACGCCCCCGTGATTCCCGTGATTGTTTTGAACGACGTGGCCCACGCCGTGCCCATGGCCCTTGCCCTGGTGGCCGGCGGCATTCGCATGCTGGAGGTGACCCTGCGCACGCCGCAGGCGCTGGCCTGTATTGAAGCCATTGCCAAAGCCGTGCCGCAAGCGGTGGTGGGGGCCGGTACCGTGCGCTCCCGGGCCGATGCCCAGGCAGCCGCCAACGCTGGCGCACGTTTTGCGGTGAGCCCTGGCTACACCTCGGCGGTGGGCCAAGCCTGCCGTGATGCTGGTTTGGCCTTGCTGCCCGGCGTGGCCACCGGCAGCGAAATCATGATGGCGCAGGAAGACGGCTTCACCGAACTGAAGTTTTTCCCGGCCCTGCAAGCCGGCGGCCCAGCCATGCTCAAAGCCTGGAGCGGCCCGTTTTTTGACGTCAAGTTTTGCCCCACCGGCGGCGTCACCCTGCAAAATGCCCCAGACTTTTTGGCCCTGCCCAACGTGGTCTGTGTTGGCGGCTCCTGGCTGGTGCCCGCCGATGCGCTGGCCCAGGGCGACTGGGCACGCATCACCCAACTGGCCGCAGACACGGCGGCCTTGCGCCGCTAGTGAGCCCTGGTTCGGCTATCCCGGCCTACAAATCCTTCACCAACCGCAAGGCGTCATAAATAGCGGCGTGCGTGTTGCGCGCCGCCACCGCATCGCCTATACGAAAGAGTTGGTAGCTGCCACTGGGGTTGCTGGCAACCGCCTGGGCGTGCCCGCCAATCAGGTCGCTGTAGTTGACCTCGCCCTGGTTGCTGGACTCGGCTTTGAGCTCAAAGTACAGGTCGTCCAGCGGCAGGGTGCCGTGGTTCACCACCACCTGGTCCACCACGCGTTCCTTGCGCACACCCCCGTAATCGCTGCCCACCACGGCCAGCAACTTGCCAGTTTGGCTGGGGTGGCGCTGCACCGACTCGAGCCGGTAGGTCACGGTAAACGTCACATCTAATTTCTGCAGACTGCGCATGTACGGCACCAGGTTCATGGCCATCACCTCGGGCGCAAAGGTGCGGTCGGGCGTCATCACCTCGAGTTGGGCGCCGCTTTGCGCAATCACATCGGCCGCTTGCAAGGCCGAGTGGTCACCGGCGTCGTCAAACAGCAGCACCTGCCGGCCTGGCTTCACGTCGCCGCTCAGAATGTCCCAGGCCGATACCACCAGTTCGTTACCCGTTTTCAGCACCTCGGTGTGCGCCAGGCCGCCGGTGGCGATGATGACCACGTCGGCCTGCTCAGCCAGCACGGTGGCCGCATCGGCCAGGGTGTTGAAGCGAAAGTGCACGCCTTGCTCTTCGCAGCGCGCCATGCGCCAGTCGATGATGCTGAGCATCTCTTTGCGCCGTGGGCTCAAGGCGGTCAGGCGCACCTGGCCGCCGGGTTTGGGCGCGGCTTCAAAAACAGTCACTTGGTGACCGCGCTCGGAGGCCACACGCGCCGCCTCCAGCCCGGCTGGGCCAGCGCCCACCACCACAATTTTTCGCAGGGTGGCGGCCCGGTCCAGCACATGCGGCATGGTCAGCTCGCGCCCGGTGGCGGGGTTGTGAATGCAATAGGCTTCGCCCCCGGCGTAAATGCGGTCCAGGCAGAAGTTGCCGCCCACGCAGGGGCGAATGGTGTCTTCGCGGCCGATCATGATTTTGCGCACGATGTGCGGGTCGGCCATGTGGGCGCGCGTCATGCCCACCATGTCGAGCTTGCCCGACTCGATGGCAAAGCGCGCGGTGTTCACGTCCTGAATTTTGGCGGCATGAAAGATCGGAATGTCCACGTGCGCACGCAGGCTGCCGGCAAAGTCCAGGTGCGGCGCGCTGCGCATGCCTTGCACTGGAATCACATCGGTCAGGCCGGCGTCGGTGTCAATGTGGCCGCGAATGATGTTCAAAAAATCCACCATGCCTGACTTGGCCAGGTAGCGTGCAATGCCCAGACCTTCGTCTTGCGTGAGGCCGCCGGGGCGCACCTCATCGGCCACGCCGCGCACGCCCAAAATAAAGTCTGGCCCCACCCGCGCGCGAATGGCCTGAATCACCTCCAGCGTGAAGCGCACACGGTTTTCCAGCGGGCCACCGTAGGGCGCCGCCAGTGTGTTGGTAGCGGGCGACCAAAACTGGTCCATCAGGTGGCCGTAGGCTTCCAGCTCCAGCCCGTCCACACCCGCGGCGTGCATGCGCTCGGCGGCATCGGCATAGTCTTTGATGATGCGCTCAATGTCCCAGTCTTCCATCTTTTTGGGGAAGGCGCGGTGCGAGGCCTCGCGCTCGTGCGAGGGCGATACCACCGGCAGCCAGTCGGCCTTGGACCAACTGGTGCGCCGCCCCAGGTGGGTGAGCTGAATCATCACCGCCGCGCCATGTTCATGGCAGGCGTCGGTCAGGTCTTTCATCCAGGGCACCACCTCGTCGCGGTAGGCCAGGATGTTGTTGAACACCGGCGGGCTGTCGCGCGACACGGCGGCAGAACCGGCCGTCATGGTCAGCGCAATGCCGGCCTTGGCGCGCTCCACGTGGTAGGCGCGGTACTTGGCTTTGGGCATACCGTCTTCAGGGTAGGCCGGCTCGTGCGAGGTGGTCATGATGCGGTTTTTTAACCGCAGGTGTTTGAGCTGAAAGGGCTGCAGCAGGGGGTCGTTGGCAAGGGACATGGCGGGGCTTTCTGTTGTTCAATACCACTGGTCGCTCATGGAGGCTTTTTTGCGGTCTACAAAATCCCGAATGGATTCGTCCACGGCCTCGTCCATGGGCGGGGGCGTGTAGTCGGCCAGGGACTGTTTCCAGCGCTTGTTGGCACGGGTGGCGCTGTCGGTTTCGCCGGCTTCGGTCCAGGTCTCGAACGGCGTGTCGTCAGAAATGCTGGAGTCGTAAAACGCGGTGGTGTAGTTGGCCATGGTGTGGGCGCTGCCCAGGTAATGGCCACCGGGCGTGACCGACTGAAAGGCGCTCATGGCCAGGGTGTTGTCGTCCACCGTCACGCCGCCCAGGTAGCTGTGGAGCGCGCCGCAGAAGTCGGCATCCATCATGAACTTCTCGTAGCTCATGGACAGCAGGCCATCCAGGAAACCAGCCGAGTGCAGGATGAAGTTGGCGCCGCAGTGAATGGCCGACAACATGGACATCACGCTTTCCTGCATGGCCTGGCCGTCGGGCAGTTTGGAGGTAGTGAACGAGCCGGCGCAGCGCAGCGGCAGGTTCAGGCGCCGGGCCAACTGGCCAATCACCATGGAGCCAATGGCGGGCTCAGGCGTGCCAAAAGTGGGCGAGCCCGAGCGCAGCGACATGCTGGAGAGAAAGTTGCCGTAAATCACCGGCGCGCCGGGGCGCTCAAGCTGCGTGATGGCGCAGCCCACCATGGTTTCGGCGTGCGCCTGCGCAATGGCGCCGGCGTTGGTCACCGGCCCCATGGCGCCGCCCAGAATGAAGGGCACGATGACGGCGGCCTGGTTGGCCCGCGCATAAGCCCGCGCCGATTTGGTCATGGTGCCGTCCCACAAGAGCGGCGAGTTGACGTTGACGTTGCCCAGAATGACGCAGTTCTGGTCGACAAAATCGCGGCCAAACAACAGGCGGCTCATTTCAATGGAGTCTTCTGCCCGCTCTTCGGAGGTGATGGAGCCCATGTAGGCTTTGTCCGAGTAGCGCATGTGGGCGTAGACCATGTCCAGGTGGCGCTTGTTCACCGGTACATCGGTGGGCTCGCAGACGGTGCCGCCCGAGTGGTGCAACCAGGGGCAGTTGTAGGCGAGCTTGATGAAGTTTTGAAAGTCTTCCAGCGTGCCGTAGCGACGGCCTTTGTCCAGGTCCATCACAAATGGCGAGCCGTAGGCCGGCGCAAACACCACGCTGTTGCCGCCAATTTGCACGGAGCGCGCCGGGTTGCGCGCGTGCTGGGTGAATTCTTTGGGCGCAGTTTTCAGCAGTTCGCGCAAATGGCCGGGCTCAAAGCGCACCCGCATGCCGTCCACCTTGGCGCCCGATTTTTTGAACATCGCCAGCGTGTCGTCGTCGTCGCGAATGTCCAGACCGACCTCGGCCAAGATACGGTCGGCTGTGGCTTCGATCTTGAGTAGGCTCTCCTCGCCCATGATGTCGTAGGTGGGAATCACGCGCTTGATGTAGGCAGGCCCGTGAATTTTGGCGTTGGGGTCACGCCGCTCCCGGCCGCCGCGGCGGCGTTTGGTATCAGTGTCGCTCATGTCAAAACATCCTTGGTGAAGCTGGTGGGGTGGGATATTGTTGAAATAATATAGTTAAAGCGGCTGTTTGTGACCGGTAACCGCTTTCATCATTGCCATAAAATTAATTCATGACCAACAAGTTTCAACCTTCCACCATGACCGGCCTGATTGCGTTTGAAGCCGCGGCGCGCACAGGTAGCTTCACGCGTGCGGCCGAAGCGCTGAGCATCAGCCAACCCGCGGTGAGCCATGCCATGCGGGTGCTTGAATCCGAGCTGGGCGTGGCCTTGTTTGAGCGGCGCCACAAAGGGGTGGAGCCCACGGTGGCCGGGCGTTACCTGCTGGAGCAAGTGGGTCTGGGGCTGACGCTGATTGACCAAGCCCTGCGCGAGGTGCGCACCATGACACAAGGCCACCAGGTCACGCTGGCGGTGTCTACGGCGACGGCCACCTGGTGGCTGATGCCGCGCATTGCCCGCTTCAAGCAGCTGCACCCCGAGATTGAGCTGCGCTGCATCACCACCGACATTGACCTGGACCTGGAACGTGAGCGCATTGACCTGGCCATTACGCTGGGCAGCGGCGAGTTTTCACGCCACCAGCGCTGGCACTTTGTCGATGAAGAGGTGTTTCCGGTTTGCAGCCCCGATTTTCTGGCGCGCCATCCGGCGCTGACCGAGCCGCAAGCCTTGAGCCAGGGCACGCTGTTGCATCTGGAGGAGCGCTACCGCCCCCGGCTGGACTGGAGCGGCTGGCTGGCGCGCTTTGGCGTGACGCCGGCACGCGCCAGCAAAGGCTTTGCGTTCAACGACTATTCCATCGTGCTGCAAGCCGCATTGGAAGGGCAGGGCGTGGCGCTGGGTTGGCGCCATATTGTGGCGCCGCTGATTGCGCAGGGGCGGCTGGTGCGCCCCATCCCGCAAAGCGTGACGACCGATCAGCCGATGTACCTGGTGGCCTCACGCGCGGGCCGCGCCCGTGTAGACGCCATGCACCTCAAGGACTGGCTGGTGGCAGAGGCCACGGCTGACATGGCCTGAGCTTCTGGAGAAAACGGCTGGGCGTCAGTCCGGCAGGGGCATGGCTTGCACGTCCTTGCGGTTTTGATGAAATTGCCAGCCCAGGTGTGCCAGCAAAGCTAAAAACACCAATGAGCCGCCCAGCAGCGTGCGCTGGCTGGGAATCTCACCGTGCACCAGCCAGACCCAGACCGGCCCGAGCACCGGTTCTGCCGTGCCAATCAGCGCTGCAAGCGCAGAAGGCAAGAGCCGTACACCGGTGACAAACATGGCCAGTCCCAGGCCCAGGTTCAAGGCACCAAACAATATCAGCAGACCGGTGTCGGCTGCGTTGATTTGAAAGCGAGAGGCCATGCTGGCGGCCACGGTGGCGGCGATCAAGGTGCCCAGACAGACCGCCGGCATCATGGCTACCTGCGCGTGGCGTCGGGTGATAACGGTGGCGCCGGCAAAGGCCAGCGCAATCAGCAGGGCCAAGCCGTCACCAATGGGCGACACCTCGCCCCCCACTGAACCTGACACCATGATGGCCACACCGCCAATCACAGCGGCAATGGCCAGCCAGGTGGCCATTGACACTTTTTCACGAAACAAAATATAGGAAAAGAGGGCCGCAATCAGCGGCACGCCGGCCTGCATGAGCAGCACATTAGCCACCGTGGTGTAGGCCAGCGCCACCACGAAACTGGTGGAGGCGGTGGCAAAGCACAGGCCCACGCCAATACCCGGAACGCCCATGTCCAAAAACAGCCGGCGCGTGCCGGCCAGGCCTTGGCGCCACAGCATGAAGCCGAGTAAAAAAGCGCTGGCAAAAACCGAGCGCCAAAACACAATGGTCCAGCTGTCGGTGACGCTCAGGAAGCGGGCAATGGCCCCGCCCACGCTCCAAGCGACGGCCGAGCCGAAGACCAGCAATGCGCCCTTGCGCTGTTCTTGCAGGGCTGTCATGCGGCCAGGCGCTGGATCAGTTCAATCTTGTAGCCGTCGGGGTCGGTGACGAAGGCAATCACCGTGGTGCCGCCTTTGACCGGGCCGGCTTCGCGGGTGACTTGGCCACCAGCGGCCTTGATCTTTTCACAGGCGCCGTATACATCGGACATGCCCAGCGCAATGTGGCCGAAGGCGGTGCCTAGCTCGTAGTGCTCCACGCCCCAGTTGTAGGTGAGTTCCAGTTCGGCGTGGTCGGGGTTGCTGCCGTAGCCCACGAAGGCCAGCGTGTACTTGTACTCGGGGTTTTCTGAGGTGCGCAGCAGCTTCATGCCCAGCACCTGGGTGTAAAAATCAATGGAGCGTTGGAGGTTGCCAACGCGCAGCATGGTGTGGAGTATTTTCATGCCCGCCACTGTAGCTGAAATGCAAGACGAAAAAAAACGGCTCAGAAGCTGAGCCGTTGTGGCGGTCCGCAGGGTCGGACCGTCGGGGTTTAAGCGCGCTTAGCGGTTGAAGCCGCCAGGGCCGCGCGATCCGCCGCCGCCGCCACCGCCACCACCGTAACCGCCGCCGCCGGAGCGACCGCCGCCACCGCCACCGCCATAACCACCACCACCACCGCCGCCACTGCGGTTGCCGCCGAAGCCGCCACCGCCACCACGGCGGGCACCGCGTTCAGCCATCATGTCCACGCTGGTGCGCATCGGGTCAGGTTGACCTCCGCCAGATTTGGGAGGCTGGTTGCCCCCACCAAAACCGCCACCACCGCCACCACCGCCGCCGTGACCGGCATTGAAGCCTCGGCCTTGCGGCGCGCGCTGTCCTTGCGAAGGGCCGCGGGGCGCGTGCTCTCCGGCTGGGCCGTAGCTGCGCTGGCCGCCGCCATTGCCGCCGCCATTACCTCCGCCGTTACCTCCGCCGTTACCGCCACCACCGCCACCAGCACTGCGTTGACCGCCGCCATTGCCGCGACCACCACCACCACCACCGTGGCCTGCGTTGCCGCCAGGGCCTTTGCTTTCACGCACGCGCTGCAGCATCTCGGTGCGGGCGTTGCGGGCGGCTGCCTGCATCACATCGCGGCTTGGCGGCTTGCCAGCGCCACCCCAAATGGTTTGGCGACCCATGGCAATGGGCTCGGCTTTTTCACCTGGCTCGGGCATGAAGCCTTCAATAATTTGCACCGGAATGTTCTGCTTGGTGAAGCGCTCAATGTCTTGCATGAAGCCTTCCTCATCCAGGCACACCAGGTTGGACGCTGTGCCATCGGCGCCAGCGCGGCCGGTGCGGCCGATGCGGTGCACATAGTCTTCGCAGACGTTCGGAATTTCATAGTTCACCACGTGCGGCAGGTCGTCAATGTCAATGCCGCGAGCCGCAATGTCGGTGGCTACCAGCGCGCGAATGTCACCGCTCTTGAAGCCACTGAGTGCCTGGGTACGCGCTGCCTGGCTTTTGTTGCCGTGCAGGGCCATGGCCTGGATGCCGTTTTTGGTCAAAAACTCGGCCACGTTGTTGGCGCCAAATTTGGTGCGGGTGAACACCAGCACTTGGCTCCAGTTGTTTTCTTGAATGATGTGCGCCAGGATGGCTTTCTTTTTGCCACGGCCCACGGGGTGAATCACTTGCGTGATGCGCTGCACCGTGGTGTTGCGCGGCGTCACCTGAATGCTTTGGGGGTTCTTGAGCAGGGTGGCCGCCAGGTCACGAATTTCATCGCTGAACGTGGCAGAGAACAGCAAGCTTTGCTTGTCTTTGGGCACCACGGCCAGCACTTTTTTCACGTCATGGATAAAACCCATGTCGAGCATGCGGTCGGCCTCGTCGAGCACCAAAATTTGTACCTGACCCAGATCAAGCACGCCTTGCTGCAGCAAGTCCAGCAAGCGCCCGGGGGTGGCCACCAGAATGTCCACGCCTTTTTTAACGCGGCTGATTTGTGGGTTCATGCCCACGCCGCCAAAAATGACGGTGGACGATAACTCCAAGTATTTGCCGTAAGTCTGCACCGACTCTTCCACCTGAGCGGCGAGTTCACGGGTGGGTGTCAGCACCAGGGCACGAATGCCTACGCCGCCAAATTTGTTGCGCGGGGTCTCTCCCTGGCTGAGCTTGTGCAGCATGGGCAGCACAAAAGCAGCCGTTTTACCGGTGCCGGTTTGCGCACCGCCGAGCAGGTCATGCCCGTCAAGCACAGCGGGAATGGCTTGGGCCTGAATGGCCGTGGGGGTTTCGTAACCCTGCTCAAGCACGGCCTTAACAATGGCCGGGGCCAGTTTTAATTCTTCAAAGTTCATGATGGAGCGCCCATGTCAGAGCGCATGACACCGACCTACTTGGCCCGAAGGCCAACCAGTCAAAGATCGGCAATATTTACAAGGTGAGCGGTTGACATCACAAACAGAGGTGTTTGGAGCAGGCTCCAGCAGAAGTGCTGATGTTGTGGCAACTGTCGCCAGCAACGGATCGCATTCTCGCACGAAAGTGGAATTGGCCTTTGGAAAGCTGGCTGCGATTGCCTTAATGAGCGTATGAGGGGCAAGAAAGCATGCCTACAATGATTTTCATAATTATTATTTTTTCTAAAACTGTCACCATGACCTCAGAAGTCAAAGCGCGTATTCAGATTGACCACCTCTTGCAATCGGCGGGTTGGCACGTTTGCAATATCGACCAAGTCAATTTGCACGCTGCACTGGGCGTTGCAATTAGAGAATTCCCCCTCAACTCCGGCCACGGCTTTGCCGACTACCTGCTGTATGTGAACGGCAAGGCCTGCGGCGTGATTGAGGCCAAAAAAGAAGACGTTACCCTCAAAGGGGTTGAAGCGCATGCGGAACGTCACTGTAGTTGCTCTTATGCGTCACTGAAGATGCTAGTTTTGTGCCGTAGCCCATTGAACTTTGTAGATTTGTTGCGACTGATTTCAATCGTCTCTTGAACTGTAAATTCATCTAAATGCATGTCGACAAAAGAGTTTTCGGCAGTCTGGAAAATTTGAGCGTAATGAATGGACAGGAGAAGTGCAGCGTACAACACGTGGTTCCCCCCGGGGAACCGGATGCCCTGAACGTTTTATCTCTCACCCACCCAGTCCGACATTCTTACGCCGGCAGCCAATGAAAAATTCAACCTAGACTGTAGAATTTGATCAAACTTAGAACATATTCGCCATGGCTCCAAGGATCGCATGCTGTCGGGAGGAAACCCTGCTCATTTCACTGTCATCCCGTCATTTTCAGAGTCTTAGGATAGGACTGGGGACACCTGCGCCCCGCAACGCAAATATCCTCGTTTGACGCGCATGTCCACTCTGCAAGTGATTCGGCCGCTTAATCCATTGTTTCGGATGGCCGTCATTGCGGGGGTCGAGAGCGCGACTAAGATTCATATTCAGCGGGGCGATGACCTCAACGCCCGCGATGCCGGTGGCCTCACTCCGCTCATGCTTGCCGCCATGCGTGACAAGCCGGTCATTTGCGCATTGCTTCTTTCATCAGGCGCGGATCCTTACCTGAACGACCCAAAAGGGATGGACGCGCTGGCCTATGCGCGACAGGCTGGGGCAGAAGCTGCCCTATCGGAAATTCAGGCAGCAATCGACGCGGCCGGGCCCACTGCGGCCCCCATCTCGATGTTGGACGCTCCCCCAGCGACTGAGCCAGAATTTCCAGCGGAGGTCGCCGTTGTGGCCGTTGCTGAGCAAAATAGCCATAGGGGCCCCTTGCATCTTCCCGTATCTGTTTCGCTTAACGATTTTGACAAGCTGCCATTGATGGGCGACGCCAAGAAGCCGCTTTCACTGCAAATCACGAGCTCCGTTGATTTGGATGTTGAGCCATTCCCCATCGAAATATCTGGTTGGGAGCCCGAGGTCGACCCGCTGCATGGCGCCGATGACCCGATCCTTGCCGACGGCGCCGCGACTGTTCAAATTTCCATCACAAATCACACACCAGTCGATTCATCGTCCGATTGGGATGATCTGGATGTCTACTTGCCTCTCACATCCGAGCCACTGCGCCGCGCAAACGATGCCGAGGCCAAGGCCAGCCTTCGACTTCTTTTGCTGCGAGCGATGCGAGAAGGAAGCGTTCCGGATTTGGCGGTTGTGGACATGGCGACCAACGTAGATCGCACTGGAAATGACGACTCAGAAGCGCTATTACGCATGGTCATCAATGACCTCGGGGCCGAAACGGACGAGCGATTCGAAACCGCTGATGACAACGCCCTGATTGAAGCCGTCACTTATGCAGAGGAATCGCCCGATGAAGAGGAGCTCATCTCCGAGGCGATAGCTCTCATCGATAGGCATGAATCCAATCGAAATGATCCGCTGCAACTCTACCAGCGGGAGTTTCAACGCGGAAAGCTCATCACTGCCGATGAGGAAGTCATGCTCGCCAAGGCCATGGAGAGCTCCTTCGATAAGGCCATTGAAATATTGGCCTCTTGGCCATCGGGTCTTGCGCACGTCATCGCCAGCTCCGAACTGGTCAAATCGGGCTTGAAGCCCATCCAATGGCTCGCAACCGGAACCCGTGACGAGGACCAAGACGAGTCCACTCCCCTTGAAGATGGCGATGATGCTGTCGCAATGGTCGACGACAACGACGCGATGGACATCGACTCGACGTTGGACCAAAAGGCGCAACCCTTAGAGTCGGAATCGACAGACTTTTTCGAAAGAATTGCGGCGCTCTCGATATTTTCCATTGGCGACCTAGTTGTCGGCTCAAACCTCCACGAGGCGCGGTCGATTCTTGCGTCCTTGTCGCTTAATAATTCATTTCTGCTGGGAATGCTTGACCTCGCTCGCGGCGACAAATCAGTTCCAGCTAAGCAATTCGCTCTCTTCATGAGTGAACATCGACAAGCGCGTGATGCCATGGTCGAGGCAAACCTAAAACTTGTCGCCTCGATTGCCAAGAAGTTCTTCTACACGGGCTTGCCTATGGAAGACCTTATTCAAGATGGAAACATTGGCCTACTCAAAGCTGTCGACAAATTTGACTGGCGAAAGGGGTTTCGATTCTCAACCATGGCCACTTGGTGGATCAGGCAAAGCATCCACCGCGCCGCCTTCGACACGGTTCGGACGATTCGACTTCCAGTTCACGTATTCGCCATTGCTCAAAAGCTGATTCGCGCATCCGTTCACTTCGAGCAGGTCAATGGTCGGGCGCCTACAAAAGTCGACGTTGCCGAAATGATGTTGCTACCGTTGCATAAGGCGGCCGCCTTCATGCACATCTCGCAAGATACCGAATCGATCGACAACGAGACGATTGACGAACTCATCACCCCTTGCTTCGTCGATGATTTTTCATCGAAGGATCCATACGAGGCTATCTCTGATGCTGACCTTTCGCGCGTGATGGATGCGATGCTGTCCGATCTGGGTCCACAGCATGAGCGCATCATCCGTTTGAGATTTGGATTTGGCGTGGCCGATAGCTTTACTTTGGAAGAAGTCGGATCCATGTATGGCGTCACGCGCGAGCGCATTCGGCAAATCGAAACCAAGGCCATGCGCATTTTGAAACATCCCCACCGCGTGGAAAAGCTACAAGGCATGCTTTTCGGAAGTCACCAACCTACTCCGGTGACGCGCAAAGTCGTAAATCGCTCGCTCGACGACGACATCAACTTGAAAATTGACTACGCGCCCGCGCGTCCTAAAGCAAAGCCCTCAAATGGTTCAGAGTCGGCTCCAACGGATTTCACCAAACGCGTTCAAAGCCGACACGGATCGACATTCCACAGGGTCATGACCCAAGCGTTGGAGATGGGAGTTGATGTGACAGTGGACAGAGAATCCCCCACGGGAACCACATGGGTCAATGTCATGGGGCCTCCCGATGATCGTCATCGCAAGCTGATTCGAAAATTATTGGCCATCGGCTTTAAGCACTGGCCAGGAAAGGGCTATTGGCGATGAAAGAAAAAACGCGCCACGCGCCTCCACGCGCCATCGCCATGCTCGAGTCCCTTCGCGGCCTCGGATACTCAACGGCTGCCGCACTGGCCGATATCATCGATAACAGCATTTCCGCAGGCGCCTCGGTGGTAAAGGTCGATTTCGAGTGGGCCGGCCAGAACAGCCGGGTAACGATCATCGACGACGGTCGGGGTATGGACGATCCTGAACTTGAAAGCGCCATGCGCCTTGGCGACAAAAATCCCTTGGATGCCAGATCTGCCCATGACCTTGGTCGTTTCGGCATGGGCCTTAAAACTGCGTCCTTTTCACAGTGCCGCCGCCTCACGGTGGCCACGGTCAAGAACGGCGTTAAAAGTTGCCTGCGGTGGGACCTAGCCGCGCTCGCAGCCAACCCAGACCACGACTGGCTTCTCTACGAGGGGCCGGCCAAGGGATCGGAATCATTCATCGCGGGGATTGACGGCCATGGCTCAGGGACGGTCGTCTTGTGGGAGTCGCTCGACAGGATCGTCACCCGCGGGTTCACATTGGATGACTTCAACGACGCGATGGACAAAGTGCAGTCCCATTTGGCGATGGTCTTCCACCGATTGCTAAAGGGCCCCAGAGCGCGATTGACATTGGAGCTGAATGGGCAAAACGTCCTGCCGTGGGATCCGTTCATGTCAGGTCACCCCGCGAAGCCTTGGACATCGCCTATCGCCAAGATTGAGACGGACATCGGCGCGGTTGAAGTGCAATGCCATGTTCTGCCTCACCGGGACAAGTTGTCCGATGAAGAATTCAATGCCAACGCGGGCCCGGGTGGCTGGACTGCCCAACAAGGCTTTTATGTTTACCGCAATGAACGATTGCTCTTGGCGGGCGGATGGTTGGGCCTGGGGGCCCCGCGCCCCTGGAACCGAGAGGAAGCCCACAGGCTGGCTCGCATAAGACTCGACATTCCGAACACCGCCGATGCGGAATGGAAGATCGACGTTCGAAAATCGACGGCTCGTCCCCCCGTGTCGCTCAAACCATGGCTCACTCGCTTGGCCAACGAAACGCGCGAGCGGGCGAGAAAGGTTTTCGCCTTTCGTGGGACGCCCACGCCGAGAATTGGTAGCGTCCCGATTGAGCAGGCTTGGAGGCTCGAGCGCCCCGCTTCGGGCATGCGGTATCGCATCGAAGAAAAGCATGCCGCAGTCGCGGCAGTCTTGGATAACGCGGGGTCTCTGCTGCCCATGATCAAGGCCATGTTGAAAGTGATCGAGGAAACCGTGCCCGTCCAGCGTATCTGGATCGACACGGCCGAACAGAAGGAGACGCCGAGCACAGGCTTTTCTGGGCAACCGCCCGAGGCTATCGTCGCGGTGCTTCGGACCCTATTCGCCGACATGATCGGTCGACGTGGCATGAGCGTCGAGTCCGCCAGGAGAGCCCTGCTATCGACTGAGCCATTTCAAAATTTTCCGGAACTCGTCGCGACAGTGGCCAATTCAAGCATTGCAGACAACAAGAATTCTTAAAGAGCACAAGGATGAACCATGGCTGATTCCGACAATACGCTTTCGACCATCATCAGCATCGCTCAATCGCTGCTCATATCTGGCAAGGACTCCGCTCCCATCACACCGGCATTGATCGCTGAGAAGGTCGATGTCGCCGCTGCCGTCCTTGCGACGAGCAATGCGGCGCCGTTTGATCGAACCGCTGCCATCAGCGAGTTGATTCGTCGATTCAGCCTATGGATTGGGCAGGACACGACGCTTTCAGACTCCACAGGCCATGAGCCTTGGCTTGGAGCGGCCCGAAAGAAAGAATGGCGCTATTGGCCTCGTTATCAAGACATGCTCGAGCGCCAGATGTCGTCCATGGCGGTCGAATCGGTCGATGTCTCCACCGACAAAATTCTCAGTTTGCTGGAGGACCCCAACCGTCAAGGCGCTTGGGATCGGCGCGGCCTAGTCGTGGGACACGTCCAGTCGGGCAAAACGGCAAACTACTCGGGGATCATCTGCAAAGCGGCGGATGCGGGCTACAAAATAATCATTGTTCTGGCCGGCCTGCACAACAACCTGCGATCCCAAACTCAAATTCGACTTGAAGAAGGTTTTCTTGGATTCGAAACTAACGCCTCGGGAGACTCGCTTAAGCCGATAGGCGTCGGCGAGCTCGACAGCGATTTGGAAATTCGCCCCAACTGCGCGACGAACCGATCCAACAATGGTGACTTCAACACCAAGATCGCCAAACACCTCGCCATATCGCCGGAACATCGCCCATGGCTATTTGTGGTCAAGAAGAACAAGACGGTTCTGGAGCGACTTCTCAAATGGATCCGCGGCCACGTGGCCGACGCGACCGATTCAGCCACAGGTCGGCGCTTTGTGACCAACTTCCCCCTGCTTCTGATTGACGACGAGGCGGACCATGCCTCGGTCGATACCGGCGAACAATATATAGACGGCGACGGCAAGCCCGACGACGAGCACGAGCCCAAGGCGATCAACAGCAGGATCAGAAAGATTCTTCACTCGTTTGCCAAGAAGGCCTATGTTGGATACACGGCCACGCCCTTCGCTAACATCTTCATCCACCGTAAAAACGGCACCACCGACGAGGGCGCCGATCTTTTTCCGCAGTCGTTCATCATCAACTTGGCGGCTCCATCGAACTACGTCGGCCCGGCGCGGGTCTTTGGCCTGCGCATTCCCGAAGGTCGGGCTGGCGGCCTCCCCCTTTCGCGCATCTTCAATGACCATGTCAGCGCTGACCTGCGCGAAGGCTGGATGCCGCCTAAGCACAACAAGCTTCACACGCCATCCCATATGGGACAGGACATCCTTCCACCGTCGCTGAAGGAGGCTGTGTATTCATTCGCGCTCGCCTGCGCGGCGCGCACTGTTCGCGGCCAAGGCTTGAAACACTCCTCCATGTTGGTCCACGTGACGCGCTTCACCATGGTTCAAAAGGAAGTTCACCGGCAAATCGAAGACTTGGTCAAGAAAATGAAGCAGCGCATTACGCGCGGAAACGACCAAGCCCTTATTGATGAACTTCAAGAGCTATGGGAAAACGACTTTGTTCCCACTTCGATTGAAATCGCGCAGAGGCTCCGAGAGACCGAAGACATTGGGAGCCCACCTTTGTGGAGGGATGTCCTCGCGGCGCTGCCCGACGCTCTCTCTGACATTGATGTCCGGATGATCAATGGAACCGCGAAGGACGCTTTGGATTACTCCGAGGGTGGCAAAGGGCTCAAAGTCATCGCCATCGGTGGCGACAAGCTTGCACGGGGACTCACCTTGGAGGGGCTTTGCACCAGCTATTTCGTGCGCACGACCAAGATGTATGACACGCTCATGCAAATGGGCCGATGGTTTGGATATCGTCCTGGCTATGTCGACCTGTGCCGGCTTTACACCACGGAGGAGCTCGTCGAGTGGTTTGGCCATATTACCGACGCGTCCGAAGAGCTTCGAGAAGAATTTGAGGCGATGGCTGAAAGTGGAGCGACACCTCGCGATTACGGCTTGCGCGTCCAATCCCATCCTGTCCTGCTGGTGACTTCGCCATTGAAGATGCGGACCGCCAAGAATTTGCAGCTCTCGTTTAGCGGCGAGCTGCTCGAAACCGTCTCGATGTACCGAGACGCCGCCATCCTCGACAAGAACCTCGACACCGCCAATAAGCTGATCGCAGCATGTGGGCCCGTTTCGGAAATCGACCCAAAGCGCAAACGAGGAGACGTTGTCCACCTCTGGAAGGGCTTTCTTTGGGATTACGTTTCCAGCGAGGCCATCGCCGAATTCTTCGAGACATTTGTCACCCACCCGAAGGCGAGAAAGGTCAATAGTGCGTTGCTGCGTGATTTCGTCAGATCTATGGCAGCCACAGGTGAACTCACCTCATGGACAGTCGCTCTGCTTGGTGGCGGATCTGGCGCACCGCATACTTTCAAAGGTGGCCTAACCATCAACGCCATGTCCAAGCGCGCGGCCGATATGGAAATTTCCGACGGATACTCTATCGGGCGACTGCTTTCGCCTCGCGACGAGGCCATCGACTTGGACGACACCGCTTGGACGGCCGCATTGGACCGGACGCAACGCGCATGGAAGCCAGATCCCGCCCGTCAAAAAGACGGTGTGAAGCCTAATCCTCCTGAGACCCCAAACGGCCCTGCTATTCGCTATATCCGCGGGCGCGGCTGCGAAGGCGTGGCTCCAGCGCCCACGCGCGGACTCTTGTTGCTGTATCCCCTGGACCCGCAACAGGCGGGGCCTAGCGTATTTGGCGAACGGACATCTCCCGTCATGGCTTTCGGCGTGAGCTTCCCGTACAGCGACTCCGGCGTCAAAGTCGAATATGCAGTCGATCACCTTACATGGACACAAGAATATGGCCCAGCAGATTGACGATATCGCGCTTGCATGGAGCTCATTGGCGACCGCCACGGATTCGTCCGGCTGGCGGACCATCCATATTGCGGCGGTTGGCCCTTGCGCGCTTGCCGCAGGCGTTCTTTTTCCCGGCAAGGAAGAGGCGCTGCTCGCGCATTTCTCATCGAACCTGGTGGCGCCGTCTGACAAACTGCCAGAGGCGCAGGGCTTCTCCGTTGCGCGGGTTGAGCCCAACAACGATGGCAAGGCTTGGCTCGCGCTCACTCGAAAACCCACGGGAAGCGTCGAACTATTCATCTCGATGGTGAGCGATGTGATGGGCGCGATGCGGGCGGAACCCCACGCCGGCGAGACCAGACTCTTGCGCATCTTTTTAGGCCGCATTCGCGCATGGCAAGAGTTCATGCGCAAGGGCGTTCAGACTTTAAGCCCAGAGGCGGAAATTGGCCTTGTCGGGGAGCTGTGCATGCTCCAATCCATCTTTGAATCGGGCGTCCCGGCCGCTATCGCCTTTGAAGCCTGGGTGGGACCGTTCGACGGCATTCAGGACTTCATCATTGGCAGCGGCGCCATAGAAGTCAAAGCGACCTTGTCTCCATTGGGCTTCCCCGCAAAAATTGGATCGCTTGAACAGCTGGACACCTCGACGCGGCAGCCATTGTTCCTATCCGGCGTTCGACTTCGGCAGGTCGCCCATGGCCAATCATTGTCTGAGTTCGTGGAAGCATTTCGAAAAATGATCCAAGGTGATGCCGAGGCTGAAAGCCTACTGTCAGAGCGACTCTTGGCCGCCGGCTATTTCGACGCACATGCCGATAAATATGCGCGTCGATTTGATTTGGCCGGCGTGCGCATCATCGAAGTCGACGAAAGCTTTCCAAGGCTCACCAGTGGAAATGTGCCCGTTGGCGTCCGGCGAGCCATGTATGAAATTGATCTAGACAAAGTGTCCGGCGAAAACATCGCGACGGACCAAGCATTAAAAAGATTGGGAGTAATTTAGCCATGGAATTGATTGATTTTCTTTCGGAGACGCAGGCCAATGTCCGAGCGCAAATGCTAGGCGGGTCCCCTTTTGCCGAGTTGGCGTTTTTGGACATCGTCACGCGCCACATGGCCGACATAGGCATGACATTCGAACCCAACGAATGCAACTTCGACGCCAAGATTGGCAACGCCAATTTGCGTCTTAGCGGATACGCGATATCCGACGAGCAAGATCAGCTTGATCTTTTCGTGAGCCTGTATGGAGGCGTTGACTCGCTGACCCCCATCTCCGACTCCGAAACCAAGACGGCCGTCGAACAATGCTTGCGCTTTTTGACCCTGTGCGCCGAAGGCAAGATGGCCAGCAAGCTGGACCCATCCGCCGAAATACGGTCGCTGGCGGAAATTATCCAGGCGGTCTACAACGATCTCGAACAAATTCGCGTCTACGTCATCACCGACAAGGTCGCTCGCTCCAAGAGCTTCAAGACGCGCGAGATTGGCGGCAAGGCCGTGCGCCTTGAGGTCATGGATATTCAGCGCCTTCATCGCCATTTGTCGGAGGGGAAGCCTCGCGATGAGCTGATCGTGGACTTCAACGAGGTGTCGGGCTCCGCCCTTCCATGCATCTTCGTCCCAGGAGAGGGCGAGGACTATGGCTACGCTTTGGCCGCATTTCCCGGGGAAGCTTTGAGGCTGCTTTATGAGAAGTTTGGTGCTCGGTTGCTTGAAGCCAACGTGCGCTCATTTCTGAGCGTCAAAGGCAAAGGCGTTAACCAAGGCATACAGAACACGATCCGAACTGATCCAGGACGTTTCATGGCCTACAACAACGGGATTGTGATCGTCGCCGACGAGATCCATTTCGGAAAGACGGCTGACGGCGGCATTGGCATTTCATGGATCAAGGGCCTGCAGATCGTCAACGGCGGGCAAACCACCGCGTCCATCTACTTCACCAAGCGAAAGTTTCCCGACGCTGATCTTGGCCGCGTGCGCGTGCCTGCAAAAATCATCGTGATGAAGGAGCAAGATCCCGCCAAAGAGGAAGCGCTTGTCTCCGATATTTCAAGATACGCCAATAGTCAAAACGCGGTGCGCCAATCGGACTTGTCGGCGAACAAGCCGTTCCACATTGAAGTGGAGCGGCTCTCCTTGTCGGTCTATTGCCCCGACGGCGTTTCGCGTTGGTTTTATGAGAGAGCCGCCGGAAGCTACAACACCATGCTCACGCGCGACGGCACCACGCCGGCCAGGCTAAAAGCCTTGAAGGAGGCAATCCCGCCCGCGCGCAAGATCACCAAGACCGATTTGGCCAAATACATCAACGCATGGGACAAGAAGCCTGACATTGTCAGCATGGGAGACCAGAAGAACTTCATGCGATTCATGGATGAGTTGTCCAGCGATGAATCGGCCAACAAAATCCCTTCGAAAGAGGACTACAAGCTGATGGTCGCCAAAGCCAAAATTTTCCGCGATACCCACAAGCTGGTGCGCCCCATGTTTCGAGCCGGACAGGTCAATGTGGCGATTTACGTCGTCTCGTTGCTGTCTGATCGGTTGGGAGACCGCCTTGACTTGATGCGCATTTGGAACCGGCAAGCCGTGTCAAAGGAGCTCATGGCGCAGATTGAGACCTGGGCCCATGAGGTCAACAACAACCTTCTTGGGTCGGCCGATGGGCGTTTGTTGTCAGAGTGGGCGAAGAAGGCCGAATGCCGCGAGGTGATACTCGGGGCGAAATACACGCCCATAGCCGTCGGCATTCCCGAGGTTAAATACAAGTAAGTTTTCGCGGCGTGGACTCTTGCTGCAACTCACTTCCATGACCGACGTCGTATCCACATCCGTTCGAAGTCGGATGATGTCGGGCATCAGAGGCAAGAACACGTGGCCCGAGCTGCTTGTTCGCAAGATTTTCTTTGAGGCAGGGTATCGGTTCGGCCTTCACCGGAAAGACCTTCCTGGCGCTCCCGATGTGGTTCTGCCTGACAGGAAAGTGGCTATTTTTGTCCATGGTTGCTTTTGGCATATGCACGCCCATTGCAAATACGCAAAGTTGCCCGCGTCGCGTCCGGAGTTTTGGAGGACCAAGCTCGCTGGTAATGTCGAGCGCGATCGAAGAGCTATCTGCGCGTTGATCTCCAATGGATGGCGGGTATTAATGGTCTGGGAGTGCTCCACACGCAATGTCGAGGCCTTGCCTATGTTGCGCGAATCCTTGGTCCAATGGATCCAAGGCTCCGACGCTTGCGGCGAAATCTCCAGTCTGATGTCCGATGGGCCTAAATGAGACACCCAGGCGTCCGCATTGCACAGCGGGTTACGGCCAAATTCGAACCAGCCTAAAGTATTATTTGACTTTCTTTGACTTTCTTTGACTTTCTTTGCTCGAAGCGAGAACATGGTCGAAGGCTCAATAAAAACGACGGGCACCGTTATGGAGATGCTTACTCTGGGCATAGGATTTTCATTGAGCCCAATCGGTATCCGTATCGCGAAGGCGTCGAATGGTCTGTGTTCAAGGATGATGTCGAGATTGAAAGCGGCTTGGAATTTTCGGATGAAGCGGTGTTGGACGCCGCTAGGAAGTGCGTAACGCGATTCGCCCGTAGGTGACGCCATTTACACTTTGGAGCTCAATGACGAGAACGCGCGGACCTCACAACAAATGATGTGGTCAACATTGGCTTGTTGATCTAGCTGCAAATTCGCCACCGCGCTCCCAAGACTCAATACACAGCCGGTTTACGGCGTGACGAACGAATGAAATCGTTGACCACTTCGGCAATCTTGCGCGCCAAATAGGGCGGCACCGCGTTGCCGATTTGGTGATATTGCTGCGTCTTATTGCCTTCAAAGAAGTAGTTGTCGGGAAAGGTTTGCAAACGGGCCGCCTCCCTGACCGTCAAGCTACGGCACTGAGCTGGATCGTGATGGATGTAGTAGTGGCCATCTTTGGAGATGTGGGACACAACCGTCGTCGAAGGCTCATTCGCCAACTGCACCCGAAAGCGATCTGTGAACGGGATGCTTTCGTCATCAATGTTTTCATGCGCGGGGCGCAATTTCGGCGGAAAAATATTGAGCTTTGGCGAATAGTCATTGGCCATGGCAAAGCACGACGCGAACATGTAGCGATGAAGATCAGAGCGCATGTGGCTCCGAGTTTGATGCTGCAATACACCGCCCAGCTTCGGATCATGTATCCATGTTTGGAACTCTTGCGGCAGCGTGGGGTCCAGCGCAATCCTTTGGGGGTCAAAGGGTTGCCCCACCGACATGTAGGAGGCCGCCCTGCCAACAGCGCTCTCCATCGCAAATTCTATTTTCATCCGAGTGATGGTTTTCCACCCTTTGAGGCTGATTGGCGCCTTCTTTAAAACAGCGAGCCAGGCTCCGTGCGAGTCAGGCTCCTTGGACAATCGGCTTCGCAGTGGCGGAAGCCCAGACAGTGCCTTTTTGACCGTGATCTGTTCCTCCACGGGCGTCAGAAGAAAGCGACTGCGCTTCCTGCCAAGATCGCTTGAATCGGTCGCGATGTCGGAGCGAATTCCAAAAAGAATGACGCGGTGTCTTCGCTGAGGCACGCCGAACTTTTCCGCCTCGATGACGAAGTCCTTGGGTTCAAGATCTTCTTTGTCAACAACGATGGAGCGAATCTGATAATGCAGACCGTTGCCAGGAGATGTCAGGTCGCTCAGTATCCGATCAAATATCGGGGAGCCGCCGTGCTGGGAGGTCAACATCCCCTTCACGTTTTCCATCACGAAGACCGTGGGCCCAAATTTGCGAATAATGCGCAGATATTCCGTGTAAAGGAAATGGCGTTTGTCGCTTTCAAACGCGGCGGTGTCTTTGAGCCTCATGCGCGCCCTGCCGGCGAGCGAATAGGCTTGGCACGGTGGGCCGCCAATTAGCGCCCACTCGCTGGCTCCGCCAAGCGCGTCTTTGATCCACTTGTCGATCTTTTCGGTTTCTTGGGGGGATTTGCCCATCTCAGCGCATTGCGCCTCGGATGTGGCCTGTTTAGCGGCTTCAACGGCGTCGGGGTGAGCGAAGAGCTCCTCGCGCGTGATCCTGCCGCGAACATAGTCGTAGTAGCACTCCGGCACGGCGCCGGGCTTGAATTGCCGAAAGAAGGCTCGAAGAGAAAGGGTCCTGTGAGCCACAGGATCCTTTTCGATGGCCACCTTGACGGCGAACCGGCGTTGACCGTTGCCATCGACCAATGAGGTAAACCCCTCGCCCAGCCCTCCCGGACCAGCGAACAAATCGATCACCGGGATGGGACCTTGCTGCGTCATCTATTGTTCTTCGCTGTTTTAGCCATTGACCACCGCGCCTAACAGGCGATGCCCAGCGACAGTAAGTCGGCCATGTTATCACCCGCAAATGCCAAAACGCCCCCATGGTCAGCCCACTTTTGTCAGCCACAAAGGCATTTTCAGCATTTAATCCTAGCGCAGAATTAGGAGCCTCCCGAAAACACTTCAACCCCCCTGATTTTCAAAGCCGATAGTGGACGGAACAGGCGCTGCCCGCTATTGTCTCGCCACCAAGGGTTCACACTTTGGACTGCTTCCATTTGATTGGTACGGCCAAAGGGGGGGGCAGGTCAGCCAGTGAAAACATTGCTCAACTTGCCCTCTTAATATTTTTGCTCCCGTGGTTTCTCGTATGGCTTGATGCTTCTGACGATTACGAGCGTGACAGCTATCTGAATCACGACCCGATATACGCGGAACTCAAAGACGAGACGCGAAAAGAGCGTGAGAAGCGTGGGTACTGAATGTGTAATTTCATAAACGCCTTACGCATATCCCATGAAACAGGCTACTCCAGTCTTACACAATCAACAGGTTAGCGATGCATGCTGGCCAAGCGCTGATCAACGTGGGCGTGCTGGCGCCTCAAGGTGTTGCAGGGGGATGGTTCGGCATGACGCCCGTTGCGCACCCTCTTAAAATCGGCTAAAGTAATGATTCCTTACTTTTGGATAAGAGCATGCTTGCCAAAATCACCTCTAAAAACCAACTCACTTTGCCTAAGAGCTTGACGCAGGCTGTGGGGGCGACCGAATACTTTGATGTGGAGGCCCGTGGCGGGCAGCTCATCTTGACGCCTGTGCGCATTCAGCGTGGCGATGCGGTGCGCGCCAAATTGGCCGAGTTGGATCTGACAGACGATGACATGGCCGCTGCGGTGGCGTGGGCCAGAGCGCCTGCGGTTGCTGCGGCCATGGTCAACGAGTCTGCGGGGGCTTATGACGTGACGCCCGCCAAGCCCAAGAAGGCGGCAGCCAAAAAGGCCAAGCCCAAAGCATGAGCGCCGCAGTTCGCGTGGTGCTGGACACCAACGTGGTCTTGTCTGCTCTAGTGTTTCGCGGTGGCGCAGTTGGGCAGGTGCGGCAGGCTTGGCAGCGCGGGTTGGTGTTACCGCTGGCCAGCACAGCTACGGTGCAAGAGCTGGTGCGGGTGTTGGCTTACCCCAAGTTCCGCTTGTCGCCAGCTGAACAAGACGAGTTGCTGGCCGACTACCTGCCGTATGCCGAAACCGTGCGCATTCCGCAGCCGCCACCCACAGTGCCAGATTGCCGCGATGTGCTGGATTTGCCGTTCATGCACTTGGCGGTAGCTGGCAAAGCGCAGGTGCTGGTGACTGGCGACCGCGATTTGCTGGCCATTGCCGCCGAGTTTGAGCGGGCCAGTTCGTGCCCCATCATGGCCTTGGATGCGTTTTGCCAAACCTACTGTGCTCAGGGGGAGGCGCCGCTATGAGATCACCCATGACTACAAATTTACGAAATACCCATTTTGGGTATTAGAATGCCCAAAATGGGTACTTCAAAAAACCAAACCACCACAACGCCACGCACCAGCAGCTTGGCAGACGCATTGTTTTCTGGCACCCAGCAGCGCGTGCTGGGCCTGCTGTTTGGGCAGCCAGAGCGCAGTTTTTACGCCACCGAGTTGATCAACCTGGCTGGCGTGGGCTCGGGTGCTGTGCAGCGCGAGCTGGCGAGCCTAGCGCAAAGTGGGCTTGTCACGGTCAAACCGGTAGGTAACCAGAAGCATTACCAAGCCAACCCGGCTTCACCCATTTATGAAGAGTTGTGCGGCTTAGTGCGTAAGACCGTGGGGCTGGCTGAACCATTGCGTGCTGCGCTGGCGCCATTGGCCACGCAGATTAAGGCGGCTTTTGAGTATGACTCTGTTGCCAAAAAGGAAGACACGGCCAGCAGTGACATCGACCTGATGCTGGTGAGCGATACCTTGACTTTTAGCGACACCATACTGGCACTGCAAGCCGCCACCGAGTTGCTGGGTCGCGAGGTCAACCCGAACATTTTCACGACGCAAGATTTCGCCAAAAGGCTGAAGGAGGGCGGCTCGTTCGTGTCCCGCGTCATGGCGCAGCCCAAGGTTTGGCTGATCGGAGGAGAGCATGACCTCAGCATTTGAAAATCTGGCGGGTCCTGGCAAGCCATTGCGTGCCGAGCCACCTGACATGAAAGAATTTGCGGGCCTGGGGCTAGAGGTGTGGCGGGTGCTTTCCAAATGCCACGATGCCCGCAACCTCGGCGAGTACGAGGGCATGCTCGAAGTCGATACGCGACTCGTGACCGACCTGATCACGGCTTGCCAGCTGGTGGCCAACAAATTGAGCGCTTTGCCGCCTTTGAATCAACCATGAACACCACCACCCACACCCTTGTCCAGAAGCTCTGGAACTATTGCAGCGTGCTGCGCGACGATGGCATGAGCTATGGCGACTATGTGGAGCAGCTCACCTATTTGCTGTTCCTCAAAATGGCCGACGAGCGCAGCCAGCCCCCTTACAGCCAGTCCCCTTAGAACCAGGCCAGCATCGTGCTCGCCGACTATGCGTAGCCCACGCTGCTGGTGTACTACGGCGATGACCTGTTAGATCACGATCGCTATGCGCTAGAAAAGCTGGGGCAAGAAAAGGGCATGTTGGGCCTGACCTTAGCCATGGGAGAAAACAAGTTTCAAGACCCGGCTAAGCTAATTGCAGGAGATTTGGATTCTGCTGTCCTGGTTGAGGACTGAACCAAGCCAGGCAGCTTCCATTTGAAGCTGGGATAATCACGCGTTACCCGCCGCCACGCTGTGTGGCGCGAATGCTTCGAAAGTGAAAGTACAACCCATGGCTCAATACGTTTTCTCAATGAACCGGCTCGGCAAGATTGTCCCGCCCAAGCGCTTCATTCTCAAAGATATCTCCCTCAGTTTCTTCCCCGGCGCCAAGATTGGCGTGCTGGGTACCAACGGCTCGGGCAAGTCCACCTTGCTCAAGATCATGGCCGGTGTGGACAAAGAGTTTGAAGGTGAAGCCATGCCGATGGCGGGCCTGAACATTGGTTACCTGCCGCAGGAACCTCAGTTGGACCCCGACCAGACCGTGCGTGAAAGCGTGGAAGCCGGCATGGGCGATGTGTTCACAGCCAAAGCCCGCTTAGAAGAAATTTACGCCGCTTACGGCGAAGAAGACGCCGATTTTGATGCGCTGGCTGAAGAGCAGGCCAAGATGGAAGCCATCATTGGCAGCGCCGGCACCGATTCCGAGCACCAGCTGGAGATAGCCGCCGACGCCCTGCGTCTGCCGCCCTGGGATGCCAAGGTAGGCTTGCTCTCCGGTGGTGAAAAGCGCCGCGTGGCCTTGTGCCGTTTGCTGCTGTCCAAGCCCGACATGCTCTTGCTCGACGAGCCCACCAACCACTTGGACGCTGAATCGGTGGACTGGCTGGAGCAGTTTTTGCAGCGCTACCCCGGCACCGTGGTGGCCATTACCCACGACCGTTACTTCTTAGAC
>CAJCCO010000107.1 GCA_903960915.1 uncultured beta proteobacterium
AATGCCCGCAATTGCGGGCATTTTTCATGGGCCACTTCATCGAGTGTTCATGGGTTATGGCAAACGGCCTTCTAGCCGTTTACCGCCCGGCCGCTCAGGCGCGTGCGGCACGCAGCCGAATGGAAAACTCTTGCAAGCCTGCAATGCCGCTGGCTTCGGCGCGGTGACACCAGCCTTGCAGGTCGGCTGCCATTTGCTCGCGGGTCTGCGAACGGTTGAGCCACAAGGCCCGCAGTTCTTCGCGCATGACCACCATTTTGTCGAGCACCGGGGAGGCGGCACGGGCCAGGGCGAGTTGCGCAAGGGCGGCAGCGGGCACTTTGTCGGTGTCGCGGTGCAACCAGCGTTGGGCGGTCTTGATGACGGTGGCATCGGCGCGCAGTTTCATGGCCGCCACTTCGCTTTTGAAGGCACGGCGCATGTCATTGGCGTAACCGGCCATGATTTCATAGCGGTTGGAAATCAGGGCTTCCAGGGTCTGGTCATCGGCCACGGGGCTGATGGCACCAAAGGCCAGCTTGGGCGGCGTCTTCTTCACGGTGGCCAGTCCAGCGGTCTTCAAGAGAGTGATGTACATCCAGCCAATGTCAAATTCGTAGGGTTTGACTGACAGCTTGGCCGAGGTGGGGTAGGTGTGGTGGTTGTTGTGCAACTCTTCACCCGCAATGACGATGCCCCAGGGGGAAACATTGGTGCTGGCGTCAGGCGCCTCAAAGTTGCGGTAACCCCAGTAGTGCCCAGCGCCATTGATGATGCCGGCCGCCATGATGGGGGTCCAAGCCATTTGCACCGCCCAAACGGACAGGCCCGCTGCGCCAAACAAGGCCAGATTGATGACCAGCATCAACCCAATGCCCTGCCAGGAGAAGCGGGTGTAGAGGTTGCGCTCGATCCAGTCGTCCGGTGTGCCGTGGCCATAACGGGCCATGGTTTCCATGTTTTTGGACTCAATCCGGTAGAGCTCAGCCCCCTCCAGCAGCACTTTCTTGATGCCGTACACATGCGGGCTGTGCGGATCTTCTGCCTGCTCGCACTTGGCGTGGTGCTTGCGGTGCACGGCCGTCCACTCTTTGGTGACTTGCCCGGTAGTGAGCCAAAGCCAGAAGCGGAAAAAATGCGCAGGAATCGGGTGTAAATCGAGTGCACGGTGGGCTTGATGCCGGTGCAGATAAATCGTGACGCTGATCATGGCGATGTGCGTCATGGCCAGCGTAACCAGCACGGTCTGCCACCAGGCCAAGTTCCAAACACCGTAAGACAACCACTCCAAGGTGGCGTTCAACACAGCCGAGTCAGGTAACAACATTGTCATGGCGTCTTTATGTCTCTAAGTTGATCTGAGGTGATCTGAGGTGATCTCAAGTAATCTAATGAATTACTGGGTAAGTGCATACCAAGAAGTGGGTAGTTTAAGGCTTTTAGCGCTGTCGCCCGACCTGCGCCAACTTGCCATTTATTGTTCAAGCCCAAACTTGAGACACATCAGTTCTTTTGCCAGACGGCGGCAAAAAAGCCGTCGGTCTTGTGCCGGTGGGGCCACAAGCGCAAATAGCGCTGGCCGCCTTCGCCGCCGCTGCACAAGCTAGCAGCACTTTCCACTTTCAGGCCAGCCAGCACGTCACCCGCCTCGAGTGGCATAAAGTCAGGGTTGGCGGCGGAGAAGGCCTGCGCAATGGCCTCGTTTTCTTGCGGCAGCACACTGCAAGTGGCATAGACCAGGCGGCCACCCGATTTCAGCAAGCGGGCGGCACTTTGCAAAATAGCGGTTTGCTTGACCGTCATTTCATCTACCGCCTGCATGTTTTGCCGCCATTTCAGGTCGGGGTTGCGGCGCAAGGTGCCCAAACCCGAACAGGGCGCATCCACCAGCACACGGTCAATCTTGCCCGACAGACGCTTGACGCGGTCATCGCGCTCATGGGCAATGGCGGCCGGGTGCACATTGGACAAACCACTGCGCGCCAGCCGGGGCTTCAGGGCGTCCAGACGGTGGCCCGAGGTATCAAACGCATACAGCCGGCCAGTGCTGCGCATGGCGGCACCAATGGCCAGGGTCTTGCCGCCGGCACCGGCGCAAAAGTCCACCACCATCTCGCCGCGCTTGGCGTCAAGCAGCATGGCCAGCAGTTGCGAGCCCTCGTCCTGCACCTCGAAGGCGCCACGGGTGAAAGCCTCGGTTTTGTTCAAAGCCGGTTTGCCGGCAATGCGCAGACCCAGCGGTGAATACGGTGTGGGCAGGGCCTTGATGCCGAGCTGGGCCAGCTCTTTTTGCACATCGGCGCGCTTTGAATTGAGCGCGTTCACGCGCAAGTCCAGTCCGGCGCCCAGGTTGAAGCTCTCCACCAGCGGCCAGAATTCGTCGCCCAACTGGTCTTTGAGCGGCTGCACCAGCCACTCCGGCAGGTTGTGGCGATGGCGCTCCATCAAATCGGCCACATTCACTTTCTCGCACTGGTCAAGCCAGTTTTTCTCTTGGTCCGTCAGGGCGCTGCGCAGGAAGTCACCGGGGCCGTAAAAGCCCAGAATGGCCAGGCGGCGCTCTTTGGGGCCGCTGCCCGACGGCGCGTAGTGGTCAAACAACTGTTTTTTGCGCAACACGGTGTACACCGTCTCGGCCAGGGTGGCTCGCTCGCGAGGCCCCAGGCCCCGGTTGTCGCGAAAAAACCGCGACACGATGGCGTCTGCGGGGTGGTCAAATTTGAGAGTGAGTCGGACGAGTTCAGAACAGGCGTCGAGCAGGGCTTTTGGGTGCATAGGCTAGGATTGTCCCATGTCTGATGAACCCCTCCCCCCGCTGCTTGAGACCCGCAAGGGCAAGTACCGCCATTACAAGAACCTGCCCTATGAAGTGTTGGGCACGGTGCGCCACAGTGAAACGCTGGAACCTATGACCTTGTACCGCGCGCTTTACGGCGAGCAAGGCCTGTGGGTGCGCCCCGCCGCCATGTTTCAAGAAGAGGTGGAGATTGACGGTGTGCGCCAGCCGCGCTTCACCTGGGTTTCGGATTGAGCGTCTGAACCCCTGAACGCTAGTTATTTTGTAGCCAGCGTGCAATGGCGCGCGGATAAATCAAATGCTCTTGCGTGAGCACGCGCGCCGCCAGCACCTCGGCCGTGTCGCCCACCAGCACCGGCACCACGGCTTGCGCCAGGATGGGCCCGTGGTCCAACTCCGCCGTCACCTGGTGCACGGTGACACCCGCCACTTGGCAACCAGCCTCAATGGCCCGTTGATGGGTGTGCAAACCTGCAAAGGCCGGCAACAGCGACGGGTGAATATTGAGCAAACGGCCCTGAAATTGGCCAGTGAAACCCGGCGTCAAGATACGCATAAAGCCCGCCAGCACCACCAGCGCCGGCTGACCCGGCAGGTCAAACGGCGCAATCAGCTGCGCCAGGGCTGCGTCAAACGCTTCGCGCGAGGCAAAAGTTTTGTGGTCCAGCGTGTGGGTGGGAATGCCCTGCTCACGCGCAAACACCAGACCTGCGGCGCTGGCTTTGTTGCTGATGACAGCGGCCACGCGGGCGCCGTAACGGGCGGCCCAGTCTTCGCGCTGTGCGGTTTTCACGATGGCTGCCATGTTGGAGCCACCGCCTGAGATCAAAATAACGATGTTTTTCATACCTGATCGAATTATGACCCTGACCCTGACGCCCATTGAGGCCCGCGTGCTCGCCACACTGATGGAAAAAGCGCGCACCGTACCCGACAGCTACCCGCTCACGCTCAACAGCCTGCTGCTGGGTTGCAACCAAAAAACCAGCCGTGAGCCCTTGATGGAGCTTGATGAAGCCCAAGTAGCCAGCGCGCTGGACCGCCTCAAAGCCTTGCAGCTTGTGCGGGAGAACAGTGGTGGGCGTAGCACCCGCTACGAGCACCAGGCGCAGCGCGGCCTGGGCGTGTTTGAACAAGCCGCCGTGCTGCTGGGCCTGCTCATGTTGCGCGGCCCCCAAACGGCCGCTGAACTGCGCCTGAACACCGAGCGCTGGTACAAGTTTGCCGACATCTCGTCGGTCGAAGGCTTTCTGGAAGAGCTGCAAGACCGTTCGCCTGAAAAAGGCGGCCCGCTGGTGGTCAAACTGGCGCGCAGCCCCGGCGCGCGTGAGCAGCGCTGGGCGCATCTGCTGAGCGGCCCTGTTAGCCATGAAACAAGCGACACAAGCCACAGAAGTGACAGCAGCCCCGATGCCAGCGCGTCCGCCAGCACGCACCAGCGCTTGCAACAACTGGAAACCGAGGTGACACAACTCCGCCAGACCGTGACTTTTTTGTGCGCTGAGCTGGGCTTGTCGCCACCTGGACAGGTATAAACGAACGACCGTGCTAAAAACCCGTCACCAATTGGAGAAGCAGTTATGGATTTGGCCTTTACCCCCGAAGAACAGACATTCAGAGAAGACATTCGTGCCTGGGTGCACGCCAACTTGCCCGCCGACATTTCACACAAGGTGCACAACGCCCTGCGCCTGAGCCGTGAAGACCTGCAGCACTGGGCCAAAATTCTGGGCAAGAAAGGCTGGCTCGGCCACGGCTGGCCCACCGCCTTTGGCGGCCCTGGCTGGAACTCGATTCAAAAACACCTGTTTGAAGAAGAATGCGCACTGGCCGGTGCGCCGCGTGTGGTGCCGTTTGGCCCGGTGATGGTGGCGCCCGTCATCATGGCCTTTGGCAATGCAGAGCAACAACAGCGCTTCTTGCCCGGCATTGCCAGCGGCGACGTCTGGTGGAGCCAGGGCTACAGCGAACCAGGCTCCGGCTCAGACCTGGCCTCGGTCAAATCCAAAGCCGAGCGCGTGGGCAATAAATACATCGTCAACGGCCAAAAAACCTGGACCACACTGGGCCAGTACGGCGAATGGATTTTTTGCCTGGTGCGCACCAGCAACGAAGGCAAGCCCCAAACCGGCATCAGCTTTTTGCTGATCGACATGAAGTCGCCCGGCGTCACCGTGCGCCCCATCGTGCTGATGGACGGCGAACCCGAAGTCAACGAAGTATTTTTCGACAACGTCGAAGTGCCGGTCGAGAACCTGGTTGGCGAAGAAAACAAGGGCTGGACTTACGCCAAGCACCTCTTGAGCCACGAACGCACCAACATCGCCGATGTCAACCGGGCCAAGCGCGAGTTAGAGCGCCTCAAACGCATTGCCAAGGCCGAAGGGGTCTACACCGACACCCGTTTTCGCGACGAGATTGCCAAGCTGGAAGTCGATGTCGTGGCGCTGGAGATGATGGTGTTGCGCGTGTTGGCGGGCGAAAAATCGGGCAAGCAGTCGCTTGACATTGCGGGCCTGCTGAAGATTCGCGGCAGCGAAATACAGCAGCGCTACAGCGAACTGATGATGCTCGCCGCAGGTCCTTTTGCTGTGCCTTTGATCCACGAAGCCATGGAAGCCGGCTGGCAAGGCGACAGCGCAGGCGGTGCCGCTTGGTGCGCGCCGCTGGCGTCCACCTACTTCAACCTACGCAAAACCACGATTTACGGCGGCAGCAACGAAGTGCAGCGCAATATCGTGGCCCAAACCGTTCTGGGCTAAACAGGAGCACCGCATGAATTTCGATTTTTCTGACGACCAGGAACAACTGCGCGATGCAGTACGCAAATGGGTAGACAAGGGCTACAGCTTTGACCGCCGCCGCGCGGCCGCCAAGGCCGGTGGCTTCTCGCGTGAGCGCTTCAATGAAATGGCCGAGTTGGGCCTGTGCGGCCTCTACATTGCCGAAGACCAAGGCGGTCTGGGCATGGGGCCGGTCGAAGGCATGGTGGCCATGGAAGAGCTGGGCCGCGGCATTGTGCTGGAGCCGCTGGCGCAAAGCCTAATGGCCGGTGCGGTTATCAATGGCTACGCCCCCCAAACCGTGCAAGCTGCCTGGCTGGCGCGCATCGCCAGTGGTGAAGCCCTGGTGGTGCTGGCGCACCAAGAGCGCGCTGCCCGCTACCGCACAGAAGTGTGCGAGGCCACTGCCACGCAAACTGCAGCCGGCTGGACCGTGCAGGCCAGCAAAAGCGTAGTGCCTGTCGGCGACCATGCCGATGCTTTTTTGGTGCCCGCCAACGTCAGCGGCCGCCTGGCACTGTTTCTGGTGGAGCGCACGGCCACGGGGGTCAGCACCCGAGGCTATGGCACGCAAGACGGAGGCCGCGCCGCGGAAGTGGTCTGCCAAGGCGCACCCGCCACCTTGATCACGCTGGACGGCCAGACCGCGCTGGACCACGCCGTAGATATTGGTATTGCCGCCCTGTGCGCTGAAGCGGTGGGGGTCATGGACAAAACCATGGCCATCACGGCCGAGTACCTGAACACGCGCAAGCAGTTTGGTGTGGTCATCAGCAGCTTTCAGGCGCTGCGCCACCGTGCGGCGGACATGAAGATGCAACTGGAGCTGGCCCGTTCCATGAGCTACTACGCGTCCCTCAAACTCAATGCGCCAGCGCCCGAGCGTCGCGCAGCCATGGCCCGCGCCAAGTACCAATGCGGCCAGTCCATGCGCTACGTGGGCCAGCAAGCGGTGCAACTGCACGGCGGCATTGCCATGACTGACGAATACATCGTCAGCCATTACTTCAAATGCCTCACGCAAATGGAATTGACCTTTGGCGACAGCTTGCACCACCTGGGTGAAGTTTCAAGCCATATGCAAGACACCGCCGGCGTGTTCGCCTAAGTAATTTGCCTTGCTAAGGCGCTTCTGTCAGCCTTAAAAAGCTGGCAAAGCGCGGCAAGCCTGCAGGGGTGCGGCCGCGGTAGCGGTAGGTCACCCAGGCGCCCACCGGAGGTGGCGCCTCTCTCAGCGCATCTGAAAAACCGGTGCCCAGCGCAAAACGCTGGCCGTTGGCCAGTTCCAGCAGCAGCGCGCCCATGCGCCCGGCGTGTCGGCCCTGACCGGCTTGCACGCCCACCACCTGGCCGTCTTCATCGGGTACGGTTTTGAGCTTGCGCAGGGCATCGCTTCGGCCCGGTACCCACAGGGCATCCTGGCGATGCAGCACCAGGCCTTCGGCACCGTCCCGGGTCAGTTGACGCAGCTGCTTTTGCAATTCAAGCGAACTGCTGATGCGTGATTGCGGCACCACTTGCAGCCAGGCCAGGCCCGCCGCCTGCACGGTGACCTCCATCTGCAAGACCCGCTCAGCAAAGGGGGCAGACTGACCGGGTAGATCAAAAACCATGTAACGCAGCTCGCGCCACTCGGCGTCCACGGGCATGCTGCGCCGCACGATGCCAGAGCCCCGGTCAAACTGCCCGCGCCCCAGCCACAGCTCGCCGTCCAGCGACGTGGCGGGCAAGGCCTGCGTGAACCAGGCGGGTGCTGCAATCGGGCGGCCGCTGCGAAACAGCAGACGATGCCCATCCCACAGCGCACGCACGCCATCGAATTTCTCACTCACTAAAAAGGCGGTGGGGTCCAACCCGCTTTGCCAGTTCTTGCCCAGCATGAGGGCCGGGGGCACGTTAGCGGGAACCGGGGCGGCAGCAGCAGCGCTGGCGGCCCTTGCCGGTAAGACGCCATAAACACTGGCAGCCAGCCAGGCCAAATGGGCGGCATAGCGCCGCCTGGAAACATCAATCATTTTTCTCTCCCTGAACTCATGGTTTTTATTCACACCGGATCGGGCGCCGGTATCGCCTTCTTGCTCTATTGGCCCTGGACACTTGGCCAAGGCTCTTCAAATCTCAAATTAACAAGCGCGACGACTTGGGCACATGCGCCATTAAAAATTCCATCTGGTCGGCCAGAATGCGGCGGTTGCGCAAAATAAAGTCTTCCCACAAGCTGGGCACATAGGGCGCGTAGAGCAGCGGCATATGGGCCTGCTCCGGCGTGCGGTGGCTCTTGCGGTGGTTGCAGGGGCGGCAGGCGGTGACGACGTTCATCCAGTTGTCGATGCCGTTTTGTGCAAACGGAATGATGTGTTCGCGCGTCAGGTCTTCTTCTACAAAGTGGTCGCCACAGTAGGCACACACGTTGCGATCACGAATAAACAACTTGCCGTTGGTCAGGCCTGGCTTCAGGTTGAAGGGGTTGATGCTGGGCACGCCCTTGGTACCAATAATGCTGCTGACGGTAATGATGGATTGCTTGCCGGTAATGGCGTTGTGCCCACCATGGAACACCGCCACCTGAGCGCCCATTTCCCAGCGCACCTCCTCGGCGGCATAGTGGGTCACGGCCTGCTCCAGCGATATCCATGACTGGGGTAGACCTTGTGCTGACAACTTCAAGACTTTCAAAACACGCCTCCTGGAACATCTGCAACATGGCGGTAAGGCCACTTGCAGCCTGGCTGCAAGCCCCGTCCCCCACACGTTAAGAAACCACTGACACGAAATGCATTCATCATGGGTCACCCGAGAAATCCGTGTTTCCCGGCCACTGCGACACAATACACCCTTTTTGTGACGTTTCATTGCTTTAATCCTGCCTGGCAAAGGCAGGGCAGCCTTGTCAACGTCAACCAGCCAAAGTAAGCAAACACATGAAGGTTTTCCGAGGATTCAAGCACCCAGGCGTGGCGCCTGCCTGCGCCCTCACCATTGGCAACTTTGACGGTGTGCACCGGGGCCACCAAGCCATGCTGGCCCTGCTGCGCAGCGAAGCTGCCCAGCGCGGCGTGCCCAGTTGCGTGCTGACCTTCGAGCCGCACCCGCGCGACTACTTCGCAGCCCTGTCCCACAACCCCGAACTGGCGCCGGCCCGCATCGGCACCCTGCGCGACAAACTGACCGACCTGGCCCACTGCGGCGTGGACCAAACCGTGGTGCTGCCCTTTGACGCCCGGCTGGCCGCCCTGAGCCCGCAGGACTTTATTGACCAGGTGCTGGTAGACGGCCTGGGCGCCCGTTATGTGTTGGTGGGCGACGACTTCCGCTTTGGCAGCCGCCGCGCGGGCGACTACGCCATGCTCGACGCCGCAGGTGTCACCCAGGGCTTTGACGTGGCGCGCATGAACAGCTACGAGGTGCACGGCCTGCGCGTTTCCAGCTCTGCCGTGCGGGAGGCCCTGGCGCAGGGGCGCCTGGACGACACCACACGCCTTTTGGGCCGGCCCTACCGCATCTCGGGCCACGTGGTGCATGGCCGCAAACTCGGACGCGAGCTGGGCTTCAAAACGCTCAACCTGCGCTTCAAACACTGGCATCCGGCCGCTGGCGGCATCTTTGTGGTGCTGGTGCACGGCCTGACCGAGCAGCCCCTGGCGGGCGTGGCCAACCTGGGCGTGCGCCCGTCGCTGGACGCCTCCGATGTCAATGGCGGACGCGTGCTGCTGGAAACCCATTGCCTGGACTGGCCCGCCGATCTGGGCCCCGAGGGGGCCTACGGTAAAATCGTTCGCGTGGAACTTCTGCACAAACTACACGACGAGCTGAAATACGACGGCCTGGACGCCTTGATCAAAGGCATCAACCAGGACTGCACCGATGCGCGCCACTGGCTCTTGGCCCACGCGCCGCAGGTGGCCCGAATTTGATGGGGCCCGCCCCGCGCACCTGGCCCCGCGTCTGTCCCCCACGTTTTACGGCGGACCGCCCACAGCACTTACCCAGTGCCCGGTTTGCTTCCTTGAATTACTCCCTCTGAGAGTTGGCCATGTCTGACAAAGTTGATTACCGCAGCACCCTGAACCTTCCCGACACCCCGTTTCCCATGCGCGGCGACCTGCCCAAACGCGAGCCGGGCTGGGTCAAGGCCTGGGAAGACCAAGGCTTGTACCAGCGCCTGCGTGCGTCACGCGCCGGAGCGCCCAAGTTTGTGCTGCACGACGGCCCGCCCTATGCCAACGGCCAGATCCACATGGGCCACGCCGTCAACAAGATTCTCAAAGACATGATCGTCAAGGCGCGCCAGCTCAAGGGCATGGATGCCGCCTACATTCCGGGCTGGGACTGCCACGGTTTGCCCATTGAGAACGCCATCGAGAAAAAGTTTGGCCGCAAACTGGCCCGCGATGACATGCAGGCCAAGAGCCGCGCCTTTGCCACCGAGCAGATTGACCTGCAACGCGCCGACTTCAAGCGCCTGGGTGTGCTGGGCGACTGGGACCACCCCTACCGCACCATGGACTTCAAGAACGAAGCCGAAGAACTGCGCGCCTTCAAACGCGTGGTGGAGCGGGGTTTTGTCTACCGTGGCTTGAAGCCGGTGTACTGGTGTTTTGACTGCGGCTCGTCGCTGGCCGAGTTCGAGATTGAATACGCCGACAAAAAATCACAAACGCTGGACGTGGGCTTTTTATGCGCCGAACCGGACCAACTTGCCAGCGCCTTTGGCCTGCCCAAGCTGAACAAAGACGCCTTTGCCGTGATCTGGACCACCACCGCCTGGACCATTCCCGCCAACCAGGCACTGAACCTCAACCCCGAGCTCAATTACAGCCTGGTCGACACCGCGCGCGGCCTGCTGGTGCTGGCCGAAAGTCTGGTGGAAAAGTGCCTGGAGCGCTATGCGCTGGCCGGCAGCGTGCTGGCCACGACCCAGGGTAAAAACCTGGGCGGCTTGAACTTCAAACACCCCCTCGCCCATGTGGACGCCGGCTACGACCGCCTGAGCCCAATTTACCTGGCCGACTACGCCACCGCCGACGACGGCACCGGCCTGGTTCATTCGGCCCCCGCTTACGGCGTAGAAGATTTCAACTCCTGCGTGGCGCACGGCATGGCCTACGACGACATTCTGAATCCGGTGCAGGGCAACGGTGCCTACGCCCCTGAGCTGCCTTTGTTTGGCGGTCAGCACATCTGGAAAGCCTGCCCCGTCATCATCGATGCGCTGCGCGACGCCGGCCGCCTGTTCTGCACCACCGACATCGTGCACAGCTACCCGCATTGCTGGCGCCACAAAACGCCAGTGATCTACCGCGCAGCCGCCCAGTGGTTCATTCGCATGGACGAAGGCGAGGGCGTGTTCACCCAAGACAAGGCGCCCAAAACCCTGCGCCAGACGGCGCTCGATGCCATTGAGCAAACCGCCTTCTACCCAGAAAACGGCAAAACCCGCCTGCGCGACATGATTGCCGGCCGCCCTGACTGGTGCATCAGCCGTCAGCGCAGCTGGGGCGTGCCCCTGCCCTTCTTTCTGCACAAAGACAGCGGCGAGCTGCACCCGCGCACCATGGCGATCATCGACCAGGCCGCCGACATGATTGAGCACGGCGGCGTGGAGGCCTGGAGCAAAGTCAGCGCCGAAGACATTCTGGGTGCGGCCGATGCGGCGCACTACACCAAGAGCAGCGACATTCTGGAGGTCTGGTTTGACTCCGGCACCACGCACACCACTGTGCTCAAAGGCTCGCACCCCGGCGCCGGCCACGCCAGCGGCCCCGAGGCCGACCTGTATTTGGAAGGCCACGACCAGCACCGCGGCTGGTTCCACTCCAGCCTGCTCACCGCCTGCGCCATGTACGACCGTGCGCCCTACCTGGGCATTCTGACCCACGGCTTCACGGTGGACAGCAAAGGCCACAAGATGAGCAAGAGCCAGGGCAACGGCGTGGACCCGCAGGAAACCTCGAAGAAACTGGGCGCCGAAATCATCCGCCTGTGGGTAGCTGCCAGCGACTACTCGGGCGACATTGCCGGTGACGAAAAAATTCTGGCCCGCGTGGTGGACACCTACCGCCGCATCCGCAACACGCTCAAATTTCTGATGGCTAATATCAGCGACTTTGACGCCGCCACCCACACCGTGCCACCGGAGCAGTTGCTGGAGATTGACCGCTACGCCCTGAGCCGCCTGAGCGAGCTGCAAAGCGAGGTGCTGGCGCACTACGAGGTGTATGAATTTCACCCGGTGGTGGCCAAGCTGCAAATTTATTGCTCCGAAGACCTGGGCTCGTTCTACCTCGACATTCTCAAAGACCGGCTCTACACCAGCGCACCCCAGTCTCTGGCGCGGCGCAGTGCGCAAACGGCGCTGTCGCAGATCACCCAGACACTGGTTCGCCTGATGGCGCCTTTCCTGAGCTTCACGGCCGAGGAAGCTTGGACTGTTTTAGGCACCGAAGGCAAAACGCCTGCCGCCACCAAAGACTCCGTCTTCATGGACACCTACGCCTCGCTGGGGGCGCTGGACCCGGCGCTGATGAGCAAGTGGGACCGCATCCGCGAGATTCGCGACGTGGTGAACAAAGACATTGAGGCCCTGCGTGCTGCCGGCCAAGTGGGCTCTTCGCTGCAAGCCCAGCTGGTGCTCACGCTGGGTGAGGCAGACCTGACGCTGCTGAGCAGCCTGGGCGAAGACCTGAAGTTTGTGTTCATCACCTCGGCCATCGAGTTGGTGGCCGGTGCGACCATGGCGGTGAGCGCCAGTGCCTCAGCGGCCATTAAATGCGAACGCTGCTGGCACTACCGCGACGATGTGGGTCACAACGCCGCCCACCCCACCCTGTGCGGACGTTGCACCAGCAACCTCTTTGGCGCTGGCGAAGAACGGGCTTTTGCCTGATGGCCCGCAACTCACCCAAATCCTCCGTCAGCCTGAGCCGCTCGGGCGGCGGCATGCTGCAGTGGCTGGGACTGGCCTTGATCATCCTGATCGCCGACCAGTTCACCAAGGTCTTGGTCATCGGCTATTACGACCTGGGCCACAGCACGCCCGTGACCAGTTTCTTCAACCTGGTACGGGTGCACAACAGCGGCGCCGCCTTCTCGTTTCTGGCCGGCGCCGGGGGCTGGCAGCGTTGGTTCTTTACCGTTATTGGTATTGCGGCAGCGGGCTTGATTGTGTGGATGCTCAAGTCGCACGGCGGACAAAAATTGTTCGCCTTTGCCATGGCCTGCATTCTGGGCGGCGCCATCGGCAATGTGATTGACCGCCTGATGTACGGCTACGTGGTCGACTTTCTCGACTTCCACTGGATGGGCTGGCACTTTCCAGCCTTCAACCTGGCCGACAGCGCCATCACCTTGGGCGCGGCCTGCCTGATTCTGGATGAGTTACGGCGCGTGCAGCGCGGCCGTTAATTCACCGCGTCAATTCATACCGTCATCACGCCAACCCTGACCTAGAAAGCCCACCCTTGACGCACTTACTGAACCTGTTGGCAGCCATTGCCCTGCTGGTCTGGGGCACTCAACTGGTACGCACTGGCATCTTGCGCGTGCTGGGCGCTAACCTGCGCCGGGTGCTGGCGCAAAGTGTCAGCAACCGCTTCAACGCCATGCTCTCGGGCATTGGTGTCACCGCCCTGCTGCAGTCCAGCACCGCCACCTCCCTGATCATTTCTTCCTTTGTCGGACAGGGCCTGATGACCCTCACCGCCGCCCTGGCCGTGATGCTGGGCGCTGACATTGGCACCAGCCTGATGGCGGTGGTGTTCTCGCTTGATCTGTCCTGGCTCTCGCCGCTGTTCATTCTGGTGGGGGTGGTGCTGTTTATTGCGCGCCAGTCCACCACCGTGGGGCGTGTGGGGCGCATTTTGATTGGCCTGGGCTTGATGCTGCTGGCGCTGCGCCTGGTGACGGTATCGGCCAGCGTGCTGACGCAAGCGCCTGCCGTTAAAGCATTGCTGGCCTCGCTGAGCAGCGATCTGTTGCTAGAAATTACCCTGGGCGCCCTGTTGGCGGTACTCAGTTACTCCAGCTTGGCCATCGTGCTGCTGACCGCCACGCTGGCCTCGACCCAGGTGATTCCGGTCGAAATGGCGCTCGGCCTGGTGCTGGGCGCTAACCTGGGCAGCGGCCTGCTGGCGGTGTTGACCACCCTGGGCGCCAGTGCCGATACGCGCCGCGTGCCCTTGGGCAACCTGGTGTTCAAGGTGCTCGGCGTGGCCTTCGCCGCCCCCTGGGTCACACTTTGGTTGCAACACGTCTCGCCCTGGCTCAGCCCCATGGGAGATGCAGCCGCTGTGGTGGTGGGCTTTCACCTGTGCTTCAACCTGCTGGCGGGCGTGCTGTTCATTGGCCTGACGCAACTGGTGGCGCGCTGGGTCATGGCCTGGCTGCCGCAAGCCAGCAAGAGTCTGGTGGCGGGGCGACAGCGACACCTGGACCCGACCGCGCTGGCCACGCCCTCCCTGGCCATATCCTGTGCCGTGCGTGAGTCCATGCACCAGGCCGATATTGTGGAAACCATGTTGCTGGGGGTGGTGAACGTTATCAAGAACAACGACCTCGCACTGGCCCAGGAACTGCAAAAAATGGACGACACGGTGGACGAGTTGTACTCCGACATCAAGTACTACCTGACCAAAATCTCACGCGAGGCCCTCAGCGAAAGCGAGGGGCAGCGCTGGACCGACATCATCAGCTTCACCATCAACATGGAGCAAATCGGCGACATCATTGAGCGCGTGCTGATGGATGTGGAGGATAAGAAAATTCGACCGGGGCGCGAGTTTTCGCCCGCCGGCATGAAGGAAATCAGCGACCTGCACGAGCGCCTGGTGAGCAACCTGCGCTTAGGGATGAGCGTGTTTTTGAACGGCAATTTGCGCGACGCGCAAAAATTGCTGGAAGAAAAAACCCGCTTCCGTGACCTGGAGCGGGCCTATGCCTCCTCGCACCTGGAGCGTCTGGCTGTCAACACCTTGCCCAGCATCGAGACCAGCTCACTTCACCTGGACCTCATCAGCGACTTGAAACGCATCAACTCGCACATTTGCTCCATCGCCTACCCCATCCTGGATTCGGCTGGGGTGTTGGCGCCCAACCGACTGCGCACGTCGGTGGGCGAGATCAAGCCCTAAACTACAGCGTCAAAACCGTGCAGCCCGTGGTCTTGCGGGCTTCCAGGTCGCGGTGGGCCTGTTGCACATCTTCCAATTTGTAGCGCTGGTCAATGCGAATGTTGACCTTGCCGCTGGTCACGGCTTCAAACAAATCGTCGGCCATGGCTTGCGTGCTCTCGCGCGTGGCAATGTGGGTGAACAGGGTTTGGCGCGTCACGTAAATCGAGCCCTTGGGGCCCAGCATGCCGGGCGCAAACGGCGCCACCGGGCCTGAGGCATTGCCAAAGCTGGCCATCAGGCCAAACGGGCTCAGGCAGTCCAGCGATTTGTCCCAGGTGTCTTTGCCCACCGAGTCGTACACCACTTTCACACCTTTGCCGCCGGTGATTTCTTTCACCCGCGCCAGAAAGTCTTCGGTGCTGTAGTTGATGACATGGGCTGCGCCATGGGCTTTGGCCAGGGCGCATTTGGCGTCAGAGCCGGCAGTGCCAATGAGTTGCAGGCCCAGGGCACGCGCCCATTGGCAGGCAATCAGGCCAACGCCGCCGGCAGCGGCATGGAACAGCACAAAGTCGCCAGCCTGGAGACCGCCTTGGGGCAAGGTGCGCTTGAGCAGGTATTGGGCGGTCAGGCCCTTGAGCATCATGGCCGCGCCGGTCTCAAAGGAGATGGCGTCGGGCAACTTGCACACGCAGGTAGCGGGCATCACGCGCAGGTCGCAGTAGCTCCCCGGGGGCTGGCTGGCATAAGCCGCGCGGTCACCCACTTTGAGGTGGGTCACGCCCTCGCCCACCGCCTCCACCACACCGGCGGCTTCCATGCCCAATTGCAGCGGCATAGGCAGGGCATAGAGGCCGCTGCGCTGGTAGACGTCAATGAAGTTCAGGCCCACGGCTTTGTGGCGAATACGAATCTGGCCCGGTCCGGGCTCACCCACGCTGACCTGAACCAGCTGGAGTTGCTCGGGGCCGCCGTGTTGGTGGATTTGAATGGCGCGGGAGGAATGTTCGGTCATGGCGGGCGTCGGTTGAAATTGATGGAGGCGCTATGGTGCCATGAATTGGGCTGGGTTGGTACCGACCCGCCCCATGGGCTGAAACTGCAAGCCGACACAGCACGCGCAGTGCTTTAAGGGCGGCTGCCAAGTGGGACGCGCTTGGCTAGCATCAGGGCGGGGTGTTGATCAGCGCCGTACGGGGCAAAACCAGCCTGCTGGTGTTACCCAAAGCTGATCGAAGCGCCACCGTAGAAATTCAGGACGGCATGTTGATGAATGGTGCCACGGCGGTGCTGACCCTCTCGACCAAAAACGCCCCGCCCGTCTCAGCCAAGGCGCTCTGAACCGGCGCGGCGCTGCGCCGTAACGGGCTTATTGGGCCTGGAAGCCGCTGGCCTTGATCAGGCGCGCCCAGGTCTGGGCATAGGCCTGTTCACGGCTGGCCAATTGCTGAGGCGTCATGTAGCCCACGGTCAGGCCCATGGCGGTCAGGCGCTCATTCACATCGGGCATGGCCACTACTTTGGCCACCGCTTGCGAGAAGCGGTCAATCGTGGCTTTGGGTGTGCCGGCGGGCGCAAAAATGCCGTAATAAGGCACGTCTTCAAAACCGGCCAGTCCCAGCTCGGCAAAGGTGGGCACGTCAGGCAAGGTGGCTTGGCGCGCACCGCCCAAGACGGCCACAATGCGCACCTTGCCGGCCTTGTGGAAATCAATAAAGTCAGGAATAGACGCCACCCCGGCATTGATCTGGTTGCCCAGCATGTCGGCCATCATGGGGGCGCTGCCGCGGTAAGGCGCGGCCTGCATGTCCAGGGCGTATTTTTGGCCAATGATCTTGACCAAAAACTCTGGCACGGACGCGGGGGCAGGTACGCCGATGGTGCCTTTGCCACCGCCCTGGCTACGCACCCAGGCCACGTAGTCGTTCATGGACTTGGCCGGTGTACCCCCTGATACCGCCAGCGCGTTGACGAAGGTGGCAAACCCGGCCACCGCCACAAAATCACGCGCGGAGTCGTAGCCGGGGTTCTTCACCACCAGCGGCAAAATGGAGATGGTGTGGTCGTGCGACAGAAAAAAAGTGGTGCCATCGGGCGCGGCCGCCTTCAGGGCCTGCGCGGCAAGCTGGCCACCGGCCCCAGCCTTGTTGTCCACAATCACCGTTGTGCCCAACTGGTCCTTGAGTTTGTCGGCCAGCAAGCGGGCAATGGCGTCGGTGCCGCCGCCAGGCGGGAAGCCCACCATCAGCTTGATGCTGCCGGTTTGCGCCTGCACCAGGCCTGATAACAACAAAGCACCCAGGCACACAGTGCGGCGAAACATGGACAGTTGAGACATGGTTAACTCCAGTGGGTAAGAAAATTAAAACGTGCCAGGGTAAGCGCCACCATCGGCCAGCACATTTTGGCCGTTGATGTAGCCCGCTTGCTGGCTGCACAAAAAGGCGCAAATAGCGCCAAACTCCGCAGGCTGGCCCAAGCGCTTGGCCGGAATGTTATGCCGCCGGGCCGCGTACACCGCTTCCAGCGCCTGGCCGGTTTTTTCGGCAATGCTCGTGTAATTGCTCTTGAGCCGGTCGGTATCAAACGAGCCTGGCAGCAGGTTGTTCAAGGTGACGCCGCTGGCGGCCAGCGGACTGCGCGCCAGGCCGGCAACAAAGCCAGTCAGGCCGCTGCGTGCGCCGTTGGACAAGCCCAGAATATCAATCGGCGCCTTCACCGCGCTGGAGGTGATGTTGACGATGCGGCCAAAGCCGCGCGCCGCCATGCCATCCACCGTGGCCTTGATCAGCTCGATGGGGGTCAGCATGTTGGCGTCCACCGCGCGAAGCCAGACCTCGCGGTCCCAGTCGCGAAAATCTCCCGCGGGTGGCCCACCGGCGTTGGTGATGACGATGTCAAACTCGGCGCGCTGCGCAAACACCTGCGCACGGCCGGCCACCGTGGTGATGTCGGCGGCCACGCACAGGACCGTAACGCCTGGGTTGACGCCAAGATTTACAGCCTGGGTATCTGCCCGCAAACGGGCCGCCGCCGCCTGCAGCACCTCGTCACCACGGGCCACCAGCACCACGTTGACGCCTTCGCGCACCAGCGCCTGGGCGCAACCCAAACCCAAGCCTTTGCTGGCGCCACACACCAAGGCCCATTTACCGGCAATACCTAAATCCATGAAGACCTCCTCAAAACACCCAAGACATACGGCACATCAACCCGCCGCTTGCGCCAGCGCAGACCGCATGCCGCGGGAAAAAACATAAATACCCAGCAACACCAGCGAGGTGCCAGCCGCCACCCACACCGTCAGGGGTTCGCCCAAAATGAAAATGCCCATCAGCAAGGTGGACACTGGCCCGATCATGCCCGCCTGGGCGGCTAGGCCAGCACCAATGCGCTCTATCGCCATCATCACCAGCACCACCGGCACGGCGGTGCACAGGGAGGCGTTGAGCAGCGACAGCCACAGCACCTCGGGTGCCACCAGCGCAGCGCTCATGGGCCGCATCACCAAAAATTGGGCAATGCACAGGACGCAGGCGACCGAAGTGGCCCACCCCACCAGGCGCAGCGAACCCAGCTTTTGCACCAGCTCGCCACTGAAGTTCAGGTAAATGGCATAGGAGGCAGCACTCAAAAACACCAGAAAGGTGCCCAGGGCCACGCCCTCGCCCGACAAGTTCACCTCATGGCCAAACACCACCAGCACGCCAACATAACTGATGGCCATGCCCAGCAGTTGCAAGCGCGAGATGGGCCGCTTGTAAAGTACCAACCCCAGCAGCAATACCAGGGTGGGGTTGAGGTACAAAATGAGCCGCTCCAGCGAGGCGCTGATGTAATTCAGGCCGGCGAAGTCCAGGTAACTGGCCAGGTAGTAACCGGTCACGCCCAGGCCAAAAACACTGAGCCCTTCGCGCCTTGTCAGCGCGGGTTTGCCACGGCTGGTCCACCAGGCCATGGTCAGAAAAAACGGCAGCGCAAACAGCATGCGGTACATGATGAGGGTGACCGCATCCACCCCGTGCCGGTAGGCCAGTTTGACAATGATGGCCTTGGCGCTGAAGCTGATGGCGCCCAGGGTGGCCAGTGTCAAACCCACCGCCAGGGGTTTGGGCGATGCGTTCAAACGCTCTCCTTCTGGCTAACTCGGGGGTCCGTATCGGCCGCGGTCAGCGGGTTGTATCTTTGGTAGCGCTGGTGCAAACGGCGCAACGACCACCACACACTGAACAGCACCAACGGTATGGTCGCTGCCGCGGTGCTGGGCGCGCTCCAGGGCCAGCCCAGCGACTCGGCGCCCTTGGCCAGGTAGCTGATCAGGCCCACGATGTAGTAGGTGATGGCCGCCACTGACAAGCCCTCGACGGTGGACTGCATCTTGAGCTGCAGGTCTTGCCGCTGGTTCATGGTGGCTAAGAGCGCCTGGCTGCTTTGCTGTTGTTCAATCTCCACCCGTGTGCGCAGCAGGTTACTGACACGCGACACCCGTTGCGACAAAGCGTCCTGGCGCCGCGTCGCCCACTCACAGGTGTTGCGCGCCGGGGTCAAGCGCCGGTCCATGAACTCCCGTATGGTTTGCAAGCCAGACAGGCGTGACTCTGCAATGTCCTCAATGCGCTTGTCCACCAGGTCAAAGTAAGCGGCACTGGCCGAAAAGCGCGAATGGGTGGCCGCGTGCTGGCTTTCCACCTGGCCGGCCAGCTTGGTCAGCCGGTCTAGCAGCAAGGGCTCAGCGTCGCGGTCGGCGCTGCGTATGGCCTCGGCCAGCTCCGCCAGTTCGCGCTCGGCACTGGCCAGCACGGCATAGGCCTCACGCGCAGCGGGCAGGCCCAGCAGGGCGGCCATGCGGTAGGTTTCAATTTCTAGCAGGCGCTGCACCAGACGCCCCAGACGACGCGGCGATAACCCGCCTACAAACAGCACCATGCGTGAGAAGCCGTCGGCCTGAATGGAAAAATCGGTGTAAACCTCGCCAAAGCCATCGGCCACGGTAGAGCCCAGCATCAGGTCTTCATGGAGCACATGTTTGACCAGGGTGGCCGTGTCCGAACCGCGCGCGGGCAGCACCCACAGGTGCAGGCTGGCCAAGCACTCGCCGGGCAAACCAGCGCGCCAGTCAATCGGTACGCCAACCCAGGCCGGCTCAGGCTCACGCTCGCCAAAGGCCTCCTCAGGCATGGTCCGGGTGAAAGTCCAGGAGACAAACTCGGTGTGCAGCTCCCAGCGCACCCGAAAAGCACCCAGATCCATGCGCAGGTGGGTGCTGTGGGCGTCGGGTTGCGGCAGGTGTTGGTTGCGCAGCAAATCCGACACGTGGGCTCGGCTGGCCTCGCGCTGGGCTGCATTGCACAGCATCACCACATGCGTGATGGCCAGGGGCGCGCTCAGGGCCTCAGGCGGTCGGGCGTGAATTTCGTTGTGCAGCGACATGCGCTGCGGATGCTGGGTGAGCTGGGGGTAACTGGGCATGCGTTTCTCCGTCTGGCATTGTGCCTGCGTCCGGCACCCTGCCCCGCACGCCAGCACAATAAAAAACGGCACCAGGGTAGGTGCCGTTCAGGGTCGCTGGTTAAAAGACCAAAGAATCAGTCCTCAACGAAAGCCTCTTCGCGCTTGGCCTTGATGGACGGCAGCAACACAATCACCAGCAGCAGAACTGCCACGGCCAGCAAGCTGGCAGACAGGCCACGCGTCACAAACACGCTCCAGTCACCGCGCGAGAGCAACAGGGCACGGCGCAGGTTTTCCTCCATCATGGGTCCCAGAATGAAGCCCAGCAACAAGGGCGCCGGCTCCATACCGAGTTTGATAAACAAGTAGCCGATGGTGCCAAAAATGGCCACCATCCAGATATCAAAGGTGTTGTTGTTGGTGGAGTACACGCCAATAGCGCAGAACAACACAATGGCCGGGAACAACCAGCGGTAAGGCACGCTGAGCAACTTAATCCACATGCCGATGAGCGGCAGGTTCAGAATGATCAGCATGGCATTGCCAATCCACATCGAGGCAATCAGACCCCAGAACAACTCGGGGTTGCTGGTCATGACCTGCGGGCCGGGCTGGATGTTGTGAATGGTCATGGCACCCACCATCAAGGCCATCACCGCATTGGGCGGAATGCCCAGTGTCAGCAAGGGAATGAAGGAGGTTTGCGAGGCTGCATTGTTGGCCGACTCAGGCGCCGCCACGCCGCGGATATTGCCTTTACCAAACGGCACTTCGCCCGGGTGGAGCTTGGTTTTTTTCTCGATGGTGTAGGCCGCAAACGCCGCCATCACCGCCCCACCGCCGGGCAGGATACCCAGCACCGAACCCAAGGCCGTGCCGCGCAGTACCGCAGGCACCATGTGCTTGAAGTCCTGCTTGGTAGGCCACAGGCCTTTGACGTTGGCGGTGAACACTTCACGTTCGCTCTCGTGCTTGCCCAGGTTGCTGATGATCTCGCCGTAACCGAACACGCCCATGGCGATCACGATAAAGCCAATGCCGTCCGTCAGTTCGGGAATATCAAAGCTGAAACGGGCCACGCCCGAGTTGACATCGGTACCCACCAAACCGAACAACAGGCCCAGAAAGATCATGCCAATGGCCTTGAGCAAAGAGCCCGAGGCCAGCACCACCGCCCCCACCAGGCCCAGAACCATCAGCGAGAAGTACTCTGCAGGGCCAAACTTGAAGGCCACCTCGGTCAGGGGCACAGCAAAAGCTGCCAGCACCAAGGTGCCCACGCAACCGGCAAAGAAAGAGCCCAGGCCGGCGGCAGCCAGCGCCTGGCCCGCTCGCCCCTGACGCGCCATCTGGTAGCCGTCAATCACCGTCACCACCGAGGACGATTCACCCGGCAAGTTCACCAGAATGGCAGTGGTGGAGCCACCGTACTGGGCGCCGTAGTAAATACCAGCGAGCATGATGAGCGCCGAAACCGGCGGCAAGGCGTAGGTGGCCGGCAGCAACATGGCAATGGTGGCCAAGGGGCCAATGCCGGGCAACACGCCAATCAGCGTGCCCAGCAGGCAGCCAACAAAGGCATACATCAGGTTAATGGGCGTGAACGCCACGCTAAAACCCAGCGACAGGTTTGTAATCAAGTCCATGGTCTTAGCTCCTTAACCGGTAATGAACGTTGGCCACACCGGGAACTGCAGCTTGAGCAGCACGATGAACGCCAGGTAACTCATGATGGCCAGCACAGTGGCCAGCACCAGGACTTCCTTGACCTTGAATTCTTCGCCGCCCATGCTGGCCACGAAGGTCAGGGCATAAATGGCAGCAATCAGCCCCATGGCTGGAATCTTGGCGCTGGGCAAGCCGCCCAGCATCAGGCCGAACAGCAGGTTGGCCGCAATGATGAAGAACAAGGGTTTCCAGGCCCAGGCGCCAATCTTGTCGCCATCTTCGGTTTCCACCACCAGCGACTGGAAGGTGATGACAATGCCCAACACCACCATCAAGATGCCCAGCATCAGCGGAAAGTAACCTGGACCCATGCGGGCACCGGTACCCAAAGAGTAATTACCAGAACCCCAGGCAAACGCGGCACCTACCCCCATGAACAAGAGGCCGGAGAAAAAGTCTTTTTGACTCTTGATATTCATAAAGAAATTCCTCGAAACATTCGAATGGGGGGATTCTGCCCGGAAATTGACCCGACTCAACATGTGGGTTACACCTATAGGGCGGCAATTAGACCAACTCAGACCGATTTAAAGCGGCTTGAAGACGCGCACCCATTTGGGCGCAGGCAGGCCCCAGCGGGCCAGAATAATGTCGGCACGGGCGTCCAAGACATCGCGTTTGGGCCGCACCGGCGTGTGCTGGGCCAGCACCACGGTGTTGCCTTCGCGGGTGGGTTTGAAGGCCCACACGGCATCGGCACCAAAGGCGGCTGAGATTTTTTCAACGCTGCGGGCAAAGCTGGAGGCGCGGCCAAACAGGTTCACCGTCATGCAGCCGTCCAGCGTCAACAGGCGCCGGCAGTCGTTGTAAAACGGCAGGCTGTCGAGCACCGGGGCGGCCGCTTCGTGGTCGTACAAGTCCACCTGCAAGGCGTCCACCGTGCCCCACCATTTTGGGTTTTGAATTTCTTGCGCCGCATCTGCCAGCACCACCTGCATGCGGGTGTTGTCGGCGGGCAGCTTGAACCAGCCCCGGCACGCCACCAGCACCTGCGGGTTGAGTTCGATGGCGGTGGTTTTCATGCGCAGCTCTTTATGGCAGAACTTGGTGAGAGAGCCCGCGCCCAGGCCAAGCTGCATGGCGCGGCGCTGGGGCACGCTGTCGGGCGCCACAAACAGCAGCCAGGCCATCATGCGCTGCACGTATTCGTGGAACAAACGGGTCGGCTCGTCCATCATCATGGTGCCCTGAATCCATTCAGTGCCCAGGTGCAGGTGGCGAAGTGAGCCCTCGTCAGAAAAATTAACTTGGGGGAGTTTGGGGCTGCGTTTTTTCAAAGTGGGGGCATTATCGCCAAGTGCCTGCGCGGCCTCATCTGTGGCTTGCTGGCGTTTGAAGAAACTGCCCCACCCTGTCACGGCAGGCCTGCGCCATGTACCAGCTCTTGCCAGGCGGCCAGTTTGGGCAAAGCGGCCAGGGCGTTCTGGGTGGTCGCCTGGGCCAGTGCCTGTGCAGAAATGCCGCGCAAGCTGGCCAGTTCCGCGCCGATGCGCGGCAGTTCAGCGGGCTGGTTGCGGCCCTGGGGTGCGCCAGCTTCGCGCTGCGCCGCTGTTTGGTAAATCCAGTGTGGCGGCATGTCGGGGGCATCAGTTTCCAGCACCAGGCTGGACAGCGGCAGCGTGGTGGCCAGACGGCGCAGTTGCTGGGCACGCGCATAGGTCAGGGCACCACCAAAGCCGAGTTTCAAACCCAGGTGGATGAAGGCCTGTGCTTGCTGCGCACTGCCGTTGAAAGCGTGGGCAATACCCTGCCACTTGAAGGGCTCGCCCTCGCGCCCCGGCCTACCTAGGTCGCGCAGGCCCTTGATCAGGCGGTCGGCCGAACGGCGCACATGCAGAATCACCGGCAAGCCGTGTTGGCGCGCCAGTTGCAGCTGCGCCCGGTAAAAAAATTCCTGGCGCTCACGCAGGGGGCTCTCGCACAGCGCGGGCACAAAGAAGTCCAGTCCGATCTCGCCCACAGCCACCAGACGCGGGTCGTCGCGGTAGCGTTTCAGCGCGTCGTCCAGCGCCTGCAGATCGCTAATCAGCGCCTGCGCCACATACAGGGGGTGAATGCCCAGGGCGTAGCTGTCGCCGCCAGCGTGGGCGAGTTGGCGCACGGTCTCAAAGTTGGCCCGCTCGACGGCGGGCAGCACGCAATGCACCACGTGGTGCGCAGCGGCCAAGGCGCGCACTGCCGGCGCTTGGTCGCCAAACTCTGCCGCGTCCAGGTGGCAATGGGTGTCAATCCAGTACGCCATGCGGAGTCAGGTCGACATAGCGCGGCGTTCAGCCCAGGGCTTGTGCGAAGTCGGCCAGCAAATCGGCCGTGTCTTCAAGCCCCACCGAGAAGCGAATCATGCCCTCAGCAATGCCCATGGCGGCCCGGGCAGCCGGGCCGGCTTCCCAAAAAATGGTGGGCGCCACCGGAATGATCAGGCTGCGGGTGTCGCCCAGGCCGGTGGCTTTGATCGGCAATTGCAGGCGGTTGATGAATGCAAAGCAATCCAGGTCTGCGCGCAACTCAAACGACAGCAACCACGATCCGGCCTTGAAATGCGCGCGCGCCAGCGCATGCTGCGGGTGCGAGGCCAGCCCGGGGTAGTAGACGCGGCTGATGGCAGGGTGCGCCTCCAGGTACTGCGCCAGCGCCAGCGCGGTGGCACTGGTCTGGTTGGCGCGCAGAGCCAGTGTTTCGGCACCCACACTGATCTGGTGCGCGTGCTCGGAGGACAAAGACGCCCCCATGTCGCGCAAGCCCTTCTTGCGCAGTTGCTGCAAGCCCCACTGGCGGGCGTCCCCCTGGCGGTAGGCAGCAAAAATATTCGGGTAGTTTTGCCAGTCAAAGCAGCCGGTATCGGTGACGGCGCCGCCCAAGGCCGTGCCATGGCCGGCAATGGTTTTGGTGAGCGAGTTGATGACCAGCGAGGCCCCCACTGTTTTGGGGCGAAACAGCCAGGGCGAGGTGACGGTGTTGTCCACCACGTACACCAAGCCGTGCGCCTGGCACAGCGCACCAATGGCCGGCAAATCAGCAATCTGTGTGGCGGGGTTGGCAATGGTTTCCACAAACACCAGGCGGGTGTTGGGCTGCACGGCGGCGGCCACGTGCGCCACGGCGGTGGCGTCAACCAGCGTGACCTCAACGCCAAAGTTTTTCAACGTAGCGAGCAGGCTGTTGGTGTTGCCAAACACATAACGGCTCGCCACCACGTGGTCGCCGGCGCGCAGCAGGGTTAAAAAGATGGCGGTGATGGCCCCCATGCCGGTGGCAAAGCAGATCGAACCCAGCCCGTCTTCCATGCGGGTGATTTTGGCTTCGAGTGCGGCGGTGGTGGGCGTGCCTTGGCGCGCGTAGTTGAAACCGCCTTTGACGGTGCCCTGGAACACCCCCACCAGGTCTTCCACCCGCTCGAAACCATATTGCACCGAGGTGTGGATGGGTTTGTGAATGGCGCCATGCTCTATAGGGCTCTGCAGGTCAGCGTGGACGATGGTGGTGGTGAATCCGGTGTCTTTCATGGGGAGGCTCAATGGTGTCAGGACAGTGGTGGCGGGTACAAAAAGGGGCGCTTTGAAGGGTTGGCTCTGGCGAATTTACAAGGTTTCGGACAATTTTCCCTGCACCAGGCGCAGTTGTCGTTGGCAGCGCTCGGCCAGGGCGTGGTCGTGGGTGACCACGATGAAGGCGGTGCCCTGGGTGCGGGCCAATTCCAGCATCAGGTCAAACACGCCGTGGGCGGTGCTGCGGTCGAGGTTGCCGGTGGGCTCGTCAGCCAACACGCAGGCGGGCTGTGTCACCAAGGCCCGGGCAATGGCCACGCGCTGGCGCTCGCCACCCGAGAGTTCGGCCGGGCGGTGGTGCAGCCGGTCTTGCAGGCCCACACGGGCCAACAGGTCTTGCGCCTGCTGCGCCGCCTGGCGCCGGTCCATGCGCCGAATCCACAAGGGCATGGCCACGTTGTCCTGCGCGCTGAACTCGGGCAGCAAATGGTGAAACTGGTACACAAAACCCAGGTGCTGGTTGCGCAGGCGGCCCTGAGCCGCAGCGTCTTGCTGCGCCAGGTCTATGCCGTTGAGCCATACGCTGCCGCTGCTGGGGGCATCGAGGCCGCCCAACAGGTGCAGCAGCGTGCTTTTGCCAGAGCCTGAGGCGCCCACAATGGCCAAGGTCTGACCCGCGTGCACGTCCAGATCCACACCCTGCAGCACGGTCACGTCCAGACGCCCTTCCGTGAAACGTTTAGTCAGGCCACGGGCACGCAAAACCAGGGGCAGGTGTTCACTCATAGCGCAGTGCCTCTGCCGGGTTAACGCGGCTGGCGCGCCAGCTCGGGTACAGGGTGGCCAAAAACGACAGCCCCAGAGAAATCAGGCCAATGGGCACGATGTCGGCCTGCTGCGGGTCACTGGGCATGCGGCTGATCAGGTAAATATCCTGGGGCAAGAAACGCGCGCCCAGCAACTGCTCCAGCGCAGGCACGATGACGTCGATATTGAAGGCCACGCCCAGCCCCAGCAGCAAGCCGGACAAGGTGCCAATCACGCCCACCATGGCGCCCTGCACCACAAAAATGCCCATGATGGACTGCGGGCTGGCGCCCAGGGTGCGCAAAATGGCAATATCGGCACGCTTGTCAGTCACAGTCATCACCAAGGTAGATACCAGGTTGAAAGCCGCCACCGCCACGATCAGGGTCAGGATGATGAACATCATGCGTTTTTCGACCTGCACCGCCGCAAACCAGGTGCGGTTCTGGCGTGTCCAGTCGCGCACCAGCAGGTTGCCGGTGAGGGTGTCTGCCAGTTGAGCCGCCACAGCGCGCGCCTGGTGCAGGTCTTTGAGCTTGAGGCGCACGCCGCTGGGGCCTTCCAGACGGAAGATGCGGGCGGCGTCGTCCATGTGCACCAGCACCAGGGCCGAGTCGTATTCATAGTGGCCCGAATCAAAGGTGCCCACCACCGTCATCTGCTTGAGCCGCGGCACCACGCCAGCAGGCGTTACCTGGCCGCTCGGGGCCACCAACGTGACCTTGTCGCCGGTCCGCACGCCCAGCGAACGGGCCAACTCGCCGCCCAGCACCACGCCAAAGTTGCCGGGCGTGAGCTGATTCAGCACGCTGTCTTTAAGGTTCACGGCCAGATCGGTCACCTCAGGCTCGCGGGCCGGGTCAATGCCGCGCACCACCGTGCCCTTCATGTCTTCGCCCCGCGCCAGCAAGGCCTGGGTGGCAATAAAAGGCGCCGCGCCCACCACCTGCGGGTGGGCCTTGACCTGGGCCAGCGTGCCCGCCAGGTCAGGCAGGGCGGCGCCGTCGGCGGCAAAAATTTCGATATGCGAGACCACGCCCAGCATGCGGTCGCGCACCTCTTTCTGAAACCCATTCATCACGCTCAGCACAATGATCAACGCCGCCACACCCAGCCCAATTCCCAGCATGGACACGCCCGAAATAAACGAGATGAAGCCATTGCGCCGCGTGGCCCGCCCCGCCCGCGTATAGCGCCAGCCAAGTAGGAGTTCGAAAGGTAGTTGCATGCACCAAGCCGTGAAAGAGGAGCCGACATTGTGGCACCAGGCTCGGGCTGTGGTTTTGCGCCTGTTTCGCCTCACCGTGGTTTGAAGGCTCAGTCCATCTCAGTCCATCTCAAACCATATATCCCGGACAATCACGCCATGCACCTTTTGATTCCCTTTGCGTTTTGCAGTGCCGAGGCTTGCGGGCAAGCCCTGCGCCGTCTGGATTTGCCCCATGTGCAGCAACTGCTGTCGCGCCTGACGCCCCAGGCGCTGGACGTCGGCGATGTTTTCAGTCTGTCGCCGCCGCACGAGCGGGCCTTGGCGCGCGCCAGCGGGCTGCCGGCGTCCGACGGCCTGATTCCCTGGGCCGCCCTGCAAGCCGGCGACAGCCAAGGCCACTGGGGCTTCATCACCCCGTGCCACTGGCAAATTGGCGCGCACCACATTGCCATGGGCAGCCGCGAGTTGCCTGATTTTTCACCCGCCGAATCGCAGGCCTTGCTGGCGGCCATGCGCCCGTATTTTGAGGAAGACGGCCTGCATCTGCAGGAGGACACGCCCGGGCGCTGGTTGGCGCAAGGCCCCATGCTGGCTGACCTGGCCACCGCGTCGCTGGACCGCATCGTGGGCCGCAACCTGGAAAATTGGATGCCGCGCACAGGCCAGGCTGCGCCCTTGCGCCGCCTGCAAAGCGAGATGCAAATGCTGCTCTATACCCATCCGGTGAACGAGGCGCGCCTGCAACGGGGCCTGCCGGCGGTCAATTCGTTCTGGCTCAGCGGAACCGGCGCCCTGCCGGCTTCACCTAGCCAAATTGCAACCCCGCCCGAAGTGGACCAGCGCCTGCGCGACGCCGCCTTGCAAGACGACTGGGCCGCCTGGGCCAGCGCTTGGCAGCAGCTCGATGCGCAGGCATGCGCCGCACTTCTGGCACGCTTGAATAACGGTGAAGACGTGACGCTCACTTTGTGCGGCGAGCGGCACGCCCAGACCTTCACACGCCAGCCCCGCGGGCTGGGTCAAACCTTGAAACGCTGGTTGAACCGCCAGCCCGCGTTCCCCCTGATTGAGAACTTATGAAAATTTTTGCCCGAGACATTCCTCCCCGCAGCGCCTGGACGCTGGAGCAAGCTGGCGTTCACCCGCTGTTGGCCCAGTTGTATGCCGCGCGGGGCGTGCAAGGCATGCAAGAGCTCGACGATGGTCTGGCGCACCTGCTGCCGCCCAGCGACATGCTGGGCCTGAGCGCTGCGGCCCAGTTGCTGGCCAATGCCATGGGCGAGAACAAAAAACTCTGCATCGTGGCCGATTACGACTGCGACGGCGCCACCGCCTGTGCCGTGGCGGTGCGCGGCCTGCGGCTGTTGGGGGCGCGCCAGGTCAGCTACATCGTGCCCGACCGTGTGGTGGACGGCTATGGCCTGACGTCGCCGATTTCGCAACGTGTCAAAGCCAGCGGCGCCGACGTGCTGATCACCGTGGACAACGGCATTGCCAGCCTGGAAGGCGTGGCCACCGCGCGTGCCTTGGGCTTGCAGGTGCTGGTGACCGACCACCACTTGCCGGCCATGGTGCAAGGCCACATCGTGCTGCCCGAGGCCGACGTCATCGTCAACCCGAACCAGCCAGGTTGCGGCTTTGCCAGCAAATCGATCGCCGGGGTGGGCGTGATGTTTTATGTGCTGCTGGCCCTCCGCGCCGAGCTGCGCCAACGCGGCGCCTTTGAGGCCAAAGAGCAACCCAAGCTCGACGCCCTGCTGCCCCTGGTCGCGCTGGGCACCGTGGCCGACGTGGTGCGGCTGGACCCCAACAACCGCCGCCTGGTGGCCCAGGGCCTCAAACGCGTACGCGCCGGCGCCATGCCCGCGGGCATGGCCGGCCTGTTTGAGGCCAGTGGCCGCAGTGCGCCGGTGGCCACCACCTTTGATTTTGGTTTTGCCCTGGGGCCACGTATCAATGCTGCCGGCCGCTTGTCGGACATGACACTGGGCATTGAATGCCTGCTGACCGACGACACCACACGGGCCCAGGAATTGGCCAAAATGCTGGACGGCATCAACCGCGAACGCCGCGAAATTGAGGGCGACATGCGCGAGCAGGCCTTTGCCATTGCCGAGTCGCTGTTTGACGAAGACGAGGAGCCGCCCCCCGCGCTGTGCGTGTTTGACCCCGATTTTCATGAAGGCGTGGTGGGCATCGTGGCCTCGCGCTTGAAGGACAAGTTGCACCGCCCCACCTTTGTGTTTGCGGCCAGCAGCGCGCCGGGCAAAGAGCACGAGCTCAAAGGCTCGGGCCGCTCTATTCCCGGCTTTCACCTGCGCGATGCGCTGGACTTGGTGGCCAAGCGCTACCCCGGCGTGCTGCTGCGTTTTGGCGGCCACGCCATGGCGGCGGGCTGCACCATCCCGGAAGAGCACTTTGACACCTTCGAGCAGGGCTTGAACGAAGTAGCGCACGAATGGCTGGACGCCGCCACGCTGGAGCGCCGCCTGGACACCGACGGCCCGCTCAAACCCGAGTACCGCCGGGTGGAGTTGGTGGACGTGCTGCAAAAAGAAGTGTGGGGCCAGGGCTTTGCCGCCCCCACCTTCAGCGAAGAAGTGGAAGTGGTGTCGCAACGCCTGATTGGCGAGAAACACCTGGCACTCAAGCTCAAGCACCAGGGCCAACCGGTGGACGGCATCTGGTTTGGCCACACCGAACAGTTACCGGCGCGCGTCAAGCTGGCGTTCCGGCTCGACGCTGACGCCTGGAACGGCATACGCCGCGTGCGCTTTCTGGTGGAAGCGGCTGAACTTTAAGGGCCGCCCCAGGTCCTTGAATGGCCGCTTTGACCCCTTTCCCCCTTTTGTTCCGCTTTGTTCCGCTTTGTTCCGCTTTGACCCGCATTCGCGCCGGGTTGCAGCGCTGCCCCTAAAATCGCGTCCGTGACTTCCCTACTCAACGCCGACCTGCACTGCCACTCTGTGGTCTCCGATGGCACGCTAACGCCCGAGGCACTGGCGGCCCGGGCCAAGGCCAACGGCGTCGAGCTGTGGGCTTTGACCGACCATGACGAAATTGGCGGCCAACAGCGTGCCGCCGCCGCCGCGCGCGCCGTGGGCCTGCATTACCTGACCGGGGTTGAGATTTCGGTCACCTTCATTCACCAGACGGTTCACATCGTGGGCTTGGGCTTTGACCCAGAAGACCCGGCGCTGCAACTCGGGCTGATCCAGACCCGGGGCGGCCGTGGCCAACGCGCCATGGAAATGGCCGACGGCCTGGCCAAGGTCGGCATCACCGGGGCCTTTGAAGGCGCCCTGAAGTTTGCGGGCAACCATGAGCTGATCTCGCGCACCCACTTTGCCCGCTTTCTGGTGGACAGTGGCGTCTGCAAGGACACCCAGGAGGTGTTTCGCAAGTACCTGATTGAAGGCAAACCCGGCTACGTGGCGCACCGCTGGGCCAGCTTGAAAGATGCCGTGACCTGGATCACCCAGGCCGGCGGCATGGCGGTTATTGCGCACCCGGCGCGGTACAAATTCAGCACCAACGAAGAATTCGCCCTGTTCACCGAGTTCAAGGGCCACGGTGGCCAAGGCGTGGAGGTGGTGACCGGCAGCCACACCGCCGCCGAGTACGTGACCTATGCCGCCACCGCGCAGGAATTTGGCTTGCTGGCGTCCCGGGGCAGCGACTTTCACAGCCCCACCGAAAGCCACACCGAGCTGGGCACCCTGCCCTTTCTGCCGGGTCAGTTGACCCCAGTGTGGGAAGCCCTGGCGCACCGCATTCAATTGGCCCCGGCCCTGAAACCTGCCCTGAACTCGACCCTAACTCCAGCCGTAGAACCGGGCGCAGCGCGCTCCAGCGCGTCTTGAACCCCGCCGTGCCGTTTTGGCGCACCACACAAGGCACCTCCGTGCTGCTGATTCTGCAGGCCACGCTGGGTTTTGCCGTCATGGACACCACGGTCAAATACAGCGCCGCGCTGGTGCCGCTGCTGATGCTGCTGTCCTTGCGCTATATCTTGCAGACCGTGCTGACCTTGGCCTGGCGTTTTCCCCTTCAGAGACGGCAACTGTTTGTCACCGCCAACCCCCGCTTTCAGTTGCTGCGCGGCACGCTGTTGCTGACCAGCAGCACCTGCATGTTTTTTGCCTTACGCCACCTTCCAGTGGGCGAGTTCACCGCCATGGCGGCCCTCACGCCGCTGGTGGCCACGGCCATGTCAGCCTGGGCTTTCAAGCACCGGGTTACACCGGCGCATTGGCTGCTGCTGCTGTTTGGCTTGGTAGGGGTGGTGCTGGTGGCCCATCCCAACGGGCAGGTGTTCAGCTGGGCGCTGGTGTTTCCGCTGCTGCTGATTTTCTCCAACGCCGGTTTTCAAGTGCTGTCGAGCCACATGAGCGGGGCCGAAGACCCCTACACCACCCACTTTTATACCGGCCTGATGGGCTCGCTGATCACCGCGCCCCTGCTGTTTTTTGTCTGGGACACCGCCGCCCTGCTGCAATATTGGTATTTGTTTATTGCAGTCGCCCTGATGGGCAACTTTGGCCACCTGAAACTCATACGCGCCTACAGGCAGGCGCCCGCCCTGGCGCTCATGCCCTATCTGTACTCGCAAATTGCCTTTGCCACAGTTTGCGGCATCTTGGTGTTTGGCCATTTGCCTGACCAGGCAGCGATAGTCGGCATCGTCATCATTGCGGTCAGCGGTGTTTGCAATGCGCTGCTCAGCCAATACGAAGCCAAGAAAAAGGGCGTCTTGGCCTGATTCACCGACAATCACCCCATGGCCCAAATTTTTGAAGTTCATCCCGACAACCCGCAACCGCGCTTGCTCAAGCAGGCCGTCGCCCTGCTGCAAAAAGGCGAAGTGCTGGCCGTGCCGACTGACTCCAGCTACGCGCTGGTTTGCCACCTGGACGACAAGGCAGCAGCCGACAAAATGCGGCGCATCCGTGGCGTGGACGACAAACACCACCTGACCCTGCTGTGCCGTGACCTGTCCGAACTGGCCAACTTTGCCCGGGTGGACAACCGGCAGTTCCGGCTCATCAAATCGGTCACGCCGGGGCCGTACACCTTCATTCTGGAAGCCAGCAAGGAAGTGCCGCGGCGCGTCAGCCACCCCACGCGCAAAACCATTGGCCTTCGCGTACCCGACCACAAAGCCCTGCAAGAACTGCTGGCCCTGCACGGTGCGCCGCTGCTGGCCACCACCCTGATTCCCCCCGGCGAGTCCGAGCCGCTCAATGATGCGGCCGAGATTCGTGCGCGCTTTGAACACCAGATAGCCGCCGTCTTAGACGCTGGCGCCTGCGCCATGGCGCCCACCACCGTGGTTGATCTAAGCGAAGAAGAGCCGCAAATTTTGCGTGAAGGACGTGGCGACCTGGCCGCCCTGGGCCTTTGACGCGTCTTCCCCCTTCAACCTCCACCCTGTTGAGACCCCTACCCCGATGGACCTTGCCCACCTGATTCAAACCGTTGCCATTTACGCGCTGCCGGTGTTGTTTGCCATCACCGCACACGAAGCCGCGCACGGTATCGTGGCACGGCATTTTGGTGACAGCACGGCGTTCATGATGGGACGCACCACGCTCAACCCCGTCAAGCACATTGACCCAGTCGGCACGATCCTGATGCCACTGATCTTGTACTTCGCCACCTCGGGCGCTTTTTTGTTTGGCTATGCCAAACCGGTACCCGTGCGCTTTGACCGGCTGCGCAACCCCAAACGCGACATGATCTGGGTCGCCCTGGCCGGCCCCGGCGCCAACCTGCTTCAGGCCGTGCTGTGGGGCGCCTTGATGATTCTGCTGCAAGGCAGCGGGGTCAATGAATACTTCTTTTTGAAAATGTGCGAAGGCGGCGTACTGGTCAACATCGTGATGTTTGCCTTCAACCTGTTTCCACTTCCGCCGCTGGACGGTGGGCGCATTCTGGTGGGGCTGCTGCCTTACCGGCAAGCGCTCATGGTGTCGCGCATTGAACCCTATGGCTTTTTCATTGTGATGGCACTGGTTATTACCGGCGTGATCAGCAGCCTGTGGATGCAACCCACCATGGCGTTGACGCTGTCGCTGGTGAAACTGATGCTGAAGCCGCTGGTGATGCTGTTCAGTTGAACGGTTATTCCGTAGCCTAAGCGCAATTTACATTTTTTTGGCCACTCTTCTTTCTTCCAACCTCTTTGTTTCACCCATGAGCACCCAGCGCTTTTTAACAGGTATCACCACCTCTGGCACCCCCCATCTGGGCAACTACGTGGGGTCCATCCGGCCCTCGGTGCAAGCCAGCCGCCGCGCCGATGTCGAGAGCTTTTACTTTTTAGCCGACTACCACGCGCTGATCAAGATTGACGAGCCCGCGCGCATCCAGCGCTCCACGCTGGAGATTGCCGCGAGCTGGTTGGCCGCCGGCCTCGACCCCGAACGCGTGGTGTTTTACCGCCAGTCTGACGTGCCCGAAATCCCCGAGCTCACCTGGTTTTTGACCTGCGTGATTGGCAAGGGCGTGCTCAACCGGGCCCACGCCTACAAGGCCGCCGTCGACAAAAACACCGCCGCAGGAACCGACCCGGACTCGGACGTGACCGCCGGGCTCTTCATGTACCCGGTGTTGATGGGCGCCGACATTTTGATGTTCAACGCCCACCAGGTGCCGGTGGGGCGCGACCAGATTCAGCACATTGAGATGGCGCGCGACATGGCGCACAGCTTCAACCACCGCTACGGCGAACACTTTGTGCCGCCTGAGGCCGCCATTGACGAGCACGTGGCCACCCTGCCCGGGCTGGACGGCCGCAAAATGAGCAAGAGCTACGACAACACCATTCCCTTGTTTGCCAGCCGTGCCGAACTGAAGAAACTCATTGGCGGCATCGTCACCGACTCCAAGGCACCGCAAGAGCCCAAGAGCACCGAAGGCTCGGCCCTGTTCCAGATTTACCAGGCCTTTGCCAGCACGCAGGAAACGGCTGCCATGCGCCAGGCCTACGCGGACGGCATTGCCTGGGGCGACGCCAAGCAGCTGGTGTTTGAGCGCATTGACCAGGAAATTGCGCCCATGCGCGAAGCCTACCTGGCCCTGATCAACAACCCCGCCAAGATAGAAGCTATTTTGCGGGCTGGCGCGACCCGCGCCCGCGCCATTGCCACGCCCTTCATGGGCCGCTTGCGCCATGCAGTTGGCCTGCGCGACCTGAGCGCACAAGACAACGCCCGGGCCGCTAAAACGGGCAAGGTTGCCAAGCCCCTGTTCAAGCAATACCGCGAAAGTGATGGCCAGTTTTACTTCAAACTGGTGGGAACCGATGGCACCCTGTTGCTGCAAAGCCTGGGCTTCGAGTCGCCTAAAGACGCGGGGCAAGCCATTGGTTTGCTGCAAAAACAAGGCGCTGCCGCGCTGCCTGAATTGAGCGCAAAGTTGCAAGCCATTGACCCGGCCAGCGTTGCGCTGGTCAACGCCGCCTTGCAAGGGATGCTGGAGGCGGATTGAATCGGATGTGCGATAACTGGCGCCCAGCAGGGGCCGATATGGACAGCGCCGAGCGCCGCATAATCAGCACACAATCAAGCTCAACTTTGGGTATGCCACGGAGTCTTCCATGAATCGATTGTTACAAGTTGCCGCTCTCACCAGTTGGCTGCTCTGCGCGCAGCTGGCGCAGGCGGGCGAGTGGGAAGACGGCTACGACGCCTACAAACGCCGTGACTACGTCACCGCAGTGAAGCTTTGGCGCATCGTGGCCGAAAGAGGCGATGCGGCCGGCCAGTCCATCATGGGAAAAATGTATGCCTTTGGGCAAGGCGTGCCGCAAAGCTACCCTGAGGCCCTGAAGTGGTACCGACTGGCAGCCGCCCAGGGCGAGGCCAGGGCGCAGTTCAGCCTGGGCTTCATGAACCTCAACGGCCAGGGCCTGCCGCAAAACAATGCCGAAGCCGTGAAATGGTTTCGCCTGGCCGCCGCGCAGGACAACGCCGATGCCCAGCACAACCTGAGCCAGATGTATGCCAAGGGCTTGAGCGTGGATCAAAGCGCTTTTCGCGCCTACATGTGGGGGTTTTTAGCCGCCGCCTCGGGCCACACGCTGGCCAAGCAGGGGCTCAAGGATTTGCGCGAGCCATTGACACCCAAACAAATCGCCCAGGCCAAAACTGCGGCCCGCGAGTGTCAGTTGAACGCGTTCAAAGGCTGTCAGTAAGCCCCCAACCTACATCACCGCGCCCACTTGCCAGGGCACAAACTCATTTTGTCCATAGCCGTGCTGCTCGCTCTGGGTCAACTGCCCTGACGCAGTGGCCAGCACCTGCTCAAAAATGCGTTGCCCCATCTCGGCAATGGAACACAAGCCGTCAATGATTTCGCCGCAGTTGATGTCCATGTCTTCTTGCTGGCGGCGCCATAACTCGGAATTGGTGGCCAGCTTCAGCGAGGGCGCAGGCGCGCAGCCGTACGCCGAGCCGCGCCCGGTGGTAAAGCAAATGAGGTTGGCACCGCCGGCCACCTGGCCGGTGGCGCTGACCGGGTCATAGCCCGGCGTGTCCATGTACACCAAGCCCTTTTCAGTCACCGCCTGCGCGTACTCGTACACCGCCTGCAGATTGCTGGTGCCGCCCTTGGCCACCGCCCCTAACGATTTTTCCAAAATGGTGGTGAGGCCGCCGGCCTTGTTGCCGGGCGAGGGGTTGTTGTTCATCTCGCCGTTATTGATACGGGTGTAGTGCTCCCACCAGGTAATGCGTTCCAGCAACTTGTCGGCCACCGCAGGGCGCACGGCGCGACGGGTGAGCAAATGTTCGGCGCCATAGATTTCAGGGGTTTCGCTCAGGATGGCGGTGCCGCCATGCGCCACCAAGAGGTCAACAGCCGCGCCCAGCGCCGGGTTGGCACTGATGCCGGAGTAGCCGTCCGAGCCGCCGCATTGCAGGCCCAGCGTGAGGTGCGACACATCGCAGGGCACACGTTGCACAGCGTTGGCCTGGGGCAGCATGGCCTGAACCAGGGCAATGCCCTGCTGCACGGTCTGGCGCGTGCCCCCGCTGTCCTGAATGTTCAAGACCCTGAAATTTTTGCCCTCGGCCAGGCCGCTGTGCGCCAGCCAGGTGCTGACCTGGTTGGCCTCGCAGCCCAGGCCCACCACCAGCACGGCCGCAAAATTGGCATGGGTGGCGTAGCCGGCCAGCGTGCGCTCCAGAATCTGCATGCCCAGGCCTTCGCTGTCCATGCCGCAGCCGGTGCCGTGGGTCAACGCCACCACCCCGTCCACTTGGGCAAAGGCTTCCAGAGCAGTGGGATGCTGCTGCCTGGAGAAATGGTCGGCAATAGCGCGCGCCACGGTGGCCGAGCAATTGACGCTGGACAAAATACCTACGTAATTGCGGGTGCCCACCCGCCCATCGGCCCGCTGGATGCCCATGAAACTGGCTGTACGGCGCGGCGCGGGTTCTTTGACATCAGCCCCCACCGCGTAGTCCCGGCTGAAATGGCCCCGGTTGTCACCCAGGTCCAGGTTGTGCGTGTGTACATGCTCGCCGGCGGCAATGGCGCGGCTGGCAAAACCAATGATCTGGTTGTAGCGGCGCACCGCCTCGCCGGTGGCCAAAGCACGTGCGGCCACCTTGTGCCCTGGCGGAATCAGGCCGCGAAGCGTCAAGCCGTCCACCACCGAACCGCCCACTAACTGGGCGCGGGCGATCAGCACATCGTCATCGGGATGCAGGCGGATGCAGGGCGTCATTGGGGCGTCCATTCTTCAAAGCCAGCCACGCCGGGCCAGGTGGCGCATCAGGTCGGCCAGGCCAAAGGTCCAGGGCGCACAGTCGCCCGAGCGTTGCATGCGGTTAACCAGGCTGCCCAACTTGGGCGCGGAGATGGTGACGATGTCGCCCACCTTGTGTGTGAAACCACCCCCCACGGTGTCACGGTCTTTCACTGGGGCAAACATGCAGCCCAGGTACAACAAGGCCCCATCGGGGTACTGGTGGTTTGGCCCCATCAGTTGGGCCACCAGTTCCTGCGGATCGCGGCTTATTTTCGACAGCGATGACGAACCCTCCAGACTAAAACCATCCTCGCCCTGCACCTGCAACATGACGGTGGTCTGGCGCACATCGTCGAGGCTGAAGCTGGCGTCAAAAAAGCGCAGCAAGGGGCCAATAACGGCCGAGGCGTTGTTGTCCTTGGCTTTACCCAAGAGCAGGGCTGAGCGGCCCTCAATATCGCGCAAGTTCACGTCGTTGCCCAGCGCGGCGCCCACGATGCGGCCTTTTGAATTGATGGCCAGCACCACTTCAGGCTCGGGGTTGTTCCACTGCGAGTCGGCGTGCAAGCCTGCGTCAAAGCCCGTCCCCACGGCCGACATGGCGCTGGCCTTGGTGAATATTTCAGCATCCGGACCAATGCCCACTTCTAGGTATTGGCTCCAGGCGCCTTGTGCAATCAGCACCGCCTTAAGCGCCATGGCTTGCGCAGAGCCGGGCTTGAGGCGACTCAAATCGTCCCCCACCAGGGCCACAATTTCGGTCCGAATCGCCTCGGCCGCAGCCGGGTTGCCGCGGGCTTTTTCTTCAATCACCCGCTCCAACATGGACACGGCAAAGGTCACGCCCGCAGCCTTGACCGGTTGCAGGTCAGCCGGCGCCAGCAGCCAGGGCTGCGCCGGGTTGCGGCTGTCTGGCGGGGTATTGGCCAGCAGGTCGGCAATGGAGGCAAAGGCTTCGCCGGGGGCGGCTTTCAGGGCGGCTGCTGGGTCGGGCGCTTCGCACAGGTCACGCAGGGTGGGGAAACTGGCCGAGATGTCCACCGCTTGGTCGCCGCGCAAGGCCACCACCGAGGGGCCACCGAGTTCTGGACGCCATACGCGCCCCGCCAGGGCGCCCACCGTACCGTCTTGCGGCAGGGTGTTGTGAGTCGTGAGTTGCATGCGATCCACCTGAAAGAAAAAAATGAAAAAGGTCAGCGGGTGACGTAGCCCATGGTCTGGGGCAGCCACAACACAATTTGTGGAAACACGGTGATGGCGACCAGCAGCAGCAGCAACATGATGAAGAAGGGCCAGCCCTCTTTCATCATCTCGCCAATCGGAATGCCAGTGAGCGCTTTGGTGACAAACAGCAGCATGCCAAACGGCGGGTGAATCAAGCCAATCATCATGTTGAGCACCACCAGCACCCCAAAGTGCACCAGGTCGACGTTGAGCAGCTTGGCCGCCGGCAGCAACATGGGCACAAACACCAGCAGCAGCACCGACACATCCAGAAAACAGCCCAACACCAGAAACAGCACGTTGACCAGCAGCAAGAACTTGAGCTGCGACAGGTGCATGCTGTCGACCCACTGGGCCATGGCTTGCGGCACGCCTTCGGCGGTGAAGGCATAGTTCAGCATGAAGGAGCCCGCCAAAATGATGGTGATCACCGCACTGCCGCGCGTGGACTCCATCACCACACCCCAGAAGGTGCGCCAGGTGAGGGCGCGGTACACCACGCCAGCCAGAATCAGCGCATGAAACGCGGCCACCGCAGCGGCTTCTGTGGGTGTGAAAGCGCCAGAATAAATACCGCCAAGCAGCACGATGGGCATGGACAGCGGCAAGGCACCGCGGTACAAAATGGCGGGCCACTCACGCCAGGGAATAGGCGCTTCACGCGGCATGTTGCGCCGCGTGGCAATGACGTGCACCACGCCCATCATGAGCAGGGCCATCAGCACGCCAGGCACCACCCCGCCTAAAAACAAAGCGCCCACCGAAGCCCCTGACACCAGGGCGTAAATCACCATCGGAATAGAGGGCGGAATGATGGGGCCCAAGGTGGCACTGGCCACCACCACGGCGCCGGCAAAGCCGCGCGGGTACTCGGGTTTTTTCAGCATCTGGCGAATGGTGACCAGGCCGGGGCCGGCTGCATCGGCAATGGCGCTGCCGCTCATGCCCGAGAAAATCACGCTGACCAGAATGTCCACCTGCGCCAACCCGCCGCGCATGCGCCCCACCAAAATGCGGCAAAAATCAAAGATGCGCTCACTCACGGTGCCAGCGTTCATGATGTTGGCAGCAAACACAAACAGCGGCACGGCCAGCAGCACGTAGCTGTTGTACAGGCCGTTGCCCACCTGCTCGGCCACCAGTCCCAGGTCTTGCCGCTTGACCAGCAAATAGGCAATACCGGAGGCCAGCATGGTGAAGCCAATGGGCATACGCAGCAGCAAGCCCGCCACCATCACGCAGATAAGAATTCCAATGCCGAGAGTCATGAAAGTTGCCAGTTAAGGCAGCGGGTGAGCTGCCGTGAAAAGTTGTTGCACATGTCAGAGCCGCAACTCGGCCTGCAGCCCCTCGCCCTTGAACGCGTTCCAGATGGCATAGCCACTGCGCAGCACCAAAGCCAGCAGCAAAATCACCAGCGGGAGAAAAATCCACATGAAAGAAATGCCCAGCACCGGCGAGTTTTCACGCCGCATGAAATGCACATAGTCCCAGGTGGCGGGCAAGGCCACCAAGGCCAAGCCACCCACCAGCAGATTGCCTGCAATTTGCATGGCGCGTCGCCACGGCAAACTGACACTGTTCCAGATCAGGTCAAACACCACCTGCTCGCGCTCGGGCACGATGGTGGCCGCAGCCCAAAGAATGACCCAGACGTACAGAATCACGGCGGCCTCGTCGGTCCAGGGCAGGGGTTTGCCAAAACCGAATCGGGCCGCGATCTGGACCAAAAAGACCACGAACATTGTCAGGAACAAACCGCCACCCAGCACCTGGGCAGCCGTTCTTAACCAGCGCACCATGGCTTACTTGGTGGCGTTGATGCGGTCCAGCAGGCCTTTGGGCCACAACTTGGCGTACTCGGAGTTCTGGTACGTGGTTTGCACCGATTTCTGGAAGGCCGCCTGGTCGGGCGTGGTGACCTGCAAGCCTTCTTTCTTGAAGTAGTCCACCAGCTGCGACTCTTCCTTCAGGCGGTTTTCGTTGTTGTAGGCGGCAGCGGCTTGGGCTGCTGCGGTGACCTTTTGCTTTTGCGCTGCGCTCAGGGCGTTGAAGCTCTTGTTGGAAATGGCGATGAAGATGCCGTCCACCAGGTGGTTGGTCAGCACGATCTGCTTGGTCACTTCGTAGAACTTGGCCGCGCGCACCGAAGGCAACGGGTTGTCCTGGCCGTCGATGGTGCCGGTTTTCAGGCCCAGGTAAACCTCGCCAAAGGCCAGCGGCGTGGCCGTGGCGCCCAGCGCTTCACCCAGGAACAACCACTCTTTGGAGCCGGGCATGCGCAGCTTCACACCTTTGAGGTCGGCCGGGGTTTTGACGTTGCGCACATCGCGCAGGTTGACCTGGCGGGTGCCCAGGTAGACGGTCGCCAGCGGGGTGACCTCCATTTTTTCAGACACGGTTTTGAACAGCTCGGCGCCAATCGGGCCGTTGAACACTTTTTGCTGTTGCGCGGGGTCGCGGATCACGTAGCCGGCGGTAAAGATGGAGAACTCGGGCACCAGTTTGGCAATGTCAAATGCCGAGATCGACGACAGCTCCAGGTTGCCCCGCGCCATGGCGGCAGGCTCGGCACCCTGTTTGAAGAGCGAGGCGTTCAGGTTGATCTGCACGTCAAATTCGCCTGGCGCAGTTTTTTCCAGTGCGTCCTTGAACACGGTCCACATTTTGGCGTGCCAGTCGTCTGGCACGGCGGGGGTGGAAATGCGCAGCACGGTTTTGGTTTGCGCCAGCGCGGGCAGGCCCAGCGTGCCCAAGGCAGCTGTGGCGGCCGTAGCGCCGGTAGCGCCCAAGAGGGAACGGCGGCTGATGGATGTTGGTGTTGTCATGGTGTTGTCTCCTGTTAGAAATTTTTGAAAGTTAAATTTAAATATTAGCCAAGGCTGCCCCGATGGCCCGATACCCCGAACGCACGGCCTGCGCTTGTGCCCCCGCCAGTGCGCACAGCGGCAAGCGTACCTGCATCCAGGCCTCGTCACCGGTTTGCTCCGCCAGCATGGCTTTGTAGACCGCCACAAACGGCATGCCAGGCTGAATGCTGAGCAGGGCCAGCAGGTCCAGCATGAGTTTTTTGTCTGCGGCGCTGACCGTGGCCGGGTCGCGAATGACGCGGCACATCAGGCCAGGCGCCACATTGCCCAGCCCGTTGATGGAGCCTGAGCCACCGACCAGCATCACCGGCGCCACGTCGGGCTCAGCCCCCACCAGAATGGACAAACCGGGGAAGGCCTGCGCCAAGGCCTTGGAATGTGCCAAGTCGCCACTGCTGTCCTTCACCCCCACCACTTGGGCAGGATGGCGGCGCACCAACTCGGCAATGGCCGCGTGCGAAAACGCGTAGGTGCTCATGGCGGGGAAGTGGTAAAGCAAGAGCTTCAAGGCATCGTCGCCAATGCCGCGCACCAGTGCTGAAATGGTTTCAACCACACCTGCATCGCTGGGCTGGTTGAAATAAAACGGCGGCAGGTACATCTGGCGGTGCACGCCCAGACCGGACGCATGGCGCCCCAGTTCAATGGCGTCAGCCAGCGCAATAGCCGAGGTGGTGACGAGGCACTGGTCAGCCCGAATGCCACTGGCCAGCAAAGCCTGCAGCAAGGCCTTGCGCTCGGCCACCGTGAAGGCCGGGCCTTCGCCCGTGGTGCCAAAAACCGTGACGCCATCGCAGCCCGCTGCGAGCATGCGCTGGGCATGGGCAATGGCGCGCGGCGTGTCCAGGGCGCCATCGGCGCCTACCGGCATCAGCAAGGCCGGCCACAGGCCGTGAATATCTGGGTGCAAGTTCAGTTCTCCTAAAGGGGGTTAATTCAATTCAACCGGTGGCAGCGTCCATTCGCTGCGCACCTGTTCCATGGGTTCGGTCAGCACCCGGTTGCGGGCACTGTTGATGTGGGCCATCAGCAGCTCCACGGCCCGTGCGCCGTCGCGCTGGCGCAATGCGGCGATGAATCGCAGGTGCTCCTGCATGGCGGGCATCAGGCGGGTCGGAGTGATCACGCTGTGCTCGAGTTTGATGAGGCGCACGCGTAAGCTGTTGACCCGGTACATGTCAGACACGATGTCATTGCCCATCGCGTCAACCATGCGGTCATGCAGGCCCCAGTCAATGGCCTGGGCGTCTTCCAGCAAGCGCTCGTCATACACCTGGGCGCTGGCGCGGGCCAGAATATTGTTGTGGCTGGCCTCAATGGCGTCGAGTTCCTCGGTGCTGGCGGTTTGCACAAAATGCAGCACTGCCTCGCGCTCAATCATGTGGCGCACCTGAAAGGCGTTGCGGATGAGCTTCAAGTCCACCGGCACAATTTGCAGGCCGCGCTGCGGCACGGTCTTGATCAAACCACCCGCCTCCAGGCGCGGAATCATCTCGCGCACGGCGCCCAGGGGCATGTTCAGGAGCAGCATCAGCTCGCGCTGCGAAATAAACTGCCCCGGCCGAATGCCGCCGCTCAAGATCTGCCGGGTAAAGCCGTCGTAAGCGCGGGCACGCTGGCTGACAGGCTCAGCCACCGCAACCGCCGCGAGTTGCACACCCCCAGCGCGTGAAGCGCCGGCGTGGGGCGCTTTCTTGACGGCTGGAATTTTGGCAGTGGGCATGGCGAGCATCAGGGTTTCAACTAGGACAGGACTGACATGTTAGCGCTACCATCAGCCCATGCTTACTGTCGTAAACCCCTAGAAAACCCACTTTCAGCCCCATGAAAATAGACGCCCACCAGCACTATTGGCACTACCAGGCGGAAGACTTGCCCTGGATAGACCCGTCCATGACCGTGCTGCGCCAGGACCGCCTGCCCCACGACATTGCGCCGGCGCTGGCAGCCTGTGGCATAGACGCCGTGGTAGCCGTTCAGGCCCGGGGCAGCCTCAAGGAAACCGAATTTTTGCTCCAGTTGGCCGCCCAGCACCCGCATATAGCGGGCGTGGTGGGCTGGGTCGATTTGAAAAGCAGTGCGCTGGAAAAAACCTTGGAAAGCTGGACGGCACACGCCGTGCTTTGCGGACTGCGCCATCAATTGCAGGACGAGTCCCAGCTGGCAGATTTTCTGGCCCAAGCCGCCTTCAACCGGGGGGTCGCGCTGCTGCAAAGCCGCAGCCTGGTGTACGACCTGCTGGTGCTGCCAGCGCAACTGCCTTTGCTCTTGAAGTTTTGCGCCGCACATGACCGCCACTGGCTGGTGCTGGACCACCTGGCTAAGCCCGATTTACGTGCCCCTGGCGCCGCCCAGGCCATCAACCCCGCTTGGGCCGCGCAACTGCGCGCCCTGGGGCAACTGCCGCATGTGGTGTGCAAGCTGTCCGGCCTGGTGACCGAAACCAGTGCCGCCCACACGGGTTTGACAGCGGGTTTGACAGCGGGTCTGACGGCGGCCGATGAGCAGGCGATCTTGGCGTGTTACGACCTGGCACTGGAAGCCTTTGGGCCACAGCGTTTGCTGTTTGGCTCGGACTGGCCGGTGTGCGCGCTGGCGGCCCCGTTTGAAGTCGTGCATGGCTTGGCCCAGCGTTGGGCGCAGTCGCGCCTGAGTGACACCGAGCAAGCAGACTTCTGGGGCGGCAACGCCCAGCGCTGCTATGGTTTGAAGCTGGCCGCTTGAAACAAAACCGAACCGACCCCAGAAAGTAAGCCCAGATGGATTTGCAATTACAAGACAAAGTGGTGATCGTCACCGGCGGCGCCAGCGGTATTGGCGCTGCTATTTCCCTCACACTGGCGCAAGAAGGCGCCATCCCGGTGGTGTTGGGCAAACACCCGATGGCGCCAGAGTTTGCCGCCCGTTTGCACGCCCTGCAGGCGCGCAGCCTGTTTGTGCAGCTGGAGCTGTCCGACGATGCCGCCTGCCGCGATGCGGTAGCGCACACCCTGGCGCAATTCGGGCGCCTGGACGGCTTGGTGAACAACGCCGGCATCAACGACAACGCCGGGCTGGACGCTGGGCGCGAGGCCTTTGTTGCCTCGCTGGAAAACAACCTGATTCACTACTACGTGATGGCGCACCACTGTGTGCCGCACCTGAAGGCAACGCGCGGCGCCATCGTCAACGTGTCGTCCAAAACCGCCCTCACCGGCCAGGGCAACACCAGCGGTTACTGCGCCTCCAAGGGCGGGCAACTGTCGCTGACGCGGGAGTGGGCGGCGGCTTTGCTGGCGGATGGTGTGCGCGTGAATGCCGTGATTCCGGCCGAGGTGATGACGCCCTTGTACGCAACCTGGCTCGCCAGTTTTGACCAACCCGAAGAAAAACTGGCTGCCATCACGCGCCAAATTCCCCTGGGCCAGCGCATGACCACGCCCCAGGAAATTGCCAGCATGTGCGTTTTCCTGCTCTCAGCGCAGTCCTCGCACACCACCGGGCAATGGGTGTTTGTGGACGGCGGCTACACCCACCTGGACCGGGCCTTGACCGCGCCATAACCTGAAGGCGCTCAGCCCGTCAAGCCATCGACCACCGTGGGATAACGCAGTCGCAGCCCCAACTCAGACAGCAAGCGCGTGTTGTCCATGCGGCGCGACTCACTCATGAAGCTCAAAAGCATCAGCGGCAACTGGTCTTTGGCGGTGCTGCGCGGCAGCCGCGGCGGGTGCGCCAGACCGTAGAGGTCAGCGGCCAGATCAAAGTAATCGCCCATCTTGAGCCGGGTGTTGTCGTTCACGTTGTAAATGCGCTGCGGCCCCGCATGCCACAAAGCGGCCACGCAAGCGCGCGCCAGGTCGTCGGCATGAATATGGTTGGTGTACACATCGTCGGCTGCCAGCAGCACCGGCGTGCCTTTTTCCAGCCGGGCGCGCGGCGTGCCGCCTTCACGGTTGGGCGCGTAAATACCGGGAATGCGCAAAATGCTGCTGCGCACCCCGGCGCTTCGGCCCAAAAAGCGCACCGCCTGCTCTGCGTCGACACGCCGAATAGCGCGCGGCGAGTCGGCGTGGGTGCCGCGCGTCTCGCTCACCACCGCCCCCTGGCAGTCGCCATACACCCCACTGGTGGAGCCATACACCAGCGCTCGCGGCAGCGTGCCCAAACGCAGGGCCCGCGTGAGCGCCTGCGTGCGGGGGTCGCGCCAGCCTTGGCCCGGAGGGGGTGCCAGGTGCAACACCGCATGGGCCAGCCCCGCCAGACGACGCAGCGTGGCGGGTTCATCCAAATTACCCACCAGGGGCGTGATGCCGAGCGCACGCAGGGCCGGCGTACGCGCCGGGCTGGAGGTCAGCGCCAGCAGGCGTACGCGACCTTGCAGGGCTTGCGCCACACGTTGACCAATATCGCCACAGCCAACGATCAAGACACGCGAACGGCGAAAACGCGCCGGCAAGGTGCCGGGGTGGGTGGCATACAGGCTGCGCGAGGGGTTTTGTTTTAAAGGCAAAATTGGGACCCTACTGAAAAATGAAACTTCGCCAAGGATACAAAGAAATATGAGCAGCAGCAGCAGCGCCGCCAACGGCTTTCAGATCACCGTGCAGCCCAGCGGTCGCCATTTCACCGCCGGCCAGGATGAAACCATTCTTGCCGCCGGCATTCGCCAGGGTATCGGCATGCCCTATGGCTGCAAGGACGGCGCATGCGGCTCCTGCAAATGCAAGAAGCTTGAAGGGGTGGTGGTGCACGGCGCGCACCAGAGCAAAGCCTTGAGCCCCGAGGAAGAAGCCAACGGTTTTATTCTGACCTGCTGCGGCGTGGCGCACAGCGATGTGGTGCTGGAGTCGCGCCAGGTGACGCAGGAGGGCGCGTTCCCCATCAAGAAAATGCCCACGCGCGTTGCGCTCATGGAGAAAAAATCTGCCGACGTCATGCTCATCAAGCTGCAATTACCAGCCAACGACACCTTCACCTACCACGCAGGCCAGTACGTCGAGTTCATCTTGCGCGACGGGGCGCGGCGCAGCTACTCCATGGCCAATGCGCCGCACACCCTGGCCGACAGCGCCACGCTGGAGCTGCACCTTCGCCACATGCCCGGCGGCAAGTTCACCGACCATGTGTTCAACATCATGAAGGAGAAAGAAATTTTGCGCATTGAAGGCCCCTACGGCAGCTTCTACCTGCGTGAAGACAGCGACAAACCCCTGGTGCTGCTGGCCTCTGGCACCGGTTTTGCGCCCATCAAGGCGCTCATTGAGCACATGCAACACAAGGGCATCACACGCCCAGCCACCTTGTACTGGGGGGGTCGCCGTCCGGCAGACCTGTACATGAACGACTGGGTACAAGCCAAGTTGGCCGAGATGCCCCACTTGTCCTACGTGCCCGTGGTGTCCAACGCCCTGCCCGAAGACGCCTGGACCGGCCGTACCGGCTTTGTGCACCAGGCCGTTCTGGAGGACTTTCCAGACTTGCACAACCACCAAGTCTATGCCTGCGGCGCGCCCATTGTGGTGGAGTCTGCCCAGAGCGATTTCTCACACCTGGCCGGCTTGCCAGAAGAAGAATTCTTTGCCGACTCGTTCACCACCGAGGCCGACAAGGCCCGCAACGCTTAAGAACACCCTGCCATGAAACCTGTCCACACGCTGCTGATTTCTCTACTGGCCCTGCTGGGCTGCGCCACCGTACAGGCCCAGGGCAAGCCCATTCGGCTGGTGGTGCCCTACGCCGCGGGGGGTCCGATTGACGTGACGGCACGCGCGCTGGCCGAGCGCGTGAAGGACTCGCTGGGCACCGTCATCATTGACAACAAGCCTGGCGCGGGCGGCAACATTGGTGCCGATGCGGTGGCCAAAGCAGCCCCGGATGGTTTGACCATTGGCATTGCCGCCACGGCCACGCATGCGGTTAACCCCTGGCTGTACGCCAAGATGCCCTACCAGGCCGCCACCGACTTTGCGCCCATCACCCAGATGGTCCGCGTGCCCAATGTGCTGGTGATAAACGCCGAGACAGCGCAGCGCCTGAAAATCAACAGCCTGGCCGACCTGGTGGCCTACGCGAAGGCACACCCGGCGCAACTCAACTACGGCAGTGGCGGCAATGGCAGCGCCGGTCATTTGGCGGGTGAAATGTTCAAGAAAGCCGCAGGTATTTTTGCCGTGCACATTCCTTACAACGGCGGCAACCCGGCGCAACTGGCCCTGCTGGCCGGCCAGGTGGATTTCAACTTTGACAACCTCGCCACCGCCGCGCCCAACATCCGCTCCGGCAAGCTCAAGGCGCTGGCCGTGACCACCCTGAACCGCTCGCCCGCCTTGCCCGACACGCCGCCTGTGGCCGACACCTTCAAAGGGTTTTCAATTGATACCTGGTGGGGTTTGGTGGCACCCGCGGGCACGCCCAAAGACGTGCTGGCGCGCCTGAACCAGGCCTTTGTGGCTGCCCTGAACACGCCTGAAACCAAGACCCGTTTTGGCACGCTGCTGGCCGAGCCCGTGGGCGGCAGTGCCGAAGAGTTTGGCGCTTTCATGAAAGCTGAACTGGCCAAGTACGAAGGCCTGGTGAAAGCCTCGGGCGCGAAGGTGGACTGAGCTGCTTGGTTGACTACTTGGCGCCTTGACGAAGGGCCGCGCTTTAGCCAGGAGGTTTCTCGATCATCACGGGCCTCACCCCAAAAATTCGGCGCTCAGTGGCTGTGCAACTTCTCTTGCAGCCACACTTTGATGAGCGACTGTTAGGGCACATCCCGCGCATGGGCGGCCACCTTGATGCTGTCCAACAAGTGCTGGGGCAGTCGCAGTGAAATGGTCTTGGTCGTAGGTCGCAAGTTGGGCAGCTTGATCTTTTGTGCGTTCGTCCAGTCCACATGTGCGGTGGAGTCGTGCGATTCCCAATAGGCGCGTTCTTGCGCCTCAGTCTTGAACTTAGGAATAAGTTTTTTAACGGTCTGCTTGTTCATAGACACTACGCTCCTTTTTGTGCGCGTCCCTGGCCGAGATCACGCGAATCAACTCACCTGAACGGCGCAAAGTGAAGGTGATGTGCAATGGCCGCCTCTCATCAGTTTGGTCCAACGCATGAAACCGAACCTCGTCCTGGCTATGCGCCACATCGTCCAGCAAGAGCAGCGGGGCATTAAAGAAAATCTGTTCAGCCTCGGCCATACTGACACCGTGCTTATGGTTCTTGCGATCGTTGCCTGCATCCCACTCAAAGCCAATGATGGTTGAAAGATCAAACATGATTTGTATATTACCGTCGTCTACATTTGGGCGGGGACTTGCCACCTGAAGTTTGACTTAAGACAGGGAGGCATCAATCTTGAACAATACCCAGCCGCGGTGTTAAAAGCAAAAATCAAGTCATCCCTATTGAGGAGCGGAGGACAGAAGTACAGATCATTGTTTTCCTACACGAAGCAGAAGCAGGCCTGGCTACGGCCGATCTGTGTCACAGGCATGGCCTCTCTGATACCAACTACGTGGCCTGGAAAATTATGCTCAACCTAAATTAGCGCAAAGAAAAATGGTTCAAGGCGTCGCCGCACCCGCTTCAAACCAGCGCTTGATTAACAGACGTTCGTCAGCGGTTATGGCCGTGGAATTGCTCATGGGCATCGCCTGGCTCACCACCACCTGCTGGTAAATATTTTGCGCGTGAAGTTTGACGTTGTCGGCTGAATCCAGCCGCACGTTTTTCATTTGCACCTGCTCGCCGTGGCACAGGTAGCAGCGCTGCGCCAGCACCACCTGCACCTGGGCGTAATCAGGCGGCGAAGACGCCGAAGCCTTGGTGAGTGCCACATCGGCCGGCTTGAGCCAGACAATCATGGCCACGATCACCAGCACGCCCACCAGCGCATACGGCCAGGGGTGCGCATTGCGGCCGAGCTTGTAGCCGTGTCGCATCACAAAAAACTGGCGAATGGCGGCGCCGGCAAACATCATGGCGATCAGCACCAGCCAGTTGTAGGGGTGGTTGTAGGTAAAGCTGTAGTGGCCGCTGAGCATGGCAAACAGCACCGGCAGGGTGAAGTAGGTGTTGTGCACGCTGCGCTGCTTGCCGCGCTTGCCGTGAATTGGGTCGACCGGCTCACCCGCCTTGATGGCAGCCAGCACTTTTTTCTGCCCCGGAATAATCCAGAAGAACACGCTGGCACTCATGCTGGTGGCCAACATGGCACCCACCAGCAGGAAGGCGGCCCGCCCCGCAAACCAGTGGCAGGCCAACCAGGACGCCACGCACACCAGCACCAACACCAAGGCGCCAACGATGGCGTCGCCATGCTTGCGCTGGCCAAACACCCGGCAAATCAGGTCATACAAAAGCCAGAACACCACCAAAAAAGCAAGCGCCACGGCAATGGCGGTGGCAGGGGCCCAGTCCATGCGCGATTTGTCGATCAGGTAGGTGCTGGCGTTCCACAAATACGACACCGTGAACAGCGAAAAGCCCGACAACCAGGTGCTGTAGCTCTCCCAATAAAACCAGTGCAGGTGGCTGGGCAGCTTGGGTGGCGACACATTGAATTTGACCGGGTGGTAAAACCCGCCCCCGTGCACGGCCCAAAGCTCGCCGCTGACACCCTGTTGCTTCAGGTCTTCATCCACCGGCGGCGTCAAGCTGCTGTCGAGGAAGACAAAATAAAACGAGGAGCCAATCCAGGCAATGGCGGTGATGACATGAACCCAGCGAAGCAGCAGGTTGGCCCAGTCGAGGTAGTAACTTTCCATCAGTCTCTTCCTTGGCGGCGCGCACACGGCGCTCCGCTGTCAAGCAGACTGCTCACCACTGCGGGCGCTGTAAGCAGAAAAAGGGTCGCGAACTTAGGCAGGGGACCTGCCTCGCTCCGCTGCGACTCAAGGGGCAAAGTGTAGGGGTTTTTTGAGCAGGGCCGAGTGCCGTTTCATGCGGGCGCCTTGGGGCTATCCCTGAGTTAAGCCTTGCAACAACTGGGCCGCCACGGCTACCGCAATCACTTCGGGCGCTTTACCTGAGATACCGGGCACGCCAATGGGGCAGGTGATGCGAGCCAACTCTTGTTCACTGAACCCGCGCGCCTGCAGGCGGTGCCTGAACGTGGCCCATTTGGTTTTACTGCCAATCAACCCAACGAAGGGCAGGTCATCCTGCACACGCAGACGAAGCAGGCAGGCCGCCACCACGTCCAGGTCTTCGGCATGGCTAAAACTCATGATCAGCACCTGCGAGCCCGCCGGCAAAGTGGGCACGGCGGCCTGCACCGGGTCGGAGTGTTCAACCGTGGTGTTGGCGGGCAGTTGCGTGGGGAATATTTCATGGCGGCTGTCAAACCAGTTCACCCGAACCGGCAAATGGCCCAGCACCTGCACCAGCGCGTGACCCACGTGGCCGCCGCCAAACAAGGCCACCGGCATTTGGTGGGCGGTCAACCGGGCCTGCAGCCGCGGTAAGTCGGCGCGCGTGACGCGCTCCAACTGCAATTGCACCTCGCCCCCGCAGCACTGCCCCAGGCTGGGGCCCAAGGCAAAACGCAGCAGGCCCTCGCCAGGTGCGTGGAGCGCTGCGGGTACCGCGGCGCCCTGTGGATCGGCGTCCAGGCGCAGACGGGCTTGCGCCATGGCGGCAAACTCCAGATGCCCGCCGCCCACGGTGCCGACGGCGCCTTCCTTGAAGACACCCATCCAGGCACCGGCTTCACGCGGCACCGAGCCGCGCGAGGAATGCACCGTGATCAACACGGCGTCTTCCACCGCGAGCCGGGCTAAAAATAATTCAGTAGTACTCACAAACCCTTAGTTTTTGCTCACAAAAAGGGGGGCACAACGCCGCCAATTTGGGGCAAAGTATGCCCATGAAACCCATTCAACCTGTTTTACGTCCATTTTTCGGGGCTTTTTTCAGCACGGTTTGTGTCGCCGTCGCCGCCTTCGTCACAGGCTGCGCCACGCCGCCGCCGCCGGTTCAAAGCGCGCCAGAGGTCAAGCCTGCACCCGCCTTGCCCCCTGTAGCTACCAGCCCTGTGCCCATTAAAGCGCCGGTTGAAGAAACAGCTGGCGTCCCTGTGCCTGTCCCTGTGCCTGTCCCTGCACCCGCCCCTGAAACGGCGAGCGCCAGGTCCAACGCCGCCACACCCAAAGACTACCGGCGCGATGCCGCCCAGCACCTGTACGCCCGCAACCCCAACCGCATTTTCAAAGGTAAATTGCCGCCCATGCTTTACGCCATTGGCGTGTTGCAAGTGGAGGTGGACAGCCGGGGCATGGTCACCAGCACCCATTGGATGCGCTCGCCCAAACACGCCCCCGAGGTGGTGGCCGAGATTGAACGCACCGTGCGCCTAGCGGCGCCCTATCCGGCCCCGGTGCGCCTGGGCCGCGTCACCTACACCGACACCTGGCTGTGGCACAAAAGCGGACTGTTTCAACTCGACACCCTGACGGAAGGCCAGCACTAGGTTAGGCCCTGGTGCCAGAAACGCTGGGGAAGTAAGGCATTTTGGAAACTATCAGGACCTAGGAAGCGCTTGCAGCGCAGCGTGCAACCCCTCTCAGGACCCGCGGTAGGTGGAATAGCTCCAGGGGCTCACCAGCAGCGGCACATGGTAGTGCTGTTGCGGATCGGCAATACCGAAATCCAGGCTCACGCGGTTAAGAAAATTGGGCTCGGGCAGCGCCACGCCCCGGGCCTTGAAGTAGGCTGCCACATCAAACACCAGTCGGTAGGTGCCGCGCTTGAGGCTGGCGTTGTCAAACAGAAGGCCATCGGGGTTGCGCCCATCGGCGTTCAGGGTGAACTGCTTGACCAACGTGGCGGCTTCGCCCTCGGTGGTAAACAGCGACACCTGCATGCCGGCAGCCGGCGTGCCGTGCATGGTGTCCAACACGTGTGTACTCAAACCCATAGGAGCATCCTTTCGGTAGTCGGCCAGAAACCAGGGACAGACCGGGGCAGACCGGGCGTCAAATTAAGCCGATGAAAAACAAAAAGTGTATACAATTTTTAAAGTCGCCGCTATCATAACTGCATGGAAAACTCCAGCACCAGCCAGATTGTTGACAGCCTCACCAAGGCCATCATCGAACATCGCCTGAACCCCGGCGCCAAATTGGCCGAGCAAAAGGTGGCAGATCATTTTGGCGTGTCGCGTACGCTGGTGCGCCAGGCTTTCTTCCTGCTGGCACAGAACCGGCTCATTCGCCTGGAGCCTGCTCGGGGTGCTTTTGTAGCCACCCCTTCGGCCGATGAGGCTCGGCAGGTGTTTGCCGTGCGCCGCATGCTGGAGCTGGAAATGACGCGCGCCTTTGTGCGCACCGTGACGCCGGCCATGATCAAGTCGCTGAAAGCGCACGTGGCCCGCGAAAAGCTGGCCGTGCAGAATGAAGACGTACCCGGGCGCACCGAGTTGCTGGGCGACTTTCATGTCTGTATGGCCGAGCTCACGGGCAACCTGGTGCTGGCGCAAATGCTCGGAGACCTGATCTCGCGCTGCTCGCTGATCACGCTGATGTACCAGTCCGCCAGTGCTGCCGAGCATTCCAACACCGAGCACGCCACTATTGTGAAAGCCCTGGCCGCCAAAGACGAAGCCCTGGCGGTGCGCTTGATGGACGAACACCTGCACCACGTTGAAGCCAACCTGACCTTCGAGCGCGAACAACCCCTCAACGACATTTCACAGGCCTTGTCCTGACGCTGCCCCCAACACTGACAAAGACACTGAAACTATTCACATGAAAAATTACGACACCACCCTGCCCTACCCGCGCGACCTGATGGGCTACGGCCCCCAGGTACCGCATGCGCAATGGCCCGGCCAGGCCCGTGTGGCGGTGCAATTTGTGCTGAACTATGAAGAAGGTGGCGAGAACAGCGTGCTGCATGGCGACGCCGGTTCTGAGCAATTTTTGTCAGAGATGTTCAACCCGGCCAGCTACCCCGAGCGCCACATCAGCATGGAGGGCATTTACGAATACGGCTCGCGCGCGGGCGTGTGGCGCATCCTGCGCGAATTTGAGTCACGCCGCTTGCCGCTGACCGTGTTTGGCGTGGCCACCGCGCTGCAAAAACACCCCGAGCTGACCGCAGCCCTGCAAGCACTGGGGCACGACATCGCCTGCCACGGCCTGAAGTGGATTCACTACCAGCACATTGACGAAGCGACTGAGCGCGCCCATATGGCACAGGCCATGCAGATCCTGCAGGAGCTGACCGGTGAGCGCGCGCTGGGCTGGTACACCGGGCGCGACAGCCCCAACACGCGCCGCCTGGTGGCCGACTTTGGGGGCTTTGAGTACGACAGCGATTACTACGGTGACGACCTGCCGTTCTGGATGAAGGTACAAAAGACCGACGGCAGCGTGGCGCCTCAACTCATCGTGCCATACACCCTGGACTGCAACGACATGCGCTTTGCCCTGCCGCAAGGCTATTCGCACGCCGACCCGTTCTTTCAATACCTGAAAGACACGTTTGATGCGCTGTATGCAGAAGGCGACCCCAACGGCCTGAACGCCCCCAAGATGATGAGCATTGGTATGCACTGTCGCCTGCTGGGCCGCCCTGGGCGCATCACCGCCCTGCAACGGTTTTTGGACCACATCCAGTCTCACGACCAGGTCTGGGTGGCGCGCCGCTTGGACATTGCGCGGCACTGGAAAACCGTGCACCCGTTCACGGCATAAGCCCAAAAAAGCCAAAGCACAAGCGAGCACATCCCCATGTCCCTGACCCTGAACCAACTCAATGCCGCCAGCCAGGCCGAGGCCGCGCAGCTGCTCGATGGCCTGTACGAACACTCGCCATGGATTGCCGAGCGCGCCCTGGCGCAACGCCCCTTCACATCCCTGGCGCACCTGAAGCACGCCATGACAGAGGTACTGGCCCAGGCCGGGGTGGAAGCACAGCTCGGTCTGATTCGCGCCCACCCCGAGTTGGCGGGCAAGGCCATGGTGAGCCAAACTCTCACCGCCGAATCGACCAACGAGCAGAACAAGGCGGGGCTGACCCAATGCACGCCCGAAGAATTGACGCACATCGGGCAACTCAACGCCGAGTACAAGGCCAAATTCGGCTGGCCCTTCATTCTGGCGGTACGCGGCCCGCGCGGCGTGGGCCTGAGCAAGCAACAAATTCTTGCGGCCTATGCGCGCCGCTTGCACGGTCACCCCGACTTTGAACGGCAGGAATGCCTGCGGCAGATTCACCGCATCGTAGAAATTCGTCTGAACGACAAATTTGGCGTGCAACCCACGCAGGGCCAACAGGTGTGGGACTGGCAAGAGCAACTGGCCGTTCACAGCGACCCCGGTTTTGCCGAGCAAGGACAGCTGACCGTGACCTACCTCACCGATGCCCACCGCGCCTGCGCCCGAGATCTGGCGCAGGGGATGCGCGACTGCGGCTTTGACTCGGTAGAGACCGACGCGGTAGGCAACGTGGTGGGGCGCTACCACCCCGCCACGGCTGAGGGCCGCTACCTGCTGACCGGCAGCCACTACGACACCGTGCGCAATGGCGGCAAGTACGACGGGCGCCTGGGCATCTTTGTGCCCATGGCCTGCGTGCAGCAATTGCACCGCAAGGGCCAACGTCTGCCTTTCGGCATCGAAGTGGTGGGTTTTGCCGAAGAAGAAGGTCAGCGCTACAAAGCCACTTTTCTGGGCTCTGGCGCCTTGATTGGCCAATTCAATCCGGCCTGGCTGGACCAGAAGGACGCAGACGGCATCGCCATGCGCGAGGCCATGCAGCACGCCAATCTGCGGGTGCAAGACATCGCCCAGATTACGCGCAACCCGGCTCGCTACCTGGGCTTTGTTGAGGTGCACATTGAACAGGGCCCAGTGCTCAACGAGCTCAACATGCCGCTGGGCATCGTCACCTCTATCAACGGCAGCGTGCGCTACCTTTGCGAGGTGATTGGCACGGCCAGCCATGCGGGCACCACACCCATGAACCGCCGCCGCGACGCCGCCTGTGCCGTGGCCGAGCTGGCCTTGTACCTGGAGCAACGCGCCGCCCAGGACGGTGACAGCGTGGCCACCATCGGGCAGTGGCACGTGCCCAACGGCTCCATCAACGTGGTGCCGGGCCGCTGCCTGTTCAGCCTGGACCTGCGCGCCCCCACCGATGCCCAGCGTGACGCGCTGGCAACTGATGTGCTGCGTGAGCTGCAGCACATTTGCCAGCGCCGCGGCGTGCGCCACAGCGCCGAGGTCACGATGTCAGCCGCCGCCGCCCCCAGTGCCCCGGCCTGGCAGGCCCGCTGGGAACGCGCGGTACAAGCCCTGGGCGTTCCGCTGTTCAAGCTGCCCAGTGGCGCCGGCCACGACGCCATGAAGCTGCACGAGGTAATGCCGCAAGCCATGCTGTTTGTGCGCGGTGAAAACGCCGGCATCAGCCACAACCCGCTAGAGAGCACGACCTGCGATGACATGCAACTCGCTGTCGAGGCCTTTGAGAACTTGCTGGCCGAACTGGCCCAAGACCACACGATTTAACTTGAAAGAACTGAGCCATGAGCACCCCTTACGAACAACTCGACACCTGGATCGACGCCCACTTTGATGAACAAGTGAAGTTCTTGCAAGAACTCATACGCGTCCCCACCGACACCCCGCCCGGCAACAACGCACCGCACGCCCAACGCACCGCCGAGCTGCTGCACGGCATGGGTCTGGAGGCCGAACAATACGCCGTGCCTGAATCCGAAGTGCACGCCATCGGTATGCAAAGCGTGACCAACTTGCTGGTACGGCGCGCCTATGGCCCTGGCAAAACCGTGCTGCTCAATGCCCACGGCGACGTGGTGCCGCCTGGCGAAGGATGGACCAAAAACCCCTACGGCGGCGAGATTGAAGACGGCAAGCTGTATGGCCGTGCCGCAGCGGTCAGCAAGTGCGACTTCTCCAGCTACACCTTTGCCGTGCGCGCCCTGGAGGCCGTGGCCAAACCCAGCAGCGGCAGTGTCGAGCTGCTGTTCACGTACGACGAAGAGTTTGGCGGCGAAGTGGGACCGGGCTGGCTGCTGAAGAAAAAAATCATCAAACCCGACCTGATGATTGCCGCCGGTTTCAGTTACCAAGTTATTACTGCGCACAACGGCTGTCTGCAAATGGAAGTCACCGTGCACGGCAAGATGGCCCACGCCGCCATTCCCGATTCAGGCGTGGACGCCTTGCAGGCCGCAGTAAAAATTCTCAACGTGCTGTACGCACAGAACACGCTCTACCAACAAATCACCTCGCAGGTCGAAGGCATCAACCACCCTTACCTCAATGTCGGCATGATCGAAGGCGGCACCAACACCAACGTGGTGCCTGGGCGCGTGAGCTTCAAGCTGGACCGGCGCATGATCCCGGAAGAAAATCCGGTGCACGTGGAAGCCACCCTGCGCCAGCTCATCACCGACACTGCTGCGCAGCAGCCCGGTGTCAGCGTCGACATCAAACGCCTGCTGCTGGCCAACGCCATGCGGCCGCTCCCGGGTAACCAGCCCTTGGTGGATGCCCTGCAGAAACACGGGCAAGCCGTTTTTGGTGAACCCATTCCCGCCCTGGGCACCCCGCTGTATACCGACGTTCGGCTGTTCTGCGAGGCTGGTATTCCCGGTGTCATTTACGGCGCTGGCCCGCGCACCGTGCTCGAATCGCACGCCAAACGCGCCGACGAACGGCTCGACCTGGAAGACCTGCGCCGCGCCACCAAAGTGGTGGCACGCAGCCTGCTGGACCTGTTGGCCTGATGCACAGCGCAGACCTGCCAACGCTGCGCGAGCGCGTGCGGGCGCACATGAACGACACGCTGGTGGCCGACTTCCAGCGCGACGGTGCTGTCTGCGTGCGCCAATTCTTCACACCGGACGAAGTGGCCCTGCTGGCCCGCGGCATTGAAGCCAACCTGGCTGCGCCCAGCCCCCGTGCCATGGTGGCCAGTGGCCCGGACGACCCGGGCCGTTTTTTTGAAGACTTCTGCAACTGGCGTGACATTGCGGAGTACGAGCGTTTCATCTTCAACACGCCACTGGCCGCCCTGGCCCAAGGCCTGATGCAAAGCCAAACCGTGCGCCTGTACCACGACCACTTGCTGGTTAAAGAACCCGGCACGCGCCAGAAGACGCCCTGGCACCAGGACCAGCCTTACTACAACGTGGAAGGCTGGCAAAACGTCAGCTTCTGGATTCCGGTCGACCCGGTGTCGCGCGCCAGCACGCTGGAATTTGTGGCCGGTTCCCACCAGGGGCCCTGGCTCATGCCGCGCACGTTCATGACGCAACAGGCCAAATGGTTTCCAGAAGGTTCGCTGGCCGATCTGCCCGACATTGAGCGGCACCGCGAGGACTTCCCCATTCTTGGCTGGGACTTGCAACCCGGCGACCTGGTGTGCTTTCACATGCTCAGCCTGCACGCCTCCGCTGGCGTGGACGGCGCCCACCGGCGGCGTGTTTTCTCCGTGCGTTTTTTAGGCGATGACATGACCCACGCGCCACGCCCCTGGGTCACCTCACCGCCCTTTCCTGGCCTGGCCGATGAACTGCCTGCAGGTCACGCCATGGACCACCCTTTGTTTCCGCTGATGGCGGTTTAAGCCGTGCCCTTCACCCCCCCACACATAGCCTGCTAATTTTTTTCGTTAAAACCAAGGAGTTCACCCATGAGCGATACCCTCCACCCTGTCGACGAACGCTTGCCCACCGGGCGACTCGCTGCGCTGGGCTTGCAACATGTGCTGGTCATGTACGCCGGCGCTGTGGCAGTGCCTTTGATCATTGGCCGGGCGCTCAAGCTCTCACCAGAGCAGGTGGCTTACCTGATCTCGGCCGATCTGTTTTGCTGCGGCATCGTCACGCTGATTCAGTCACTGGGGGCGACGCAATGGTTTGGTATCCGCATGCCAGTGATGATGGGGGTGTCGTTTGCCTCGGTAGCGCCCATGGTGGCCATGGCCAACACCACACCGGGCGCACCCGGCGCACAGCTTATTTTTGGCGCCATCATTGGCGCGGGTTTCTTATCCATGTTGTTAGCGCCGCTGATGAGCCGCATGCTGCGCTTCTTCCCGCCGGTGGTCACCGGCACCATCATTGCGGTCATCGGCATCAGCCTGATGCGCATTGGCATCAACTGGATTTTTGGCAACCCCTTTGGTCCCACAGCGCCCAATATCGTCAACCCCGAGCACGCCAAATGGCTCACTGAAGTGGGCTCCATGGCCAATGCCACAGTTGCCCCTGCTGCAGGCGCCAGCGCACCGCTGGCCGCTGTGGTGCCGGCCATTCCCAAAGGGCTGGCTATTGTGGGTACCGTGCCCAACCCCAATTACGCACCCAGCAGCGGCATCTGGGTGGCCAGCATCGTGCTCGTTTCCATCCTGCTGATTGCCAAATTCGCCAAAGGCTTTGTCGGCAACATCTCTGTGCTGCTGGGCATTGTGATTGGCGGTGTGGTCGCCACGGCCAGCGGCATGATGAATTTCAGCAAGGTGGCCAATGCCAAGTGGTTTGACCTGGTGCTGCCGTTCCAGTTTGGCATGCCCGTGTTTGACCCGGTGCTGATTCTCACCATGACGCTGGTGATGGTGGTGGTCATGATTGAGTCGACCGGCATGTTCCTCGCGCTGGGCGACATGACGAATCGCCCTGTCAGCCAGGCTGACCTGACCCGCGGCCTGCGTGCCGATGGCCTGGGCACGCTGATTGGCGGCATCTTCAACACCTTCCCCTACACCAGCTTTTCGCAAAACGTCGGGTTGGTGGGCGTGACGGGCGTGAAGAGCCGCTTTGTCTGCGTCGCGGGTGGTTTGATTTTGTTGGCACTGGGCCTGGTGCCCAAAATGGCGGCGCTGGTGGAAAGCCTGCCCACCGTGGTGCTGGGTGGCGCAGGCCTGGTGATGTTTGGCATGGTGGCCGCCACCGGCATTCGCATTCTGGCTGCGGTCGACTTCAAGGGCAACCGGCACAACCTGTTCATCGTGGCGGTGTCGATTGGCATAGGCATGATTCCCTTGATTGCGCCCAACTTCAAGCAATGGATGCCGCACGGCATTCACCCCCTGATTGAGTCCGGCATTTTGCTGGCCTCTATTTCAGCGGTGGTGCTGAACCTGTTCTTCAACGGCGGCCAGGGTGATGTGAACGCCAGCGTGGAAGCCGCCAAGGCAGACGGCGGACATTGAGTTTGGCGCCGGTTGGGCGCCGGTTGAGCGCTCTAAACTAGGGCCATGACCTGGCACGCCCAACTTCAACTCGACTACCGTTTCGAATCTGACCGAACGGTTGCGCGTCACAGCCACACCGGCCCGCTGCGCATTTTGCAAAGTCTCTACCCGCAAGGCGATGCGGTGTGCCACAACGTGCTGGTGCATCCGCCCGGCGGCCTGGTGGGGGGCGATACCCTGGCGCTCAACATCAGCGCCAGCGGCTCGGCACACGGGCTGGTCACCACGCCGGGGGCCACGCGCTTTTACCGCTCTGCCGGCGAAATCGCACTGCAACGTACCCACATTCAACTGCGTGACCAGGCCCGGCTGGAATGGCTGCCGCTGGAGGCGCTTTGCTACAACCAGTGCCTGGCCGAGAACCACCTGACGCTGGCACTGGAGCCGGGCTGCGAGTTCATGGGCTGGGACATCACCGCTTTGGGCTTGCCCCACGCCAATTTACCCTTTGAGCGCGGCAGTTTTTTGCAACACATTGAAGTGCCCGGTCTCTGGCTGGAGCGCGGGCGCATCGCGGCCGATGACCACTTGCTCATGCACAGCCCGGTCGGACTGGCCGGCCAGCGCTGTCTGGCCTCGCTGTTTTTTGTGACTGGCAGCAAGCTCGACCGCCAGCGCCGTGAATGCGCCTTGGACCTGGCGCGGGAAGTCATGGACAGCCACGCCTTGCGCGACAGCGCGGGCGTGAGCTGCCCCAATGCGCAAGTGATGGTGCTGCGGGTGCTGGCGCCCGTGGTGGAGCCGGCTGCTGAGTTGCTGCGTCGCGTGTGGGCCGTCTGGCGCCAGCACTTCTGGGCGCTTGATGCGGTGCCACCGCGCATCTGGTCGACCTGAACGTATCGGGTGTTACGCCGTTGGCGTCAGCGCCACTGGGCCTTCACGGCCGAATGGCAATTTCGTTTTTAACTTGCTTGACGCCGCTGACCTCGCGGGCAAGCTTTTCGGCCATGGATTTTTCAGTCAGGTCACGCCACCGTCACCTTCTGCCGCTGGTGCTTGCGAAAGTACTGCACCGCCAAGATCAGGGCGCCTACCTGCAACAGTGCGCAAAAGTAGAACGGGGCGCCAATGCGCCAGTCGCCCTTGGGCAGGTGCGACACCATGGCCAGCAAGGGCGTGGCCAGCATGGGCGCAAAAATGGCGGTCAGGCTGGTGAGGGAGTTCACGGCGCCCAGCGTTTCGCCCTGGCTGCGGCTGTCGGCGGCGGCGGAGATAAGACTTTGCACCGAGGCGGCCACGGTGCCGCCCAGCAGATTGACGCCGATGACGGCAAACATCATCCAGCCCTCCGAGGCCGCGCCCCACAGGGCATACGCCAGCGCCGAAGAAACCAGGCCCATGATGGCCAGGCGTTGTGGTGGAAAACGCTTCAGCAGGCGCCCCATCAAAAAGCCCTGCACCACCACCGACACCACGCCCACCGCAGCCAGCGACCAGCCGTTTTCCATGGGGCCCCAGCCAAACTTGAACGTGGTGTAGAGCACCCAGCTGGTGTACAACACAAACTGCGCCAGTCCGCTGAACGTCACCACGCCGACCAACGGGCCAACGCCCTTGAGCTGCGACAACTTGCGCAAAGAGGTGACCGGGTTAGCCGCACGCCAACTGAACGCTTTGCGCTTGGCTGGCGGCAAAGATTCGGGCAAAACCAAATAACCGTACAGCAGGTTGGCCGTGGCCAGGCCACCGGCGGCAAAGAAGGGCAGGTGCAGGTTGATGGCACCGAGCAAACCACCCATCACCGGGCCGATGATGAAGCCCAGACCCATCATGGCGCCCAGCAAGCCAAAGCGTTTGGCTCGCTTCTCCGGCTCGGTGATATCGGCCACATAGGCGTTGGCAATCGCGGCATTGGCCTGCATGGCGCCGCCCAGCATGCGCACGGCTATCAAGCCCCACAGCGAGGTGGTGAGCGCCGTGCCGAAAAAGCTCACCGACAAACCCAGAAAACCCAGCAACAGCACGGGGCGGCGACCAAACCGGTCGGACAAGGCGCCCAGCACCGGCGAGGCTAAAAAGTTGGCCAGGCCAAAGGTGATCGACACCACGCCATACCAGTACACCTGATCGGCCGGGCTGCTGGAAAAGCTGCCCACCAGAACCGGCAAGACCGGAATGATCAGGCCGATAGCCAGCATGTCAATGAGCACGGTGAGCATGATGAAGGGCATGGCCGCCTCGCGCGCCCTGAGAGAAGTAAGCATGAATGGGGTCCGGTAAATCAAAGTCAGCGGCGAGGGGCCGCAGGGGCCTAGTGTCGCAAATTGCCCTGGGCCTAGTGCGCTCACGCAAGAAACCTGCAAAACCGCTTGGCTTGCCGCCCACAACGCTGAAAAACTGCGTCCCCTTTGGCCCATGATTTGCCACACCAACCCCGCCCGCATTCGCCTTCTCTTTTTGAAAGAATCCTGCCCCATGACCGACTTGTTTGACAACCCAATGGGCCTGATGGGCTTTGAATTCGTCGAGTTCGCCTCGCCCACCCCGGGCTTGCTGGAGCCTATTTTTGAGCGCATGGGCTTCTCGCTGGTGGCCCGGCACCGCTCCAAAGACGTGGTGCTGTACCGCCAGGGGCATATCAACTTCATCGTCAACCGCGAACCCCACAGCGAGGCGGCTTACTTTGCCGCTGAGCACGGACCGTGCGCATGCGGCATGGCGTTTCGGGTCAAGGATTCGCACCTGGCCTACGAGCGTGCGCTGGCGCTTGGCGCGCAGCCTATTGAGATCAAGACCGGACCGATGGAGCTGAATCTGCCCGCCATCAAAGGCATTGGCGGGGCGCCGCTGTACCTGATTGACCGCTTTGAAGATGGCAAATCGATTTACGACATCGACTTTCTGTTTCTCGACGGCGTAGACCGCCATCCGGTGGGCCACGGCCTGCAACTGATTGACCACCTCACGCACAACGTGTACCGCGGACGCATGGCATTTTGGGGGGCGTTTTACGAGAAGCTTTTCAACTTCCGCGAGATCCGTTACTTTGATATTCAAGGCGAGTACACCGGCCTGACCTCGCGCGCCATGACCGCGCCTGACGGAAAAATCCGCATTCCCCTGAACGAAGAGTCCAAGCAGGGCGGCGGCCAGATTGAAGAGTTCTTGATGCAGTTCAACGGCGAAGGCATTCAGCACATTGCGCTGATTTGCGACGACCTGGTGGCCACTGTGGACCGGTTGCAACTGGCCGGTGTACCGCTGATGACCGCCCCCAACGAGGTTTACTACGAGATGCTCGACGGCCGCCTGCCCGGCCATGGCCAGCCCGTGGCCGAGCTGCAAACGCGGGGCATTTTGCTGGACGGCAGCACTGACGATCTGCAACACGGCGTGCAGCACAGCGGCAGCCCGCGGTTGCTGCTGCAAATCTTTTCGCAAACTCAGCTTGGGCCAGTGTTCTTTGAATTCATCCAGCGCAAGGGCGACGAAGGCTTTGGCGAAGGTAACTTCAAAGCCTTGTTCGAATCGCTGGAACGCGACCAGGTTCGCCGTGGCGCCATTGCTGCTGCCACCGCGTAAATAGCCCGCGCCAAAAGGAAGCCCCGATGAAGATAGACCGCATTCACCACGTTGCCTACCGCTGCAAAGACGCCAAGGAAACCGTGCTTTGGTACCAGCACATGCTCAAGATGGACTTTGTGCTGGCCATTGCTGAAAACCACGTGCCGTCCACCAAAGCGCCCGACCCCTACATGCACGTTTTCTTGGACGCGGGCCAGGGCAATGTGCTGGCTTTTTTTGAACTGCCCACCCAGCCGCCCATGGGGCGCGACCCCAACACCCCGGCCTGGGTGCAGCACATCGCGTTTCGGGTGAAGGACCGCGCCGAGTTGCTGGCCTTCAAAGCACACCTGGAGGCCAACGGGGTGGACGTGCTGGGCGTGACCGACCACGGCGCCTTTCACTCCATCTACTTTTTTGACCCCAACGGACACCGCCTGGAACTGGCCTGCCCGGACCCCGAGGAAGCGGCCATGCTGCAACGCCTGGACGCCGTGAAGTGGGAGATGCTTGAAGAATGGTCCAAGACCAAACGCGCGCCCCAGCATGCGGCCTTTTTGCATGCGCGCGAGTTCAAGGCATGAGCCGTCCATTGCACCCGGCGCCGGACGAAACCCACCACCCGGCGCTGCAAAGCTGGGTGGCTTCGGCCAACGACCCGGCCACCGACTTTCCGATTCAAAACCTGCCGTTTGGCCGCTACAAAAGTGCGCGTGACGCTGACTGGCAAATTGGCGTGGCCATTGGCGACCAGGTCCTCAATCTGCACGCCACCGGGCTGATTGAGCACAACAATATCCAGGCGCTGATGCGTCTGCTGCCATCAGAGCGTCGCCGCCTGCGACTGGCCCTGTCGCAAGGCTTGCGTGTGGGCAGCCCCCAGCAGACGGTGTTTCAAGCCGCCCTGCTGGCACAGGCCGAGGTGCGCATGGGCTTGCCCTGCGAGATTGGCGACTACACCGACTTCTACACCAGCATTCACCACGCCACCACGGTGGGCAAGCAGTTCAGACCCGACAGCCCGCTCTTGCCCAATTACCAATGGGTGCCTATTGGCTACCATGGCCGTGCCTCCAGCATTCTGCCCAGCGGTGACAGCTTTGCCCGCCCCCGGGGGCAAACCAAGGCGCCGGACCCAGCTGCGCCCGTGCTCAGCGCCTGCCGTCGGCTGGACTACGAGCTGGAACTCGGCGTGCTGGTGGCGCGAGAGAACCGGCTGGGTGAGCCCATTGACATGGCGCAAGCCGAAGACCATGTGTGGGGTGTGAGCTTGTTCAACGACTGGAGCGCACGCGACATCCAGGCTTGGGAGTACCAACCCCTGGGGCCGTTTCTTTCCAAAAACTTTGCCAGCACCCTGGCGCCCTGGGTCGTCACGCTGGAGGCGCTGGCACCGTTTCGCGAGCCCTTCAGCCGCCCGCCCGGCCACCCCGCCCCACTGCCCTACCTCGACGCTGCAGCCAACCAAACGCAGGGTGCCTTCAACATCGAACTGGAGGTGTGGCTGCAAACCGCCGCCATGCGCCAGGCCGGCCATGCGGGCGATTGCTTGTCCCGCTCCAACTACCGCGACGCCTACTGGACGCTGGCCCAACTGGTGGCGCACCACACGGTCAACGGCTGCAACCTGCGCGCCGGCGACTTGCTCGGTACCGGCACGCTGTCAGGCCCCCTGCCGAACCAAGGCGGCTCCTTGCTGGAACTCAGCCAAGGTGGCAAGCAAACCCTGCCTTTGTCCAACGGTGAGACCCGTACTTTTCTGGAAGACGGCGACACCGTGGTGCTGCGCGGCTATTGCCAAGCCGAGGGCTTCAGACGCATCGGTCTGGGCGAATGCCGCGGTACGGTGGCGCCGGCCCGAACCTGACCTGCCCATGCCTACCTCCCTACCACTTCCCCTGCCCACCCTACACGGTCTGGCCGCTGCTAACACCCAGCCCCCAGAGCGCGCCGACTGGACCATAGACCAAGGCTGGCAGCATTACACGGCGCAAGACCACGGCGTCTGGAAAACCCTGTTTGAGCGGCAAAGCCGCTTGCTGCAAGGGCGCGCCTGCGATGCTTTTGTGCAAGGCATGGCCGAGTTGCCGATGGCGCCCGACCAGATTCCAGACTTTCGCCGGCTGTCTGATGTTTTATACGCCCGCACCGGCTGGCAAATTGTGGCGGTGCCCGGCCTGGTGCCAGACGACGTGTTTTTTGAGCACCTGGCCAACCGGCGCTTTCCCGCCGGGCACTTTATCCGCCAGCCCCATGCGCTGGACTATCTGGAAGAGCCCGATGTGTTCCATGACGTGTTTGGCCATGTGCCCATGCTGATGCACCCGGTGCTGGCCGACTTCATTCAGGCCTATGGCGCGGGCGGTTTGCGCGCGCAGGCTCTGGGCCGGCTGGCGCAACTGGCACGGGTTTACTGGTACACGGTGGAGTTTGGCCTGGTGCAGCAAAAAGACGGTTTGCGCATTTATGGCGCAGGCATTGCGTCATCGGCTACCGAGAGCGTTTTTGCGCTGCAATCGCCCTCGCCCAACCGGCTCGGCTTTGCGCTGGAGCGGGTAATGCGCACGCGCTACCGCATTGACGATTTTCAGGAAAGCTACTTTGTCTTGGACAGTCTGGACGACTTATTGGCGCTGGCACACATTGACTTTGCGCCCCTGTACGAGCGGGTGCTGGGACAGTCTGAACTGACACCCGCCAGCGTGCTACCAACAGACCGGGTCCTGACACAGGGAATGGGCGACTACCACGCAGGCCGCCGCTAAGCCCTAACCCAGAAAAAAGCCTGCCTTAGCCACGCCGCTTTTGCTCGCGCAGCATAAACAGGTAAAGCCCTTCTACCTTTTCGCGCGCCCACGGCGTCTTGCGCAAAAACTTCAGACTTGACGACACGCTGGGCTCCAGGGTGAAGCAGCGAATGGGGACGAGCCGACCCAGCTCATCCCAACCGTAATGCGCCTGCAGCGCAATCAGAATAGCCTCCAGCGTCAGGCCATGCAAAGGGTTGCGGGCTTGCTGGGGTTTTTGAGGTGGTTGATCGGTTTGGTCGGGTTGGTCGGGTTGATCTTGTGTGTCTGACATGGGGCGATTTTCTCAGGGTTGGCAGCCAAGCGTGCAGCCTGGTTACTCGGGCAGCAGATCTGCCGCAGGCTCGGCCGTTGGCGCCGGGTCGCTTGGCATGGGCACCAGCTCGTCGTAGTAGTAAAACTGGTGGCAACTGCTCGCCCAGTGCCGGTTGGTAGAGCGCTGCGTGCCCACGCCCACCAGCGTGCGCCCGCTGGCTTTTATTTTTTGCGCCAAGGGCAAGAAGTCGCTGTCGCCCCCCACCACCATCACCGTACCGAGGTGGCTCAAATGGCCCAGGTCTTCCATGGCGTCCAGGCACAGCCGAATATCGGCCCCGTTCTTGGCCGCACCACCCGGTGGAAAAAGTTGGATTAATTCCATGCCTGCTTGCAGCAAGGCATCGCGGTAGCGGCCCATGAACTGCCAGTTGCAGTAAGCACGGTTAATGGCCAGTGGCCCCAGCGAGGCGGCCAGGTCTACCACGGCCTGCACGTCTATCAAGGGCTCCTGCAACTTGAAGCGCCCATCGGGCCGCCCATAAGAACCCTCGCCCCAGCGCGCCTCCGACAGGCTGGCGTGCAGGTTTTCAAAATCCCAATACAAGGCCACTGACGAGGCCAGTGACGGGGCAACGGGCAGACTGAGGTCTGGGGCAAAACGATTCAAAGGCGGTTCTCCAGCGGCGGGGAGGTGATGCTAACTGATGGTATGGTCCCTCTCCATGAAAACACAAATCGATCACCTGGTCATCGTGGCCAACAACCTGGAACAAGGCGTGCAGTGGTGTGAGGCCACGCTGGGCGTCACGCCTGGCCCCGGCGGCGAGCATGTGCTGTACGGCACGCACAACCGCTTGTTCAAAATAGCCACCCCCAGCTACCCGCTGGCTTACCTGGAAATCATTGCCATCGACCCCAACGCCAAGCGTGCCGCTAGCGCGCCCAATCGCCGCTGGTTTGACATGGACGATGCGAACCTGCAAGCCGCCGTGGCTACCGCACCTCGCTTGGTGCACTTTGTGGCGCAGACCGAAGATATTCACCTGTCGCGCAACGCGCTCAAGGCCCAGGGCATAGACCTGGGGCCGGCCATGCAAGCCAGCCGCCACTCACGCCGCGGCGTGCTGCAATGGCAAATCACCGTGCGTGAAGACGGGCAGCGCCTGTTCAACGGCACACTGCCCAGCCTGATTCAGTGGGGCAAGCCCGATGCGGCCGAACCGCTGCGCCTGCACCCCAGAAACAGCTTGCCCCGCTCGGGTGTGTCGCTGCAAAGCCTGGCCGTCTTGCACCCGACCGCCGCCAAAGTACAAGCGGCGTATGACGAAATCGGGCTTGCAGGGGTTGCCGTGGAGACCGGTCCAGCCCGTATCGTGGCCACTTTGAACACGCCCAAAGGCGTGGTGCAGTTAGACAGCCACGGGGTGTAGCGCGCCCGGCGCGCCTTGGGCTACGACGCAGTTCACGCCCTGCTCGCGCAGGCGTTGCTCGAAGCCGGGCTCGGGCGGCAGGTCGGTGAACAGGGTGTGGACCACTTTGAGGGGCGCCATTTCAATCATGGCGGTGCGGCCAAATTTGCTGTGATCCGCCACCAACCAGACCTGGCTGGATTGCTCAACAATGGCCCGGGCCACCATGACTTCACGCATGTCGTAGTCGCGCAAGGTGCCGTCGGCGTCCACCCCGCTGATGCCAATCAGGCCAATGTCTACCCTGAATTGCCGGATGAATGCCAACGCCGCTTCGCCCACCACGCCCAGGTCTTCATGGCGCACCGTGCCCCCGGCCACCACCACCTCGCACTGGGGGTTGGCGGCCAAGATGCGGGCCACATGCAGGTTATTGGTCACCACCCGCAGGCCCTGGTGGTGCAAGAGCTCAGCGGCCACCGCCTCAACGGTCGTGCCAATGTTCATGAACAGACTGGCGCCAGGGGGAATGGCTGCAGCCACCTGCCGGGCAATGTCTTGCTTGGCTTGTGCCTGGGTGCGTTGCCGCTCGGCGTAGGCGATGTTGCGGCTCGAGGAGTCCTTCGCCCGTACGCCCCCGTGAAACCGCTCCAGCATGGCGGCCTCAGTCAGGCGCTGGATATCGCGCCGGGTAGTTTGCAAGGTGATGCCGAACTGCTCGGCCAGCGCTTCGGTCTTGACGCTGCCTTGCTCACGCACGGCTTGCAGAATCGCGAGTTGTCGGGGATTGATGGCCATTTTTTTAGGCTGTGAAATCTAGGATAGGGGTCTTCACTGAGAAGCCCCAAGAATACCCGAAAGGTCTGAATCCACTCTATACAATCAAAAAAGAACAATTTAAATCATTAATTTTTGACTTTTTAAGATCTATTGTGAAATTTCCCGAGCTGAACGACGCATCCCCTTCTGCGACTTGTGACCTGTTGGTCATAGGGGGCGGGGCCACGGGCCTGGGGGTGGCCTTGCAGGCCGCGCTGGAGGGGCGCCGCGTCGTGCTGGTTGAAGCGCGCGACTTTGCCAGCGGCACCTCGTCTCGCTCCACCAAGCTACTGCACGGGGGCGTGCGTTACCTGGCGCAGGGTCGCTTGCGTCTGGTGCGGGAAGCGTTGCGGGAACGGGCCACCGTGCTGGGCTTAGCGCCGCACCTGGCGCAGCCCCTGTCTTTTGTGGTGCCCGCAAGCGGCTGGTTGTCGTGGGCTTGGACGGGCATGGGTTTGAAGGTTTACGAGTGGTTGTCGGGGCGCCTGAGCCTGGGGGCAACGGTGGCCTTGTCGCGCCAGGCTTTGACGCGCTGCTTGCCCGGCTTGCCGCGGATGGTGGCGCGTTCTGTGGGCGGCATGCGGTATTGGGATGGCCAATTTGAAGACGCCCGGCTGGCCCTGGCGCTGGCTAAAACCGCCCGACAGGCGGGTGCCAGTCTGCACAACCACACCCGTGTGACCGCCTTGACGCCTTCGCAGCAGTGCTGGCAAGTCAGCTTGCTCGATGAGCACTCGGGAGAGGCGCTGACGGTGAAGGCGCTTTGCGTGGTCAATGCCGCCGGTGTTTGGGTAGACGCTTTACGCCGCATGGCTCTGTCGCATGGGGCCGGTGCGCAACCGGTGAAGGCGCTGGTCAAGCCCAGCCAAGGCGTGCACATCGTTGTCTCGCGGACGTGTTTACCCCTTGATGAAGCCGTGCTGATTCCCCGCACCAGCGATGGCCGTGTGTTGTTTGCCGTGCCCTGGTTGGGCTCTACCGTGATTGGAACAACCGACACGCCGCGCAACGATGCCCCGCAAGACCCCTTGCCGTTGCAGGAAGAGCTTGATTTCTTGTTTCGGGAAAGCCACAAGTCCTTAGGTATCTCGCTGCAGCCAGCCGACGTACGCAGCGTTTGGGTTGGGCTGAGGCCCTTGGTAGATGCCAGCGATGCGGGCGCCACCAGCCAAATTTCGCGCGAACACCTGATTTGTCGCGAGGCCCGCGGGCTGTTCACCGTGACCGGTGGCAAGTGGACCACCTACCGCGTCATGGCCGAAGAGGTCATGCAGGCGATTCAATCGCATGCTGATTTGCCGCCCGCGCCACCAGGCTCCGGGGACACGCCACACCACCGGTTGGTGGGCGCGCCAGAGGCAAATGACATTCAGCAGCCCATCAGCGCGGCGCCCGGACTTCATTTGTGGGGCACTGAAGCCGGGCAAGTACTGGCGCTGCCGGGCGCACTCCATGTTTTGGGCATGGGACTGACCGAGGCCATGGTGCGTTTTGCGGCTCGCCACGAGTGGGCTGTCACGGTTGAGGATATGCTTGCGCGTCGTTGGCGAGCGTTGTTTCTGGATGCGCGGCAGGCCGCCCTCATGGCCCCCGCAGTGGCCACCTTGTTGCAAGCGGAAACCGGCATAGACCCAAGGCTGGATGATTTTCTTGAACTGTGCAAGCGCTATACGCTGACGGACTCCCAGATAGGCTGATTTTTCAGACTATTTTTCAGACTATTTTTTAACCACGACACTTCGAAAGTTGGCTTTGAACACCACCACATCTGCCCCTGCCACCACACGCTACGGCATCATTGGCTGCGGCATGATGGGTCAAGAGCATTTGCGCAACATCGCCTTGTTGCCCGGTGCACAGGTCACGCGCATTTTTGAGCCCGATGCGGCCATGCTGGCCAGCAGTCTGGCGCTGGCCCCCGGCGCGCAAAGCGCAGCCAGTCTGGCTGAAGTGGTGCTGTCCCCCGACGTGGATTGCCTGCTCATCACCAGCCCCAACTTTTGCCACGCGGACCAGTTGCGCGAAATTGCCCGCTTGCGCCCGCTGCCGCTGCTGCTAGAAAAACCTGCCTGCACCCAGCTCGACGATGTGCACAGCCTGGCCGCCTTGCAGGCCAGCTACCCGGCACCCATTTGGGTGGCCATGGAATACCGCTACATGCCACCCGTTGCGCTGCTGGCGCAAGAGGTGCATGGCCAGCGCCATACCGGGCCCCTCAAGATGCTCACCATCCGTGAGCACCGCTTTCCCTTCTTGGTCAAAGTGGGCGACTGGAACCGTTTCAACCGGTACACCGGCGGCACGCTGGTTGAAAAGTGCTGCCACTTTTTTGACCTGATGCGCCACCTGACCCAAAGTGAGCCGGTGCGTGTGTACGCCTCGGCCGGGGTGGACCACAACCACCGGGATGAAACCTACCCCGAGGGCACGCCTGACATTCTGGACAACGCCTACGTGATGGTGGATTTCGCCTCTGGTCAGCGTGCCATGCTGGAGCTCTGCATGTTTGCCGAAGGGGCCCGCTATCAGGAAGAAATTACAGGGGTGGGCCCTTTGGGCAAGGTCGAATGCTTTGTACCCGGCCCCGGGCGCTTTTGGCCCCCGCATTTGGGCGAGGCCCCGGTGCCTAAAGTGGTCATCAGTCCACGCCATCCCAAAGGCCCGCGTGAGCTGGAGGTGCCGGTTGACCCGGTGGCCCTGGCCGCTGGCGACCACAATGGTTCGACTTTGTACCAACACCAAAAATTCAATGCCGTGGTGCGGGGCCAAGGCACGGTCGAGGTGGGTTTGCGCGACGGACTGATCGCTGTGGTCATGGGTTTGGCTGCGCAGGAATCAGCCCGCACCGGGCAGGCGATTGACCTGACCAGCGGTCATTACGCCTTGTCTGAGCTGATGGGCTGAGCATGTTGCCCCTTCCATCTTCAGGCTATGCTTATCACACGGCGGGCAGCGAGCTCTCCAAACTTGGCATAAGCCCTCAGAAAGAGGGGCTAGCGTATTTGTATCCAGGTTGCTGGTTAGAAAAGCCCATAGGGCACGGTGTTTATTCTTGGCAAATAGTCCAAGGATGACGAGATTTATTTCTGTATTTTTATCACGCTAAAAAAGAGGAGTCATCATGAAAGTTTTCCGAATTCTTCCACTGGCCTTGGCCTTGGGTTCTGTCCTGTCGTTAGGCCATAACCTGGCGCAGGCTGGAGAAATACGTGTCATGTGCTACCAGGACGGCATCGAGTGCGAGGTCACCTCCGATTTGGCCAAACGCTTTGAAGCGCAGAACCCCGGCACCAAAGTCATCGTCGACACCGTGCCCTACAAAACCATCGTGGAACAGTTGCCCGTGCAACTCGCTGCAGGCCAAGGCCCGGATATTGCCCGCGTGACCGACCTGGGCGGCATGTCGAAGTTCTACATGGACATTTCAGCCCACGTGAAAGACCGTAAATATTGGGATGCCAACTTTGGCACCACCGCCCCCTGGCTGCGCCCCGCACCCGCCGACCGTGGCATTTACGGTTTCATGTCCCAATTGACCATGACCGGCCCTTACGTCAACAAGACTTTGTTTGAGCAGGCCAAAGTGCCCATGCCTGGCGCCAAAGCCTCATGGGACGAGTGGATGGACGCCGCCCGCAAAGTGGCCAAAGCCACCCAGACCAAAGCCGCTGTGGCGTGGGACCGTTCGGGTCACCGCTTTGCTGGTCCAGCCATCAGCTACGGCGCCAAACTATTTGATGCACAGGGCAACCCTGTCATTGATGAAGGTTACAAATCTACCGTCAGCAAATTCGTGGCCTGGCACAAAGACGGCACCATGCTGCGCGAAGTCTGGGCTGGCTCGGGTGGCTCCACCTATGCCGACTCCATCGGCGAGTTCATTAACGGCAACGTGGTGATGGTGTTGTCGGGTAGCTGGCAGATCAACCGCTTGCAAAAAGACGTGGGCAACAAGTTTGACTGGCTGGCGGTGCCCAACCCCTGCGGCCCAGCGGCTTGCACCGGCATTCCTGGAGGCGCCGCCTGGGTGGCACTGAAGACCAGCAAGTCGCCCAAAGAGGTGGGTGCCTTTCTCGACTTCATGGCTTCTGAAGCGGCTTACACAGAGTTCAGTGCGCGCACCAACAACATTCCCGCACATGCCGGTCTGGCCAAAAAAGGCGTGAACTACGCCAGCGCCTTACCCAGTGCCAAGGCGGCTCTGGGGGTATTTGGCAGCGGCGTGGCCAACTTGGCGCCTGTTGCCTACCAATTCCAGGGCTACAAGTTCAACCGCGCCATCATGCTGCCCACGGTGGCGCGGGTGACCCAGGCCATCGTGGGTGAGATGGGAACGGACGAAGCGGTCAGCAAGATCAGTGCGGACATGCAAGATGCCGTGAAACAAGCACAAAAGTAAGGCGCCCGGTCTGGAGGCGATGCTGCCCGCGCGGGTGGCGTTGTCTCCAGACGTTCTTTCGCAGCCCTACCTTGGTGCTGTCTTCTCCTGTCTGTGTCTAAAGGCCGCTCGTGCAAGTTTTGTCGATTTTTTTCAATGGACTGGAGCCCCTTTTCAGGCTCGCGCAGCGTTGGCTGGGGCCGTCCCGGCTGGGGTGGTTGTTTGTGGCCCCCAATTTGATCGTGTTTGGCCTGTTCACTTTTTTGCCCATTCTGATCAATCTGGTTTACGCCACCACCGGCGGTGTCAACCTCATGCCGGCACAGCGGCCCTACACGGGCGCTGAAAACTTCCAGATTCTGTTTGAATGCCGCGATTATTTTGACCTGTCGACCTGCCGGAAAGACGTTTTCTGGCGTGCCATGTTCAACACCGTCAAGTTCAGTTTGTTCCAAGTCGGGTTGATGGTTTTGTTTTCCCTGCTGACCGCGCTGGTGCTCAACCGCAAGATCATCGGGCGCGGGTTTTGGCGTGGCGTGTACTTTTATCCGGTCTTGCTGTCCCCCGTGGTGGTGGCCCTGATCTGGAAGTGGCTGCTGCAAAGCCAAGGCGCTTTCAACGCGGGCTTGCTCGCGCTGGACCTGCCCGTGGTCGAGTGGCTGACTGATGCAGGCTGGGCTTTTTTCTGGACTGTTTTTGTGTCGATCTGGGCGCACATGGGTTTTTACACCCTGATTCTGCTGGCCGGACTGCAGGCTATTCCCGGCGACCTTTATGAGGCCGCTCAGCTGGACCGTGCCAGCCCCATGCGCACGTTGACGCGCATCACCCTGCCCTTGCTGATGCCCAATTTGATTGTGGTGCTGGTGCTGGCCGCCATCCGTGCGGTTCAGGTATTTGACGAGGTGTTTGTGCTGACCGGTGGCGGGCCGGGTTCGGCCACCACCTTCATCGTGCAATTCATCTACCAGACCGGTTTTTCCGAGCAAATCCATTTATACGGTCTGGCCGCCGCCGCCTCTTTGGCCCTGGCATTTTTCCTGATTGTGCTGACGCTGGCGCAACTGCGCCTGACCCGGGCCAGCCAGGCTGGACACAAGGTGAAATGACATGAAGTCGCTCAGTTTTTTCTGGCTCACACGGGGCCGCCAACGCTTGCACTGGACCGATGTGCTCAGCTACGCCTACCTGCTGGTTGGCTTGTTCGTGATGTTCGCGCCCGTCTTGTGGCTGGTCATGTCCTCGTTCAAGACCGAGTCCGCCATTGGCCAGTTTCCACCCACTTTTTTGCCCTACAGCCAGAAAACCGTGGTGGTGGCCGGCCATGACAAGCCGCTGCCTTTGTTCAAGGTGGCCGTTGCAGGGGGCGCACCCAAAGAGTTGGCCCAGATCAGCCGCATCGGCATCATGGCCAACATGGTGGATCCAGCCCAACCGGGCGAGTCGGTGCAGGTCAATATTCGGGACCGCGTGCCGGTGAATGAATTGAAGTTTGCCACCAACAACTATTCCGATTTATTTGGCAAATTCACCTTTGGCACCTACCTCTGGAACAGTGTGTTCATCACCGTGGTGGCCACGCTGCTGACCTTGCTGTTTAACTCGATGGCGGCATTTGCCCTGTCCAAATTTCAGTTCAAGGGCCAGAAGGCGGTGTTCCTGCTGATTATTGCCACCCTGATGATTCCGCCCACCATCATCCTCGTGCCGGTGTTTCTGGTTATCAACTCGGTCAACCTGCTGAACAGTCTTTGGGGCGTCATTTTGCCGGCTGTGGCCACGCCCACCGGGGTGTTTTTGCTTCGGCAATACATGCTGACCATTCCCGATGAGCTGATTGAAGCGGCCCGAATGGACCACGCCAGCGAGTGGCGCATTTATTGGCGCATTGTCTTGCCTTTGTCAGCGCCAGCGCTGGCGGTGCTGGCCATTTTTTCGGTAATGTGGCGCTGGAACGATTTCCTGCTGCCTTTGATTGTCTTGTCCAAAAGTGAATTTTTTACCCTGCAACTTGCGCTCAACGCCTTCCAGGGTGAACTCAATACCCAGTGGCACTACCTGCTGGCAATGACTGTGATCACGCTGCTGCCCATCACGCTGGTGTTTGCCTTCTTGCAACGTTACATCACCACCGGCATTGCCAGTGCGGGTGTGAAGTAACCCCTCCCTACAGACCTGATTGAATTGAGCCCACTGTGTCCACTTTAGAACTACGCGCCATCGAAAAATCGTTCGACCAGACCCACGTTATCCACGGCGTCGACTTGCAAGTGGCGCACGGCGAATTTGTGGTGTTCGTCGGCCCCTCGGGTTGCGGAAAGTCCACGCTGCTGCGGATGATCGCGGGCCTTGACACACCGACCCGAGGTGATCTGCTGATAGACGGCGTGCGTGTGAATGATATTGGTGCGGCAGACCGCGGCTGCGCCATGGTGTTCCAGTCTTACGCGCTCTACCCGCACATGACGGTGTACGCCAACATGGCCTTCGGCCTCGAAAACGCCCACGTTCCCAAGGCTGAAATTGCCCAGAAGGTCAACGATGCGGCCGCCCTGCTGCGCCTGGACGCCATGCTCCAGCGCAAGCCCACCCAGCTGTCTGGCGGGCAGCGGCAGCGGGTGGCCATTGGCCGTGCGATTGTGCGCAACCCGAAAATATTCTTGTTTGATGAACCCTTGTCCAACCTGGACGCGGAACTGCGCGTTTCCATGCGTGCCGAGTTGCGTGAACTACACCAGCGCCTGGGTGCAACCATGGTGTACGTGACCCACGACCAGGTGGAAGCCATGACCATGGCCGACAAAATTGTGGTGCTCAGAGCCGGGCGCATTGAGCAAATGGGCACCCCCCGGGCACTCTATGAGGCGCCCGCCAATGTCTTTGTGGCAGGCTTCATGGGCAGCCCCCGAATGAACTTCATCCCTGCGAGCACAGCACGAACAGCGTCGTCACTGCTACCCTGGGTGCCGGCCCAGGCCCAGCAGGTGGGCATACGCCCCGAGCATTGGATGACTTGCAGCCAGGGCGATGGACTGGCCCTGCAGGTTAAAGGAACCGAGTACCTGGGGGCGCAACGTTTGTTGCATGGTTTGCTGGCAGATGGCACCCGCGTCGAGGTGTTGATCGAAGGCGAGAGCGCCCCGCAGCCGGGTGATCTGATGTACTTCACCACCCGCCCCGACCGCTTGCATGCTTTTGATGCCAATGAACAACGCATGACGCAGGTGATGGCATGAAACCGCTGATGATCGAAGCCTGGACACTGGCCTCCAACGTCACCGCCCCAGACCGCTTTGGGCCCGATGCGAGCGCTGACTTGACCACGGGAGGGGCATTGCAGCTGTCTTTTTTGTCGCCCACCCTGGCGCGCGTCACGCTGTTGCCCGCACAAGGGTTTCGTGAGCCGCACACGTGGGCCATTGCCCCAGGCGCCGGTACCGACGTGCCCTGGAGCGGGCGCAAGCGCGAGGAGACACAGGGCTTTGAGCGCCCGGTCTGGCAACACAGCCAAGATGCGCAGGGCACGCTCAAACTGTCCACCACCGGCTTGTCGGTGCGCCTGCTGGGCGGTGGCAGTGCGCCTTTGCGCCTGCAGTGGGTAGATGAAGCCACGGGCAAAACGCTGATGGAAGACCGCAGCACCAGTGCTTATTTGCACGAACGCCGAACCGGGTTGGTACGGCACTGCGTGGTGCGTCACCCCCAAGAGCATTACTTTGGCCTGGGCGACAAAACCGGCCCCTTGAATCTGCATGGCCGGCGTCTGCGCTGCCTCGGACAAGACGCCTTGGGCTATGACCCGCAAAACGGCGACCCGCTTTACAAACACTGGCCATTTTTGATGTCGCGCACGGTCGACGGACTGTGGCTGGGCGTGTACTACGACACCTTGGCCACCAGCACCTTTGACCTAGGGTGTGAGCACGACAACTACCACGGTTTTTTTAGAACTGTGGACATCGACGACGGCGACCTCGACTACTACCTGATGGTGGGGCGCACCCCAGCCGAGGTGCTGCGTCAGTTTGTGTCGCTGATAGGTGGCACCCACTTGCCACCGCGCTGGAGTCTGGGTTTTGCCCAGACCGCCATGGGGCTGGCCGATGCCCCGGATGCCCAACAACAGCTGGATAGTTTCATTGATGAATGTGCCCGCCAGCGCATCCCCATTTCGTCCTTTCACTACGGCTCAGGCTATTCCAGCCGAGGCAAGCAGCGCTATGTATTCACCTGGAACCGCGACAAATTTCCAGAGCCACAAGCCATCAACCGTAAATTTCAGCAACACGGCATGCGCCTGGTCGCCAACATCAAACCTTGCTTGCTGGACGACCACCCGTCCTACCAAGCCTTGAACCAGAACCACGCCTTCATTGAGGACCAGACTACCGGTCACGCCGTGGTTGAACCTTTTTGGGACGGCCAAGGCTCGCACCTGGACTTCACCCGCCCGCAAGCAGTGGCCTGGTGGCAAGAACAACTGAAGCAACAGGTGCTTGAACAGGGCATTGACGCCGGTTGGAACGACAACAACGAATACGCCATACAGAACGAAGACGCCTACAGCGAGGCGTGGGGCGCTGCCTTGCCCATGCACCGCAGCAGACCCCTGCATGCCCTGCTCATGACGCGCGCCACTTTTGAAGCGCAGCAAGCCCATGCCGGGGCCACGAACGAACCCACCTTCACGGTGACCCGAGCAGGCCCCCCGGGCTTGCAGCGTTATGCGCAAACCTGGTCTGGCGACAACACCACCAGTTGGGCCACGCTCAAATGGAATGTGCGCACCGGGCTGCAAATGAGTTTGTCAGGCATGTTCAATATTGGCCACGATGTGGGCGGCTTTTACGGCCCCCTGCCAGAGCCAGAGCTTTTCTTGCGCTGGGTGCAAGCCTGCTGCCTCAACCCGCGCATGGTCATGAATTCCTGGAAAGAAGGTGGCATCAGCAACTTACCCTGGATGCACCCTGAAGTAACCGATGCCGTGCGCGATGCCATTGCCCTGCGTTACCGGCTGATGCCTTACCTTTGGGCTTGTTTTGAGCAGGCCACCCAGCAGCATGTGCCCATCATCCGGCCCACCTTCTTCAATTTTCCGGATGACCTGCAATGCCTGGCAGATGCAGACGAGTTCATGCTGGGCGAGTCTTTATTGGTTTCACCCGTGCTCAACCAGGGGCAACGCATCAAGCACATTTATTTGCCGCAGCTCAGCGATGGCCAACACTGGCTCGACTTTGAAACCCGCCAGGCATACCGCGCCGGTGAGTGGCATGACATTCAAGCCCCCATGACGCGGCTGCCAATCTTTGTCGTGCAAGGGGCGCAGATTCCAGTCGCCCAGCCAGCCGCAGGCGCGGTGCCAAGGCATGACGATCCGGTGGTGGAAACGCTGCAGTTTTAAGCGGATCTAGAACTTAGATCAAGGGCAGTTTGGACGCGCCTTGAACGTGCGAGGGCGGTCTCGGTAAGCGCGTGCCCGGCTCAGGGCACCTCGTGGCCGTTGGCCAACTCATAGAGTTCATACCAAGTCTGGCGGTCCATCGGCACGCGGGCGGCATCGCCAAAGCGGGCAATGCGATCGGGCTGGTTGGTACCCATGACGGGCAGGATGCGCACGGGGTGGTGCATCAGCCAGGCCATGGCCACGGCCGTGGTGTCGGTGCCTGCCGCGTGGGCCAGCGCAGCCAGTTTGGGGGCCAGTCTTGCCGCTGCCGTACCTGGCGTGTGCGCTTGTGAATGCAGGCGGCCACCACCCAAAGGCGACCAGGCCATCACCGGCATGCGGTGCTGTTGCGCATGGGCCAGTTGACCATTGATGAAGGGCGCGGTGTGCAGCAGGCTCAGCTCCAGCTGGTTGGTTTGCAGCGTGTGCCGCATGCACGACTGCAGCAAATCCACCTCCCAGGGCATGAAGTTGGAAACACCTGCGCCGCGCAACTTGCCGCTGTCGATCAGACCATCCAGGCAGCGGCCCAGGGCTTGCGCGTCCATCAGCGGATCGGGGCGGTGAATCAACAACAGGTCGATCACATCCACCCCCATGCGCGACAGCGAGCGCTCGACGCTGGCAGTGACGTGCGCGGGGCTGGTGTCGTAATGCTTGACCCGCGTGTCGGGCCAGTGGGACGACAGCAGCATGATGTCGGTCTTGGTGACGATCTCGATGCGGTCTTTCAGGCCGGGTTGGGCCTTGATGGCTTCGCCAAACAGCGCTTCACAGCTGTAATCGCCATAAATATCTGCATGGTCAAAGGTGGTGATGCCTTGCGCCAGACACGCTTCGATGCGCGCCAGGTTGGCGCTGACCGAACAGTCTTGCGCTTCAGACAGGCGCCACACGCCATAGGCCATGCGGCTCAGACTGCGCCCGTTGGGCAGCGTGATGCGGCCGATGTCGTTGGAACTCATTTGCGTACTCCTGTGCCCAGAGGGGTGGGCGGTGTTTGGGCCGGTACACGGCCATATGCTTGGGCGAGGGACACGGTTTTGAGCTGCGGCAACACTTTGGTGCCGAAGATCTCGCATTCCTGCAAGTGAGGGTAACCAGAAAAGATGAAAGCCCGGATGCCCATTTTTTGGTAGGCCTCAATTTCACTGAGCACCTGGTCCACACTGCCCACCAAGGCAGCACCGCAGCCGCTGCGGGCACGGCCTACGCCGGTCCACAGGTGCGGCTCTATGTAGCCGGCAGCGTCTGCACGCTCGCGGTTGGCACTTTGCAGGGACACCCCGAAACTGGTTGCATCGAGCGCGCGTTGGCGAATTTCGCGGCCCTTTTCATCGTCGAGTTGCGACACCAACTCGGCCGCATAGTCACGCGCCTCGGCTTCGGTGTCACGCACGATCATGTGCACCCGCAGGCCGTAGTCCAGCAAGCGGCCATGCTTTTCGGCCTGGGCATGCACGTCGCGCATGCGCTGGGCCAGCATCTCTTTGGGTTCGGGCCACATCAGGTAGGTGTCGCAGTGCGCACCGCACAGCGCCAGTGCGTCAGGGCTGTAGCCGCCAAAGTAAAGCAAGGGGCCGCCATTGGTTTGGTAAGGCCGCACGGGGTCGGTGGACAAGCCCTTGAGTTGGTAAATTTGGCCGTCGTAATTGATCTCGTCCTGTGTCCAGGCCTGTTTGAGAATTTCGACCACCTCCCAGGAACGGCGGTAGCGGTAGGCGCTGTCTTCTTGCTGACCTGGAAAGTCCGATGAAATGATATTCAGGGTCAGGCGCCCCTCCAAGATATGGTCCAGGGTGGCCACGGTGCGGGCCAGCATGGCCGGGTGGGTTTCGCCACAGCGAATGGCGGCCAGCAGGTTCATGCGCTTTGTTTTATGCGCCACGGCCGCTGCAAAAGTCAGGGTGTCTTGTCCGACCTGGTAGGACGAGGGGCACAGAATATTGCGAAACCCCAGTTCATCAGCTCTTTGCACAATGCGGCTGGTGTTGGCCCAGTTGCTGCGCAAATCGCTCTCGGGTACACCAAGGTGGCGAAAATCATCTGAGCACAAAGGCGCAAACCAGGCGACCTCGGCCCCCTGAATGTCTTCTCCTCTGACCGGAACGATGCTCATGAAGGACTCCTCACTAAAAGTAAATGAATAATATATGAATTCGCGGGCGTGAGGATTCGTATTCCTCCTGATTTGTCATACTGTGGCCTATGAAAGCTGCTCATCCTGCCAAACCGCTGCCCGTTTATTTGCAAATTGCCGAGTTGCTGGCGCGTCAAATCAAGGCGGGGTATTGGCACAGCGGCGAGCGTTTGCCCACCGAGGCCGAGCTGGCGCAGACCTTGTCCGTCGCCGTGGGTACTCTGCGCAAATCCTTGGCCTTGCTGGCGCAGCAAGCGGTGCTGGAGCGTATTCAGGGTTCTGGCACTTACGTGCGCAAAACACCAGGCACGCCACAAATTTACGAGTTGTTTCGCCTGGAGCTGGCTGATGGCCCAGGCTTACCGACCGCACATATTCTTGATGTGCGCAAGCTCGCCCGGCCCGCCCACCTGGCGGCCATTACCGGCAGGGGGGAGCCTTGTTGGCGCGTGCGCCGCCTGCGGTTTTTAAGCCAGCAGCCGGTAGCCCTGGAGGAAATATGGTTCTCGGCCAGCGCCTGCCCTGCGTTGAAAGCGGACGAACTGGGGGACTCGATGTACTTGTTTTATCAACAACGCCTGGGGGTCTGGATAGCGAGGGTGGAAGACCAAATCAGCGCTGCTGCAGCGCCCACATGGGTCACCCCGCCTCTGGCGCTTCAAGTCGGCGACTGTTCGGGCTACATCGAACGCATTTCGTGGACAGCGACCAACCAGATCGCTGAGTTTTCAAAAACCTGGTTTGACCCCGCAGTGTGCCGGTATTCCTCCCGAATGAGCCAATAAGTCAACGCACCTAACATCGCCAACTCATGTCACACTTGAATTTGCGCGCTGGCGTTTCTAGACTGAAAACCCAGCATGACAAAAGCGACACGAAAAATTTGATTCAACCCGATGCGCTTACTTAATAAAGGACCGCCCCATGGCAACCCAAGTCATCATTCAGCACCCCGTTAACGGGCTCACCAAAAAAGGTTACTTTGGCTACAGCTGGACCTACCTGTTTTTTGGCTGGTTTGTACCCCTGATCAGGGGCGAGCTGGGCGTCGCCGCCCTGCATTTGCTCTTCACCATGTTCACGTTTGGCCTGTGGCAATTGATCGTGAGCTTTCTCTACAACAAGCAATTCATGACCCGCATGTTGGAAAAAGGCTACGTGCTCAAAGACACTGAAGAAGTCATGGCCCAGGCGCGGATGAAATTGGGCATTGCAGATTTGTCAAAGTAAGTATTTGGCCGGGGACGGCCTACGTATGACGAGCATGGGACTGCTGCCCACAACATGGGAGTCCAGCAGCTTAGTTGTCTGAAAAATAGGCAATGGTTTTTTGTAAACCGGCTTCTAGGGAGATCGATGGCGTCCAGCCAAGTTTGTTTTGTGCCAAAGTGATGTCAGGCTTGCGTTGCAGCGGATCATCGGTCGGCAATGGCATGAACACCAACTGAGAAGAAGAATTGGTTAATCGAATCACAGTTTGTGCTAACTCGAGCATGGTGAACTCTACGGGGTTACCCAGATTGATCGGCCCAGGTTCACCCGGCTGTCCATCAGGCCCTGATGGCAGATCCATGAACCGTATCATGCCGTCGATCAAGTCATCCACGTAACAAAAACTGCGCGTTTGCATACCGTCACCAAAAATGGTGATGTCGTCCCCACGCAATGCTTGCGTGATGAAGTTACTCACCACGCGCCCATCGTTAGGATGCATGCGAGGACCATAGGTATTGAAAATTCGGGCGACCCGAATATCCAGTCGATGCTGCCGATGGTAGTCAAAAAACAAGGTTTCAGCGCACCGTTTGCCCTCGTCATAACAACTGCGCGGACCAATCGGGTTGACGTTTCCCCAATAAGATTCCACCTGAGGATGCACCACCGGATCGCCGTAAACCTCACTGGTACTGGCTTGAAAAATTCTCGCTTTCACCCGCTTGGCCAAGCCCAACATATTGATGGCCCCATGCACACTGGTTTTGGTGGTTTGCACAGGGTCGTGCTGGTAATGCACAGGGCTGGCCGGGCAGGCCAAGTTGTAAATGTGATCCACCTCGATATAGAGCGGAAAAGTCACGTCGTGCCGAATCAGTTCAAACCGAGGATGCCCTAGTAAATGCGCCACATTGCGCTTGCCACCGGTGAAATAGTTGTCCACGCAGACCACATCATCACCACGCGCAATCAATCGGTCGATCAAATGTGAACCCAGAAAACCAGCACCGCCAGTGACCAGTACCTTCAAATGAGCGTTATAACTTCGCATGCTGCGTCCTTAAGGGCGTCCAATGGACACATAGGTAAAGCCACGCTGACGCATGCGCTTAGGGTCGAATAAATTCCGGCCATCAAAAATTACCGGCGCTTTTAAATGGCTTTGAACAACATCAAAATCAGGGGCTTTAAATTGGCTCCACTCCGTCACGATGGCCAAAGCATCCGCCCCTTTCAGCGCCGCCTCTTTGGTACCACACAGCACCAAGCCCGGTTGGTCGCCATAAAGCCTTTGCGCCTCACCCATTGCCACAGGGTCGTAGGCTTGCACTGTGGCGCCAGCGGCCCATAAAGCCTCCATCAACACACGACTCGGGGCTTCACGCATGTCATCGGTATTGGGTTTGAATGACAAGCCCCATAGGGCGATGACACTGCCTTGCAAATGATCGCCGAAATGTTGTTTTATTTTTTCGAACAACACGTTCTTTTGGGAATGGTTGCGCGCTTGAACTGCCAGCAGTACATGCGGCTCAAAATTGAGCTGCTGCGCAACATGCACCAAGGCACTGACATCTTTAGGAAAACAACTACCCCCGTAACCTGCGCCGGGGTAAATAAAGTGATAGCCAATGCGCTGATCACTGCCAATGCCGTTGCGCACGGCCTCAATGTCGGCGCCCAGTAGCTCAGATAAATTAGCCAATTCATTCATCAAGCTGATTTTTGTCGCCAGCATGCAGTTGGCAGCGTATTTCGTCATTTCAGCACTGCGCGGACTCATCATGATGATGCGATCGTGATTGCGGTTGAACGGCTCAAACAACTCCCGCAGCAAGCCTTCAGCCCTTGCACTGTCAGTGCCAATCACGATCCTGTCGGGGCGCTTGCAATCGGCCACTGCTGCGCCTTCTTTTAGAAACTCTGGATTTGAAACTACGTCAAATGGAAAATCGACGGCCCGGGCGTGAAGCGCTTGAGCGATGACTTGGGTCACCGCGTCTGCTGTGCCCACGGGCACGGTAGATTTATTGACGACTACCTTGTAGCCCGACATATGCCCGCCGATAGATTGGGCCGCCGCCATCACCTGCGTCAAATCAGCAGCCCCTTTTTCGTGAGCAGGGGTACCTACTGCAATGAACAGAATATCGCCATGCGCCACCCCTTCGCGCGCATCAGTTGAAAATTTTAGACGCCCGTCGGACAGCGTTTCTTGAACAATAAAACTTAAACCAGGCTCATAAACTGAAATCTCACCACGGTTCAAAGAGTTTATTTTGGCCAGGTCGGTATCAATGCAAAGGACATGGTGCCCGGCATCGGCCAAGACCGCACCTTGCACCAGTCCCACATAGCCGGTTCCAAAAATTGTGATTTTCATGCTGTTTTGTTAGGGACAAAGATTCAAATTTCGTCTGAAATTGTCCTAGTATCGTACCTTGCGGATTGGCCGTTGATCAGGACTCTGAGTGAGCCTATTTTTTGACGAAGCACCTATGGCACAAAGAATCCTATTTTTAGAATACCACCTCGTATTGCAGGATGTCGTGGACTGCCTCGGGCAGCGAGGACATCAGCTGTTGGGCTTGGCGCCGCGAAGCCTCACGGTAGAACTGTTTGACCAAACTTGCGCCGCTTTTAAGCCCGACTGGGTTTTTAGCATTAACTTTTCGCCTGCCATTGCGTCGCTTTGCGGTAGATTGGGCTTGCCGTATTTAAGTTGGACTATTGATCCCTTGCCCGCAAGCCGCGTAACACTTCTGGACGGTACACAAGCTGCAATGTGTTTGGCCCTGGCGCATGATCAACACATGGTGGCGCAATTTCAAAATTTAGGACTGCCGGCGCAACACATGTTGCTGGCCGCCCCCGCGCAGCGGCGAAACCCTGTACAAGATGACCACATGTTGGCCCCTTACCGATGCGATGCGAGTTTTGCTGGCAGTTCTTTGATCGACGAATTACTTTCACTAGATCGCTTTCTGGCCACTCTGGAAGTCGACACCCTTTCCGAACAAGCCCTGTCATGGGCACAGGCCATCACCGAATCTTGTGCCCACGAACCTGCCTACGTGGGGCTCGCCAGTCTGGGTGGATGGACCGCATTACCCACACTGCTTCAACAACACTGTTCAGCCCCAGCCGATCGCCAACAGCTAATGCAACTGATGGACGGGGCCCTGACCGCGCTTTACAGGCAGCGTGTCATCACCCGTTTGAAGCCCTGGAAAGGAGACCTGCATATTTGGGGGGATGCAGGTTGGAGCGCTGTCCATCCTGGATTCAAAGGCCAGGCACATCATGACGAGGAGCTCACGCGAATTTACTGTGCCAGCGCTGTCAACCTGGACATTGCCCGGCTCTACCAACGCCAAACTATCACCATGCGGGTTTTTGATATTTTGGCTGCTGGTGGTTTTTTATTGACTGAAAGCAACTCTGCCTTGGCAAATATTTTTGAAGATGGCCAGCATTTAGCTTTTTACGATTCGCAAGAAGACTTGGGTGACAAAATTTCCGAGTGGGTTGCCAGGCCGGATGAAAGAATAGCCATTGCACGCGCAGGCAGAACAGAAGTAATGAACAAGCATCTGATATCGCACCGGGTCGATGCCATCTTGCAATTGATAACGCAAAAAAGTTGGTGAAGCTGCAGTAATCCCGCGGAACTCCCCTGTCCTCGGCGTTACCTTGCAAAGGACTTGGCCGCAGTTGATCTTGCCTTTGAGCACCTTTCACAGCCCCTCGCCTTCCTGGGGCAGTTAACTTGAGTGCCGCTTGGACAATGCCTGTAGCACCAGAATTCTCACGGTCAAAACTGCACCAAACAGGGGAAAACAGAAGCCCGCCTTATCGCCCAACTCCCCTTTGTAGTGCAACACCCCGGCAAACGCACCTGGATCGCGCATGAATTAACGCCATTGGGGGTGTTTAGCGCCAGCCCCAGCAAAGGCCCTATCGGGGCTTGGAGTCGCAGGGATGGCAAAGCAAGGTCAGGGGTCACGCCCGGAGGGTGCAGTTTTCATGCCGCGGCACGGGTATTGCATATCGATGCGCATGGAACTCACACCCCGCGAAAAAGACAAGCTCCTGCTATTTACCGCCGGCCTGCTGGCCGAGCGGCGCAAAGCCCGTGGCCTGAAGCTCAACTACCCCGAAGCCATGGCGCTGATCAGCTGCGCCGTGATGGAAGGCGCGCGCGACGGCAAGACCGTGGCGCAACTCATGAGCGAAGGGCGCACCGTGCTGACCCGCGCCGAGGTGATGGACGGCATCGCCGAGATGATTCCAGACATTCAGGTTGAAGCCACATTCCCCGACGGTACCAAGCTGGTAACGGTGCACCAACCTATTGTTTAACTGGGTGCCAACAGATTGATTTTTAAATTGACTGACACGGTAGCGCGAGTAAAAAGAACGGCCACGGCCCCTCCCCTAACACTCCACTTGAAGGAAAACACCATGGTCTTCAAACTGCTTCAAATCCCGGCGCTGGCCGCCCTGGCGCTGTTGTCTGCAGAAGCTGGCGCCCATGAGGGCCATGGCTTGCAAGGCGCCCACTGGCACGCCACGGATGCCTGGGGCTTTGTGGCGCTGGTCTCGGCCGTTGCCGTGGCGCTGTGGCTGTCACGCGGCGGCAAGTGAGCGCAACCATGTCGCCTGGCGAAATCATCACCGCTGACGGCCCCGACCATGTGCTGAACCCGGGCCGGCGCACCCTCACCCTGGTGGTGCAAAACACCTCAGAGCGGCCGATTCAAGTGGGCTCGCACTACCACTTTGCCGAAACCAATGGTGCCCTGGGCTTTGACCGGGCCGCCGCCCAAGGCATGCGGCTCAACATCGCCTCCGGCTTAGCGGTGCGCTTTGAGCCGGGCCAGCAACGCACGGTGGAACTGGTGGACTACGCGGGTGAACGCGTGGTGTACGGCTTTCGCGGCATGACACAAGGAAAACTTTGATGGCTACGATGGGACGCCGCGCCTATGCGGAAATTTTTGGCCCTACCGTGGGCGACCGGGTGCGCCTGGCCGACACCGATTTGCTGATCGAAGTCGAACACGACTTGACCCTGGGCGCTGGCGGCTACGGTGAAGAGGTGAAGTTTGGCGGCGGCAAGACCATTCGCGACGGTATGGCGCAATCGCAACGCACCCGGGCCGAGGGTGCCATGGACTGCGTGATGACCAACGCCCTCATTCTGGACCACAGCGGCATTTTCAAGGCCGACATTGGGCTCAAGGGCGGCCGCATAGTCGCCATTGGCAAGGCCGGTAACCCCGACGTACAGCCTGGCGTGGACATCATCATTGGCCCGGGCACCGAGATCATCAGTTGTGAGGGCAACATCGTCACCGCCGGCGGCATTGACTCCCACATTCACTTCATTTGCCCGCAACAGATTGAAGAGGCGCTGGCCAGTGGCGTGACCACCATGTTGGGAGGCGGCACCGGCCCGGCCACCGGCACCTTTGCCACCACCTGCACACCCGGGCCGTGGAACATGGAACGCATGCTACAAGCTGCCGATGCCTTCCCCATGAACCTGGGCTTTCTGGGCAAGGGCAACGCCAGCCTGCCCGCGGCGCTGCACGAGCAGGTTAACGCCGGTGCCATTGGCCTGAAACTGCACGAAGACTGGGGCACCACGCCGGCGGCCATCAGCAACTGCCTGGACGTGGCCGAAGCAACCGATGTGCAGGTGGCCATTCACTCGGACACACTCAACGAGAGCGGCTTTGTAGAGAACACCATTGCCGCCACCAAGGGCCGCAGCTTGTGCGCTTTTCATACCGAAGGCGCAGGTGGCGGCCACGCGCCAGATATCTTGCGCGTGGTGGGCGAGGCCAACTTCTTGCCCAGCTCCACCAACCCCACCATGCCCTACACCGTGAACACGCTGGACGAGCACGTGGACATGCTGATGGTGTGCCACCACCTGGACGCCGGCATTGCCGAAGACCTGGCGTTTGCAGAAAGCCGGATTCGCAAAGAAACCATTGCCGCCGAAGACGTGCTGCACGACCTGGGCGCCATCAGCATGATGAGCAGCGACAGCCAGGCCATGGGCCGGGTCGGCGAGGTCATCATCCGCACCTGGCAGAACGCGCACAAGATGAAACAGCAGCGTGGCAAACTGCCTGAAGACACCGAGCGCAACGACAACTTCCGCGCCAAACGCTACGTGGCCAAGTACACCATCAACCCGGCTATTGCCCATGGCATCAGCCATGAGGTGGGCAGTATTGAAGTTGGCAAATGGGCCGATGTGGTGGTGTGGAAACCGGCCTTCTTTGGCATCAAGCCGGCCTTGATTCTTAAAGGCGGTTTCATCGCCATGGCCGCCATGGGCGACCCCAACGCCAGCATTCCCACACCACAGCCGGTGCACTACAGGCCCATGTTTGGCGCTTATGGCGGCGCACTGGCGCGCGGCTCGCTGACCTTTGTGTCGCAAGCCGGCCTGAATGCCGGTATCAAGGAGCGCTTTGGCCTGACCAAAACCCTCAGCGCCGTGAAGAACATTCGCGCCGTGCGCAAGCAGCACATGGTGCACAACCATTACCTGCCCACCATGGAAATAGACGCCCAGACCTACGCAGTGCGTGCTGACGGCCAACTGCTGACCTGCGAACCCGCGGTAAGCTTGCCGATGTCGCAACGTTATTTTTTATTCTGATGCTCCAAATCTCCAAACTCATGCCTCAGGGCGCTGGCCTCGCCCCGGTCCTTATCAAACGCGCCGCCACGGTGGAGCTGGATTGGGACGTGCGCCAAAAAAGCCGCTTCGAGGCGAGCGATTCACAAGGCCGCACACTGGGCATCTTCTTGCCGCGCGGCACTGTTGCCCGTGGTGGCGACGTGCTGGTGGCCGAAGACGGCTCACTGGTTCGGGTGCTGGCGGCCCCGCAAGCCATTCTCAAAATAACGGCCTGCCCCCAGCATGGCAGCGCGTTTGACCTGATTCGCGCGGCCTACCACCTGGGCAACCGCCATGTGCCCATTGAGCTTCAACCCGATCACCTCAAGATAGAGCCCGACCACGTGCTGGCCGACATGCTGCGCGCCATGCACTTGATCGTCTCTGCGGTGGAGGAACCGTTCGAGCCCGAGAACGGCGCTTACGCCACCGGCGGCCATACCGGCGGTCACCGCCATAGCCATGACGATGCGGCTGAGCACGCCCTGGCGCACAGCCATGACCATGAGCATGGCCATTCCCACGCGAACGCCCACACGCCCTCACCTGCCCCAGCCGTCCTTAAACGCACCGCCATACCCATTGCGGTGGCCGCCACGCCCACACCGCATGTACACGGCCCAGGCTGTGGCCACAAACACTGAGACCGCAGGCCCATGCACGACAGCAGCCTGATGCAGCTGATGTGGCTGGCCTCACCCGCCCTGCCCATTGGTGGCTTCTCCTATTCCGAGGGCCTGGAAGCCGCAGTAGATACCGGGCGCGTGACCTGTGAAGCCGATGCCACCAGCTGGCTGCTGGACCAACTGCAGTTGAGCCTGGCCCGCGCTGACCTGCACGCCGTGGCCCAGGCCATTGCGGCCTGGCGCGAAGCCGACCACCTGCGTATTGCCGAGCTCAACGCCTGGGTGCTGCAAACCCGCGAGAGCAGCGAACTGCGGGCGCAATCCGAACAGATGGGCCGCTCGTTGCTGGAATGGCTGCGCAACCACACCACGGCCCAGCCCAGGCAAATCGACGTGCTGGCCGCTTTGCAACCCACCTACCCCCTCGCGTTTGCACTGGCGGCCTCTGCCACCCAGGCGCCAGTGCGGGACTGTCTGCTGGCCTATGCTTTTGGTTGGGCCGAGAACATGGTGCAGGCGGCCATCAAGTCGGTGCCGCTGGGCCAGAGCGCCGGGCAACGCATTTTGTCGGCACTGACCGCCCAGATTCCTGCCGCCGTGGATACCGCGCTGACCCAAGACGACGCACAACGTCAGGCTTTTTCGCCCATGCTGGCCATTCTGAGCGCCCGGCATGAAACCCAATACTCCCGACTTTTTCGGTCTTAAGCCCATGAGCACTCTGCACCACATCGCCAACCGCACCAAAACTCTTCCACCCCTGCGCGTGGGCATTGGCGGCCCGGTGGGCTCCGGCAAAACAACGCTGCTGGAGATGCTGTGCAAAGGCATGCGCGATCAGTACGACCTGGTGGCCATCACCAACGACATTTACACCAAGGAAGACCAACGCCTGTTGACCGTGAGCGGCGCCTTAGCCGCCGAGCGCATCATGGGCGTGGAGACCGGCGGCTGCCCACACACGGCCATCCGCGAAGACGCCTCCATCAACCTTGAAGCCATTGACCGCATGCTGGTGGACTTTCCAGATGCTGACATCGTCTTCATCGAAAGCGGTGGCGACAACTTGGCAGCCACCTTCAGCCCTGAACTCAGCGACCTGACTATTTACGTCATTGACGTGGCCGCCGGCGAAAAAATTCCCCGCAAGGGCGGCCCGGGCATCACCAAGAGCGACTTGTTTGTCATCAACAAAACCGACCTGGCGCCCTACGTGGACGCCAACCTGGAGGTCATGCGCGAAGACACGGTTCGCATGCGCAGCACCGCCAAAGGGCTCAAACCCTTCGTCATGACCAATCTCAAGACCAACACTGGGTTAGCCGAAGTGATGGCCTTCATAGAAAGCAAGGGCATGTTGCGAGCCGGGTAGAATCTCGCCCACGGAAGCTTGGCAGAGTGGTCGATTGCACCGGTCTTGAAAACCGGCAAACCGAAAGGTTTCTAGGGTTCGAATCCCTAAGCTTCCGCCAAGAAGAAGCCCTAAGTGATTGATTTACTTATGTTTTATTCTTTTGTATTTTTCAAAAGATACACTCAAAGATACACTTTTTATTCGCTTTTTTGCTTTAAAAATAGGCAAATTGCGTAGACTAGCATGTCAAAAGACTGAGGACAATAGCTCTCAGCATCACTTAACGAGTGCGTTCAGACTCAGACTGATTTGCATCAGCAAAAGAGTTACCTGATGCAACTGCAATTGCCAGTAGCACTCATCAATCAACAACACGTTTGCGCCCATGTGATTGTTGAATCTCACCTGCTGAACAAGTATCTTTTCAGCGCACCAACTTTTTCACAGTCTCATCATTTGCAAGCGGGTACAACTCTTTTTGTGTCTGAGCTACAGATTGCGCTGTAGCAGCGTCTTGAGCAGCAAGACTAGCTGAGCTACTGCTTGGTTGATTCAGGGGCGCTGCGTTGGATCTAGCTGTGTACGCAGATGGTTTAGGTGGCGACTGCTGCTTCTGAGGCTGAGCTGTCCTGGGCGATGCAGCTTTTTCTTTGCCCTTTGCAGCAGTCTTCTTTGGCTGAGCTTTTGGCTTTGGACTCGCAGGTAGCGTCACAGACACATGACGAACTGTCTTGGGACGAGCTGCTCGTTTGGGTTTCGTTGCAGCTTTCTGCGCTGCTGCTCGTGCCTGTTCTGCTCTCTCAGTCTCAATCGCTGCCCACACACTGTCACTGATCAGCTTCCACAG
>CAJCCO010000108.1 GCA_903960915.1 uncultured beta proteobacterium
ACCAGCGCCGCTGTGGGCAACGCCGACAAACTCATCCTCGCCACCAACGCCGCCAACACCTACAGCAACGCCGCCAATGTGGCGGTGACACAGGCCATGTCGCCCGCGGGCCGGCCCACCATCGTCCTGGGCACCACCACCAGCGGCGTCACCCTGGGCCAGCTGATCTTGCCGACGCAGGTCGAGGGCAAGTGGTATTACCACCTCGACCGCTCGGGGGATGGCAGCGCCGCTCGAGTTTCAGGTGTTGATGTAGATACCTTCACACACAACGAGTTGGATCTTGTTTTTACCCAAAATGTCAACGGCGTGACCAACCCTGACCAGACTCTCGACACCACCGACACCTACCGCTACGCCACGGTCAATGGCATCAGACTCGCATTGCCCAGGGTTGGCGGTGCAGATAATGGTAATTACACGACGGACCAGGCCAACACGGGTGGTGGCACCCAGTCTTCAAGCTCTAGTGATCCAAATTATGTGGCAATTGGCGGCAGCCGTGCCATTGATGCAACGCCCGACTCCAACCCAACCTATGACGATTGGGGGGCGATTTGGGCCGCACATAACAACGGCGTCGGTACAAATGGCACACCGTTAGGCTGGGGTATGGGAAGGGGTTATTGGACAGCTACTTACATTGCTCCGGGAGGGCACAGTAGGTTTGCTACAAGTTTGATTCAAAATTTTGGGGATACGCAAAGCGATTTCGTCGCCCTCCAAGTCCTCAACCCCGCCACCTTCACCGGCACCAGTTACGAGCGGGCGACCGACACCTTCAAGCTCACCGGCACCGACATGAGCTCCTTGGGTGAGGTGGGCACGGACATCAAGGGCTTCATCGACTGGACCAAGTTTGGCTACGACACCGATGGCAACGGCGTGGCCGATGTCACCTTTGCCCAGGGCGACATCGCCTCGGCCAAGGTCACCAGTGACACCGGCTTGACCGTGGTGCTCAACAGCGCCAAGGCCACAGCACTCGAAACCGCCGACGGCTTCGACTCCACCAGCGCCGCTGTGGGCAACGCCGACAAACTCATCCTCGCCACCAACGCCGCCAACACCTTCAGCAACGCCGCCAATGTGTCGGTGCGGCAATCCTTGGCAGGGCAGCTGACCATCGACTTGGGCAACGACGGCAAACTGGTTGCCGGCGTCCAGGTGGAAGGCAAGTGGTATTACCACTGGGATCGGTCGGGCGACGGCACGATTGCCAATTTAGGATCGCTCAACGGCGGTGGGGATACTAGCAACCACGACACCTTGGACGGCATATTTACCCAAACCTTGGCCGAGCTCAATGCGGGGATAACAGGCACGGGCACCAACACCACCGACACCATCCGATACGCCACCCTCAACGGCGTCCAAGTGGCCCTGCCCACCTACGGCGGACCGCTGGACGGCAGCGGCAATGCGGCGCCGCCACAGGAAGACTTAAATGGTACGGCGGTCTCCGACACCACCACGAACAACCCCACTTACAACGACATGTTGGCCATTTGGGACGCTCATAACGGGGCAGGAACGTCGACGGGTTACCGTGGAACACCGACGGACTGGGTTAACGATTCTTACTGGTCCGCCTCGCGCTCGAGTTTGGGACACATCCGCGTCGGCCTCTCAATTGGCAACGCCGTCAACCTCGCTGACGAAAGCTGGCGCGCACATTACGTCGCCCTCCAAGTCCTCCCCATCGTCATCGACCTCAACCACGACGGTGCTTTGAGCTACGGCAACGTGGTGATGGACGTCAACGGCGACGGCCAGCTTGACGCCACCCGCTGGGCCGGCGCGCAAGACGGTGTGCTGGTGTGGGACAAGTACCACGACGGCCAGGTGCACGACCACAGCCAGTACGCCTTTGCGCAGTACGACACCACCTCCGCCGCCAAGGGCCAAACCGCCACCGACTTGTCGGGCCTGGCCGACGCCTTTGACAGCAACCACGACGGCGTGTTTGACGCCCAAGACGCGCAGTTTGCCGACTTCAGCGTCTGGCAAGACGCCAACCAAAACGGCGTGAGCGACGCAGGCGAAGTCAAAACCCTGGCCGAGCTGGGCCTGGCCTCTTTCAGCCTCTCCAGCGATGGCGTGGCCCGCACGCCAGTAGCCGGCGTGCATGAAGCCGGCCACACCAGCGCTCTTACTGTCGACGGCACGCACGTGCTGGTCGCCGACGTGGGCTTTGAGTTCACCACCTTGCCCACCCAAAACGGCCACACCTACGCCGTCTGGCACAACAGCACCGCCCAAGCGCTGATCGACCAGCAGATGATGACGGCGGGCTGCGTTTTGTGAGCGTCATTGAGATTGCCACGTCGCTGCGCTCCTCGCAATGACGAGAGGGGCGTCATTGCGAGGCCGAAGGCCGTGGCAATCCATGGCCCCTGGATTGCTTCGTTCCTCGCAATGACTCGTGATGTGCCATTGCGAGGAGCCTGCGCCGTGGCAATCCATGGCCCCTGGATTGCTTCCGTCATTGCGAGGAGCCTGCGACGTGGCAATCCCATTCCTATCCTTGACTCCGCTTTGGCAGCGCCGCCACTCTATGGTTAAATCTAAGTCAAACATTGAAACACCCATGAAGCCCTCTGCCGCACTGCAAGCCCATCGGACCGCCATCCGCGCAGTGGTGGAGCGCCACCGCGCCCGCAACGCCCGGGTGTTCGGCTCGGTGCTTCACGGCGATGACCAAGAGGGGAGCGACCTGGACATTCTGATCGACCCGACACCCGACACGACGCTGATGGACGTGGCCAAGATTCAAGTTGAACTCGAAAAGCTGTTGGGTGTGTCGGTGGATGTGCTCACACCCAAAGCCCTCCCCGACAAGTTCCGCGGCCTGGTGCTGGCTGAGGCCGTTCCGATATGAACAAGGCCTTGCGGTTGCCCGACTACTTGGGGCACATCCTGGAGGCCATTGAGCGGATTGAAGAATACGTCAGAGACATGGACGAAATGGCCTTCTTGGGCAGCAAACTCGTTCAGGATGCCGTTTGTCGCAACATCGAGATCATTGGCGAGGCGTCTAACAATATCTTGCGTGTAGAACCGTACTTTGCAGCGCAGCACGACCACATTCCATGGCAGGTCATGTATGCGATGCGCAATCGCGTTTCGCACGGCTACGACAAGGTGGACTTTGAAATGGTCTGGAAGACCATTCACCGCGAACTGCCCAGCCTGCATGCGCAGATCAAGGCGGTTGTTCTGTGATAGCAAGACCTGTTGGCCCTGCCCACCGAAACCCTGTTTGATGCCACCCTGTTGACCGACACCCACACCGTGGACAGTACTCAGACCCAGCTGTTCATCGATCAAAACATCGTGAATGGGGGGCGAGTGTTGTAAGGGGGTATGGCGGTCTGGGACAAATACCACGACGGCCAGGTGCACGACCACAGCCAGTACGCCTTTGCGCAGTACGACACCAGCGCCGCAGCGCAAGGGCCAAACCGCCACCGACTTGTCGGGCCTGGCCGATGCCTTTGACAGCAACCACGACGGCGTGTTTGACGCCCAAGACGCGCAGTTTGCCGACTTCAGCGTCTGGCAAGACGCCAACCAAAACGGCGTGAGCGACGCAGGCGAAGTCAAGACCCTGGCCGAACTGGGCCTGGCCTCTTTCAACCTGGGCAGCGACGGCGTGGCCCGCACGCCAGTAGCCGGCGTGCATGAAGCCGGCCACACCAGCGCCACCACCACCGACGGCACCCAAGTGCTGGTCGCCGACGTGGGCTTCGAGTTCACCACCTTGCCCAGTGCGGTGGCGGGGGTGAATGGGCCGTCGGGTGCGAATGTGTTGTCCGGGGCCTTGCCCTTGATCGACCTGAGCGCCGACCCCGCAGCCAACAAGCTGGCCCTGAACCTGAGCGATGTGCTGGCCCTGCCGCAACAAACCCTGGTCATCCAAGGCGCCGCCAACGAAAGCGTCATGCTGGCCGGCGACGGCTGGACCAACACCGGCACCGTAGCCACCCAAAACGGCCATAGCTACGCCGTCTGGCACAACAACACCGCCCAAGCGCTGATCGACCAGCAGGTGATGACGGCCGGGTACGTCCTGTGACCGTCATTGCGATTGCCACGCTTCTGTCATTGCGAGGAGCGCAGCGACACGGCAATCATCACAATGACGAGGTAGCCTAGCGGCCTCGCAATGACGCCACCCTTCGTCATTGTGATCCATTCGACATGCTCAAGGCAGGCCAAGGCGCGGTAATCCATGACCCCCCAACACCTGGATTGCAACGGCGCTTGCGCCGATACCAAATTGGTAACATAATAAGGCATGCGAATCATAGCGATATCTACGCTTCGTGCCTTTTGGACAAAGCACCCGGATGCACAAACACCTTTAAAGGCTTGGTACGCGCTGGCTAGCAGGGCGCGATGGAAATCGCCATCTGACATCAAAGAGGCTTACAGAAATGCAAGTTTCACAGCCAACAACCGCGTGGTGTTCAACATCAAGGGCAATGACTACCGATTGGTGGTGCTGGTGCGCTATGACATAGGCTTGTTGTTTGTGAAGTTTGTGGGCACACATGCGCAGTACGACAAGATTGATGTGCTGACTGTTTAAAGGAGAACCCCATGGAAATCCGCACCATTCACAACAAAAAAGAGTACAAAGCTGCGCTGGCTGAAATCGAGCAACTGTGGTCTGCTCCCGCTAAATCTGCCGAGGCCGAGCGCCTGGATGTGCTCAGCCTTTTGGTGGAGCACTACGAGAAAACACAGTTCCCGATCGCTGACCCAGACCCCATTGAGTTCATTGAGCACGTCATGGAGAGTCGTGGTTTGAGTCGCAAAGATCTTGAGCCGATGATCGGGCCTCGCGGACGTGTGGCCGACATCATGAATAAAACGCGCCCATTGACGCTGGAGATGATCCGCCGCTTGGTGGCCCAGCTTGATTTGCCCGCAGACGTATTGGTCAAGCCCTATCTTTTGCGCGAAGAGTCGTTGGCGGCTTGAGAAAGCCGTACGGCAAGAAACTGGTGCTCCAGCTGGTTTGAGGGAGCTTAACCTCCAAGTCGCGACGCTCCTCGCAGTGACGAATGCCGTCATTGCGATCACGATCGCCCTTGACCTTAGCCACCCATGGGCGCGTGCGCTACCTATCCAGCACTGATTTATTTCGAAAAAATGGCATTTTAATGTGGGTTAAATAATGCTTGATTGTGAGAAGATTTCAAAAAATATTAATTTAAACTGGAAGTGGTTAGGCGACTTGCAGGGTAAATGTAAATATAAATTTGCAGCTCTCAAAATTAGTCAATAAATCCCACTTTTTTGAAAATATGACTATGTATCCATGGGTTTATTTGCTATTGATTTCTATCCCATGGGCTAATCAATCATTGGCACAAACCGCAGCCAATGAGCCGTTCACTCCTGCACTACAAGTCGATGCACTGTATGCGGCCGCCAAAAAAACCCACCCCCTGCTTTTGGGAGCGCGGCTGGAGGCGCAGGCTGGCACCATCGACATCGAGGCAGTCGAGCGTCAGCGTTGGCCCACTTTGTCTGCGGTGGTGGAGTCGAACACCGGCAGCACCTCTTCGCTGCCATCGCGCAGTTTGCGTGTGCAGCAAGTTGTCTGGGATGGGGGGCTGGTGTCCTCCAGGGTCAAAGAAGCCGAAAACCAGTTGTCCATCAGCAAGCTCAAGGTGCAGCTGCAGCAAAGACAGCTTTTTTTGCAAATTTCAAATGCATGGCAAGCCATGCTGGGCGCCCATGCGCGCGTACAGGTAGCTCAGAAAACCATGAGTCGCCTGAATGGTTTTAAGGAGAAAATGCAAAGGCGTGTGGATGCCGAAGCGTCGTCGCGCATTGACTTGGTGTTTGTCAACTCCCGCCAGCTGCAAACGCAGGTGGAGCTGGATGCGGCCCTGAGAAACCTGAAAGTGGCGTTGCTCAAGCTAGAGCAACTGTCTGGTGAATTAAATCTGCGCCAGCGCGTGAAGACCTTGGCGCCTTTCCCCGCTTGGTCTAGTTCGGAGCCGTTTCTCAATCAGCTGCAACAGGCAGACTGGTTTGACTTGGCCACGCGTTCGCCTTCGGTACAGATTGCCAAAAGCGATGTGATTTCGGCGCAAAACCGCCTGCGAACCAAAGAGGCTGAGAAATGGCCGCAACTGTATGTGCGTGTCGACACACCCCTTGGCAACAACTACCGCAACGCCAATAACGCCACGGTGGCTTTTGCCGGCTTGAGCTACACGCCTGGCGCAGGATTTGCCAATGGCGTGGAAGCAGAGGCCCTTGCCAAACGCATTGCCAAGGCCGACCTGGGCGTAGATGTGGCGATGAAGGACATTCAAGAAAATTTGCAAAACGACCGAGAAGAGTTTTTGAATGCCTATGCGCAAATTGCTGTGCTTGAAAAATCGGTGTCGGGTTCCGACATGGTGTTGGCCTCGTATGAGCGCCAGTTTCAGGCCAACCGCAAAACCTGGTTAGATCTGCTCAACCAGGTGCGTGAATTGGCGCAAAACCAATACGCGCTGGTCGATGCGCAAGCCAGCTTGGTGGGCTCGCGCTTGCGACTCGAAATCAATATAGGCCTCAACACCGTTGCCTCGGAACAGCCATGATCAATCAAAAACAATTCGAGTGGGCCATGCAGCGCCTGGCACAAATGCAAGGCACTACGGTGGATGTTTTGTCACTGCGCGCCAGCTTGGCGGGCTTGGATAGCGTTGCCCCTTTGCAGCAGCTGAAAAAAATCGCAGCCCAGATGGGCTTGGACGAACCTTTACTGCTAGACGGGCCGGACCGCGCCCACTTGCCCTTGCTAGCGCACACACCCGAGTTGGGCTGGGTCTTGGTCATCGACAGCGACCCATCTCAGCAATGGGTCTTGGTTAATTTGGAGGGGCAACATGCCGTAGGCCAAGACGCTTTGCAGGGCAGGGTGGCTTTGATCAAGTTCAACCCGCATGAAGACGCGCACAAACTGTCGCAGGCCATGGGCGAAAAACCCGCCATAAAAACCTTTGCGCAGCAGTTACAACAAACGCTGCGCCAGTACCGTTTGCCGATGATTGAAGCAGGTTTGGCGTCGGCCTTCATTGGCATCGTTGCTCTAGCGACCTCGCTGTTTTCGATGCAGGTGTATGACCGCGTGATTCCCTCACGCAGCGAATACACCTTGATCGTGCTGAGCTTGGGGGTGTTGCTCAGCATCTTGATTGAGTACGCCATGAAGTTGGCGCGCTCGCATTTGATGGACTATGTGGTGGTGGGCTTTGACCACCGTTTATCGCGTGAAGTGTTTCAGCAACTGCTCAACTTGCGCGTGGACCAAGTGCCCAGCTCGGTCGGCAGCTTGGCGGGGCAACTGCGCGGCTATGAACAGGTGCGCAGTTTTTACACCGCCAACACCTTGTTCACTTTGATCGATTTGCCCATGAGCTTGCTGTTTCTGGCGATCATCGCCTTGATTGCCAGCCCCTTGGTGGCGCTGGTGCCGCTGGTCTTTGGCGGCATGGCGCTTTTTGTGGGCCTGCGCATTCGCAGCAAGGTCAAAGGCCTGGCCAAAGAGAGTGCCGCCCTGTCCAATATGCGCACCGGCTTGCTGGTCGAAGCGGTAGAAGGCATAGAAACCATCAAGGCCGGTTCGGGTGGCTGGAAGTTTTTGTCGCGCTGGATCAACTACAACAAGATGACCATTCAGGGCGATCTGCGCATGCGCAGTGCCACAGAGAATGTGGGCTATCTGTCGGCGGTGCTACAGCAACTGAGTTACGCGGGCTTGGTGGTGGCCGGCTCGCTGCTGGTGATGCAGGGCCACATGACGATGGGCGCCTTGATTGCCTGCTCGATTTTGAGCGGCCGTATTTTGGCGCCGGTAATGGCCTTGCCAGGCTTGTTGGTGCAGCATTCCCACGCCAGCGCGGCGCTGGAAGGGCTGGAGCGCCTGTACACGTTGGAGTCTGACAACCACGGCATTGCGCACCCCTTGGTGCCCACCCACATCAAGGGCCATTACCAGTTGGTCGATGTGCAGTTTGCCTATGGTCAAAATCCACCGGTGATTGCGGTGCCCAAGTTAGAGATCAAACCCGGCGAGCGCATTGCCATCGTCGGCCCGATTGGCGCGGGCAAGTCCACGCTGTTGCGCTTGCTCAGCGGCATGTACCACCCACAAAAAGGCAGCATACGCATTGATGGTTTGGAGCTGGGCCACATCAGCCGGCAACTGCTGAGCCAGAAAATAGGGTACTTGCAGCAAGACCACCGTTTGTTCCAAGGTACCTTGCGCGAGAACTTGCTGATTGGCCTGCCCGACCCGGGCGACGAGGTGCTGTTTGCCGCCATGACGCGCACCGGCATGGACCGCGTTGTCGCCGGCCACCCCAAAGGCTTGGAGCGCCCCATCATGGAAGGCGGCAAAGGCTTGAGCAATGGACAAAAACAACTGGTGGCTTTCACCCGCTTAATTTTGTGCCAGCCTGATATTTTGTTGTTGGACGAGCCCACCGCCACCATGGACGACACGCAAGAGCGCCAGTGCATGGCCGTCTTGGCCGAAGAAGCCCAGACCGGCAAAACACTGGTGATCGTGACGCACAAACCCGGCACCTTGGCCCTGGTCAACCGCATCATCGTGGTGGCAGGCAGCGCCATCGTTCTCGATGGCCCACGCGACGCCGTGCTGCAACAACTTCAACAGCGCCCTAACGCGCAGCCTGCGAGCTGATCATGTCATTGCCTAACAACCCACTCCCTAAACCGACCGCCCAACCGGCGCATATCGGCGACATGAAACCTCCGCACCGCTCGCGTGCCACCTTGCTGGTGTTCATGGTCTCGCTGATTGCGGCCGTGGTGTGGGCGTCCGTCGGCAAGATTGACCAAGTCACGCGTGCCCAAGGCCAGATCATTGCCACAGAACGCACACAAATCATTCAGTCACCGGACGGCGGTGTCTTGACTGCGCTGCATGTCAAGGAGGGCGACCTTGTCAAGGCAGGTCAACTGCTTGCCACCTTGCAAAAAAAACGCGCGCAAGCTGCGGTGTCGGACACCCGTGCCAAGGTAGCGGCCCTGCGCATTACCTTGGTCCGTCTGCAGGCTGAAATATTTGAAAGGCCTTTGCAGTTTGACCCGTCCTTGCTGCTCTACAAAGACTACATTCAAAACCAGACCGAGCTGTATAACAAACGGCAGCGCGCCTTCAAAGACGAAGTTCAGGCGCTCACCAAAATCTTGGCGCTGGCCGATGATGAGCTGAAAATTAACCGCCAGCTCGAAGCCACGGGTGACGTGAGTCGGGCAGAACTCTTGCGCCTGGAGCGCTCCAGCGCCGACATTTCGGCACAACTGACCAGTAAGCGCAACAAATACTTTCAAGACGCGCAAGCTGAGATGACCAAAACTCAAGAGGATTTGAGCACGCAGGTGGAGCAATTGAACGACCGCACCAGCTTGCTGGAACACACCGAGCTCGTGGCTCCGGTGGACGGCGTGGTGAACAACATCAAAGTCAATACGCTGGGGGGGGTGGTGCGGCAGGGCGATACGGTGATGGAGTTGCTCCCAGGCGGCAACCGCTTAATTGTGGAAACCAAGATCATGCCCGCTGACATTGGTTTTGTGAAAATAGGACAGACTGCGAGTGTCAAGTTGGACGCCTACGATTACTCGATTTACGGGGGCATGCGGGGCCAAGTGAGCTACATCAGCCCCGACGTCTTGATCGAAGAAACCAAACAAGGGCCCATGACCTACTACCGCGTGCGCGTCATGATCACAGGTACGGAATTCAAAGGTGACAACGCGAGTCAAATTCAGGTGCGCCCGGGTCTGACGGCCAGCGTGGAGATCAAAGCCATGGACCGCACGGTGCTGAGCTACTTGACCAAGCCTTTGAGCAAGACAATCAGCATGTCGATGGGCGAGAAGTAAAACCGATTAACTTGACGTTGGCCGATGACGTGGTGATGCCAATAAAGCGAGGCGACTTTTTTCATCAAATGGCATGCAAAATGTCACATCCGATCCAATTTCGAATGAATCCAAAACCAACTCAGCACCAATACTTTTTGCACGGGTCTTCATGTTGTTCAAGCCACGTCCTGCGCGGGCCTCTGGGTTCGTGCCCACGCCATCATCAGACACACTTACTTTTAATTCAACGTTGGGCACGTAGGCTACAACTATCCAGATGTTTTTAGCATTTGCATGCTTAATAGAATTACTGATGGCCTCTTGCACGATGCGCAGAATTTGCAAAATTATTTGGTGAGGAATTTCAGAAAATTCGTCTAAATGAAGATACCAGTGAAATTTAATATCGCTTGAAAAAATTCTAGTCTGGGTTCTATATCTAAGATCTACGAGTGCCTCAGATAAATTTTTACCGTCGTTGCTGATGGTGTCAACGACAAGATGCAAATCAGAAATGCAATCATCTAAAAGGTTGGTTAAATCAGATTGCGACAAAGAATTTCTTTTGCTCATCATTCTTGCAACAACTAACTGAGAGCCAAATCCATCATGCATGTCTTGAAGCAATCGTGTGCGCTCTTGTTCTTTAGATTGCTCAACTTCTTTGTTTAGCAGGTATTCATGCAGCTTATTTAATTCAGCGGTGCGATGCTCCACCCGTAATTCAAGCTCGTTGCTTAATGCTTGGTAATCTACCAGCGCACGCGCCATCAGCGCCAAAAGCAAACCACCAAAAACCAACATGACGCCGCTCAATGCATATGGAATAAAGTAGACGCCTTCAAACGCACTCGCACTGGTGAGCCGTAACCAGTCGCTCAAACCTGCCAGAAAAAGTAAAAACATCAAAACCAAAGCTGCAATGTGTTTAAGATTTTTGATTTTCCATGCTGAATACGCCATCCAAAAAAGCAATGCAGAGCCCGAAAACATGACTGGCAAATAAATGATGGACACCAGCAGTCGGC
>CAJCCO010000109.1 GCA_903960915.1 uncultured beta proteobacterium
CGCGCTGCTCAGCGCCGTGCCCAAGCGCGTCAAACAGCCGATTCCAATGGCGGTATTTTTCATTTACCTGCTGGTCTACAGCTCGCTGAACGCCCTGCCCAGCCTGATCCATCTGGGCTGGATCGAGCCCCATCCGATCGTGTTGTTTAGCAATTTGGCGCATACCGTGCTGGACGGTATCGTGATGTTTGTGATGCTGCAGATCCGCGCCCGCGCCATGCGCAAGACTCAGATACAGAACACCCTGGACCTACAAAGCAGCCAGCAGCAGGCCAAGGCTGAAAAGCGCCACCGAGAAGAACAAAGCCAGCTCTTTGCGATGCTGGCACACGAGATGAAAACCCCGCTGGCCACGCTACGCATGTGGATGGAGGCGGGACAGCTCAAGCCCGAGGCCATGGAGCGTGCGATTGCCGACATGAACGCCGTCATCGAGCTCTGTGTGCACACCGGGCAACTGGCCGACCAGGGCCTGCAGCCCGACTGGCAGGCCGTTGATCCACTGGCGTTGACGCGGGCATCCCGTGAGAGTTGTCGAAGCCCGACCCGGGTGGATCTGGACCTGCCCGAACGCGCCGATCTGCTGGCAGTCGATGCACAGATGCTGTCCATCGTGTTGGGCAATCTGCTGGACAACGCCTGCAAGTACAGCGCACCCGACAGCCGTATCACTCTCATGCTAAGGGCAACGACCGAAGACGATCGCGCCGGCTGGTGCTGGCAGGTGAGCAACCAGGTCGGTAAGGCTGGCTTGCCCGATGCTGGGCGCCTTTTTGAAAAGTATTACCGCAGCCCCCAGGCGCAACGCGTTTCCGGCTCAGGGCTGGGGCTGTTTCTGGTCAAGGGCTTGCTGGACTTGATGCAGGGCCGCATTGGGTACGAGGTGCGGGGACAGCAGGTCATTTTCAGCGTGTGGTTGCCGCTGGAGCCACACGGCTTGCAAGCAGTGCCTGGACCTCAAAAGCTCATGGCACGTTAGGTTTTGTTGGTTGTGTTGCATAAAAAGTCGCAACATGGCCAGCATCGGCACTTGGATCACACCTGAAAACTACCATGCAAGACATCGCCCTCAAGATTCTGGTGGTCGAAGACAACGACGCGCTGCGCGAGGCCACACTGGCTTTCTTGCAAAACGAGGGGCACTACGTGCGGGGTGTCGCACAGGCCGAAGAAATCGACGAACTGCCTGGGGGTTTCGTACCTGATGTGTATGTGATCGACCTGAACCTGCCCGACGAAGATGGACTAAGCTTGACCCGGCGACTGCGTGCAGCACACCCTAATGTGGGCATCGTCATCACCACAGCGCGCACACAGATTGGCGAGAAGGTGTTGGGCTATGGCAGTGGTGCAGACCTCTACCTGAGCAAACCAGTACACCCGCGCGAACTGATGGCCGGCATAAGCGCTCTGGGAAAACGTGTGCGTACCATCGGCCTGCAAACGAAGGCCATGGTGCTCGATCTGAAGCGCATGGTGCTCATCGGCCCAGAAACCCAGGTGGAAATAACGGCCAGCGATGCGCTGGTGCTAAGCGCCCTAGCGCGTGCGCCCGGTCACAAACTCGAACGCTGGCAAATTGCCGAAATTGTGCGTGGAACGGATACCGATACACCTTCGGCCGCCACCCTGGAAATGCGCATCAGCCGCCTGCGAAAAAAGCTCGCAGCGGTTGGCGCGCCTGCACCCCACATCAAGGCCGTGCACAAGGTCGGCTACACCCTGTGCACGCCGGTGGTAATGCAATAACCCTGCCGTCTCAAAGGGGTCAATTCAACCGATCGGCAGACCAAGAGAACATCAAAACATCAGTCGACAGCAAGCTACAACTCAGTTCATCATCAATCCGTTGTGATGTTGACATTTTTGACGGCCTATTTGTGCTCATGATCATTATTCTTGTTGTTGAGGCTGCTATTTGGTGCCGCCATGTAACTGGAAATTCGGATCAAATTGATTGCCTGCGCCAACGAAGCAACGATGCGCCTCCTCACACTTATAGGACCACGCAACATGCAATCCATCACATGCGAAACCTGCTGGACTTGTGAGAGCTGGTTCCCGCCACGCCGGTTATTGGCGCCCTTCTCGCTTAAATGCCACCTGGTTGGCAACCGCCAAATTTTCAACCTACCCCGAATGCCGCAGTAAAAAATCTCGCACCGCGGCAAAAGACGCTTCCCGCATTTCTTCAAAGTAGCCATGCCGGGCGCCGGGCAGCAGGTGCAGTTCTGCACCGGCAATGCGCTGTGCCAGCAGGTGGGCATTGCTGGTCAGGTTGACCTGGTCGTCGGTGCCGTGAATGACCAGCGTGGGGTGGGTGATGCCGGGCAAGTTGTCCCACGCGTTGTGGTCTTCGCTGGCCTGGTAGTGCAGGCGGCGGGCATGGGCCGGCAAGGGAGCGGCCCACAGCGCGGCTATTTCATCGGCCAACGCCCGGTTGGCAGCAATCCATGCAGGCGTGAACGAGGTTTCCAGCAAGGCCACCACATCCGCGCTGCGCAGCGCTTTATCCACTGCGGCCGGCCGTTGCACGCCGTGGGCATTGCCTGGCGTGGTGGCGCCCAGCACCAGCGCCCTTAGCCTGTGCGGGTGGTCAATGGCCAACCATTGCGCCACGCGGCCGCCCATGGAAATGCCATAAACGTGCGCCTGGGCCACCTCTAAATCGTCCAGCACAGCGATGGCATCGGCGGCAAAACCGCGTGTGCTGTAGGCGGGGGCGGGGGGTTTATCGCTCTGACCGGTGCCCCGGTAGTCCCACACGATGACCTGAAACTGCGTGGCAAAGTCTTGCGCCACACGCGTCCACTCGCGGTGGTCGCAGCATTGCCCGGCCAGCAGCAGCAGCGCCGGTCCCCTGCCGTGAGACTCGTAATACAGTTGGGCGCCGTCGGCGCTGTGGGCAATGGGCATCGTGTCTAAAAGTTCAAATCAAGCAGCAGCATACCAATCAATTTTAAAAATTGCATCCCTACCCCCGGCTGAATTCCCCCCTAAACTGGCAGAATCATGACCGGCTTAGGCGCCAGTTGTGGCGCACGCACCGCTTGGTGAAACACCTTCCATTTTGTAGAGACTCAACATGACAACACACGCTTTGAAAATCGGTTTTATTGGCTTGGGCGCTTTGGGCGAGGGCCTTTGCAACAACCTGGTAAAGGCCGGCTACTCGGTCACGGTCAACGACCTGAACAAAGACCTGGCGCAGCGCCTGCTGGCGGGTGGCGCCCAGTGGTCGGACGATGTGGCGGGCACCTGCCGCGATGCGGACGTGGTGATCACCGTATTGCCGTCGCCCGCTATTTCGCGCAAAGTGGTTGAAGGCGCCGGCGGCGTGTTTGACAACCTGAAGGCCGGCGGCACCTGGATTGAGATGAGCACCACCGACATGGAAGACCTGCTGCGCCTGGCCGATGTGGCCAAAACCAAAGGCCTCACCGTGCTGGAATGCCCCGTCACCGGCGGCGTGCACCTGGCCAATTCAGGCGAAATCACCGTGCTGGTGGGCGGCGAGCAATCCACCTTTGACCGTGTCTCAAACGTGCTGAGCACCATGGGCGGCGAGATCATTTACATGGGCAAGATGGGCTACGCCTCGGTCGTGAAGGTAGTGACCAACATGCTGGCCTTTATTCACCTGATTGCAGCCGGCGAAGCCATGATGCTGCCCGCCAAATACGGCGTGGACCCTGATGCCACCTACCGCGCCATTCGCGCCAGCTCAGGCAACAGCTTTGTGCATGAGACCGAGTCCAAGCTGGTGCTCTCGGGCAGCTACAACGTCAAGTTCACCATGGACCTGGCCTGTAAAGATCTGGGCCTGGTCAACGGCATTGCCGAAAAAATTGGCGTGCCGCTGGAGCTGGGCTCCATGGCGCAACAAATCTTCCGCCGTGCGCGCGGTCTGTACGGCAGCCAGGCGCAGTCGCCTGAAGTGGTGCGCATGATTGAGCAGGCCTGCGGCCTGGAGTTGCGCGCCCCGGGTTACCCCACCGAGCTGGTAGCTGAATAAGTTGTACGTTCTCCATTTCTAAGGTCTGCCATGCATTCACTGAGTCACCAGGACTGGCTTGAAGAAGCCAAACACCTGAACATTGCCACCGGTTTGTTTCTGGACGGGCAGTATGTGCCGTCGCAAGACGGGGCCACGTTTGACTGCATCAACCCAGCCGATGGCTCGCTGATTGCAAAAATGGCCAAAGGCCAGGCCGCCGATGTGGACGCCGCCGTTGCCAGTGGCCTGCGGGCCTGGAACGACCGACGCTGGCGCGGCCTCGCCCCCCGGGCCCGCATGCAGGTGCTTTACAAGTTTGCCGACCTGATTGAGCAGCACGCCAATGAGCTGGCCTTGCTGGAAACGCTGGACATGGGCAAACCCATCAGCGATGTGCTGAACATCGACCTGCCGGAAGTCACCAAAACCATTCGCTACTTTGCCGAGTGCATCGACAAAATGGAAGGCGCCGTCACGCACACCGCGCCTGAAGCCCTGCACCTCATCCTGCATGAGCCGCTGGGGGTGGTGGCTGCCATCACGCCGTGGAACTACCCCATGCTGATGGCCATCTGGAAGGTGGCACCGATTCTGGCTGCGGGCAACTGCGTGGTGCTCAAGCCGGCCGAGCAAGCGCCGCTGAGTTGCACCAAGCTGGCGCAACTGTTTGTAGAAGCGGGTGGCCCGGCCGGGGTGTTCAATGTGGTCAACGGCCTGGGGCCCGAGGCGGGCAAAGCGCTGGCTTTGCACCCCGATGTGATCAAGCTGTCGTTCACCGGTTCCACCGCCGTGGGCAAGCTGCTGCTGGGCTATGCCGGGCAGTCCAACATGAAGCGCGTGGCGCTGGAGACGGGTGGCAAAAGCCCGCAGATTTTCCTGTCCGACCTGTACGACCTGGACGCTGCCGTGGACCGCGCTGTGGGCGGCATTTATGACAACGCCGGCCAGGTCTGCAACGCCGGTTCGCGACTGCTGGTGCACCGTGACCTGCACGACGAGTTCGTCAAACGCTTCATCGCCCGCACCGCACAAACCTACGTGCCGGGCGACCCCCTGAACCCCGCCACCACGCTGGGCCCCTTGGTCAGCCATGCACAGCAAAGAAATGTGCAGGGCCGCATTCAGCGCGGGCTGCAAGAAGGTGCGCAACTGGTCATGGGCCGTGAAACCTTACCCGCACAGTTTGCCGCTGGTGCCTATGTGTGCCCTACCCTGCTGGTGTGCGCGCGGGCTGACTTGAGCGTGGTGCAAGAAGAAATTTTTGGCCCAGTCACCACGGTGCTCAGTTTTGAGACCGACGAAGAAGCCCTTGCCCTGGCCAACGACTCCGTCTACGGCCTGGCCGCCTCGGTATGGACGCGCGACCTGAAAAAAGCCAACCACTTTGTACGCGAACTAGAAGCCGGCGTGGTTTGGGTCAACTGCTTCGGCGACGGCGACATGACCCAGCCATTTGGCGGCTACAAACAGTCCGGCAACTCGCGCGACAAACACATGATGAGCCTGTTGTCTTACACCCAAAGCAAGTCAGCCTGGTTCAACATGGGGGCTTGATAGGGGCTGAAAGCCGTGGCGATCTATGCTGAACAGCCAACAACCTGGATTGCCGCGCTTGCGCTCGCAATGACGAAGCGTTGGGCTAGCGGCGCTTTGATAACCTCAACAGTCTCGTCACTCAATAACAGCCGTCATCGCGAGCGAAGCGTGGCGATCCATGGGGGCGTAACTGGCCTAGGCCGCCCCCACCTCAAATCGTAATCACCAGCTTGCCGAAGTGTTTTCGGGTCTTGAAGTCTTGTTGCGCTTGCACCAGGTCTTTGAGCGCATAGGTGGCGCTGAGCAAGGGTTTGAGCAGGCCGCGTTCTACGTAATCGACAATTTGCAAAGACTCGGCTTGCGAGCCCATGGTGGCGCCCAGGATGCTCAGGTGTTTGAGGTAAATCTTGCGCCAGTCCAGCGTCACCATGGCGCCGGCTATGGCGCCGGCGGTGACGTAGCGGCCGCCGTCGCACAGCAATTCCAGCAACTGCGGCACTTGCTCGCCGGCCACCAGGTCGGCCACCACATCTACGCTGGCACGGCCCAGTTGTTGTTGCAGTTGCCCCGCCAGGTCGGGCTCGCCCCTGAACATGACGGCGGCCACGTCCAGGCCTTGCAGCGCAGGCGCCTTGTCTTGCCCAATGATGACGGCCACGCGGGCGCCGCGGATGCGCGCGAGTTGCACCAGGGCCGAGCCGACACCGCCCGAAGCGCCGGGCACCAGCAGGGTCTCACCCGCTGCTAATTGGGCGCGGTTGAGCATGTGCTGGGCCGTCATGTAGGAGGTCATGAAGGTGGCGAGTTCAGCGTCGCTCAAGGGGGAGTTGACGGCGTGGGCATTGCTGTCAGGCAGGCACAGGTACTGCGCAAAGCCGCCGTCAAACTCGCTGCCCAGGTAGGTGGCCTGGAACAAAGACGCCGGGCCTGCGACTGGCGCGTACAGCGTGGGGTTGACCATGACGCGCTGGCCCAGGCGCTCTGGCGGCACGCCCTGCCCCAGCGCCACAATGCGGCCCACGGCATCCATGCCCTGAATGCGCGGAAAGGTGAACGCGCTGCCCTGCCAGCCGGCCTCTTCGCTGGCGCCGTAAGCGCCTTCGCGGGTCCAGACATCGGTGTTGTTGACGCCACACGCTCCCACTTCAATCAGCACCTGGTGCGGGCCGGGCGTGGGCACGGGCACATCGTCGCGGTACTGGAGTTTGTCTGTACTGCCAAAACCGGTGAGCAGCATGGCCCGCATGTGGGTGGGAGTGTGCGTAGGCATGTGGGTGGGAATGTGTTGTGAGGTGCTGGACATGGAGCGCCGTCCTTAAACCGGCCCCATACCCGTTGGCACCGGTGGGTGACTGGCCAGAAAAGCCTGCATGTGAAACTGCTGGTGCTCGCGGTGGTAGCGGTACGGCGTCCCCTGGGGACAGGCCTGGCGCGACTGGCACCCATTCTGATGGCAGGCCTGCCCGGCGGGCTGGTGCACATGGTTCACACACGCCTGCAACTGAAAGCCACCCTGACTGAACGCCTGCACCGGACAGGCGGCTAGGCAGGGTTGGCCGTCGCAGGCCACGCAAATGTCGGTGGGTATGGTTCGCGTGTTGTCCGTGGCAACGGTTGCCTCAGGTGGCGACGACTGGGCCAGATCAGCGGTGGCAATGGAGGGCAAGGCCAACGCAAATCGGTAGGCGTGCCACAGACCGTAGGTGGCGTGCATGCGCAGCATCAGCGGGCTGGCCTGCAGGGGTTCGGCGCGCGCTGCCCAGGTTTGAAACGGGTGGTACGGTGGCGGCCCGAAAGGAAACAGGGCCAGGCCGCCCCAGCGCTGGGCCAGGGCCTCGCCCACATGGCGACTCCAGCGGTCCAGCGGGTCAGGCAGGCCGTCCTGAAAAAATGCCGAGGCCTTGAAAAGGGGCCAAAAGCCGGAGCCGGCCACCCCCACCATCCAGACCACGGCCGGCGCTTGACCACTTGGCGAACTGGGAGAGCTGGGAGAGCTGGGCAAGCTTGGCAACACTTCATCAGCCGTGGGCCGCCAACCACCGCGCAGCACCAGCCCAAAGGGGCTTAATGCGGCTTGCAGTTCTTGGCGGGTAGGCATATGGCAGCCTGTGGCGTCAGACTGGTTTCGTCAGGGGTGGGCCAAAAGCTGTGGCGGTGACTTGGGCCTCGAAGAACATGTGGCCGTCAATGTCGTTGCTCACGCTGTTGTCGGTCTGGCTGAATTGAAGCTCGATGCTGGCCGCACCGGCCTGGTAGGCACGGCGGCTGGCTTCGGCGGCAGCCAGGGTGCGGGCGTGCTCAAGGGCCGGGGCCACGGTCTCAAAGTCGAGCGGGCCTGCGGCGGTAAAAACCCGAAATATGCCGCGCACCGGTTGGCTCACCGTGACATGCACCCGTTGCGCCACCTGACCAAACACGGCACCCACGGCGTTGGCTACGTGGGCATAAGGCGGCAGCACCAACTCCACCCCCAGACCACGCGCCACCTCGGGGTAGTAACTGGCGGCGGGTGCGCCGACGGCAATCAGGGGCAGGTCGTGGGCAAACTGCAGCTTGAAGACCGGGGCGTGCGACAGCGCCTGGGGCTTGTCTTTTTTCACCAGGCGGTTTTGTAAAGCCATCTGGGTCAGCAAGGCTGCCACCTGCATGGCGCGGTCTTCGTTCAATTCGCCGGCGTCGTTCAAACCGGCTTCAATCAGCTTTTGGCAAATGGTGTGAATGACTTTGTCCACCACCTGCTGCGAAGGCCCGATCTCGTCGCCCAGCACCCAGGTGCCCAGGCCGTACATGTGACGCATCTGGCGGGCCCAGACGCGCGCGCCAAAAACCGCAGCGGGCCGGCTCCAGTGCGTCGACATGCCCAGCACGTGCGCGGCATCGCTGGGGGTAAAACCACTGTAAATGGCCAGCCCCTTGCGCTCTAGCCGGGCCAGGGCGCGCGACAGCGGCCGGTCTTCTATGTTGGACTTTTCCAGGTCGATCGGGCCTTTGGCCAGCAGCTCCCAGGCACGCAGCTCGTCGTCCGGCAGGTGGTCCACCATGGCCTGGTCAGCGCTCAGGCGCAGTGCGAAGCGAATTTGGCTGGCATGCGGGGTTTCGTTTTGCTGCCGCTCCAGCACCTTCAAAACCTGGGGGTGCTCATGCGCCAGCAGGCTCAGGGGCACCACACGGCGCGGCCCGATGGACAGCCCTGCGCAACCTTGAAAGCGCACCTCGCTGTCGCCGCCCAAGCCAATGGCGTAAACCTTGACGGCCTCGATCATGGGGCGCCAGTTGCCCACCATGGCACCGTCAAAGCTCAAATCGGGCAGGCCGTTTCTGACCACGGCAATGTCGGTGGTGGTGCCACCCATGTCGGCCACGATGGCGTTGCGCAGGCCGCTCAAAGCGCAGGCACCCAGCACGCTGGCCGCCGGGCCCGACAACACGGTACCCACTGGGCGTTGCATGGCGCTTTGCACGTTGATGAGCGAACCGTCGCCCTTGACGATCATCAGCGGAGCGTCAATGTGGCGCACCTTGAGCATGCTTTGCACCGATTCGATCAAGGCCTTGACGTGAAAAATCATGCGCGCGTTCAGCGCCACGGTCATGGCGCGTCGCGGGGCACCCAGGCTAGAGGCCAGTTCGTGTCCGCAGGTGACCGGTTTGTCGCACAGGGCTTCTACCCAGGCGCGCAGTTGCAACTCGTGCGCCGGGTTGCGCACGCCAAAACTGGCCGAGATGGCAAACGCGCTCACGCGTGGCGCGTGTTTGAGAATGGCCGCCTTGGCTTGCGCTTCATCGAGGTCTTGCAAGGCCACGCCACCGGCGTCGTGCCCGCCCGGCAAAGACACCACGGCGTCTGCGCCCAGCAACTCCACCAGACCGCTGCTCTTGATTTGAGGCGCTTCATAGCCGGCCAGCAGCACGCACACCGGCGAGCCCTTGCCTTCCACCACCGAGTTGGTGGTGAGCGTGGTAGACAAGGACACCAGCATCACCTGGCCCAGCAAGTCCGGGGGCAGTTGGTCCAGCGCGGCGCCAATACCCAGCGCCAGGTCAAAGCGCGTTGTCAGACTTTTGGCGGCGGATACCACCTGACGCTGCGCGTCCAGCAGCACGACATCGGTGAAAGTGCCACCCGTGTCAATGCCCAGAAAATACCTCATGCGCCCTCCCAGGCTTGGCTCACGCCATCAGCTTCAGTCGCCCGCTTCACACAGCCAGCGGTACAGGTAATCGGCAAAACTGCGGCGCACGGTCATCTCAAAATGCTCACCGGCTTGCACGCAAACGATGGTGGCGCCAGCCTTGGCCACATGGGTTTGGGCCACCGAACCCGCCTTGAACACGCTTGGGTGCAGGTCCAGCGGGCAACCGCGTGCCAGCAAATCAGCGGCAGCAGCGCCTTTGACCTGAAAGGTGGTGTTGCCGTCGCCCACGCGCACGACCGCGTGGTGCATGCCGGCCAGTGCCGTTTGCAGGGCCGACTCCAGCGCCTCGCCCTGGCCATCGTTGAGCTTGATGAGCCACTCATCCGGCCCCAACCACAGCACCTGGCGTTCGGCATTGGCGTGCACGGTGTTGGCGCTCAAGGGCAAGTCCAGCCCGATGCAGGCGGCAGCGGCGCTCAGAAAAGCGGCCTGCGAAGGCTCACCCCGCAGATTGATCATCTGGATAAAGGGGGTTTCTGAAAGGGTGCAGCTGTGGCCGTCCACCGTCAGCACGCGCTGGCCCAGACGGGTGATGCCCGCCAGCGGGCTTTGCAGTTCAATTTCAGACATGGTGACGATCCCCTTTCGGGTCATAAAACACAGGGCTGCACACCGTGGCAGCCACATAACGACCATCGGCCAGGGCGGCATAGACTTTGCCGCCCATACGCTGCTGGCCCGAACGCACCACCGCCATGGCAATGGAGCGCTTCAAGGTGGGGCTGTAGTAGCTGGAGGTCACGTGCCCCAGCATGGGCACCGGCGGCGGACTGGCCTGCGACTGCGCCGTCAATTGCGCGCCTTCGGGCAACACGATCTGCGGCTCGTCGGTGAGCAAGCCCACCAGCTGCTTGCGGTCTGCGCCCGCGGTGTGGCTGCGGGTGAGCGAGCGGCGGCCCAAAAAGTCTTTGGTCTTGGCCACCATGGCGCTCATGCCCAGGTCGTGCGGGGTGATGGAGCCGTCGGTTTCCTGGCCCACAATGATGTAGCCTTTTTCGGCCCGCAGCACGTGCATGGACTCGGTGCCGTAGGGCGTGATCTGGTGCTCGGCGCCCGCTTGCATCAAGGCTTTCCAAACAAACGCGCCGCAGTTGGACGGCACGTTCACTTCCAGCGACAACTCGCCTGAGAAGCTGATGCGCATGATGCGCGCTGCCACGCCGGCCACGGTGCCCTGGCGGTGCGTCATGAAGGGAAAGGCGGCTGCCGACAGGTCGACATCGGTGCAAACTTTTTCCAGCACGGCGCGGGCCTTGGGGCCAGCCAGCACAAAGGTGGACCATTGGTCGGTCACGGTGGTCATGAAGACCTTCATGTCGGGCCACTCGGTTTGTACCCAGCGCTCCATCCAGCCCAGCACGCGCGCTGCACCACCGGTGGTGGTGGTCATCAAGAAGTGGTTCTCGCCCAGGCGCGCGGTGACGCCGTCGTCAAACACCATGCCGTTTTCGTCGAGCATGAGGCCGTAGCGGCACTTGCCCGCTTCCAGCTTGAGGAAGGGGTTGGTGTACATCCAGTTGAGCAGCTTGGCCGCGTCTGGGCCTTGAATGTCGATCTTGCCCAGGGTGGAGGCGTCCATGATGCCTACGCCATGGCGCACGGCCAACACCTCGCGCTCTACCGCCTGGTGCATGTCTTCTTGGCCCTGCGGGAAATACCAGGGCCGCTTCCACTGGCCCACGTCTTCAAACAGGCAACTGGCGGCCACATGGTGTTCATGCGGGCTGGTCTTGCGGGCGGGGTCAAACAAATCACCGCGCTCGAGCCCGGCAAACAAGCCAAAGCTGATGGGCAGGTAGTTGGGGCGGAAGGTGGTGGTGCCCACCTTGTCGATGGGTTTTTTCAAGGCCCGGGCGGCCAGCGCCATGCCGTTGATATTGCCCAGCTTGCCTTGGTCGGTGCCAAAGCCTAAGGCGGTGTAGCGCTTGATGTGCTCGATGGATTCAAACCCTTCGCGAATGGCCAGCTCTATGTCACTGGCCGACACATCGTTTTGGTAGTCCACAAAGGCCTTGGCCCGGCGTGAAACGGGTTCACCGGTTTCGGCAATCCAGAAAGGTTTGATGGGCTCGGTGACCGGCTCCACCACCTGCAGCGGCAGCGCCGTGGCCGTAAAACCGGTGCGGCTGGCCGCTTGCACAGCGCAGCGACTGGCGTCAGCCAGCGTCTGGCTCAGCGTCCAGGTGGCGTTGCAGGCCCCCACGCTGACCTGATCGGTCACGGGCTCGCCCGGGGCAAAACACACGGTCTGGTCGTTCCAGCGCACTTTGCCGCCCGAATGCGAATACAGATGAATAGCCGGGTTCCAGCCGCCGGACATGCCCAGCGCATCGCAGCTGATCTGGCGTTCGCTGCCATTGGCCTGGTCGCCCACCATCTGGCGCACGGTGATGGCACTGACGCTCAAACTGCCTTTGGCCTCCACCGGCACGTAACCGCGCAAGACCTCAATACCGGCGTCATGTGCTTTTTGCACCAGGCCGCCCACCACAGACTTGCCAGCGCGCACGTCCACCACGGTGACCTGCGCACCGGTTTGCTTGAGCAGCAAGGCATCGGCGTAAGCGCTGTCGTTGTTGGTGAGGAGCACGATGCGCTGGCCCACGCGCACGCCGTACAGCTGCGCGTAGTCGGCCATGGCCGAGGACAGCATGACACCGGGCAAATCATTGTTGCCAAACACCATGGGGCGCTCATGGGCGCCCGTGGCCAGAATCACCTGGTGGGCTCGCACGCGCCACATGCGCTCCCGAAAGCCCTGGCGGTCCTTGACGGGTTGGTGGTCGGTCAACGACTCACGGATGGTCAGGAAGTTGTGGTCATGGCAACCAAACACCACACCACGGCGGATGATGCGCACATTGGCCATGCTGGCGAGCTCACGCTCGGCGCTCTTGACCCAGTCGCTGGCGGACTGGCCGTCTATCTTGCCCTGCAAGCGGTGGGCCGCACCGCCCAGGTGCGCACCGAGTTCAGCCAGGATGACGCGTGCGCCACTGCGCCCGCTCACCAGCGCGGCGGCCAAACCGGCCACGCCGCCACCGGCAATCAGTACATCGCAATGGACGTTTTGCTGCACATAACGGTCAGCGTCTTCCACCGCAGGCGCGGCACCCAGGCCACCGGCCTTGCGGATGAAACGCTCATAAAACATCCAGGCCTTGCTGGGCCACATGAAGGTTTTGTAATAGAAACCGGCGGGGAACAAAGGCGTACCCCAGCGGTTGATACTGAACAGGTGCTTGAGCGGGCTAGGCCAGGGGTTCACGCTCTCGCCGTGGAGCGACTCATACAGCTCCACCTCGGGCAACTTGGCGTTGGGAATGGTGTAGGCACCGGTCTCCAGTTGCACCAGGGCCGAGGGCTCTTCAATGCCACAACTCACCACGCTGCGCGGGCGGTGGTATTTCCAGGAGCGCGTGAGCGCAGGGTCACCCGCACCCAGCAGGGCCGAGGCCAGGGTGTCGCCGGCAAAGCCCTTGAACTTGGCGCCGTTAAAAGTAAAACTGACCTGACGGCTGCGATCAATGCGATCGCCTCGGTCGGAAATTCGGGTAGCGCTCACTCAACACCTCCGGAAACTTGTGGCGTGTCGGGGTTCTCCCCCGGCTTGTAAAACTTGGTGAACGCGTAGCTCACGGTGTGGCGCTCGGCATTGAACCAACGCCGGCAGCCTTGCGCGTGCAGCCACTGCTCGCGGTGCAGGCCCTTGGGGTTTTTACGCATGAAGAGGTAGTCGGCCCACTCGGCGTCGGTCAGGGCATCGGTGTCGAGCGGGCGGGCGATATGCGCCTCACCGCCACAGCTGAATTCACTTTCGGCGCGGGGACCGCACCAGGGGCAGGTAATTTTTAGCATCTTGAAGGTTCTCTTGGATCGCGTTCAGTGCGCAACGCCGGCCGCGCCGTGTTCGTCAATCAGGTGGCCGGAGGTGAAGCGGTTCAGGTCAAACGCCGCGTTCAGTGCATGGGGCCGGTCTTGCGCCATGGTGTGCGCCATGACCCAGCCCGAGCCGGGCGTGGCCTTGAAGCCACCCGTGCCCCAGCCGCAGTTGAAGTACAGGCCCTTGATATGCGTCTTGGAGATGATGGGGCAGGCGTCGGGCGCCACGTCCACAATGCCGCCCCACTGGCGGTTCATGCGCACCCGGCGGAAGATGGGGAACAGCTCGCAAATGGCTTGCAGCGTGTGCTCAATCACCGGGAACGAGCCGCGCTGGCCGTAGCCCACATACGAGTCAATGCCCGCACCAATCACCAGGTCGCCCTTGTCAGACTGGCTGGCATAGGCGTGAATGGCGTTGGACATGACCACGGTGTGCAAAATAGGTTTCATGGGTTCAGACACCAGCGCTTGCAGCGGATGACTCTCCAGCGGCAGGCGAATGCCCGCCATGTCCGCAATCACGGTGCTGTGGCCGGCCGCGACCACACCAATCTTCTTGCTCTTGATGACGCCGCGGGTGGTCTCAATCCCCACCACCTGGTCGCCGTCGCGCTGCACGCCAATCACTTCGCAGTTCTGGATGATGTCCACGCCCAGCCGATCGGCGGCGCGGGCAAAGCCCCAGGCAATCGCGTCGTGGCGCGCCACACCGGCGCGCGGCTGGAACGACGCGCCCATGACCGGATAGCGCAAGCTGTTGCTGGTGTTCATGATGGGCACCATGGCCTTGATTTCTTCGGGGCTGAGCACCACGCCGTCCACACCGTTCAAGCGGTTGGCATTCACGCGGCGGTGAATGTCGCGCATGTCTTGCAGCGAGTGGCCCACGTTCATCACGCCACGCTGGCTGAACATGGTGTTGTAGTTGAGGTCTTGCGACAGGCCTTCCCACAACTGCAGCGCCTTTTCATACAAATGCGTGGCGTCGTCCCACAGGTAGTTGGAGCGCACGATGGTGGTGTTGCGCGCGGTGTTACCGCCGCCCAGCCAGCCGCGCTCGACCACCGCAATATTGCGCATGCCGTGCTCTTTGGCCAGGTAATAGGCCGTGGCCAAGCCGTGGCCGCCACCACCTACGATGATGGCGTCGTAACTGGCCTTGGGTTCAGGACTGCGCCACTGCTTTTGCCAGTTCTCGTGGTAAGACATGGCATTGCGGGCGAGGGAAAAAATTGAAAAATGGCTCATAAATATCTCGGTTCATCCGTTCCCCGCCTACTCAGGCAGGCTTGAGGCTTGCCCATGGCGGACAGCATGCGGCGGAGGTGTTCCACAGGTTTAGCATTCGATCACGTTGACGGCCAGGCCACCGCGGCTGGTTTCCTTGTATTTTGTCATCATGTCCCGGCCGGTATCGCGCATGGTCTTGATGACCTGGTCGAGCGAAACAAAGTGCGTGCCGTCGCCGCGCAGTGCCATGCGCGCCGCATTGAGCGCTTTGACCGAACCCATGGCGTTACGCTCGATGCACGGAATTTGCACCCGCCCACCCACCGGGTCGCAGGTCAGTCCCAGGTTGTGCTCCATGCCAATTTCGGCGGCGTTTTCGACTTGCATCGGGGTGCCGCCCGTGACAGCAGCCAAACCGGCAGCCGCCATGGAGCAGGCCACACCGACCTCCCCCTGGCAGCCCACTTCAGCGCCGCTAATCGACGCATTTTCCTTGTACAACAAGCCAATCGCGCCTGCGGTCAGCAAAAAGTCGCGGATGCCATCCTGGTTGGCACCGGCACAAAACCGGTCGTAGTAATGCATGACGGAAGGCACTATGCCAGCGGCCCCGTTGGTGGGCGCGGTGACCACACGGCCTCCGGCGGCGTTTTCTTCATTCACCGCCATGGCGTAGACGTTGACAAAGTCCAGGGTGGTGAGTTGGTCTTTGATGGCCTGCTCCGGGCGGCTGCTTAAGGAGCGGTGCAACTCGGCGGCACGGCGCTTGACCAACAAGTTGCCGGGCAGATGGCCTTCGGTGCGGATGCCGCGGTCCACGCAGGCTTTCATGGCGTCCCAGATGCGGTCCAGCCCGGCGTTGAGCTCAGCATCGGTGCGCCAGGACAGCTCGTTGGCGCGCATCACCTGGGCAATGGACAGGCCGCTGCCCGCACAGATGGCCAGCAAAGCATCGCCACTGGAAAAGGGAAACCGAACCTTGGTCGGGTCGGGCACGATGCGCGGCACCTCACCGGTGCTGGCGTTTTGGGCGTCTGCCACCTCCTGCGACACCACAAAGCCACCGCCTACCGAAAAATAGCGCCGCTCCTGAATCAGCGTGCCAGCCGCGTCGAAGGCCATGAATTTGACCCCGTTGGGATGGTAAGACAAGGTCTCGCGGCGCAGGAAAAGAAGGTCCGTCTTTTCGGCGAAGGCGATGTCTTTTTGGCTATTCACCCGCAGTGTTTTGGCGGCGCGCATGGCCTTCAGGCGCCCGGTGATGGTGTCTGGGTCAATGGTGTCAGGCTGTGCGCCCTCCAGACCCAGCATCACCGCCGTGTCGGTGCCATGGCCTTTGCCCGTGGCACCCAGCGAGCCATAAAGACGCACTTCAATCCGCTCGGTTTGCGCCAACTGCCCATCGGCCTGGAGCGCCGCAGCAAACATGGCAGCGGCTTTCATGGGGCCCACCGTATGCGAGGAAGAGGGGCCAATGCCAATCTTGAACAAATCAAAAACACTCAGTGCCATGCTTAACTTTCTAGTTTTGACCTGCCGGGAATGCAGCCGGACTGCGGCAAAGGGTTGCCTGGGTTCGGCGCCACCCCGCTGCCATAGGTACATTGGAGGTACGTTATCGGTGCGTTGTCGGTGCGTAATCGGTGCTTAATAGATGCTTGTACTGGCTGTACCAAGTGCCTTGGATTGTGGAGAGTTGCAGGGCTTTCAGTGTCCGCTTTACGACATAGAGACAGTCTTATGCGACAAAGCAGCCTGCCGCGCGCTCTGAAGGCGGTATGGGCTTCAGGCAGGGACCGGCGCCTGATACGCTTTTGGCAGGCTTTCTACGCTCTCTCCCGTTTTCACCCCAGCCAACTTGCCCAACTTGCCCAGCTTATCCGCCTGGCGCTTGGCCGCGTGCACCGTGTTGTAAACCAGCATGGTGACGGTCATGGGGCCCACGCCGCCCGGTACCGGGGTGATGTACGAGGCTTTTTGGCGCACGCCTTCAAAATCGACGTCGCCCACCAAGCGGCCATCTGGCAGGCGGTTGATACCCACGTCAATCACCACCGCGCCGGTACGCACCATTTCCTTTGTAATGAGGTTGGGCCGGCCAGCAGCCACCACCAGAATGTCCGCCAGAATGGTGAACTGGGCCAGGTCACGCGTCTTGGCGTGGCAAATACACACGGTGGCGTCTTGCTGCATCAGCATCAGCGCCATGGGCTTGCCCACAATGTTGCTGGCGCCCACCACCACCACGTTTTGCCCCTCGATACGAATGTTCTCGAACTCCAGCATTTTTTGCACCCCAAACGGGGTACAAGGCGGAAATACGGTGTCGCCCAGCACCAGGCCACCCACGTTGTAGAGGTGAAAACCGTCCACATCCTTGTCAATGGAGATGGCGCCCAGCACCCGGCGCACATCAAAATGCTTGGGCAGCGGCAGCTGCACCAAAATGCCGTGCACCGTGGGGTCGGCGTTCAGGCGCTCAATTTCTGCTTCTACAACGGCGCCTTCCACCCCGGCCTCAAAGGCGTACACCGTAGAGCTCAGGCCCACCTCCGAGCAGGCCTTGATCTTGTTGGCCACATAGACTTTGGAGGCCGGGTCGTTGCCCACAATGATCACCGCCAGGCCTGGCGTGACGCCCCCGGCCTTGAGTGAATCGCTGATGTCACGGCACTGCGCCCTGACCTGACGGGCCACGGCATGGCCATCGATAATTTTTGCAACCATGGGGGTCCTGAAATGTGGGGGCTGTTGGCGCACTTTTGCGCCGAGCGAATGCTATGCCCCGGCGCTGCAGGGCAGGACCGCAGCACACGACTACGACCATTCCGCTTGCGACAAGCGCTCTGGGCCGACAAGCAGCCGGCGCCGCGCCTGCAGCATGGTGTCTGGGGGATGACGTTGGGTAACAAGCGCGGGTCGCTTGCTGACTACCCGAGAGCCTGTGGCTTCACCATACTGCAGCCTATACGGGGTTGATTCGTAACCCCCAGCACGATCTGGAGTCAAGTTATGAATGAGGCACTCACCCAAGTAGAAAACCCAGCAGAACAGGCACCGCGCACCGGTCGCCGTGCTGGTGGTGGACGCGAGGCCAAGCGCGCCGCCCGCACTGCGCGCAGCGGCCAGTCCGTGCCTTACATCACCCGCAAAATTCCCTACTTTGAAGTGCTGGACGAAGAGGGTCTGCAAATCATCGAGCGCAACGCTGACACCATTCTGGAAGAAGTCGGTATCGACTTCCGCGACGATGCCGAGGCGCTGGACATCCTGCGCGCAGCGGGTGCCGACGTCAAAGGTGAGCGCGTTCGTTTCCCTCGCGGTTTGTGCCGCCAGTTGGTTCAGGCCACCGCCCCGCGTGAATTCACCCAGCATGCCCGCAACCCGGCGCACAACGTGGTCATTGGTGGCAAGAACACCGTGTTTGCCCCCGCTTACGGCTCGCCGTTTGTGCGCGACCTGGACAAGGGCCGCCGCTACGCCACCATTGAAGACTTTCAAAACTTCGTGAAGCTGGCTTACACGGCCCAGTCGCTGCACCATTCGGGCGGCACTATTTGCGAGCCGGTTGACCTGCCAGTGAACAAACGCCACTTCGACATGGTGTATGCGCACATGAAATACAGCGACAAGCCCTTCATGGGCTCAGTCACCCACCCCGACCGCGCCAAAGACACGGTAGAGATGACCAAGTTGCTGTTTGGCGACAACTACATGGACCCGTTGACCGGTCGCCCCAAGACCTGCGTCATCAACCTGATCAACGCCAACTCGCCGATGACTTTCGACGAGACCATGCTGGGTGCCGCCAAGGTGTACGCCCGGGCCAACCAGGCCACCATCATCACGCCGTTCATTCTGGCGGGTGCCATGTCGCCGGTCACCGTAGCCGGTACCGCCGCTCAAACCCTGGCTGAAGCGCTGGCTGGCATGGCGTTTGTGCAGCTGGTCAACCCCGGTGCGCCGGTGGTCATGGGCAGCTTTGCCTCCTCCATTTCCATGCAGTCTGGCGCGCCCACCTTTGGCACACCCGAGCCTGCGCTGGTCTTGTACGTGATGGCTGCGCTGGCCCGCCGTCTGGGCGTGCCCTTCCGCTCCGGTGGCGGCTTGTGCGGCTCCAAAATTTCTGATGCCCAAGCGGCCTCCGAGTCGGCCAACACCATGTTGCCCACCTGCTTGGGTGGCGTTAATTTTGTGTTGCACACCGCAGGTTGGCTCGAAGGCGGTTTGTCCATGGGCTATGAAAAGTTCATCATGGACGTCGACCAGGCCGGCATGATGCACACCCTGCTCGCAGGCGTAGACATGAGCGAGAACGGTCAGGCCATGGACGCCATCCGCGAAGTCGGCCCCGGCAAGCACTTTCTGGGTTGCGCCCACACCCAGGCCAACTTCGAGAGTGCGTTCTACCGCTCCCCGATTACCGACAACAACAGCTATGAACAGTGGGAAGCCGAAGGCGCCCGCGACCTCACCTCACGCGCCAACGCCATGTGGAAGAAGCAGCTCTCCGAATACGAAGCACCGGCCATGGATGTCGCCACCGACGAGGCGATTCTTGACTATGTGAGCCGGCGCAAGTCCTCGTTCCCTGACTCCAACGTCTGAACGCACACACCCACAAAAAAGCCCTGTACGAACAGGGCTTTTTTTTGCCTTGACTCGTTGAGAGCCAAGGCCGGAGTGCAGCGCCTTCAGGCGGTTGCGGCTTCGCGTTTGGCCAGCACGCCGTCCAGCCAGTCGCTGCGCATCACCGGCACCGCCGTGATGAGGCGCTCGGTGTAGGGGTGGTAAGGGCCTTCAAAAATGGTGTCGGTGTTCTCAAACGCCACAAACTCGCCCTTGAGCATGACCGCGGTGCGGTGGGCCACGCGGTGCACCACATCCAGGTCATGGGTGATGAGCACGTACGACAGACTCAACTCGGTTTGCAGGCGCCGCAGCAGCTTGAGAATTTCTTCTGCCACCAAGGGGTCGAGCGCCGAAGTGGGTTCGTCCAAAATGATCAGGTCCGGGTTGGCGGCCAGCGCACGGGCAATGCAAACGCGTTGCTTTTGTCCGCCAGACAACTCGCCGGGGCGACGGGTCAGGAAGTCTTCGGGCAGTTCCACCAGGGCCAACAATTCCTTGACGCGTTTGAGCGTCTCCTTGCGGCTGGCACCAAAATAAAACTGCACCGGCCGTCCAATGATTTCCAGCAAATTCTGGCGCGGGTTGATGGCCACGTCAGGGATTTGGTAAACCAACTGAATGCGGCGCTTGAGCTCTTTGTCACGCGCTTTCAAGGCCGCTGGCAACACTTTGCCCTGGAACACAATCTCGCCGCTACGGGAAGGCAACAGGCCGGTGACGATACGCGCCAGGGTGGATTTACCCGAGCCCGACTCGCCCACAACCGCCACTGTCTCGCCACGGCGCACGTCCAGGGACACGCCCTTGACGACATGAAAATCACCGTAATACGCATGGATGTTCTTGAGGGACAAAACGGTCTCGTTCTTGACGGTACCTTGCACAGCACGCTCACTGGCTGCCGCACCGCGCACCGCCACCAGACGGGCGGTGTAGTCTTGCGCCGCATTGTGCAGAATTTGGTCAGTCAGGCCCTCTTCCACTTCCTTGCCATGGCGCAGCACCTTGATACGGTCGGCCACCTGCGCCACCACCGCCAGGTCATGGGTGATGTAAATAGCGGCGGTGCCGTACTCCTTGATCAAAGACTTCAGCAGAATCAGCACCTCAATCTGGGTGGTGACGTCGAGTGCCGTGGTGGGCTCATCAAGCACCAGCACATCAGGCCGGCATGACATGGCCATGGCGGCCATGGCACGCTGCAACTGGCCGCCAGAAGCCTGGTGCGGGTATCGGGCGCCAAAGCTGTCGGGATCGGGCAGGTCCAAGGAGCGGAACAACTGCCGCGCCCAGGCTTCTGCCTCGGTGCGCGTCATCAGTTTGTGAATCAGCGGGGCTTCACAGACCTGGTCCATCAAGGTATGGGCCGGGTTGAAGGCCGCTGCCGCCGACTGGGCAATGTAGGCAATGCGCTTGCCGCGCACACTGCGTCGGCCTTCAGCATCGAGGGCGCGAATGTTGGTGCCGCCCAAAACAACCTCGCCCTCAGCAATGTGCACCCCGGCGCGGGCGTAGCACAGGCTGGACAGGCCAATAGTGGATTTACCCGCGCCGCTCTCGCCAATGAGACCAAGCACCTCACCTTGCCTGAGTTGCAGGCTCACGTTGTCCACAATCAGCAGGCCAGAGACACTTTCGAGGCGCAAGCCTTTGATTTCAAGAATGATGGGTTCTTTCATGCTGTCGCTTTCTTCTTACAGTTCGGCCTGCGCGCCGGAGGGGCGGGCATCGATGGACAACATCCAGTCCACCACCAGATTGATCGACACCGTCAACAGCGCAATGGCTGTCGCGGGGTAGATGGGTGCCATCATGCCGAAGTTGATGGCGGCGGCGTTCTCACGCACCATACCGCCCAGGTCGGCATAGGGTGGCTGAATACCCAGGCCCAAAAATGACAGACCGGCAATGAAGAGGAAGTTGAAACAAAAGCGCAGCCCGAATTCAGACACCAGGGGTGCCCAGGCATTGGGCAGAATCTCACGGCGAATCACCCACCACAGGCCTTCACCGCGCAGACGCGCGGCCTCGACATATTCCAGCACCGAGAGGTTCATGCCCAAGGCCCGCGCCAAGCGGAACACGCGGGTGGAGTCGAGGACGGCAATGGTCAAGATCAGCACCGGAATGCTAGAGCCAAACACGCCCAAAATAATCAGCGCAAAGATCAGGCTGGGAATAGACAACATCACATCCACCAGCCGGGTGAAGAAAATATCCACCCAACCGCCCACCACCGAACTGGTAAAGCCCAGCACGATGCCAATGAAGAACGACAGGGTGGTAATAGCCAAAGCCACCCCAATGGTCATGCGCGAGCCGTACATCATGCGCGTGAGCATGTCACGGCCAATTTGGTCAGCGCCCAGCCAGAGTTTGGCTGAGGGCAAGTCCCAGGTTCCGCCTACATTGGCAGACTCGGCGTAAGGCGCCAACCAGGGGGTCAGCAGGGAGACCAGAATGAAAATAGCCACCACGGTCAGGCCGAAAGCGGCTGACAGGGTCAGTTTTTGCCCAAAAAGTTTCATGTGCACTTCTTTCTAAACGAGGATGCGTCAGGACCGGTGCCGAAGCCGCGGATTGACCAAAATAACCAGGACATCAGCCAGGGTGTTGAGAAACACAAACACCAAAGCGAACACCAGACCACAGGCCTGAATCACCGGCACATCACGTTTGGAAACCGCATCAACCATCAATTGCCCGAGCCCCGGGTACACAAACACCGACTCGATCACCACCACGCCCACCACCAGATAAGCCATGTTCATGGCCACAATGGTGATGATGGGCGCCGCCGCATTGGGCAGCGCATGGCGGGTAATGACCCGGTTGCGTTTGGCGCCCTTGAGGAAAGCCATTTCAATATAGGCCGTGGACATCACCGACAACACCGAACTGCGCGTCATGCGCTGCATGTGGGCGGCCACCAGCAAGGTGAGCGTGATGGCGGGCAGGGTTGACTGGTAAATCCGCTCTGAAAAAGGCATGCTGGGAAACACGGTGGACAACGAGGGGAACCAGGGAAAGTTGACCGCCAGGAGAATGATCAACAGGTAGCCAATGAAAAATTCAGGCAGAGAGATGGCCACAAGCGTCACGACGTTGGCCAACCGGTCTGAGATTTTGCCTTCGTTGATGGCCGAAAAAATGCCGAGACCCACGGCCAGGGGAATGGCAATCAGCGCGGCATAACCGGCCAAAAAAAGCGTGTTGGACAAACGTGGAATGACTTCATTCACGATGTCGCGCTTGTTGGTCATGGCCACACCAAGGTCGCCTTGCAAGGCAGCCACCAGCCAATTCCAATACCTCAGGTGGGCCGGAACATCCAGGCCAAGCTCGCGGCGGTAAATAACCAGTGCCTCGGGCGTAGCGCCTTGACCCAGGACGGCAGAGGCCACATCACCGGGGAGAATTTGGGTGCATACAAAGATGAGCAGTGAAACTGCAAAAAGTGTCAGAACGCCCAATAACAGGCGTTGAATGATGAGTTTTCCCATATATCTTTTTATAAATAGTGCACCAAAGAGAGACGGAAGGTCTGGGCCAACAACTCCTACGCATGATCAGTGCCAAAAAGCTGTTGAATTAAAAATGGGGCGGGAATTCCCGCCCCATCCTTTTTAAATACCGTGAACGTCTGGAGGGTAAGGCCAAGGGCAGGCTAAAGCCACCCTTGCTTACCACCCAGACATACAACGCTAATTAGGCAAACCAGCCTTTTTCAGCGATACGGCCGTCACCCAGGTCGTAGCGGCCAGAAGGTGTCAAACCTTGCAGCTTGGTCACGTGTGCATCCAGGTAATCCTGCACTGCAAAGTTGACCATGCCTGAAGTTTGGGCAATCAGTTCCTGGCATCGTGCATACATCTGGGCACGTTTAGTTTGATCCAGCTCAACGCGAGCACCGACCAGCAGTTTGCTGAATTCGTCATTCACAAAGTGCGTGTCGTTCCATGGATTGCCCAAGCCGCCACCAAATGTGCTGGTCAACTGGTTATCAATGGTAGGACGGTTGCCCCAGTACACGGCACAGAATGGCACTTTGAGCCAGACGTTGTCCCAGTAGCCATCGCCAGACACGCGCTTCAGGTCCATCTTGATACCGGCTTGAGCCAACGATTCCTGGAAGATCTGACCAGAGTCAGTAGCACCCGAGAACGCACCTTCAGACACTTGCAGCTCGATTGCCGCAGTGATGTTGGCCTTCTTGTAATGGAACTTGGCTTTGTCTGGATCGTAGGCATTGACCTTTTGCTTGGTATCGAAATACTTCATGCGAGGGCCGACATTGTGGTCATTACCCACGGTTGCGTAGCCAGAGAAAACGTTTTCCACAATTTTCTTACGGTCGATACCATGCTTCAAAGCCAGCATCAGATCCTGGTTTTTGTACGGATCTTTGTCGGTATGCGCGACGAAGGCGTAGCGGTTACCCATACCTGGCGTACGAGCGACCTTCAGGGCACTGTTCTTGGCCAGCAATCCGGCAGTCTTTGGATCCACGCGGTTGATGACGTCGACTTGGCCAGTCACCAAGGCTTGGGTGCGGGCAGCACGGTCGCCGATGTAGCGCACTTCGATGCGGTCGAAGTTGCCACGGTTGGGCTTCCAGTAGTTGCCGGGCTTGCGCTTGAAGGTGGCACGCACGCCAGGCTGGAACTCTTCGAGCACGAAGGCGCCGGTACCGTCAGGCTTGGCCCAGTCTTTGAAGCCGTTTGGCACCACGATGATGTGGTAGTCGCTCAGGTTGTAAGGCAAGTCAACGTTGCCGTTCTTCATGAGAATCTGAATCTGGGTGGCGGAGATTTTTTTGATCTCGGTGATGTCAGCCAGCAGCGCTTTGGCAGGTGACTTGGACTCGCCGCGGTGCATGTTGAGGGAGTAGATCACGTCATCAGCATCCAGCGTTTTGCCAGAAGTGAAGGTGATGCCTTTACGGACGTTGAAGGTCCAGTCGGCAGCGCCAGGTTTGGCTGTCCAGCTCTCAAACAGTTCGCCGGTAGCGTCGCCGTTGTCAGCCACTTCAACCAAGTTGTTCCACAACATCAAGCTCATGCCGATTGGGATGGAGTCAGCGTAGGTCAGTGGGTCCAGGCTGTCGGAGGCAGAACCGCCTTCAAGCCCCATGCGCAGGGTGCCGCCCTTTTTTGGTGCGCCTTGTGCCATGGCAGGCATGGCACCGAAAACGGAAGACAAGCCCAGTGCCGAAGCGCCTGCGATGATCTGACGACGGTCCAAAACAAGACCTGACTCAGATTTGGTTTCGATATTTGCCATTTGTCTAAAACTCCATAAAGGTCGATAAACATATCCCAGGCAGTACAACACTGCATGAAGGAACTGGGTGTTAGCCCGAGGGCAATAAGCCTTGCACTCGTGACTGATATTAACGGACTATTTGAGCCTTCGGGTATACAGATATTCCCTTATACAAAACGGTGCGTGCACGAGGGGCGTCATTTACTGACAATGAAAGAACAGCAAAATCAGCCGTCAAAGTCGCTAACTGATCACTTTAAGTCGTCTTTATCTCTAGGTTTGCGCATGCAGGTGCTAAGCGCTTAATTTTTCACCCAAGCGGCTGAAATGGGCCTCAACGGTTACCCATTTTTCAGAACCCGTCGCCCACGGTTGTGATTTGCTTCATCCAGGCTTGGGGCTGGCGATGCGCAAAGCCATGCGCTCCTTGGCAGGGCTCAGGCCAAAACGCTGCCGGTAGGCCCTGGAAAAATGGGCCACCGAGCCAAAACCACAGGCCACACCCACTGCCAGCACACCCATGCCGGTTTGCTGCACCAACTGGCGTGAACGGTCCAGCCTGAAGCTCAGGTACAGGCCCGAAGGTGTCTGGTCCAGGTGGTGCCGAAAAAGCCGCTCCAGTTGGCGCGACGTCACCCCAATCAGGGCCGCCAGCTGCGCATTGGACAAAGGGTCTTCCAGGCTGCGCTGCATGGCGTGAATGACTTGCAGCACCTTGGGGTTGTGCACGCCAAAGCGCGATGCGGTCTCCAGGCGCTGATGGTCAGACGGGCTGCGTATTTGGCTGAGCACGAATTGCTCAGACACCGAAGTGGCCAAATCACGGCCGAAGGTTTTCCCGATCAGGGCCAGCATCAGGTCAATGCCCGCCGTACCCCCGGCACAGGTGATGCAGCGAGGGCTCCATTCAAACAATTCCTGCGTGACCGACAACTTGGGGTAGCGCTCTGCAAAAGCCGAATGGGCTTCCCAATGCACGGTGACGGGGTACTGCCCGATCACATGGGCTTGCGCCAAAATGAAGGCGCCGGTATCCAGGGCGCCCAGGGTAGCGCCCTGCCCTTGGGCGGCACGCAACCAACTGCCCAGTTCGTCCCAGTAGCCATCCAGCGGATTGAAGCCCGCCACGATGAACACGGTGTCCACGCTTGACACGTCCACCAGCGCACTTTGCGCGTTCACCGACATGCCGTTGCTGGCCACCACCGGCCCGCCGTCGCGGCTCATGATGTGCCACTGAAACGAGTGCTCCCGAAACCGGTTAGCCACCCGCAAGGGTTCAATGGCCGAGGCAAAGCCCAGGAATGAGAAACCCGGCAGCAGTAAAAAATGGAAAACCTGTGTACTCACGTCACGCAATCAGGGCATGTGCTGAACAGGGATAACTGTGTTGGCCGCGAGCGTGGCGTGAGCGGGCTTACACACCGCGCCAATGCGGCGCGCGCTTCTCGGAGAAGGCCAAAGGGCCTTCTCTGGCGTCGCTGGAGGCGAGCATGGCCGGGTAGGCGGTCAGCGTGCCATGGCGCATGGTGTCGTACGCCTGCTGCACCGTTTGCCCTTCGGTTTCGCGCAACACTTCTTTGATGGCGGCCAGTGCCAGCGGGGCCGCTTTAACCAGCTGTTGCGCCAACGCTTGCGCGGCATCCAGCAATTGGTCGGCCGCCACCACTTGGTTGGCCAAGCCCCAACGCAAGGCTTCTTGCGCGCCCATGCGCCGCCCGGTCATCAACAACTCTGTGGCGACCGCACGGGGCACGCGCCGGGGTAAACGCAGAACGCCACCCGAGTCCGGGATCATGCCCAGGTTGACCTCGGAGAGCGCGAACTCGGCGTGCTCGGCCACCACCATCAAATCGGCGGCCAGCGCCAGTTCAAAGCCACCACCAATCGCCAGCCCGTTGACGGCGGCAATCACTGGTTTGCTCAGGCTATGGAACTCGGTCAAGCCAGCAAAACCGCCCGGGCCGTGGTTGGCATCAATGGCCTCCCCTTGCGTGGCCGCAGTCAAGTCCCAGCCGGCCGAAAAAAAGCGTCCGCTGCCGGTGATGATGGCCACGCGCAGGCTCGGGTCGTTTTGCAAGCGCGACAACGCAGCGTACAAAGCCAGGCTGGTGGGCACGTTGATGGCGTTGGCCTTGGGCCGGTTGAGCGTGATGGTCAGCACGCCCTCGTGCACCACCGTCAGAACTTCTTCGGTCATCGTTTATTCCTGGTTTCAGGGCCTATTAAGGCCTATTCAGACGTATTAAGCCGTATCAGCGCGTCTACCGCCAGCGCACCCTGGCCTTGCGGCAACACCAGCAAGGGGTTGACATCCAACTCCACCAAGGTATCAGCGTGGGCTTGCGCGTAAGCGGCAATGGCCAGCACGGCATCCAGCAAAGCCGGCACGTCGCCCGCCAGGCGGCCCCGGTAGCCAGTCACCAGGGGCCAGAGCTTGAGCGACTGCAGAGCAGTCAGCACATCGTCGCGCGACACCGGCAGCAACAAGGTCGTACTGTCTTGCAGCAGCTCTACAAATATGCCACCCGCCCCCAGGGTCAGCGACAAGCCAAACTGCGGGTCGCGCTGCACCCCGACGATGAACTCGGCCAGCACGCCAACCGCCATTTGCTCCACCAGAAACTGATTCGACAAACCCGCCATGGCAGCCACCGCCTCGCGCACGTGCGCTGCCGTGTGCAGGTTCAGGCGCACCGCGCCGGCCTCGGTTTTGTGCGCCAACTGGTCAGAAACTGCCTTCACCACCACGGGGAATCCCAATTGCGCCGCCACCTCGGGCGCTTGCGCAGCCGACACCACCTGGCCCTGCGGCGTGCGCAGGCCAAAGGCAGCCAGGGCCTGTTTGCTCTTCGCCTCGTCCAGCAAGCGCACGGCACCCAAGGCCCTGGGCGGTAAATCGGGCAAGGCTTGGAGCTGCGCCAGCTTGTGTTGCGCGCGCCCGATCATGGCCGCGTGGGCAATAGCGTCCAGGCAGTCGGGCAAGCCCTGCATGGGCACCAGGCCCTGCGCCATCAGGTGTTGCGCCACCGCTTCGGGCAGGCTTTCGGGCAGACTGGACACCACGATGCTGCAGCCGCCGTGCTGCTGGTGCGCCGCCACAAAAGCGTCCACCGTGGTGGTCCAGGAACTGGCCTCGCAGCGGTCGGCCCGGGGGAAATCGAGCACCAGCACATGGGCGTCAAACCCGCAGTCCATCAAACCGGCAAAACACTCGGTCTGCGCGGCCAGATCGCCCCAAATGTAGGTGTGGTAATCGAGCGGGTTAGCCACGTTGACCTTGTCGCCCAACACCGCATGCAGACGCTGGTAGGCGGGTGCAGGCAGGGCTGGCATCTCGAGCCCGCGGGCTTGCGCCAGGTCGGCCACCAGCGAGGCCTCGCCGCCCGAACAGCTCGCCGAAATAAAGCGCGAGCCCGCCAGGGCGCCACGCACATGCAAGAGTTTCAAGGTTTCAATCAGGCCCACCGGGTCAAACACGCGCGCCACGCCCAGGCGGGCAAACAGCGCGCTGTACAAGGCATCGGGCCCGGCCAGTGAACTGGTGTGGCTCATGGTGATCTGCGCGCCCAGGGTGGAGCTGCCCGACTTGATCGCCACCAGCGGCACCTTGCGCGCCAGCGCCTTGAGCGCCACCCGCGAAAAAGCGGGTACGTCGTCCAGCCCCTCAATGTGCAGGCCGATGGCGGTGATGCGCTCGTCTTGCAACAAGGTGTCCACAATGGCCTCCATGCTGACACCGGCCTTGTTGCCAACCGTGATGAGGCAGGCCAAGGGCAAACCGCGCAGCTGCATGGTGAGGTTCAGGCCAATGTTGCCGCTTTGGGTCAGGATGGCCACGCCCCGGTTCACGCGCTGGCCACCGTGCTGGTCGGGCCAGGGCGCTGCGCCGTCCAGGTAATTGAGCATGCCGTAGCAATTGGGCCCGAGCAGCGCCATGTCGCCGGCGGCTTGCACCAGCTGCGCCTGTAAGGCTGCGCCCTGCGGGCCGACCTCGGCAAAACCGGAGGCATAGGCAATCACCCCGCCGCCACCGCGCGCCGCCAGTTGGCCCACGATGTCTACCGTGGCGTGGCTGTGCACGGCAATAAAACTGGCATCTGGCGCGCCCGGCAAGTCGGCCACCGAGGCGTAGCAGGGCAAACCCTCCACGCTTTGAAGCTGCGGATGAACCGGCCAGATCTCGCCCGCAAAACCCAGTTTTTGGCATTGCCGCACCACCTCGGCTGCGGCACGCCCACCAAACACGGCCAGGCTGTCCGGCCGCAGCAAACGCTGCATGGGGCTGCGCTGGCTGGGCAACACGGGCGAACCGAGGGCTGACATGCTTTAAGCCCCGTGGGCGCGCAACATGGCGCGCGAAATGATGTGGCGCTGGATTTCGCTGGTGCCGTCCCAGATGCGCTCGACCCGGGCGTCGCGCCAGAAACGTTCAATGGGCATCTCGCTCATCAGGCCCATGCCGCCAAAAATTTGCAGCGTCTGGTCGGTGATGCGCGCCAGCGCCTCCGAGGCAAACAACTTGGCCATGGCCGCATCCGAATCTGTCATGCGGCCCTGGTCGCATTTCCAGGCAGCGTGCAGGGTCAGCAGCTCGGCGGCTTGCAGCTCGGTGGCCATGTCGGCGAGCTTGAAGCCGGTGCCCTGAAAGCGGCCAATGGCTTGGCCAAACTGGTGCCGGGTTGCGGCCCATTCGGTGGCCAGGTCCAGCACACGCCGCCCCCGCCCCACGCTGGTAGCAGCCACGGTCAGGCGCGTGGCGCCCAGCCATTCGCCCATCAGGTCAAACCCTTTGCCCTCTTCGCCCAGGCGCTTGTAGACCGGCACCTTGCAATCGGTAAAAAACAGTTCGCTTTGGTGGTAGCCGCGGTGCGACACGCAGGCCGGGCCACGGCGGGCGGTCAGCCCTGGGGTATCCAGATCGACCAGAAAGCCGGTGATTTTTTTCTTCGGGCCGTGCGCAGTTTCTTCAACATCGGTGGCGGCAAACAGCACCACAAAATCAGACTTGTCGGCATGGCTGATGAAATGTTTGCCGCCGTTGATGACGTAATGGTCGCCTTGCAGCACCGCCCGCGTGCGCATGCCGCGCACATCGGAGCCGGCGTTGGGTTCGGTCATGGCCAGGCAGTCGTGGCGCTCACCGCGAATGGTGGGCAGCAAGTACTCTTCAATCTGCTGGCCCTGGCAGGCGCGCAAGATATTGCTGGGGCGCGCCACCAGCATTTGCAGGCCGTAAGAGGCCCGACCCAGCTCGCGCTCCATCAGCGTGATGTCAAAGTTGTTCAGGCCACCACCACCGAATTCTTCGGGCATGTTGGCCGCGTACAGGCCCAGGTCGATGGCGCGTTGTTGCAAATGCGCGGCCAGCTCTGCGGGCACGTCGTCCAGACGCTCGACCTCGGCTTCGTGCGGGTACAACTCTTTTTCGACAAAGGTGCGCACTGTGTCGACCAGCATGGTTTGTTCGGTGGAGAGTTCGAAATGCATCTGGGTTCTGCCTAAAAAATGGGTCAATAAAAACGCGGCATCGGAAACGGAAATGACAACGGCAACGGCAACAGCCTCAGCGCCTGATGCCGATAGCCTGGCCCGCCTGCTTGGGCCGGGGCAAAGCCGCATGGGCCTGGTGAATGGCTTGCAGGCGGTGCTGCAAATCGGCCGGCATGGGCGCGGCACGCCCGGCTTGCATGTTCACATGCACCAGCATCTGCTCGCCCGTGGCCAGCAACTCACCGCTTGTGGCGTGGTACATGGCGTGAAAAATATGCAGCCGCTTGTCGTCCAGGTCTAGCAGTTGCAGCGTCAGGCGCAAGGGCGCGTGAAGCGCGGCTTCGCGCAGGTTGTGTATTTGCGTCTGCACCGTGTAGAGCGAATGGCCACCCTGGTCGCGGTAGGCCTCGTCTATACCGATGGTGCGAAAGAAGGCGTCCGAGTTGTCGCCAAACACCAGCAAGTAGCACGACTCGCTCATGTGGCCGTTGTAGTCCACCCAGGCGGCTTGCACCTGGGTTTGCATGAGCTGCAGGGGCGCATCAATAGGCGCCTGCGGGTCCCAGGGGCGGTGGCCGGTGCCTTCGAGCGGCGTGGACAGACGCTCTGGTTTGGACGGTTGTTCGGGCAGTGTTGTCATGGGTTGGTCCTCAGCGCGGTTTCGGCAAGGCCATGACGCGCCCCACATGCTCGGGCCGGGGCAGCGCCTGGTGGGCTGCCGCCAGCGCCTGCACCTGCTCCAGTACCGGCGGCACAAACTCGGTGGCACGTGGCCCGTCCATGGCCACGTGCAGCAGCATTTGTTCATTGGCCGCCAGCACCGTGGGCTGACCGGCCAGGTGCAAGGTGTGGTGAATGTGCAGGCGCTTGGCGTCCAGGCCCAGCACTTGCGTGCGCACTTCCACCAGCGCGCCGACCTTGACCTCGTGCAGGTAATTCAGGTGGCACTCCAGCGTGAACAGGCTGTGGCCGGAGGCGGCGCGGCCCGCGCTGTCCAGACCGATCTGGTCCATCAGACCGTCGGTGGCGTAGCTGAAAATCAGCAGGTAATAGGCATCGCGCAAGTGCCCGTTGTAGTCCACCCAATCGGGCAACACCGGGCCTTGGTAGGTGGTTAACAAGCCAGACATGAACGCGCCCTTACTCGTCCAGCGAAATGCCGTGCTTGATCTTGGTGGCACGCACGGCAGCTTGCACGGCCAGCAGGCAGTCGTCGCGGTAACGCTCCAGGTCGGCAATGCTGTGCTTTCCGAGCTGCACCGTGGTGCCGTCCACCACGCCTTCAATCAGCGCGTCGGTCAACTCTGGCGCTTCCAGCTTGGTCCAGGGCAGCTTGAGGGCCGGGCCAAACTGGGCCATGAAGTGGCGCATACCAGCATCGCCACCGGCCAGGGTGTAGATCAAAAAGCTGCCCATGAAAGACCAGCGAATGCCCGCACCGTAGCGAATGGCGTCGTCAATTTCGCCCGTGGTGGCAATGCCGTCGTTGACCAAATGCAGCGACTCGCGCCACATCGCTTCGAGCAAGCGGTCAGCAATGAAACCAGGGATTTCCTTGCGTACATGCAAAGGCTTCATGCCCAGGTCGCGGTAGACCTGCATGGCAGCGGCCACGGCGTCGGGAGAGGTCTTGACCCCACCCACCACCTCCACCAGCGGCAGCAGGTAGACCGGGTTGAACGGGTGACCCACCACGCAGCGCTCGGGGTGCTGGGCCTGAGCGTAAAACTCGCTGGGCAACAGGCCTGAGGTGCTGGAGCCAATCAGCACATTGGCGCGTGCGGCAGCGGTAATTTTGGCGTGCAGCTCAATTTTCAGGTCCAGCCGCTCGGGCGCGCTTTCCTGGATGAAGTCGGCCGTGGCTACGCATTCCTCAACCGTGGCGACAAAGCGCAAACGGCTGGGTGAAGCGCCGGCTTTTAAGCCCTGCTTTTCCAGCGCGGGCCAGGCATTGGCCACGCGCTTGCGCAGCTGCTCTTCAGCGCCGGGCGCTGGGTCCCAGGCGATAACGTCCAGCCCGTTGGCCAGCGCACGCGCCACCCAGCCGCTGCCGATGACGCCACTGCCAATGGCGGCAAAGGTTTTGATGTCAGTTACAAATGTTGAAGCACTCATGGCGATTCCTTGCAGTCTTGAAATGGTGGGGGGGCAAAAAGCCAGCTTTATTGGCGGCGTGGCTTGAGGTTCATCTTGACCCGGCCTTGCGCTGGCGTCATGGGCTTGGCGCCCATGCAGCGAATCAGTTCAATCACCCGCTCCACCAGTTGGCCGTTGCTGGCGTGCACGCCTTTGTCGAGCCAGATGTTGTCTTCCAGCCCCACCCGCACCTGGCCGCCCAACAACACGGCTTGCGCAGCCATGGGCATTTGCATGCGCCCAATGCCAAAGGCGGCCCAGGTGGCACCCTGGGGCACGTTGTCCACCATGGCCTTCATGGTGGTGGTGTCCGCCGGCGCGCCCCACGGAATGCCCATGCAGAGCTGGAACAGCGGGTCGTGCAGCAAGCCTTCCTTGATCATCTGGTTGGCAAACCAGAGGTGACCGGTGTCAAAAATTTCCAGCTCGGCCTTCACGCCCAGCTCGGTGATGCGCTTGGCGCCTGCGCGCAAAGCCGCCGGGGTGGAGACGTAAATGGTGTCGCCGTCGCCAAAGTTGAGCGTGCCGCAGTCCAGGGTGCAAATGTCAGGCAACAGCTGCTCCACGTGCACCAGGCGGGTCAAAGGGCCCACCAGATCGGTGCCGGGGCCAAAGTTCATGGGGTTTTCGCCCGCGCCAATCTCCAGGTCACCGCCCATGCCGGCGGTCAGGTTGACGATGATGTCCACGCCCGAGTCGGCAATGCGCTCCATCACCTCGCGGTACAACATGGGGTCGCGGCTGCCCTTGCCGGTTTGGGGGTCGCGCACATGGCAATGCACCACGGTGGCGCCGGCCTTGGCGGCCTCAACGGCAGCGGCGGCAATTTGCGCGGGCGTGACAGGAATGGCCGGGTGTTTGTCGACAGTGTCGCCAGCCCCGGTCAGGGCACAAGTAATGATGACGTCGTGGTTCATGCAAGGGTTCCTCGGTAAGTGATCAAGGGCAGACGACCGGCCTGCGGTTTGGCTGGGGTCAGGGCCTTGGGGTACTTCGCAATGTAGCCCTGAACCTTGCCACACATCCAACCGATACCGACATGGTATTGACATTTAGCGACACAACCTCACCCTCGTTTACCCTGTAGATGCGGCAGCACGCCACCTAGCACCCAGCGCGCTTGTGCCACACTCGCGCCACTTCATGGCTGCGCTTGCTTCAAGATGCGCCATTTATTTCCAAGGATTTGTTTTGGGTAAATTACTGTTACCGCTCACCGCTTTGCTCAGCGGTGTCGGCATGCTGGTGGTAGGAACGGGCTTGTTGTTCTCAGCCATTGGTGCGCAGGCCGGCCAGGCCAAGTTTTCCAGCCTGGTGACCGGTTTGGTGATGTCAGCCTACTTTGCCGGCTTTGTTTACGGCACCTATGCCTGCCCGGTCATCATTCGTACGGTGGGGCATATCCGGGCCTTTGCGGCCATGGCCTCCATCGCCTCAGCGCTGCCCATTTTGCACGCGCTCTGGATCAACCCCTGGTCTTGGGGCGTGCTGCGCTTCGTCACCGGTGTGTGCCTGGTGGGGCTGTATATCGTGGTGGAGAGCTGGCTCAACGTGGTGGCCGTCAGCGAGCAACGCGGCAAGGTGTTTGCCATTTATATGGCGGTCAATGGCGTGGCCATGGCTTTGGGCCAGTGGCTGATTTTGGTGGGTGACCGCTTTGGTTTTGTGCCGTTTGCGATGGTCTCCATTCTGTTTTCTTTTGCGCTTTTGCCCATCACACTCACGCCGGTGCAAGAACCGCAGCCGACCGAGGCCCCCAAGCTGGGCTTGTTCAAGCTGTTTGCCATCTCGCCAATTGGCGTGATTGCGGCGGTGGGCTCGGGTTTGCTCAACGGTGCGCTTTACAGCCTGGGCCATTTGTTTGGCCAGGGCGTGGGCTTTAGCGAGGCCGGTATTGCCACCTTCATGGCCGCCACCATTTTGGGCGGCGCTGTTTTTCAGTGGCCGGTGGGGCACTTGTCTGACACCTATGACCGGCGTTGGGTGCTGTTTTGGGTGTGCGTGGCCAGTGCGGTCGTCGCCAGTACCGGCTTTTACCTGGCGCGCGAGTACGAAGGCTCTCTGATTGTGCTGGGCATCATCTACGGCGGCCTGTCTTTCACCATTTACGGCTTGGCAGTGGCCCACGTGAACGATTTGATTGACCAATCCAGGGTGTTGGAGGTGACGGGCGGCTTGCTGCTTTTGTACGGCATTGGCGCCACAATTGGCCCCACGCTGGGTGGCGCCATCATGGACTGGCTGGGGCCAGAGAGCCTGATGCTTTACTTTGCGGTGATGCTGTTGCTGCTGGCGGTCAACATTTGGCACTTCACCCGCAGCAAGAAACGCGGCACCGTCAAACCCGAACACAAGGCCGACTATGTGCTCATGGGCAGTGGTTCGCAGGCTTTGTTGCAGATGGACCCACGCCGCGAACAGCCCCCCAAGCCTGAAGCACCGCCCCCACCCTAAACCCCAGCACCCCAGGAAACCCCGGCAAACCGGGCGCTCCACCCCAGCCCAGCCCAGCCCAGCCAGCGCGGGTCAATTATTCAGATTGAAACCAGCCCGGCACAGGCCATGGCGCCCGGCGGGGTACGGGGCTTGCCCTACACTTTGCGGCAGCCCCCCGCAACCCGGGCGCGGCATGATATTTTGAGAGGTGTGCCTTGACCCCGAATGAATACGATTACATCGTTGTTGGCAGTGGCTCAGCCGGCTGCGTGCTGGCCGACCGGCTGAGCGCCGATGGCACCAACACCGTGTTGGTGCTCGAAGCCGGTGGCCACGACCGGCGCCTGTGGATCAACATGCCCATTGGCTACGGCAAGACGTTTTACGACGAGCGCGTGAACTGGAAATTTGAAGCCCAGCCTGATGCGGGCCTGCACGACCGACGCATCTACTTTCCGCGTGGCCGCGTGGTGGGAGGCTCCAGCTCCATCAACGCCATGGTGTACTGCCGCGGCTTACCCGGTGACTTTGACGACTGGGCGAAGGCGGGCAACCCGGGTTGGTCCTGGAATGATGTGCGTCCGGTCTACGAGAAATTTGAACGCCGCGTGGATGCCCAGGGCCGGGCTGCCCAGGGCGGCCCCCTGTTTGTGAGCGATGTGCGCCAAGAACTGCACCCCATGGCAGACATCTTTTTTGAGGGCGCGCGCCAGATGGGCATTCCTTTCACTGAAGACTTCAACGGCCCGCAGCCTGAGGGCGTGGGCCGCTACCACATCAACACCCGCCATGGCATGCGCTGGTCTGCGGCCGATGCGTTTTTGCGCCCTGCCCTGAAGCGGCCCCATGTCAAACTGCAAACCGGCGCCCTGGTGGAGCGCGTGCTGTTCGAGGGCAACAAAGCCGTCGGCGTGCGCTACCAGATGGACGGCGTGCAACACACCGCGCGGGCGCGCGCCGCCGTGGTCTTGAGCGCCGGAGCGGTGCAAACCCCGCAGCTGCTGCAACTCTCTGGCGTTGGGCCGGGGGCGCTCTTGCAAGAAAAAGGTATTCCTGTGTTGCTGGCGCAAAACAATGTGGGCGGCCATCTGCAAGACCACCTGGCCATGAGCTATTACTACAAGGCCACGCAACCCACCCTCAACAACGTGCTGAGCTCGCTCTGGGGAAAACTCAAGGTGGGTCTGCAATACGTCACCACCCTGGGCGGGCCCTTGAGCATCAGCGTCAACCAGGCGGGCGGCTTTGTCAAATCAAGTCCTGACGCTGCACAGGCTGATTTGCAGCTGTATTGCAACCCGGTGACCTACACACTGGCGCCGTCCACCAAGGGCACGCAAATCGTGCCGGACTCGTTTGCTGGATTTATTTTGTGCTTTCAGCCCTGCCGGCCGTTGAGCCGTGGCCGCATTGACATTGCCAGCCCCGACATTCACAGCGCCCCCTCCATTCAGCCCAATTACCTGTCGCACCCGGACGATGTGCAGGTGGCTTTGCGGGGTGCACAGCTGGTGAAACGCCTGAACCAGACGGCGGCCTTTCGCGGCCTGATCAAGGAGCCGATGGCCCCGGTGGTGGACTTGCTCGATGACGCCGGCATGATTGACGACTTCCGCGCCCGGGCCAGCACCTGCTACCACCCGGTGGGCACCTGCGTGATGGGCCGTGACCCGGCCCATTCCGTGGTGGACGCGAACCTCAAGGTGCACGGCCTGGACGGCCTGTACGTGGTGGACGCCTCGGTCTTTCCTACGGTCACCTCCGGCAACACCCACGCGCCCACCACCATGGTGGCGCACAAGGGGGCGGACGCCATTTTGGCGGCACGGCGTTAACGCTCGGTTGGCCTGAACCCCACCTCCCTCACCCCACCCCCCCAAACCCCCAACCTGAATTCCTCATTTTCTGGAGATTTGCATGAAACTCGAATCGATCAAGACCTTCATCGTGGCCAACCCGCCCCCCAGCTTTGGCGGGCGCTATTTCGTCTTTGTCAAAATCCGCACCACCTGCGGTATCGAAGGCGTGGGCGAAGCCTATGCCGCCACCTTCAGCCCGCAAGTGGTGGCCAGCATGGCCGAAGACTTGTTTGAGCGCGTATTTGCCGGCCAGGACCCCATGCAAGTGGAAACGCTGTGGCGCAAGGCCTATGGCGAAGGCTTCTCCCTGCGGCCCGATATTTCGCTGATGGGCGTGCTCAGCGCGCTGGAGATGGCGTGCTGGGACATCACCGGCAAAGCCCTGAACCAGCCGGTCTACAAACTGCTGGGTGGCCTGGTGAACCCGCGCCTGCGCAGCTACACCTACCTGTACCCCGACGCTGACGAGGACGACTCGTTTTATGGCGACCCCGACCGCTCGGCCGAGCGTGCCGCACGCTACGTGCAAGAGGGTTTCACCGCCGTCAAGTTTGACCCGGTGGGCGGCTATTCGGTGTTTGATCCGCGCCAGCCCACGCTGGAACGCATGGATTTGTCCGAGCGTTTTTGCGCCCGCATTCGTGAAGCTGTGGGCGACAAGGCCGACTTGCTGTTTGGCACCCACGGCCAGTTCACCGTGTCGGGGGCCAAGCGCCTGGCGCGCCGCCTGGAGCCCTACAACCCATTGTGGTTTGAAGAGCCCACACCACCCGAGCGCCCTGAGATGATGGCCGAGGTGGCGCACTACACCTGCATTCCGGTGGCCACGGGCGAACGCCTGACCACCAAATACGAGTTTGCCCGCGTGCTGGAAACCGGTGCGGCCACTATTCTGCAACCCAACCTGGGCCGCGTGGGCGGCATTCTGGAAGCCAAGAAAATTGCCGCACTGGCTGAAGTGCATTACGCGCAAATTGCGCCCCACCTCTACTGCGGCCCCATCGTGGCGGCGGCCAATATTCAATTGGCGGCCTGCATTCCCAACTTCCTGATTCTCGAAAGCATTCAGCAGTTTGGCGGCTTCCACGCCGAGTTGTTGAAGAAGCCGCTGCAGTGGGAAGGCGGCTATGTGATTCCGAGCAAAGAACCCGGCCTGGGCGTGGAGTTGAACGAAGAGGTGGCACTGGCCCACCCCTACGACAGCCGCCGCCTGCACCTGGACATGGCGCAGCACCCGCTGGGCTACTTCTGAACTTTGCCCACCATTTGCCTGACTCCTTTGCCCTCATCCCGTTACCCACGGCCGTACCCATGAAAAGTTACCTCAACCTCATCAACAACCAATGGGTCGCCAGTGACACGGGCGCCAGCTTCTCGGTGGACAACCCGGCCACGCAAGCAGTCATTGGCCAGGTTAGCGCCGCCAGCACGGCTCAGGCCATGGCGGCCTGCGACGCGGCAGCAGCGGCGCAAAAAGGCTGGCGCAAACTCAGCAGCGTAGAACGTGGCCAGTACCTGCACAAACTGGCCGTCGCCCTGGACGCGCGCAAAGAGGCGATTGGCCAGGCGCTGGCACTGGAATCTGGCAAGAGCCTGGAAGACGCCACCTTCGAGGCGGTCTACGCCGCTGAGGTGACGCGCTACCACGCCGAATGGGCGCGCCGGATTGAAGGCGAGATCATCCCCAGCGACTCGCCCAACGAAAACCTGATGCTGCACCGCGAACCAATGGGCGTGGTGGCCTGCCTGATTCCGTTCAACTACCCCGTCTACACCTTGCTGCGCAAGATTGCGCCCGCGCTGATCACCGGCAACACCGTGGTGGTGCGCCCCAGCAACAACACGCCCTGCTCCGCCTTCGAGAGTGCGCAGGCCGTGCTCGACGCTGGACTGCCCGCCGGCGTGGTGAACATTTTGACCATGGGCCATGCCGAAGCGCAGGCCATGTGCACGCACCCCAAGGTGGCCATGATCACGCTCACCGGTGGCTTGAGCGCAGGCCGGCGCGTGCTGGACTACGCCAAAACCAACATCGCCAAATCGTCGCTGGAGCTCGGCGGCAAAACGCCCGCCATTGTGGCCGCCGATGCCGATCTGGAAAAAGCCGCCAGCGACATCGTGCGCTCCAAAACCACCAACTGCGGCCAACTGTGCACGGCCGTGGAGCGGGTGTATGTGCAGCACAGCGTGCACGACGCACTGGTGGCCAAGCTGCAGGAAAAACTGGCGGCCCGCACCTTTGGCGACCGCGCGCAACACCCCGATCGCATGGGACCACTGATCAGCGCCGAGGCGCGCCAGGGCATTCATGCCATGGTGGAACAAGCTATGGCAGAGGGCGCGCAGCTTTTGTGTGGCGGCGTCATGCCCGATGGCCCGGGTTATTTTTACCCGCCCACCTTGCTGACCCAGGTGCGCCAGGACATGGCCATCGTGCAAGAAGAAGTGTTTGGCCCGGTGCTGTGCGTGCTGCCCTACACCGACATTGAGCATGCGTTGGCGCTGGCCAACGACCACCAGTTTGGCCTGGCCTCGGTGCTTTACACCGAGGACTACCGCAGCGTGATGAAAGCCAGCAACGAGATTGAAGCCGGTGAGCTCTACATCAACCGCACCCCGGCCGACCCCTACCAGGGTTACCACGCGGGCTGGAAACGCTCAGGGCTGGGCGGCGACGACGGCAAGCACGGCATGCTGGAATTTACCCAGACCCGGCTGGTCATCATGAATTATTGAGTGCGGGGCAAGAGAAGCGCCCTCAGGCCTCAGTTGACGGGCCCATTTCACGCAACAGCCAGCCTTTGAACGCCAACGCGGCGGCGTTGATGCGCGTGCCCTCAGGCGCAATCAGAAAGTAAGCTTCTTTCATGGGCAGCGCAAAGGGCAAGGGGCGCACCAAGCGGCCCGAGGCGATCAAATCTTGCGCCACCGTGTCGTGCGCCAAGGCCACCCCCAAACCGTTTTGCGCCCACGCCAGGCTGACCGCCCAGGTGCTGGCACGGTGAATCATGGGCACCGGGCGCTGAGGCTTGTCCGGCACGGCCTCCAGCCAGCTGTCCCAGCTTTGCAGCGTACCGGGCAAGTCAAACAGACGCTGTTGCAGCAAGTCGTCCACGCTGTGAATACGTGCTGCCACCTCGGGCGAACAGACGGGGAATATGTGGTCGTGCGTGAGGCGCTTGCCGACGCGGCTTTCCCATTTGCCCTGCCCAAACACAATCTCCACGGCGGCTGAGGCGCTGGGTTTTTCTTCGGCCCAGATGGAGGTCTCGACGTTGAGCTGCACCCAGGGAAATTCGTCCATGAAACGGCCCAGCCGGGGCGAGAGCCAAAACAGCGCGAACGACAGGTTGACGTGCAGCTCCAGCACATCGGGGTCATTGCGGCCGGTGAGCACGCTGGTGCCCTCCTCCAGCATGGCAAACGCGGCCTGCACGGTGGGCAAATAGCCCCGTCCTTCGTCGGTGAGCTCCAGCCCGCGCACGCGCCGCACAAACAACAAACGCCCGAGCGCGCTCTCCAGACTTTTAATCTGCTGGCTGACGGCCGACTGGGTCATGTTGAGTTCCTGCGCCGCCGCCGTGAAACTCAGGGCACGGGCCGAGGCTTCAAAGGCGCGCAGCCAGTTCAAGGGGGGAAGTCGGGCCATGGCGGATTTGCGCGTGGGGGGTGAGGCGGTCATGCGGTCAGACAGTCATGCGGTCATGCATTAAAGCGCAAGTGGCGGGAAGACGTGGGCCATACCCTGCACGCGCACCCGCACCTTGGCGCCAGGTGCGGGGGCTTGCAAACCGGCGGTGTGGATGTGAATGGGCTTGTCTTGGGGGTGCTCATTCAGGCTGACCAGCAGGTCGCAGGTGGGGCCAAAAAAATCCACCTCCTGCACCACGCCCAGGCAAGCCAGATCATCCAGCGCGGGTGCGGGGTTTGTGTCATCTAGCACCTCCAGATGCAACTGCTCGGGGCGCAGCATGACAGTGGCCATGCCGCTGCGCTGGGCGTCGTCCACGGCAATTCGGCCCAAGGGGCACTGGCACCAACCTTGGGACACGGGCGCCTGCATCACCAGCGCCTCACCCAAAAATTCGGCGGTCAGCGGGTCTGCCGGGCGCAAGTACACGTCTCTGGGCGCACCGGTTTGCACCAGTTGGCCGTTTCGCATGATGGCGACCTGGTCTGCAAAAGACAGGGCCTCGCCTTGGTCGTGGGTGACCAGAATGGTGGTGATGCCGGCCTTGTCGAGCAACTGGGCCACCGCTTTGCGGGTGGCCGCGCGCAGGCCAGTGTCGAGGGCCGAGAACGGCTCGTCCATCAGCATCAGCTTGGGGCGTTGCGCCAGGGCGCGGGCCAGCGCCACGCGTTGTTGCTGTCCACCGGAGAGTTCATGCGGGCGGCGTTGGAGCATGGCACGGTCCAGCGCCACCATGTCCATCAATTCTTCTATGCGGTGCTTGCGCTGCGCGTCATGGCGGGGCAAGCCAAATCCCACGTTGTCGGCAATGCTCAAGTGGGGAAACAACGCGCCTTCCTGGGGCACATAACCAATACCGCGCCGATGGGCTGGCACCAGGGTGGTGGCGTCGGCCAGCAGTTCACCGTCAAGCACCAGCTGGCCGGCATCTGGCGCTTCAAAGCCCGCAAGAATTCTGAGCAAGGTGGTTTTGCCAGAGCCCGAAGGGCCCACGATGGCGGTGTGGCTGCCTTTTTCAACCGCCAGCGAAACGCCGCTCAGCGCTTGCACCGAGCCATAGGATTTGCGCACTGCGCTTATGTGTAGAAAGGTCATCGGCCTGCCAAGCGTTGGGATTGGGTGTGAAGAAGCCAGGTCAGCGGCAGCGACAGCAGCACCATCAGCACCGCGTGGGGGGCCGCCGCGGCGTAGTCGATCTCGCTGCTGTGGGCCCAGAAAGCGGTGGCCAGTGTTTGCGTGCCATTGGGCGCCAGCAACAAGGTGGCGGTCAGTTCGTTGGTGATGGCCAGGAACACCATGGCCATGCCGCTGGCCACACCAGGCGCTGCCAGGCGCAGGGTGATGTGCCAGAGGGCTTGCGCAGGGGTGCGGCCCAGGCTGCGGGCAGCCTGCTCCAGTTCCAGCGGTGCCTGCGCAATGCCGGCACGCAGGTTGATCATGGCGCGTGGCAAGAACATCAGCACGTAGGCCAGCAGCACACTGAACACGGTTTGGTACAGCGGCAACGCCACCCGCACGGTGAGGGTCACCAGGGCTAAGGCAATGACGATACCGGGCAAGGAGCCCGTCAGGTAATTGCTGCTTTCCAGCCAGCGCTGCAAACGTCCCGGCGCACGGATGGACAGCCAGGCCATGGGCACGGCCACCAGCGTGGTGAGTACAGCCCCCGCTGCGGCCAGCCCCAGGGTTTGCGTCAGCGCGGCGGACAGCTCGTTCCAGCGCCAAACCTCTGCCCCACCCGCGATCAACCAGCGCGTCAGCGTTGCCAAGGGCACACCCAAAGACAAAGCGGCGGTGAGCGTGGGCAGCAGCAAGACCAGCCAGGTCCAGGTGCCCAAGCGCTGCCGCTGGGGCAGGCGCGCCGAGCTGCTACCGACCCGGGCATAGCGCTCATGGCCACGCGTGCCGCCTTCGAGCCCCAGCAACACCAAGCAGCACAGCACCAGCACGCCGGCCAGCATATTGGCCGCCGGGCCGTTGTAGGTGGACTGGTACTGGTCGACGATGGCGGTGGTGAAGGTGTCAAAGCGAATCATCACAAACAGGCCGTACTCGGCCAACAGATGCAAGCCCACCAACAGGGCGCCGCCCCAGATAGCCAGCTTGAGCTGGGGCAGAACCACCCGCACATACACCGCCCAGGCGCCCCAACCGAGCGAGGCTGCGGTGTCTTCCAGGGCCGGGTCAAGTCGGCGCATGGCGGCGGCTATGGGCAAGTACAAAAAGGGGAAATAGGCCAGCACCGACACCAACACAGCGCCACCCAGCCCGTGCAGCCCAGGTACCACAGAGATCCAAGCGTAGCTGTGCACAAAGGCCGGCACGGCCAGGGGGGCTGCGGCCAGCCAAGCCCAGGTGCGCGCCCCGGGCAGGTCACTGCGTTCGGTCAACCAAGCCAGGGCCAGGGCCAGCACGGTGGCCAGCGGCACGGTGACGCCTACCAGCCAGAAGGTGTTGATCAGCAGTTCGGCCACACGCGGCCGAAACACCAGCGTCAGCACGGTTTGCCAGCCGGACTGCACCGCGACCCACAGCACAAAACCGAGCGGCAGCAGCGCCAGTACCGACACCGCCAGCGCAGCCGCAGCCATCCAGGGCATGCGGGTGAAGGCAGGTAAGCCGGAATTCATGGGCAAGGCTATCAGGGCAAGTGAGGAAAGCGTTTGGGGTGCAGGCCGGGGTCAGAACAAGCCGGCTTGGGTCATCAGGTCAGACACCTTTTTACTGTTGAGCTTGGACGGCTCCACCTTGGGCGATTGCAACTCGGCCAAAGGCACCAGTTGGGGGTGGGAGGCAGCGCCTGTGCCCACGGCATATTCGAAGGAGTCGCCCGTGCGCAAAATACCCTGCCCGCCCTTGCCAGTGACCCATTTCACAAAGGCCTGTGCCTGCGCCTGGCGTTTGCTGGAGGCCAGCACGCCGCCGCCAGAAATGCTGACGAAAGCGCCTGGGTCTTCATTTTTAAAGTAATGCACCCCCAGGTTGTTGCTGTTCTCGCCGGTCTTGGCCTGGTCGGCCACGCGGTAGTAGTGGTAGATGACAGCGGCGTCCACTTGTCCGGCGTTCACCGCTTTCATGGCCACACCATTGCCTTTGAAAGTGACAGCGTTTTCCTTCATGGCCTTGAGCCAGGCCAGGGTGCTGGCCTCGCCTTTGAGTTCCAGTAGCGCGCTGACGATGGCCTGGAAGTCTGCGCCCGCTGGCGATGCAGCCCAGCGGCCTTTCCATTCGGGCTTGGCCAGGTCCAGCAACGATTTGGGCAATTGCGCCGGCGACAGGCTGCGTTTGTTGTAGACAAACACCGTGCTGCGCGCGGCAATGCCGGTCCATCGGCCATGGGCTGGGCGGTAGTTGGCGACTGTTTGCGCCAGCGTGTCGCCGGCCAACGGCGCCAACAGGCCACGCGAATCAACCAGCGCGATGGCGGGTGAGTTTTCGGTCAGAAATACGTCGGCCGGAGACGCCGCCCCTTCCTGCACGATCTGGTTACCCAGCTCGGTATCACTGCCATTGCGCAGGGTAACCTTGATACCGGTCTCGGCGGTAAATGCTTGTGCCCAGGCCTGGGTCAGGCTGACGTGCTGCGCGTTGTAAACCAGAATACCTTCCGGGTTGGCCCCGGTTTGGGCCGCAGACAAAGTGGCGCTGGCCAGTAAACCGAAAGCCAGTGCCCCGCCGCTGAGGCGACGCACCATCGAAAAAACTGCTTTTCTCATTGAATAAACTCACAAGGATGAACGGACACCAACGTCCGAATTAACATACCTTCATTCTAAATGAGAACAGTTACTATTTGCATCAAAGGCAGAAAAAAACCGCCCAACGCGCGCCCCGCGCGCGCTGAAATTACAAAATTTTGAAGGCCGATTTCATCAAGCGACGCACCAGGACGGGTACTTTGCCGGCAGAAAACAGCGTTGCCACCAAGGAAATTTGCGTGCGAACCACGGCCCGCTCATGGCTGAACGCCATAAAGCCGTAATGCCCGTGCGCGTTGCCAATGCCTGAGTTGTTGATGCCGCCAAACGGCAGGTTGCCGTGCAAAAACTGCATCAGCGCATGGTTGACGCAGGCGCCGCCGGACACGGTGTTCATCAGCACACGGTCAATGTTGGCGTTGTCGCGGCTATAGATATAGAGCGAAAGCGGCTTGGGACCGGCATTGATGCTGGCCACCACCGCGTTGATGTCGGTGTAGCCAATAACTGGCAACAGCGGGCCAAACACCTCTTCATGCATGATGCGCGCGTTGCCTGGAATTTGGTCAAGCAAAGTGGGCTGCACAAAACAATCGGCGGTCACCGCCTCGCCCCCGGTGAGGGTACGAGCGCCCAGCGCTTTGGCATCATCGAGCAAAGCTTTCACGCGGGAGGTATGACGCGCATTGACGATGTGCGCCAGGTGCGGGCTGTTTTGCTGCTCAGCCAGGCTGGCGCCATAGGCCCGAGTCAACTCTGCGCGGCACAGGGTGACCCACTGCTCCTTGACACTTTCGTGGACAAACACGTGGTCTGGCGCGATGCAGGTTTGCCCGGAGTTGGCAAACTTGGCCCACATGATGTTGGTGGCGGCCAGCTTCAGGTTGGCGGAGGCGTCGATGATGGTAGGACTTTTGCCCCCCAGCTCAAGCGTCACGCTGCTGAGGTTTTTGGCCGCAGCGGTCATGACATGGCGGCCAATAGCCGGGCTGCCAGTGAAGAAGATGTGGTCAAACGGCAGTTCCAGCAAGGCTTGCGCCACATCCGCCTCCCCTTCAAAAATGGCCACTTCGTCTTCGCTGAAAATTTCCTGCACCAGCTTGACCATCAAGGCCGACAAATGGGGCGTCAACTCGGACGGTTTGAGAATGGCGGTGTTGCCCGCCGCAATGGCCGACACCAGCGGCCCCAACGTGAGGTTGACCGGGTAATTGAACGGCCCCACGATCAGGCAGCGCCCACGGGGCACATATTGCACATGGCTGCGGGTTCCACCGGTCAAAAGCGTGGGCCAGACACGCTTGGGTTTCATCCATTTCTTGAGGTGGCGAATGGCGTCGTTGGCCTCCACACACACCGGCAAAATCTCGGCCAGATCAACCTCGCCCTGGGGCTTTTTGAAGTCTGCGTAGGCGGCGCGGTACCAGTCCTCGGTATGTGCAATCACCGCGTCGCGCAAGCGGCGAATCTTGGCAATACGCTCCAGCGCCGTAGAACTGCGCAAGCGCAGAGCCGTCGCTTCCTGACGCGCAAACACGTCTTGCATGCGGGTCTTGCTCACAACAGATTGGGGCGTATCAAGGTTCATCACTCGGCCTTTAAATAGTTAACTGGCGGGTTGGGTAAAGCTGGAGCGATTACAGCACTTTCTGGATGCGGCCTGCATTGGGGAAGCTCCTACTGAACACAGAGCTATGCATCAGCACCAGTTGTCCAGATGCAAAGCCAGGGGAATGATTAATTCAAAGGTGCAACGGGAATTAAGAAACTTTCAGCCATTTGCTTAGATGCAAGGAATTTTTTCATCGAAAACGCGTATCCCCGTTCAATATATCTTCGTATAAAGCCACATAATTTTCTGCACATTTTTTTGACGAAAATTTGCTGACTGCATACTCTCTGCAGTCCATTGGCGAACAAGACAAGGCGTGCTCCAATGCTTGTTCGAACTCGTCATCCTTCTCAAACAACGCCCCTACAACATCTGTAATTAACTCCGGGACGGAACCTCTTGGCGTTGCAATGACAGGCGTTCCGGACATGAGTGCCTCAATCATGACGAGACCAAAGGGCTCATCCCAGTCAATGGGGAAAACTAACGCCTTGGCATCTGCAAAACAGTTCGCTTTTTCAACGCCACCTATTTCACCCATAAATCGTATGTCGCGGTTAAGACTATCCATGAAGCCGCCGACCTTCAACAAGTCGAGACGATTACCACCTGCAAAGACCATTTTTTGACGAAACTTCTTCGCAAGTTCTAAAGCGCGTCTTGCGCCCTTTACACGACGTCGTACTTTGGAAAAAAACAGCAAAAAATCATGCTTACTTTGTTTAAAAATGAATTCTTCAGGGTCAATCCCGTTGTAGACAAACCGTCTTAGTCCATGGCGAATGGCATGGTCTGAACTAATTCCCACCGTATGCAAGGGCAACAAATGCAAATTGTTAGTGTTGCCGTGGAGTGTGTATACCCAGGGTTTAGAGTAATGTTCCGATGGCGCCCATCCATGAAAATGAACGAAATCAGCATCTTGAGGTACAGCTAGTAATGCTTGGTGGGCATTTCTGGCAGGAAAACAAGTCACCCCTGGCAAACTGGAGCTGGGTTGGGCTACCAAACTTACCTGGTGCCCCATGCGAACTAACTCCTTGGCCAACCATTGAACAATTCGCTCAGTCCCTCCATAATTTTTGACAGGTATGCGTGCTTCACTAACAAGACAAATATGCATTTTTCCCTTTATTTTTTCCCACCAATGGGCCGACTTGAAGAAAAATTGCTCAATACTCTCTTGTCAAATTCGACATGATCAACAGCGTTTTTTTTGTTGTCAGGCTAACTATTTACGATACCTACGAAAAATTTCTAGAGAGAAATATATTTCCTTTAAAAATTATATCCAAATAACAATTATTATAAAAATAGATAAGTTATCTGGCGAAGACTCCACCCACTCTGTAAGGATCCTGAAAAGCTTTCGCTTACAATGAAAACATGCAACGCACCCAATTCACACCACATCAGGCTATGCACTGCGCAATGGGTCTGGTCGCGGGTGCGGGTTCGCTGGCTGGTTTTTCAACCACCAAAACGACAACCATTAAAGGCTGACACAGCCCGGTTCGTCGCGCCCCTCCCGGCCAGACGAGCCGGGCAGATGAAATCCTTGTATTTCAACCATCTGAAAGGGCATCATGAAAAAAATTGGCAATCTGGTCGGCTTGGTAGGCTGGCGTGGCATGGTGGGCTCGGTCCTGATTGACCGCATGCAAGCTGAAGGCGACTTCGCGCTGATAGAACCGGTGTTTTTCTCCACCTCCAACGCCGGCGGCAAAGCCCCAGCGCTGGCCAAGAACGAGACCACGCTGAAAGACGCGTTTGATATTTCGGCCCTCATCAAGTGCGACATCATCATCAGCGCCCAGGGCGGCGACTACACCACCGAAGTGTTCCCCAAGCTGCGTGCTGCAGGCTGGGCGGGCCACTGGATTGACGCCGCCTCCACCCTGCGCATGGAAAAAGACGCGGTCATCATTCTGGACCCCGTCAACATGCCCGTTATTCAGAACGCGCTGACCCAGGGTGGCAAAAACTGGATAGGCGGCAATTGCACGGTGAGTTGCATGCTGATGGGCGTGGGCGCTTTGTACAAGGCCGGACTGGTGGAGTGGATGAGCACCCAAACCTACCAAGCGGCCTCTGGCGGTGGCGCCCAGCATATGCGGGAACTGCTGACGCAATACGGCACCCTGAATGCGGAAGTCAAAGCCCTGCTGGACGACCCCAAGAGCGCCATTTTGGAGATTGACCGCAAGGTGATTGCCAAGCAGCGCGCGCTGACAGCGTCTGAGATGGCCAACTTTGGCGCACCCCTGGGCGGCTCCCTGATTCCCTGGATTGACAAAGATCTAGGCAATGGCATGTCCAAAGAGGAATGGAAAGGCATGGCCGAGACCAACAAGATTTTGGGCATGGGCGAGGGTTTCAACTCCGCCGCCATCCCTGTGGATGGCTTTTGCGTTCGGGTGGGCGCCATGCGCTGCCACAGCCAGGCGCTGACCATCAAGCTGAAGAAAGATGTGCCCGTAGCCGATATTGAAGCCATGATTGCCGCTGACAACCCCTGGGTCAAAGTGGTGCCCAACACGCGTGAAGCTACCCTGCAGGACCTGACGCCCGTGGCCGTCACCGGCACCATGACCATTCCTGTGGGCCGTATCCGCAAAATGGCCATGGGGCCGGAGTATCTGGGCGCCTTCACCATTGGCGACCAATTGCTGTGGGGCGCTGCGGAGCCGCTGCGGCGCATGTTGCGGATTTTGCTGGCGGCCTGATTCCCGCGCCAGTCAGAAAAATGCAAGCAAAAAGGCCCGGGGCTTCCAGCCTCGGGCCTTTCTTATTGCGGCTTAAAATGCGCCGAACAGGCGGTTTACAGATAGTATGGACAGCCAACTGTTCTAGCCTTGGCGCTTAGTCCAGGGTTTCATACCCGGGAGTTCACAAATTGGTTTTTAAATCAAAACAATGGCAACACCATGCCATGGCTGCTGCGGTGGCCACACTGGTAGGTTTGTGGAGCACCCAAACGCTGGCGCTCTCCCTCGGCCGGCTCACGGTTGAATCCGCGCTGGGTGAAGCTTTTCGTGCCCAGGTAGATATCGCTGCCATCAGCGAGGAAGAAGCCGCCACCTTGAAAACCACCGTAGCCTCGCCAGAAGCCTACAAGGCGGTCGGCTTGAACTACAACCCCGCCCTGCCCGGCATGAACATTGCCCTGCAAAAGCGCGCCAACGGCAGCTACTACTTTCAGTTAAGCAGCGAACAGTCCATCAATGATCCATTTATTGATCTGATTTTGGAAGCCAACTGGGCCTCGGGCCGCCTGGTGCGCAGTTACGCCATGTTGTTTGACACGCCCAAGCCCAAAACCCCGGACGCGGTTGAAGTGACGCCGGCTCAACTTACAGCACCAGCCACCCCAGCGGCACCGGCACCTGTGCCGGCGGTAACGCCAGCGCCATTACCTGCCACATTACCTGCGCCAGCAACTGCACCAGCGACTGCACCAACACCCGCCCCAGCCAAGGCAGCTGCGACCCAACCCGCCGAGTCCGTCAAGGTCAAAGCTGGCGACACCGCCGGGGCGATTGCCGCCACCCTCAAACCCGCAAACATTTCGCTAGACCAGATGCTGGTGGCCATGCTGGCCGCCAACCCGGATGCGTTCATTCAGGGCAATGTCAACCTGCTCAAAGCCGGTGCCACCCTCAGCCTGCCGTCTGCCGAGCAGGCCAGCGCCACGTCTGCCGCTCAGGCGCAACAAATCATCGTCACGCAAAGCAAAGACTTCAACGCCTTGCGCGCCAAGCTGGCTGGCAGTGCGCCCATGACTGCGGTCGATATGGCCGACCGCCAGGCCAGCGGCAAGGTGCAGGCCAAAGTTGAAGAAAAAAAATCAGCCGCCCCCACACCCGACAAGCTCACCCTCTCCAAGGGCGCTGTTCAAAGCAATGCCGCCGAAGACAATCTGGCCAAAGAGCGCAGTGGCAAAGAAACGGCCAGCCGATCGGCGGAGATTGCCAAGAACCTCAGCGATCTGAACAAGCTGGGCTTGGCCTCCAGCACCCCGGCATCCGGCGCATCAGCCGCTGCTTCTGCGGCCAGCGCCGCCAGTCCAACTCTGGCGATGGAAACTCCAGCACCAGCCAAACCCGCAGCCGCCAACACCGGTTTGATGGCCCAGCTGATCAAAAATCCCCTGCTGTCCGCTGGCGCCGGCGGACTCATTGCCTTGCTGCTGGGCTTGGCTTTTTACCGCGCCAGACAGCGCAATAAAGAATTGCTTGAAGAGCATGTCTTTCTGAACAGCATCAAGCCGGTCCCCTTTGAAGCCGACGAATCTCTGGCCGATGAACCGGTATTTGGGCCATCTGCCACAAGCCCAGAGACAGCGACGAAGGCCAGTGCGGCTACGGCGAGTTTTCAAGAGGCGGTTGCCGGGCTCGACCTGAATTTGAATCCGGATGTGAATGGCGATCAAGCGCCAGTCGACAGACCGGCGCTGGCAGCCTCCCCGCTGCCAGAACTGGAAGAAGAAGCAACAGAAGCCACCGAGCCCACAGCCGGGCCAGCCCAGTCTGCCGTCAAGCTGGACTTCGACTTTGGTGACTTGTCGCTTGACCTGGATGCGCCTGTTACGCCCAGCAGCAGCCTGGCTTCTGCAGACCTGGCGGAGCAGGAAGACCCATTGGCCACCAAGCTGGCCTTGGCCGAGGAGTTCAGTGCCATTGGTGACCATGAGGGTGCCCGCGCCTTGATGGAAGAAGTCTTGGCCCAAGCCTCTGGCGACTTGAAAACCAGCGCGCAAGCCGCTCTGGACAAGTTGCCTGCCGCCTGAAGCCCACCCGGCCGCGGCTGATGTCTGTGTTGCGAGACCTGCGTGAAGACGCTGTGACAAAACCGTGAGGCTGGCGCTCGGCATCAGTTACCACGGCGGTGCCTACCAAGGCTGGCAAAGCCAGTTGTCCGGCCTCACCGTGCAGGACAAGCTCGAAGCTGCTTTGGGGAAATTTACCCGGCAACGCGTGTCTACCTTGTGTGCGGGCCGCACCGATGCCGGCGTGCACGGCCTCATGCAAGTGGTCCATTTCGACACCCAGGTGGACCGGACAGCATCGTCCTGGGTCCGCGGCACCAACGCATTTTTACCCCGTGACATTGCGGTGCAGTGGGCCCAGGTGGTGCCCGACAGCTTTCATTGCCGTGCCAGCGCCACCTCACGCCGCTACGCCTACATCGTGCTCGAATCTGCCGTGCGCCCCTGCTTAGACCATGGCCGCGTCGGTTGGGCTTACCGCCCGCTCGACCAAGACGCCATGCTCGCTGCGGCCGCGCACCTCCTGGGTGAGCACGACTTCACCTCGTTTCGGGCCTCGGCCTGCCAGGCCTTGTCGCCCGTCAAGACGCTGCAACGGCTGGAGATTTCAAGGCGTGGGGCTTACTGGCGCTTTGAGTTCGAGGCCAATGCCTTCTTGCACCACATGATTCGCAACATCATGGGTTGCCTGGTGGCGGTGGGACAGCACAAACACGGGCCGGCCTGGATAGTTGACGTGTTGGCCGCCCGCGACCGCGACGCCGCTGCCCCCACCTTTTCCCCCGATGGCCTGTATTTTTTAGGGCCGCGCTACGACCCCCACTGGGGCCTGCCCGAGCGCACGCCCGCTTTTGATGGACTGCCATGACCGCTGAAACGATTGCCCCAAGAACCCGCATCAAGATCTGCGGCCTGACCCGTGAAGAAGATGTAGACGCGGCCGTCGCAGCCGGGGTAGATGCCATTGGGTTCGTCATGTACGAGAAAAGCCCGCGCTATGTATCACCCCTGCGCGCAGCCGAACTGGCCCGCCGACTGCCCCCTTTCATCACCCCGGTGTTGCTGTTCGTCAATGAAGATGCCGCCAAAATAGCTGCGGCCTGCGCGTTATTGGCCAGCGCCACCGTTCAATTTCATGGCGATGAAACACCCGCCCAGTGCTTCACCAGCGCACAACATGGCGCAAGGCCCTATATGCGGGCGGCGCGTATTCCCCTGGGCGAAGCAGGCCGCAGCTTCGATCTCGTAAAATACGCGCAAGATTATTTCCAGGCTCAGGCCATCTTGCTCGATGCAGACATTGCAGGGTACGGTGGTGGCGGGCAAACATTCAATTGGTCACTGCTTCCTCCAAACGTCAACGCTCACCTCGTCTTGAGTGGTGGGCTGAACGCTGCCAACGTGATCGACGGCATTGCCCAGCTACGGCCACGTTGTAAAACGCTGGCTGTGGATGTGAGCTCCGGGGTGGAGTTATCCGGCCCAGACGGTCAAGGCTTGAAAGGCCTGAAAGACCCCCACAAAATCAATCAGTTTGTCGCCGCCGTTCGTGCCGCCGACCAACAATTTACAGAGATGCACCATGTTTGACTACCAACAACCGGACGCCAAGGGCCACTTTGGCATGTATGGCGGCAGTTTTGTCTCCGAGACGCTGACCCACGCCATCAACGAACTCAAGGCCGCCTACGCCAAGTACCAGCACGACCCAGCCTTCATGGCCGAGTTCAAGTACGAGCTGGCCCACTTTGTTGGCCGCCCCTCCCCCATTTACCACGCCGACCGCATGAGCCGTGAAATGGGTGGGGCACAAATTTTTCTCAAGCGTGAAGACCTGAACCACACGGGTGCGCACAAGGTTAACAACACCATTGGCCAAGCCATGTTGGCCAAGCGCATGGGCAAGCCGCGCATCATTGCCGAAACCGGCGCGGGTCAGCACGGCGTGGCCACCGCCACCATCTGCGCACGCTACGGCCTGGAATGTGTGGTTTACATGGGCAGCGAGGACATCAAACGCCAAAGCCCCAACGTCTACCGCATGAAGCTCTTGGGCGCCACTGTGGTACCGGTCGAATCAGGCAGCCGCACGCTGAAAGACGCGCTCAATGAAGCCATGCGCGACTGGGTGGCCAACGTGGACAACACCTTCTACATCATTGGCACCGTGGCCGGGCCGCACCCCTACCCCATGATGGTGCGTGACTTTCAAAGCGTCATCGGCAACGAATGCCTGGTGCAAATGCCAGAGATGCTGGCCCAGCAAGGCTGCACCAACAGCCAGCCCGATGCGGTGCTGGCCTGCGTGGGTGGCGGCTCCAACGCGATGGGCATTTTTCACCCTTACATTCGCCATGAAAACACCCGCCTGATTGGCATTGAAGCCGCTGGCGAAGGCATGGACAGTGGCAAACACTCGGCCTCGCTGCAACGCGGCAGCCCCGGTGTGCTGCACGGCAACCGTACCTATGTGCTGCAGGACGACAACGGCCAGGTGACCGAAACCCACAGCATCAGCGCCGGTCTGGACTATCCCGGCGTAGGCCCCGAGCACGCCTTCCTCAAAGACATTGGGCGTGCCGAGTACGTCGGTATCACCGACACCGAAGCGCTGGCCGCCTTTCACTACCTGTGCCAAACCGAGGGCATCATTCCCGCGCTCGAATCCAGCCACGCCATTGCCTACGCCATGAAGCTGGCCAAAACCATGCGCACTGACCAGTCCATTCTGGTCAACCTCTCAGGCCGGGGTGACAAGGACATTGGCACCGTGGCTGACCTGAGCAACGCCGACTTTTACTGCCGCCCTAGCTGCAAAGGCCAATCCGTCAAAGGCGGGGCCGAGCAGCCCATCCAGATGGTGAACCTGGGAGCACGCGCATGAGCCGCATTGACGCCACCTTTGCCCAGCTCAAGGCTTCTGGCCGCAAGGCGCTGATCCCCTATGTGACGGCCGGCTTTCCGTTCCCCGATGTCACGCCTGAGCTGATGCATGCCATGGTGGCAGGCGGCGCAGACGTGATTGAACTCGGCGTGCCGTTTTCAGACCCCAGCGCGGACGGCCCGGTGATTCAAAAAGCCGGTGACAAGGCCCTGGCCGCCGGCATTGGCATGGTGCAGGTGCTGGCCATGGTGAGCGCCTTTCGCACCACAAACGCCACCACGCCCGTGGTGCTGATGGGCTACGCCAACCCGGTGGAGCGCTACAACCAGAAGCACAAGCGCCAGGATGGCGCAAGCGCGTTTGTGGTGGACGCTGCTGCTGCGGGCGTGGACGGTATGCTGATCGTCGACTACCCGCCTGAAGAATGCGAAGAATTTGCTGCCGAATTGAAAAGCCACGGCCTGGACCTGATTTTTTTGCTGGCCCCCACCAGCACCGACGAACGCATGGCGCAAGTGGCCCGTGTGGCCAGTGGCTATGTGTATTACGTATCGCTCAAGGGTGTCACCGGCTCGGGCGCGCTCGATACCGATGCCGTAGAAGCCATGCTGCCCCGCATTCGCCAGCATGTGCGCGTGCCGGTCGGCGTGGGCTTTGGCATACGCGACGCAGCCACCGCCCGCACCATCGGTCAGGTGGCCGATGCGGTCGTGATCGGCAGCAAAATCATTCAATTGATTGATCAGCAGCCGCGCGACCAGGTAGCCCCGGTGGCGCAACAGTTTTTAAGCGAAATTCGCGCTGCTTTAGACTCATAATCCCGGCATGACACCTGGTGGGACTGCGCGCAGCCCCACCCTACTGAGGAAGGAACTCTCCATGAGCTGGCTTGAAAAACTACTCCCCCCAAAAATTCTGCACACCGACCCGGCCGACCGGCGCAGTGTGCCCGAAGGGCTGTGGATCAAATGCCCCAGTTGCGAAACCGTGCTGTACAAGACCGACCTGGAACAAAACCAAAATGTCTGCCCCACCTGCAGCCACCACCACCGCATGGGCGCACGGGCGCGGCTCAACGCCTTTCTGGACAATGAAGGCCGCTTTGAGATTGGCCAGGAAGTGTTGCCCGTGGATGCGCTCAAGTTCAAGGACAGCCGCAAATACCCCGAACGTCTGAAAGAAGCGCTGGAAAACACGGGCGAAACTGACGCCCTGGTGGTCATGGGGGGCTCCGTGCTGGGCATAGGCGCTGTGGCGGCCTGCTTTGAATTCGACTTCATGGGCGGCAGCATGGGCTCGGTGGTGGGCGAGCGCTTTGTGCGTGGCGTTCACACAGCCATTGAGCAAAAAGTGCCCTTCATCTGCTTTACCTCCACCGGTGGCGCACGCATGCAGGAAGGGTTGCTCAGCCTGATGCAAATGGCCAAAACCAACGCTTCACTGACCCACCTGGCCAAGAAGGGCTTGCCCTACATCAGCGTGCTGACCGACCCCACCATGGGTGGCGTCAGCGCCGGCTTCGCCTTTTTGGGTGACGTGGTGATTGCCGAGCCCAAGGCCCTGATCGGCTTTGCTGGCCCGCGCGTGATTGAAAGCACCGTGCGTGTGACCTTGCCTGAAGGTTTTCAACGTGCCGAATTCTTGCAGACCAAAGGCGCCATTGACTTTATCTGCGACCGCCGTGAATTGCGCAAAACCATTGCCAACACCCTGGCCATGTTGCAACGCCAACCGGCAGACGCTGTCAGCTAAGACGCTTCCGGGCTGAGTCTCTACTCAGCCCATCATCAACACCCAGCCCTGCAACTGGCCCACCACAATAGAGGCCACTTGCAGCAACACCAGCAGCGCCAGGGTGGACAAATCGATGCCGCCTACCAAAGGCACATAGCGCCGTACCGGTGCCAGCAGTGGCGCGCACAGCCGGTCAATCAAATCTGCTACGGGTGAGCGACTGGGCATCCAGGACAAGAGCGCATAAACAATCACCAGCCCGGTCATGCCCGACAGCGCCATGCGCACCACGCCAAACACCGCCAAAATGGCCAACGAACCCAGACCGCTGTGCCCCCCGGCTAACAACCACAGCACCAGAAACTGCAGCAACTCGAGCAACAAGACCGCCACCAGGCTGGCCAGATCCCAGCGCCCAAGTGGCGGTACGATTTTGCGCAGCGGCAGCACCAACCAGTCCGTCAGGGCAAAGATAAAGCTGCCCAGCGGGTTGCCTGATCGACTGGACATGGGAATGCGCTGAAACTGCATGTACAAGCGCAGCAGACAGGCCCCGCCTATCAAACCGGTCAAAACTTCAAGCAGGAGCGAAATGATGGAGTAAAGCATGGGCGTTTTCTCAGGCTTGTGGCCCCGCGCCAGGGGCTGGGCGGAATTCTTGCCAGGTGGACGAAAAAGTTATTCTTGCCGAATCATAGCGGCGAGGTGCAGGCCACTTAAAATCAGCACTTTTAGCTTGCGGGCGGCTTTCATACCGTGTGAGCTGAGACCCTGAGAATTCTCACCAGACCCGTCCCCAAGACCCTGTCTGAACTATTTGCCCTGTCCCTTTACCGTTTTGAATTTGCGCCCCATGTCTGACCACTACACCCCACCAGCCGCCCCCCAGGATGAAAACCAGCTGATTCTGGAGCGTCGCGAGAAGCTCAAGGTCATTCGCCAGCAGCAGGCTTTGGGCAAAGGCGTGGCCTTCCCCAACGATTTCAAACCGGCTCACCATGCCGCTGCTATTTTTGCCGCCCACCAGGGCCAAACCCCTGAAGGTTTGCTGGAACAAGGCGCCATCGTCACCGTGGCCGGACGCATGATGCTCAAGCGCGTGATGGGCAAAGCCAGCTTTGCCACTCTGCAGGACAGCACCGGTCGCATCCAGGTCTACATCAAGGGCGAGGAAGTGGGCGAAGAACTCTACGCCAGCTTCAAACACTGGGATTTGGGCGACATCGTGGGCGCCGTTGGCCGGGTCTTTAAAACCAAGACAGGTGAGCTGTCCATTCATGCCACCGAGGTGCGCCTGCTGACCAAAAGCCTGCGTCCCATGCCCGACAAATTTCATGGCATGAACGACCAAGAAGTGAAGTACCGCCAACGCTACGTGGACCTGATGACCGACGAAGATGCCCGCAAGCGCTTCACGGCCCGCTCCAAAGCCGTCAGCGGCATTCGCGAGTTCATGGTGGCACACAACTTTCTAGAAGTTGAAACCCCCATGCTGCACCCCATTCCCGGCGGTGCCAATGCCAAGCCCTTCACCACGCACCACAATGCGCTGGACCAGCAAATGTTCTTGCGCATCGCCCCCGAGCTGTATTTGAAGCGCCTGATCGTGGGTGGCTTTGACCGCGTGTTTGAGATCAACCGCAGCTTTCGCAATGAAGGCATTTCAGTGCGCCATAACCCTGAATTCACCATGATGGAGTTCTACGCCGCGTACTGGGACTACCAAGACCTGATGACCTTCACCGAAGCGCTGATTCGCGATGCCGCGCAGAAATCCGTGGGCACATTGGCCCTGAGCTACGGCGGCAAGGCGGTCGACCTGAGCCTGCCGTTTGAGCGCCTCACCATCCATGAGGCCATCTGCAAATACACCGAAGCGGCCCTGCCGCTGGAAGACGGCATTGGTTTGCGCGTGGACAACGCCGCCTGGCTCATCAACGCCCTGCGCAAGCTCGGCCTCTCCGAAGGCAAAAACAAACTCTCCACCCGCTCGCTGGCCAGCCTGCAGGTGATGTATTTTGAAGAAACCGTGGAAGAAAAACTCTGGCAGCCCACCTTCATCTGTGAACACCCGGTTGAGATCTCGCCCCTGGCCCGCGCCAGCGACCACAAACCTGGCGTGACCGAGCGCTATGAGCTTTACATCACCGGCCGCGAATTCGGCAACGGCTTCTCCGAGCTCAACGATGCCGAAGAGCAAGCTGCCCGCTTTCACGCCCAAGTGGCGGCCAAAGACGACGGCGATGACGAAGCCATGTACTACGACCACGACTTCATCCGCGCCCTCGAATACGGCATGCCGCCCACGGGCGGTTGTGGCGTAGGCCTGGACCGGCTGATGATGCTCTTGACCGACAGCAGCAGCATTCGCGACGTGATTCTGTTCCCGGCCCTGCGCCGGGAAGCCTGACCGAAAACTGGCGACAAAAAGCGCCTTGGCGGAGCCCGTCATGACAGCCCACGCGCTGCGCTACCTGCAGGGTTACCCGCCAGACGTGCTGGCCCAGGTGGCGCAACTGCTCGCAGACAACCGGCTGGGTGAACGGCTGAAGAAGAAATACGCCCTGGCCCACGCGGTGCGCACCGACAAAGCGCTCTACGACTACGTGCAAGACCTCAAACAAGACTACTTGCGCGGTGCAGAAACGCTGAGCAAGGTGGCCTTCGACAGCAAGTTGCATGTGGTGCAACACGCGCTGGGCACACACACCACCATCTCGCGGGTACAGGGCAACAAACTCAAATCCAAGCGGGAGATTCGCATTGCTTCCCTGTTCAAGGACACGCCGCCCGAGTTTTTAAAGATGATCACGGTGCATGAGCTGGCGCACTTGAAAGAACGCCAGCATGACAAGGCGTTTTACCAACTGTGCGCCTACATGGAGCCCAGCTACCACCAGCTTGAATTTGATGTGCGCCTGTACCTGACGCACCTAGAGGCCACCGGCACGCGCCTGTGGGGCGCCACCACGCTGGACAACGCCAGCCCGGACTCAGCCGACGTTGCACTCCCGCCGTAACACGGCCAGCGCGTCGTTCAGCGCGTAGTCCATGTCACTTTGCAGCGTGCGTTGCGACTCTTCCATGAAGTCTTGCCACAGCGCGGCGTAGCCCTCCTGCAGCGGCTGGGGCGCGTGGGTCTGAATAAAGGCCTCGGCCAGGTCTGACTGCAGGCCGCTTTTGCGAATCTTGCGAATCAGGGTGGCGGCCGCTTTTTCGGTCAGGAGAGTTTTGGGCGGGCTGCCAGCGGCGACACACAAAAAGAGCGTGAGCAGCGAGCCCTCGTCGCTGTGCCCACCGGTGAATTTTTGCCAGACGCCTGAGATCTCGCGCTCAAAGTGATCCACCTCAGCCAAGCTGTCTTCGAGCCAGAAGTAGCGGCCCATGAAGGCCGGGGTCTGGTCGAACAACTGACGCACCGGCAAGCTTGTGTCCAGAATTTTGGGGCCATCGGCCAGGATGGAGCGCCACAGCTTGTTCACCACCGCTTGAAAAGCAGGGGGCATGCCCGGCGGCACCAGCAGCTTCAAAGCCAGTGCGGCCAGCGCGGGTTGACCCTTGGGCTCAGGTTTGTCTGTGGGCTCGGATTGGCCCGCCTTGTGTTTTTTACGCAGCGCGGTGATCAGTTTTTCAAAGCCCACCCAATCGGGCATGTCCGTGCGTTTGAGTGCCAACATCAGCAAAGCGGTGCGGATCACGGCCTCTCCGTCCTTGCCCGCATCTTCCAGCGCTGCCTCGTACAGCCCCAGCTGATCGGCCAGCCAAATAGCCGCGTCGGTGACCTGCGCCACCTGGCTGCGTTTGGCCAGCTCTTGCTGGTAATCGGGCAAGCTTTTGAGCGTCCACTTGGCCAGCACGGGAATCTGATCGTCGCTAAAACCAGCGCGCTCGTTCATGCCGAAATGGCTGTTTTGCGGCATGGCAATCAGCGCCTTGAGCAGGTCTGAGCCCCCTTTGGAGCGCGACAAAAAGGAGTTGTCCCGCAGCAACACGGCGGCCTGGTGCACATCACCGCCGGTGGCGTGCTCAAGTTGCAAACTCACCAAATTAACCAGCCGGTCCCGGGCTTTCTCGAGGTCGGGGCGCAGGAACTCGTTGCCGAAATAACGCGCAATTTGCACCATGCCTTTGGGCGCATCGGTGCAGATGGCGTCAAGCTTGTCCTGGTTGATGAGACCGTGCTGCACGCCGTAAGCCAGCGCTTTCTCAAAAAACGGGCGGGCGTCAAACAGCGAGACGCCTGAAGACACGGGAGAAGTGTGGGCAGAAGTGCGGGCAGAGGCGGACAAATGAAAGGGTCTCCAGCGTGGGCTGTACGGGCTTAAATGGCCGACTCTTCATCCGACTCCAGCACCGCAGGCGTAGCCTTGCCACGGTCGGTGTCGCCGGTTTCCACCTTGCCGTCATCGTCGTCTTCGCTGCCTGATGCGCTGTCGTCTTCGTCCAGGCCCAGGTCATGGGCACGGGCTTTGGCGCGCAGCACAATCAGCATTTCAGAAAACAGGTCCGGGCATTCGTGGCGCAACAGCCAGGCGGCCTGCATCCAGTCCTGGTCGGCCACTTCGTCAAGCTCCACTCGCGGGCTCACGTAGGCGCTGGCCAGCAGCGCGGCCTCCGACAGCATCTCACCGTCATCTTCGGCGGTGTCAAACGTACCGCAGCGGGCAAAGGCTTCCACCCGGCTCCATTTTTCAGAAAAATAGTCGGCCAGCGCTTCACTGCCGCCCTCCAAATCACCAATGGCGGTCAAGAACTCGATGGGGTCAGCGTCTTCGCGAAAGATGATGGCGTTGACCATGCCGCGCAGGTGGGTGCGGGTCAGGTCTTTGTATTGCTTTTCAATCACCACGGCGCGTGCAAACTGGGCCGGCGTGACCATGAGGTTGATGACCGATTCTTTGGAATTGTCGTACTCGCGAATCACGGCCAGAATATCTTTGGCAGGCAATTGCTCCAGCACCAGCATCAGCGCTGAGTCGCCTTCGGTGTCGGCCAGTTCTACCAGCGCCGACTCGGCGCCCACGATGTCGCCAGCGGCAATCAGGCTTTGGGTTTTGGTGATCAGGGCCAGGTGGTTTGTCATGGGGTTCTCTTCAGTCTTTGCGGTCAAAGCCTTGCTCGACCATCCAGTCGGCACCGGCTTCTTCACGGGCACGGGCGTCGTCTTCGTCGCCGTCTTCGTCCGCGTTGTAGGCGTTGCGCTCATCGTGTGCGGCTTCGTCTTCGTCCTTGTCGTCGCTGTGGGTGTCGCCACTCGCAGCGCGCGTCTTGTCGGGGCGGCTGTACATGTACTCCAGCCCGGCCGCCACGCTCATGAACCACTCGCCGGTGGGTTCTTTCACGATCACATCGGCCAGCGCCTGCGCCCAAGGGGTGAGCACCAGCGCATCGGCCAGCACGTCCCAACCGGGAAATTCGTCCGACTCCTGGGTCAGCAAGTGCTCCATGGCCGCGGGTGATTTGAACTGAAAACCTTGGTGAAACACCACCGCCACCATCTCCGGACTCAGGTCGAGCATGCTGAGCAAAAAACCCAGCTCCTTGCGTCTTTCGGACAGGCGCTGGCGCAGCACGTCGCGGCCATCCGAGTCAAAGGTCATGTCGTCAATTTCGGCCTGGTAGGCCGAGCGCAGCTCGTGGAAAAAAGGAGAAATGCTCATGCGGTGGTCGGTTTCAAAATCAAGGGGTCAAAGTCAAAATCAAACGATCTGGCTGAAGTAGTTCTGCCAAATGGTGCGCGCTGTCTCCAGCGGGTTGTCGAGCAGGTTGCGCCTGCGGTTGTCGTCATAAGCCTGGCGGCGCGCGTCGTCCGAGAGCACCTCATAGGCCTCCTGGACTTGGCGAAAACGCTGCGCTGCATCCGCCGCCGGGTTGCGGTCAGGATGGAAAAAAGAAGCTTTTTGCCGAAAGGCTTTTTTAACGTCGGCCAACGAGGCGGCGCTGTCCAGACCCAAAGCGGCGTAGTGGTCGGTCATGAGGATGAACGTTCAGCGTTTTCAACGTTTTCAACCAAGGGACGCATGGCAGCGGCGGCGATGTCGAGCGAGCGCAAACGCAGCGCGGGGTCAAAAATATCGCAGACCAGCATGAATTCATCGGCCTGGGTCACTCGCGCTAACTCGCTGAGGCCACGGCGCACGGTGTCGGGCCCACCAATCACGGCGGCGGCTAGAAAGTCGGCAATAGCGTTGCGTTCCTGGGGCTGCAATTGCGCCATGTAGTGGGCTTGTGGCGGCTGCAAGCGGCGGCGACTGCCGGTCAGTATGCCCAAGATGCGCTGGTAGGTGCTGCTGGCCAGGAAATCGGCTTCCTCGTCAGTGGGCGCTGCTATCAGCGGCACGCCAATCGCCACCCGGGGCTGGGCCAACGTGGCCGAGGGCTTGAAACGGCTGCGGTAAACATCGAGCGCTTGCAACAGCAAGCCCGGTGCAAAGTGCGAGGCAAAGGCAAAGGACAGGCCGCGCTCAGCCGCCAAGCGGGCAGAGAACAGGCTGGAGCCCAGCAGCCAGATGGGCACATGGGTGCCCGCACCGGGCATGGCCACCAGGCGCTGGCCCGGCTGGGCATCGCCCAGCAGGTACTGGAGTTCGAGCACGTCACGCGAGTAGTCGTCTTCGCTTTCGACACGGTCACGGCGCAGGGCGCGCATGGTGGCGCCATCGGTGCCGGGGGCGCGGCCCAGCCCCAGGTCGATGCGGTCGGGGTACAACTCGGCCAAGGTGCCAAAGGCTTCAGCCACCACCAGCGGCGCGTGGTTGGGCAGCATGATGCCGCCCGAGCCCACCCGAATGCGCTGGGTGCCGCCCGCAATATGCCCCACCAGCACCGCAGTGGCAGAACAGGCAATGCCCACCATGTTGTGGTGTTCAGCCAGCCAGTAGCGTTTGAAACCTAGCGACTCGGCATGTTGCGCGGTGCGCAAGGCGACGGCGATGGCGTCGGCCACCGAGGTGCCCTCGCGCACCGAGACCAGGTCGAGCATGGACAGGGAGATATCTGGAAGTGCTTTCATGGGGAGTGATTGTCGTTGCTTGCCGCCTCGCGTGCCACGGCACGGACTTTGGCTGGCATTTGGTTCGTCCTTCGGGTGCTTGTCTCGGGTGCTTGTATCAGGTGTGTGTTTCAGGTGTGTGACCCTGGCCGCTTGGGCACGCTTCCCGTGCGCAGGGGCTTGAGCAGGTCGGACAAGCCATTGTGGTCAATCTCGTGCATGAGCGCCAGCAGTCGGCCAATTTCGCCCTTGGGCACGCCTTCGCGCGCAAACCATTGCAGGTAATTGCCGGGCAAATCAGCCAGCAAACGGCCTTTGTATTTGCCAAAGGGCATGGTGCGCGTCACCAACAGTTGCAGGTCTTCGGGGTTCATAGCGGGTAAGGGTGAGGCAAGGGCTTAGCCACCCGCGCGCTTGACGGTGAATCCCTGCTTCTTGAGGGCCTCCATGACACGCTCCACATGGTCGCCCTGCACTTCAATCACGCCGTCTTTGACGGTGCCACCCGAGCCGCAGGTGGCTTTAAGTTGCTTGCCCAGGGCGATGAGCGCCTCGCTCTCCAGGGCCACCCCTTTGACCAAAGTCACCCCCTTGCCGGCGCGGCCCTTGGTCTCACGGGAGACTCGCACGATGCCATCGCCTGCAGGGAGGGGCTTGGCGGTGCGGCACTGGCACTGGGCTTGGGGTTGGCGGCACACCGGGCACATGCGCCCGCTGTCGGTGGAGTAGACAAGACCGCCAGTGGCTGGGCGAGATTTCATGGGGTAGTGCTTTCCAGGTTCGGTGGGCTAAAGGGGGAGAAGATACCAGTTTGCAGCGCTGGCACTTAAGGGCCGTGTGCCACAATGGTTTGCGCCATTGAGGCGTGTGTTCAACGTCTGTCTGTCAGGATCAATTTCATGTCGCGTCAAAGTGTGTGGGCCAGCAAGGTAGCCGCCCTGATTCAAGGGGGCAACGCGGCGGCGGCTCTGGCGCAGATCAAGGTGGCCCCCACGGTGAAAGACCTGAAAGACTTGCGCGCCCTGCTCACGGCCAGCAAGCTGATGGCCAAACACCCCAACGTGGATGCGGCCACGGCAGACCAGATCGTGGCGCTGTCGTCCCCCCGGCTACACCGTTCGCCCTGACTATTTTCCCCTTCTTCTTTCACTTTTACGGATGACTTCGCGCTGAGTAGCCAGCCGCTTTTGTGGCTGGGCTTCTGGTCATTGGTCGATCAAGTAATCAGGCAATCAGGCTCAGGGCCTGCATGTAGTCAGACTGCACCATCAAGTCGTCCCACACCGGCGCCGGGCTGCGTGGCAACAAGGCCAGTCGACGCTCTTCACTGCGCTCTTCTGGCTGCCACTGCCCTTTGAGCTGGGCTTCGGTCAGGCCGTTGATCAAGGCGTCCAAACCAGCGCCGCCGTTCAGTGACTGGTTACACAACAACACCAGATCACAACCGGCATGGAGCGCCGCCAGGGCGGCCTCGGTGTAGCTGACCTGCTGGCCATCTATCAGGCGGGCACCGGCCATGGACAGGTCGTCGCTGAAGATGGCGCCGCCAAAGCCGAGTTGAGCGCGCAAAATTTCGTTGAGCCATTTGCTGGAGAAACCGGCCGGGCGCGTGTCTACTTTGGGGTAGATCACGTGCGCGGGCATCACGCTGGACAGGCTGTTGCCGAGCCAGCCGTAAGGGGCGGCGTCATCTGCCAAAAGGGTTTTTAGGCTGCGTTTGTCCACGGGAACGTCGGTGTGCGAGTCGGCTTTGACACCCCCATGGCCGGGAAAGTGTTTGCCACAGTTGGCCATGCCGCTTTGCAGCAGACCGTGCATCAGGCTTTTGGCCAGCAGGCTGACCACGCGCGGGTCACGCGCCAGGGCGCGGTCGCCAATCACGCTGCTCTCGCCAAAGTCCAGATCAAGCACAGGCGTGAAGCTGAAGTCGACACCGCAGGCGCGCAACTCGGCGCCCAGCACGAAACCCGTGGCCGTGGCGGCGGCGGTGGCGCGCATGGCGCCGCTGCCCACAGCACCCTTGCCGTCTTGGCACCACATGTCGCCCAGCGCACGCATGGGGGGCAGGTGGGTAAAGCCATCGGTTTTGAAGCGCTGTACGCGCCCGCCTTCGTGGTCCACGCAAATCAGCAGGTCATGGCGCACTTTTTTGATGGCGCGGCACAAGGCACTGAGTTGCTCGCGGTTTTGCCAGTTGCGGGCAAACAGGATGAGTCCGCCCACCAGCGGGTGTTTAAGACGCTGGCGGTCGGCCTTGCTCAGGGTCAGGCCGGCAATGTCAATGATGAGGGGGGCGTGTTGGCTCATGGGTGGTCTCGGTTGGCGGGCGACTGGCGCACTGACTTTGAGGAAAAAGGGGTTCAGGGATTTTGTGTTTCCACCACGCAAAAGCTGGCGGCGTAATCTGTCTCATCGGTCACGCTGATGTGGGCCGACAAATGGCGCGCCTCGAACCAGTCCTTGAGCACCCCGTGCAGCACGATGGCCGGTTTGCCGCTGGGGAGTTTACTCACCTCGCACAGGCGCCAGGTCATGGGCATGACCATGCCCAAGCCTATGGCTTTGCTGAAGGCCTCCTTGGCGCTGAAGCGGGTGGCGAGGTATCGAATGCCGCGCTCGGGCCAACGCGCGCTGCGGGCTTGCCAGGTGGCGAACTCGGCCTCGCTCAAAATCTTGTGGGCAAAGCGGTCACCATGGCGCGCCAGGCTCGCGCGAATGCGGCGTACGTCGCAGATGTCGGTGCCAATGCCGTAAATCAAAGCGGCCTCAAGCGTGCGCGTCAGTGATGCAGCGCACATAGGCCTGCACTGTGGCGCTGTAGCCCAGCTCCAGGGCGTCAGAAATCAGGGCGTGGCCAATGGAGACTTCAGCCACGCCGGGCACCGCGCGGATGAAGGCGCTGAGGTTGTCACGGTTGAGGTCATGGCCGGCGTTGACGCCCAAACCGGCGTCCAGCGCGGCTTGCGCGGCCTGCGCAAAACGGGCGAGTTGCGCGCCTTGCTCGGGGGTACCCCAGGCTGCCGCGTAGGGTTCGGTGTAGAGCTCTACGCGGTCAGCACCCACGGCTTTGGCGGCGGCCATGGCGGCGGGATCGGCGTCCATGAACAGGCTCACACGCACACCCCAGGCATGGGCCTGTGCAATGAGGGGACGCAGGGCGGGCGCATCGGCGGGAAAGTTCCAGCCATGGTCGCTGGTGAACTGGCCTTGGGAATCTGGCACAAAGGTGACTTGGTGAACGGGTAGCTGGCGCGCCAGCAGGTCGCGCACACAGTCCATCAAATTGTGAAAGGGGTTGCCCTCCACGTTGAACTCGCGGTCGGGCCAGGCTTTCATCAGCGCGGCCAACTCGCGCACGTCGTCAGGCCGAATGTGGCGCTCATCGGGCCGTGGATGCACGGTAATGCCGCCCGCGCCGGCTTGCAGGCACAGGGTGGCAGCACGCGTAACGCTGGGAATACCCAAGTGGCGGGTGTTGCGCACCAGCGCCACTTTGTTGAGGTTGACAGAGAGCGATGAGGTTTTCATAAGGATTGAATGTCGATCATCATTTGCCGGGTACGCAAGGTGCCCACCCCACAATGGTAATTGAGCAGGGCGCGCAGTTGCGGTTTGAGCTCGGTCATGACTTCAGCGCAGGCCCGCAGGGTGGCGGTGAAGGGCGCGTCCTGCGCGATGGACGTTTGCAGGGCTTGCCACTGTGCGCCACTCAAACTGGAGCGGTCACCCGGGTGGGTCTGGCGCAGGCCGCCTTCGGGCACCAGGGTATAGCGGGTGTCGGGCGCGAGCTCTAGCAAGGTCATGGTCTGGGCGTCGAGTTGCGGCAAGAGGCCAATCTCGCGCAACAGCAGCAATTCAAAAGCACGCAGGGCGGCCTGCAGCACTTCGCCGTGGCCCGAGGCGATAACCTGCACCACGTTGGCGTACACGTCAAACAGACCCGCGTGCGGGTCATCGCGCGCCAGCAGAATCATGAGCAGTTCATTGAGGTAGTAGCCCGACAAGAGCGCCTCGCCCGTGGGCATGACGTGCCCACCCTGCCATTCGGCAGCCTTGAGGGTGCGAATCTCGGCATCGCCGCCAAAGGCAATGTGCAGGGCTTGCATTGGCAGCAATATGGGGCGAAAACTTGAACTCGGGCGCTTCACGCCCTTGGCCACCAGGGCAATGCGGCCGTAATGGCGCGTAAAAACTTCCAGAATCAGGCTGGACTCGCTCCAGTCGTAGCGGTGCAGCAGGTAAGCGGGCTCGTCAGAAATGCGCTTGGTAGCCACTCAAAGAATCACTCGTAGCCGAATGAGCGTACCCGGGCTTCGTCATCAGCCCAACCGGAGCGTACTTTGACCCACATCTCGATGAAGACTTTGCAGTCGAGGGCTTTTTCCAGCTCGACGCGGGTTTCCATGCCAATGCGTTTGATGCGCTCACCCTTGTCGCCAATCACCATGGCCTTGTGCGTGTCGCGCTCAACCACGATAGTGGCCGCTATGCGCAGCAGGCGTTTTTGCTTGCCCCGGCCAGCCTCTTCCTCGAACTTGTCAATGACGACGGTCGAGGTGTAGGGCAACTCATCACCCGTGAGGCGAAAGAGTTTTTCGCGCACGGTCTCGGAGGCCAAAAACTTCTCGCTGCGGTCGGTGAGTTCGTCTTGGGCGTACCACCAAGCCTGCTCGGGCAGGTATTTCTCGCAAATGCCCAACATGCGCTCAATGTCCTTGGCGTTTTTGGCCGACATGGGCACAAACTCGGCAAAGGCGTGACGCTGTTGCATGTCTTGCAACCAGGGCGCAATGTCGGCACGGCGCGTCACCTGGTCAAGCTTGTTGGCCACCAGCAGGGTGGGCACAGACTTGCTCAGCAGGGCCAGCACTTTGGCGTCGGCCTGGTTGAACATGCCGGCTTCGACCACAAACAAAATCAGGTCCACATCGCCCACCGCACCTAGGACGGTTTTGTTGAGCGAACGGTTCAGCGCATTGTTGTGGCGGGTCTGAAAACCCGGCGTGTCCACAAACACAAACTGGGTGGCGCCGCGCGTGTGCATGCCGGTGATGCGGTGGCGCGTGGTTTGTGCCTTGCGCGAGGTGATGCTGATTTTTTGCCCCACCAGTGCGTTCATCAAGGTGGACTTGCCCACGTTGGGCTTGCCTACGATGGCCACCAGACCGCAACGCTGGCCTTCCACTGGCGCTTCAGGCGCTGCGGCGACGCGACGCTCCTTGAGCATGCCCTGGATCAGGGTTTCCAGGTCTTGCTGGACTTCGGGCTGGGCCACGGCGGGGCTTACCTTGGGGTTTACTTTAGCGCTGGCTTTTTTAGCAGGCGTTTCTTTTTTAACTGGGGTTTCTTTTTTGGGGGAAGTGGCGTTCATGGTTTGACCTTTGCCTTGAGTGTTTGCAGCATCGCGGCAGCTGCGGCCTGTTCGCCAGCGCGGCGTGAACCGCCAATGCCGCGTTCGGAAAAGTTGAGTTCAATGATTTCACACTCGACGTCAAATGTTTGCTTGTGCGCCGCACCCAAGGTGGCCACCACGCGGTACAGCGGCAGCTTCATCTTGCGGCCCTGCAACCACTCCTGCAACTCGGTCTTGGGGTCTTTACCGATGGCGTCCATCTCGGGATTGATTTCCACCGCCTTGAACAAGCGGTGCACCAGCGCCTGCGCGGCGGGAAAACCGGCATCCAGATAGACCGCGCCAATCACGGCTTCGAGCGCATCGGCCAGGATGGAGGGGCGCTTTTGCCCGCCTGAGCGCATCTCGCCTTCGCCGAGTCGAATGACATCAGGCAAACCTAGCGCCTCAGACAACTGGTGCAGGGTGTCTTGCTTGACCAAGTTGGCGCGCACGCGGGATAAATCACCCTCCGGCAGGGCACTCAAACGCTGGTACAACAAATCAGAAATAGCCAGACTCAATACCGAGTCGCCCAAAAATTCAAGGCGCTCGTTGTGGTCGACCGAAAAGCTGCGGTGCGTAACGGCCTGGCTCAGCAAAGCTGGCGTTTTGAATTCATGCTGCAAGCGTTGTTGCAGCGCCATCAAGTCTTCGTTCACAGGCTGCTTCCTTGGTGCCTGGTAGACAGGCCCCCACGAACTGAAATGAGCCGTCTCAATTGAATGGACCTATGCGCTTGAGGTTGCCAAAATTCATCCAGACAAAGAAAGCTTTGCCCACAATGTTTTTGTCGGGCACAAAGCCCCAATAACGGGAGTCGAGCGAGTTGTCGCGGTTGTCGCCCATCATGAAGTAGTGGCCGGGCGGCACTTTGCAGACCACGCCTTCTACGGTGTATTTGCAGTTTTCCTTGAACGCGAACTCGTCCGCACCGGGCACAAAGGCTGGCCGGTCGTCATCGTTGAGCAGGCGGTGCTTACGTACGCCCAGGCTCTCTTCATACTGCTTGAAGTAGCGCATTGTCTCGTCGTCAAAAAACTCAGGCACCGACACGGTGTTAACCACCTGACCGTTAAGGGTCAGACGCTTGTTCAGGTAGGCCACTTCATCACCGGGCACACCCACCACCCGCTTGATGTAATCCAGACTGGGCCTGGGGGGGTAACGAAACACCATGACATCGCCGCGCTGGGGCGCCGTGCCATCGGTGAGTTTGGTATTGACCACAGGCAGGCGAATGCCATAGTGAAACTTGTTGACCAGGATCAGGTCGCCAATTTGCAGCGTGGGCACCATGGAGCCCGAAGGAATCTTGAAGGGCTCATATAAAAAAGAGCGCATGAAAAACACCGCGACGATGACCGGGAACAGCCCGGCCGTCCAGTCCAGCCACCAGGGTTGCGCCAGCAGCAGGGCTTTGGCTTCTGCCATGTCACCGTCCACCTGGGCAATGCCCATCTTCTGCAAGTCAGCGCGGCGCTTGGTCGCCTCTATTTCTAGGACAGCAACGGCCTTACGTCGCTGGGGCAGGAAGTAAAAACGCTCAGCCAGCCAGTACAAACCGGTCACAACAGTCGCCATGAACAGCAGCAGGGCAAAGTTGCCCTCAATGCTGCCAAAGTACCAGGCGCCGGCATAGCCCACGAAGGCGGCCAGAATGAAAGAAGTCAGAACTTGCATTAACCGTCCACCTGCAAAATGGCCAGGAATGCCTCTTGCGGTACCTCGACCGAACCAATCTGTTTCATGCGCTTTTTGCCTTCTTTTTGTCTATCGAGGAGCTTGCGTTTGCGCGAAATGTCGCCGCCGTAACACTTGGCGATCACGTTTTTGCGCAGGGCTTTGATTGTCTCACGCGCGATGATGTTGGCCCCAATGGCGGCCTGTATGGCCACGTCAAACATCTGGCGTGAAATCACCTCGCGCATTTTGGCCACTACGGCCCGGCCGCGGTACTGCGACTGCGAGCGGTGCACGATGATGGACAACGCGTCCACTTTCTCGCCATTGAGCAAAATATCGACCTTGACCACGTCTGCTGCCCGGTATTCCTTGAACTCGTAGTCCATGGAGGCGTAACCACGGGAAACGGATTTGAGCTTGTCAAAGAAGTCCAGCACGATTTCGGCCAATGGCATCTCGTAGGTGAGCATGACCTGGCGGCCGTGGTAGGCCATGTTCATCTGCACACCGCGCTTCTGGTTGGCCAGCGTCATGACAGCGCCTACATAGTCTTGCGGCATGTACAGGTGCACGGTCACGATGGGCTCGCGCACCTCATCGAGGCGGCCCTGGTCGGGCATCTTGGACGGGTTCTCGACCATCCTCACTTCACCGTCCACCCCGACCACTTGGTACACCACGCTGGGTGCCGTGGTGATCAGGTCCTGGTCAAACTCGCGCTCCAGGCGCTCTTGCACGATTTCCATGTGCAACAGGCCCAAGAAGCCGCAGCGAAAGCCAAAACCCAGGGCTTGCGACACCTCGGGCTCGTAGTGCAGCGAGGCGTCATTGAGCTTGAGTTTTTCAAGGCTGTCGCGCAGGCCTTCGTATTGGTTGGATTCGGTCGGGTACAAGCCGGCAAACACCTGGGGCTGGATTTCCTTGAAACCGGGCAGCGGCTCGGTGGCCGTAAACGCCAGGCCGCCCGTACCGGGTTTGATCAGCGTGATGGTGTCGCCCACCTTGGCCGCTTGCAGTTCGCGAATGCCGGCAATGATGTAACCCACCTCGCCCGCTTCCAGCGACTCACGTGCTTCGTTGGCGGGCGTGAACACGCCCAGACTGTCGGCGTTGTAGGTGGTGCCCGTGGCCATCATCTTGATGCGGTTGCCCTTGGCGAGGCGACCGTCCACCACGCGCACCAACATCACCACGCCTACATAGCTGTCAAACCAGCTGTCAATAATCATGGCGCGCAATGCGCCGTCAGGGTTGCCCTTGGGCGCTGGAATTCGCGCCACCACGGCTTCCAAAATCTCCTCGATGCCCAGGCCGGTTTTGGCCGAACAGGGAATGGCATCGGTGGCATCAATGCCAATCACATCCTCAATTTCAGCCTTGGCATTTTCTGGGTCGGCGTTGGGCAAATCCATCTTGTTGAGTACAGGCACTACATCCACACCCAACTCCAGCGCGGTGTAGCAATTGGCTACTGTCTGCGCTTCAACGCCCTGACTGGCGTCCACGACCAACAGCGCGCCTTCACACGCCGAGAGGGAACGACTCACCTCATAAGAAAAATCGACATGCCCGGGCGTGTCGATCAAATTCAAGTTGTAAATCTTGCCGTCGAGGGCTTTGTATTTGAGTGCGGCGGTCTGCGCCTTGATGGTTATCCCACGTTCTTTTTCGATGTCCATCGAGTCCAGAACCTGGGCTTCCATCTCGCGCTCTTGCAAACCACCGCAGCGCTGGATCAAGCGATCTGCCAGTGTGGATTTGCCATGGTCAATGTGCGCAATGATCGAGAAATTTCTGATGTGATTCATCAACGAGAACACTTAAGTGGTTGAATTAAAAAGGAGCAGGCAAGAAAAAAGGGCGCGTCAAATTCTGACGCGCCCTGAACCAACTTTTCTTTGGCAACTGCGAAGGTTGGAAGTTCATTGTAGGCAAAAAGACCCAAACGTACAGTCCAAACGGCGGCCAACTGGAGTCGTTGCGGTGCAGCAACAAGAATTTTATACACAGCTTATTAACAATTTCAAAAGGGATTCATCTGGACAACTTGTGGGTGAACTGTGGAGCACCTGTGGGGTTCTTCAATTCATCCCGTAATGTGGACTTCGGTCCATTCAATATGCCAGTAATCCAACTTGATGTAGCGCTATTCTAACCAAAACAGTCGTAAGGCGATTTTCAAGTTAGTGATCACAAACATAAATTGAATCAAAAGACGGGCAGAAAAAAATAGTTCTGCCCGTCCAATTGTTCAAAAATCCAACAAAAAAAGGCAAATCCCTACCAAGCCATGGGGTCATCGCCGGGCTTGAAAGGCTTACTTTGCGGGCCGAATCATGGTGTATTGCGCCCAATCGCCACGCCGGAACATCACGCTGACCGCTTTGTTTTTGTCCAATTTCGCCACGGCCGCCTCGAACTCCTTGACATTGGCCACCTCGACATTGCCCAGGACAACGATCACATCGCCCTCACGCAAACCAGCGCGGGCAGCAGCTTCTACGGCAGTTTCAACCTTCACGCCTCCTTTGAGACGAAGTTCTTTTTTCTGTGTATCACTTAGCTCACTCACGCTCAGGCCCAGCAATTGGGCTGCAGAAGATTGCTTGGGCTTCTCTTCTTTCTCAGGCGCTTTCTTGGTGGGTTTATCGGCTTCAATTTCAGCCACAGTCACCATCAAGTCCTTGTAGCTACCACGACGAAACACCGTCAGGCTGCTGCGGGTGCCGGGCTTGGTGGCGCCCACCACACGCGGCAGGTCGCTTGATTTTTCTACCGCCTTGCCCTCAAATTTGGTGATGATGTCGCCCGCCTCCACCCCAGCTTTCTCAGCCGGAGAGCCCGATTCAACACCGCGCACCAACGCACCTTGCGCTTTGCCCAGGCCACTGGCCTCAGCAATTTCTTTGGTGACTTGGTCAATCTGTACGCCGATTCGTCCACGGGTCACACGACCAGACACGCGCAACTGTTCACTCACCCGGTAAGCCTCGTCCATGGGAATGGCAAAAGAAATGCCCATGGAGCCGCCCGAGCGGGAATAAATTTGGCTGTTAACCCCCACCACTTCACCCCGCATATTGATCAGCGGCCCGCCTGAGTTACCGGGATTGATCGCTACATCGGTCTGGATAAAGGGCAAGTAGTCGCCCGTGTCGCGCTGCTTGGCGCTGACGATACCGGCCGTGACCGTGTTGTCTAAGCCAAAGGGGGAACCAATGGCCATGACCCACTCACCCACTTTGAGTCGGCTGACATCGCCCACCTTCACGGCGGGCAGACCGGTGGCTTCAATTTTGAGCAGCGCGATGTCACTGCGCTTGTCGGTACCGATGATTCTGGCCTTGAACTCGCGCTTGTCGGTCAAGGTCACAATGACTTCGTCCGCACCATCCACCACATGGGCATTGGTCATGACCATGCCATCGCTGGAGAGAATAAAGCCAGAACCCACGCCACGGGGTTGCTCTTCATCTTGGGAGGGGGGACGATTTCTGCGCGGTGCCTGACGCGGCACATTGGGCATGGGCAAGCCAAAGCGCTTGAAGAACTCCAGCATTTCCTCATCTGGGCCACCCGCGTTGTCATTGGCTTTGACTTTTTCAAGGGTGCGTATATTGACCACTGACGGCCCGACCTGCTCCACCAAGTCGGTGAAGTCTGGCAGCGTTCGCTGCTGCGCGTAGACCGGGGCTGATGGCAACAAGGCCACGGCACTTCCGAGCGCCAACAGGCCAGACAGCGCATAGGCATTCAGTGTTTTGAAATTCATCGCGATCATCATCAGATTTCCTATAAAAACTTGAAACTCGAGGTCTTAAATAAGGCCTTACTTCTTGCGCTCAAGCCCCTGCGCAAAAACTGCCAACGTTTGCCAGGGCACTTCGCCTACGGCCGTGAGCCACCAGTCGCCTTTGCGTTGAGTCAGCGTCGAGGTGGCGCCCATCACGGCATGGCCCACCTGCACATGGCGACGTGGGTCATAAGGCTCAATGAACAGCGACACCGAGGCCAGGCCGTCTGAAAAAATCCACTGCAATGTCGCCTCGGGTCGGCTACCTGCACCTGCCAGGGCTAACTGGCGAACAAAGCAATTCATAGAAACAAAGCCCGGCACAGCGGCCCCTAAAGCCCAGCCTTGCGCCGCAGCCGTGGTTTTTACCATCTCAGGTTTTTCCACCTGGTAGCCATCGGTTTGCGCCATCATGCGGCTCAACTTGTCCATGCTGACCGGCACATCAAGCCGCAATTCCGAGAAGGCAGACTGCTCCAACACGCGCCCTTGCGCATCCAGCGTCTGGAGCTTGACGACCAAACCGGTTTTCTTCTCGGTCCAAACCGCGTAGCCGTAACGCAGACTGTCTAGCGGCAGCAACTGCACATGGTCCGTGGCGTAGCCGGCCACCCGCTCACTGCGAGCCGCCTTGAGTCGGTAAAACTGCGCAATGGCGGAGTTGCCCGATTGCAAGAAATTAGGAAAGAGACCGAGCGACTCACGCTTTTCCACCAGCACCACACGACTCTCGGGAAAGAAGGTCATGACCTGGTCGTTTCTGCGAAAGATGGAACGCGCCAACCCGGAGAGGGCTTCTATGCGTTCGATCTGTTGGTCGCCTTCACAGACATGCCAAATGCGGGCGCTGGCCATGGCGCCCGAAGCTGACACCACAAAAGTACCCACATAGGCACGGTGACGCGCTGATTCATGCAAGCGCACCAGCCAATCCGCAAGAAGGGGCTCACCGGTTTTGACTTCTGGGGGCGGCGTCGCGACGGGGACTGCCGTCTGCGCGAGCAAAGGCCAGGCAACGGCGCTCATCAGCAGCGCAAGCAGCACGCTCAACAGCGACCTGCCTACCGAAGGCAGGCACTGCGGATACCGCTTCAATTCGTCCGTCAACGCGCTGCTCCCTCAAAAGTGGCATTGCGTAAAAAGCCAGCCGGTGTTTGCAAGGCGGAAGTACCGCCAAACTGTTTGTGGGCTGCCAACAAGGCATCCAGACGCGGATCCCGCATCATGACCAGGGGCTCGGTCTGGGCCAGCTGAGCGGCAGGCTGTTCCACTTGAAAACTGCCCAGCAGCGTCCAACCCGTCAATACAACAGCGGCGAACGAGGCAGCCAAGCCCAATCCCTTCCAGGAAAAGAAGGTGTCATTGGCACTGGTGTGTTGCAGCTTTGTTGCAGCGAATGTTTCAGCGCTGGTTTCAACCGGCACGGCAGGAATGGCTGTTGCCACCTCTTGAAATGGCACAAACTTGTCGGTCTTGTCGTCGGTCTGCTGCAGGCCCATGCGCAGGCGCTGCAGAAACGCAGCGTCACGGCCGCAGCCCTGTGTCTCGCCGGTGCGCAGCACCTCGCCCACCACGTGGTAGGTGTGCCAACTGGCCCGCGCGGCCTCAGCATGTGCTAACCAGTCGACCGTGCTAGCAAACGCCTCGCCCTGTAATTGACCGTCCACCAGGGCAGAGACAAGTTCAGCCTGGCTGCCAGGTGCTTGCGTCATATCTTGCGTCTTCATGTCCATTTCTCTGCTTCCTACCAGCGCTTGCCGTTTTGTTTTTCAAGCATCGGCTTCACTTTGGCGGATATAGCCTCCCTGGCTCTAAATATGCGGGACCTGACCGTGCCTATGGGGCAATTCATGATGCCGGAAATGTCTTCATAACTTAAACCTTCAATTTCACGCAAGACCAAGGCCTGGCGCAAATCTTCTGGCAGGGCCGCCATGGCAGCATTCACAGCCATCGCAATTTCCTTGGCCGCCAGCACTGACTCGGGCGTTTCGTCTGTACTTGGTTCCGTTTCGCGTGAAAAAGTTTCATCCCCGTCGTCATCGGCCGGGCGAAAGGGTTGCGAAATACTTTGGTCGCGCTTGAGTTCCAGCAGAAACTTCTTCGCGGTGTTGACGGCTATGCGGTACAGCCAGGTGTAAAACTGCGCGTCGCCCCGGAACTGGTGCAGCGCCCGGTAGGCACGTATGAAAGTTTCTTGGGCAATGTCGTCCACCAGGTCCACATCGCGCACCATGCGGCCAATCAGCCGCTGCACACGGCGCTGGTATTTCAAGACAAGCAACTCAAAAGCGCCCTGATCTCCGGCCACTGTGCGCTGCACCAGCAGCAGGTCACTGTCGTTAGCGGCGTTGTCCTGCCGGTTATTGCTGGGCTGGGGCGTGTCGCTCATAGGTGCAACCCTGCCGGGTGCGCCATCGCCTCTTGGTCTCGTAAGCGGCCCTGATGCGCAAAAACGGCGCGGCGCAAGTCTTGCCAGCGTGCAGGCCGGGTGTTCTGCTCGGGCCAGAGCCATATCGGCGCTCCCGTTTCAGGCCGCAAGCAAAGCAGCAGCACTTTCTGCAAGTCGAGATGAACGCTCAAAGTACCCCAGGTTTCAACCGCCGTGCTGGTTTCAGTCCAGCACCAGACTTGCCCATCCCAGCGCAAGCGACCCACCGGGCTACGCTGCCAGTTCAACCCTGCCCAGACACCGGACAGCACAACACACAGCGCCAACAACCCCTGGCGCCAGTCAAGCACCCCAGGTGCCAGGCACCACATCAGCGCGACCAGCAGACCCGCAAAGATCAGCACGGCAAGAAGGCCGGCCTGAAATGGCGAACGCCCCACCGGATAAGTTACCGCTGGGGCGTTGTTCATGGTGAAGTCAAACAGCCTGTGAGGGTTTGAACTTGATCCGGGCCATCAAGGGGCGCGTTTGAAAACGAGTGAGCCGTTGGTGCCGCCAAATCCAAAGTTGTTTTTCAGGGCCACATCAATCTTCATATCACGTGCAGTGTTGGCGCAGTAGTCCAGGTCGCACTCGGGGTCTTGGTTGAAGATATTGATAGTGGGTGGGCTCTTTTGGTGGTGCAAGGCCAGCACAGTAAAGATCGACTCAATGCCACCGGCACCGCCAAGCAGGTGGCCGGTCATGGACTTGGTGGAATTCACCACGGTCTTTTTGGCATGGTCGCCCAAGGCGGCTTTGATGGCGTTGGTTTCGTTCAAGTCCCCCAAGGGCGTGGACGTTCCGTGCGCATTGAGGTAATCAATCTGGTCGGCATTGACGCCGGCGTTACGCATGGCGCCCACCATCGCACGGCGCGGACCATCCATATTGGGGGCAGTCATGTGGCCCGCGTCGCCGCTCATGCCAAAACCCGCCAATTCGGCGTAAATTTTGGCGCCGCGGGCTTTGGCGTGTTCATATTCTTCGAGCACCATGACGCCGGCGCCTTCACCCAGTACAAAGCCATCACGGTCTTTGTCCCAGGGACGCGAGGCGGTGGTGGGGTCATCGTTGCGGGTGCTCAAGGCGCGCATGGCGGCAAAGCCGCCCACACCCAAAGGCGAAACCGTGGCTTCGGAGCCACCGGCCACCATCACGTCAGCGTCGCCGTATTCGATCATGCGACCCGCTTCGCCAATGCAGTGCAAGCCGGTGGTGCAAGCGGTGACGATAGCCAGATTCGGTCCTTTGAAACCATACCGTATCGACACATGACCAGCGATCATGTTCACGATGGTGGAGGGAACAAAAAATGGGGAGATTCGGCGAGCGCCACGCTGCATGTATTCGGCGTGCACGCTCTCGATCATGGGCAAACCGCCAATGCCAGAGCCAATCAAACAACCGATACGGTTGGCCAACTCATCATCAAGCGCCTCGCCAACAGGTAAACCGGCATCGGCAACAGCTTGGCTTGCAGCGGCAATGCCGTAATGGATAAAGGTATCCATGGTCCGGGCTTCTTTGGAGCTCATGTAGGCCTCCAGGTCAAAGCCCTTGATTTCTCCTGCAATTTTGCAGGAGAAGCTGGATGCATCAAATTTGGAAATCAGATCAATGCCGGATTTTCCGGCCAGCAAGTTGGCCCAGGCCTCTGACACCGTGTTACCCACGGGGCTGATACAACCCAAACCAGTTACTACAACGCGACGACGGGACATAAGTGTTTTCAACCAGTGGTTCGTCTGAGAAAAGCCGCCAAAGGCGGCATCAAGCCGGCCAGGCGGACTGCGCTGTTAAAGAGCACCGTCCGCCGCAGTCTAAGCCAAGGTGCTTTGGCACCCATAGCAAAAGACTTAGGCTTTTTTGTGGGTGTTGGCGTAATCGATGGCGTTTTGCACGGTCGTGATTTTCTCTGCGTCTTCGTCAGGAATTTCAATGCCGAACTCGTCTTCGAGGGCCATGACCAGCTCAACGGTATCCAGGGAGTCAGCGCCCAGATCGGCCACAAAGGCTTTTTCGCTGGTGACTTGGGACTCTTCTACACCGAGTTGTTCGGCTATGATTTTTTTGACGCGTGCTTCGATATCGCTCATGGGTTCCCTCAGAGGGTTGTAAATGAATCCGTGATTTTAGCCGGCCTTCGGATGAATTCCTCAAACCAGCTGCCGAACGGATAAATCGGCTTTATTTTTGGGTTGGCCTGGACACCGGCCAGCGCCATCAGGCCATGAACATGCCGCCATTGACGTGCAACTCCTGGCCAGTCACATAACCGGCCTGGGGCGAGGCCAGATAAGCTACGGCGTGGGCTATGTCGCTGGGCTGGCCCAACTGGCCCAAAGGAATTTGAGCCATCAGCGCCTTGTGCTGCTCTTCGGGCAAGCCAGCCGTCATGTCGGTGGCGATAAAGCCGGGGGCCACGCAATTCACCGTGATATGGCGCGAACCCAATTCCCGTGCCAGCGCACGGGTCATGCCCGCCACGCCGGCCTTGGCCGCAGCGTAATTTGCCTGGCCCGGGTTGCCAGAGGCGCCCACCACTGAAGTGATGCTGATGATGCGCCCGTAACGCTGCTTCATCATCGTGCGCATCACGGCACGGCTCATACGGAACACGGCCTTGAGGTTGGTGTCCATCACCGCATCCCATTCGTCGTCTTTCATGCGCATGGCCAGGTTGTCGCGGGTAATGCCGGCGTTGTTGACCAGCACTTGCAAACCACCATGAGTTTTGACGATGTCGTCAATCAAGGCTTGGGCCGCCAGTGCATCGTTGACATTGAGGTTTTTCCCGCTGCAGCCGGGGTAGGCCGACAGGGTTTGGCTAATTTTGGCGGCGCCTTCGTCGCTGGTGGCCGTGCCAATGACGTGCAGCCCACGCTGCGCAAGTTCCAGCGCAATGGCAGCACCAATGCCGCGGGACGCACCGGTCACCAGAGCAATTTGGCCGGCAAAGGGGGGCATGCTTGTCGCAACGTCAGTTATTTCAGTCATATCAGGCACCTGTCAAAGCAGTTTTCACATCAGCCAGGCTGGCCGGATCGAGCAAGGCCAGCCCGGTCAGTTCGGGATCAATCCGTTTGACCATGCCGGCGAGCACCTTGCCGGGGCCGCACTCGACCAAGGTGGACAAACCACGCGCCTTGATCGCCTGCACACACTGCACCCAGCGCACCGGGCCAAACGCCTGGCGGTACAAGGCATCACGAATGCGATCGGCATCGGTTTCTACGGCCACGTCAATGTTATTGATGAGCGGTATCTGGGGTGGCAAAAAGACGGTACTGGCCAGTTCTTGCAGTAGCCGTTCAGCAGCGGGTTTCATCAGGCTGGAATGGAACGGGGCCGACACCGGCAACGGCAAGGCGCGCTTGGCGCCTTGGGCTTTCAAGACTTCACAGGCTTTTTCTACCGCAGCCTTGCTGCCGGCAATCACGGTTTGCGCCGGATCGTTGAAGTTGACGGCCTCCACCACCTCCAAACTCCCCGAGCCAAAACTGGCAGTTACCTCGGCACAACCCGCCATGACCTTGGCGGCCTCCATGCCCAAAATAGCGGCCATGGCGCCTACGCCAACCGGGACGGCTTCCTGCATGGCCTGCGCCCGAAAGCGCACCAAAGGGGCGGCTTGCGAAAGCGTCAGTACACCTGAGGCCACCAGCGCCGAGTATTCGCCCAGCGAATGGCCGGCCACCGCAGCCGGAGCCACACCGGTCTCAGACATCCACACCCGGTAGGCGGCTACAGCCGCTACCAGCATCACAGGCTGGGTGTTGGTGGTGAGGGCCAAGGCTTCTTTGGGGCCTTGGCTGATGAGTTGGCCCATGTCTTCATGCAGCGCGTCTGAAGCTTCTTTCAGGGCTTGCTGCACCACGGGGTGATCGCCCCAGGCATCGAGCATGCCCACAGACTGAGAGCCCTGGCCTGGAAAAACAAATGCAAATGGTTTCATGCGTGTGGATTCAGAATAATGAGAGAAATAAGGCGCTCGCCTTTGCCCACTATGGAAAATTATTACAGCGTGAGCAGCACGGCACCCCAGGTGAAACCGCCGCCTACGCCTTCCAGCATGAGCGTCTCACCAGGTTTGATTTTGCCGCTTCGCACCGCACTGTCCAGCGCCAGAGGAATGGACGCAGCCGAGGTGTTGCCATGCTGGTCGACCGTCACCACTACTTTATCCATGGAGAGTTTGAGCTTGCGCGCCGTGCTTTGCATGATGCGGATGTTGGCCTGGTGCGGAATAAGCCAGTCAATATCAGCCTCGGTCTTGCCCGCCTTGGCCAGCGTGGCACGCGCCGCTTCGTCCAGCACACCGACTGCCAGCTTGAACACCGCCTGCCCGTCCATGCGCAAAAGTGGCTCACCCAGAACGCCGCCGCCAGAGACATGGCCTGGTACGCACAAGATACCTACGTGTTTGCCATCTGCGTGCAAGTCACTGGCCAGAATGCCAGGCGTGCTGGATGCCTCCAACACCACCGCACCCGCGCCGTCGCCAAACAGCACGCAGGTCGTGCGGTCCTTGAAATCAAGAATGCGGGAGAACACTTCAGCGCCGATCACCAGTGCCTTGGTGGCGGCGCCAGTTTTAATCATGGCGTCGGCAATGGTCAGTGCATAAACAAAACCGCTGCACACGGCCTGCACGTCAAAAGCCGCGCAGCCGTTGGCACCGAGCTTGTTTTGCAAAATGCAGGCGGTCGAGGGAAACACCATGTCTGGCGTGGAGGTGGCGACAATGATCAGGTCAATGGCCTGCGCCTCCAGCCCGGCAGCCTGCAAGGCGCGGCGTGCAGCCTCCAGACCGAGGTCGCTGCTGAACACGCCTGGTGCGGCAAAGTGGCGGGCCCGGATACCGGTGCGCTCCACAATCCAGTCGTCAGAGGTGTCAACGCCTTGCGCTGCCAGTTGAGCCACCAGATCGGCGTTGCTCAGACGGTTGGGGGGCAAATAACTGCCGGTGCCGGTAATGCGCGAATAGATAGTCATGAATCAGTAACAATCAAACAAGGGCTGCTTCGACGGGCGGGGCTACCTCGCGTGCAGCCAATAAAGGCGCAGCACGGGCAATACGAGCCTGAACGCGGTCCAACAAGTTATTTCGGGCAGCATCATACGCACGGGCCAGGGCGTTTTCAAACGCCACAGCGTCAGCAGACCCATGGCTTTTGAAAACCAACCCGCGCAAACCCAACAAGGCGCCACCGTTGTAACGCCTGTGGTCCATACGCTTTTTAAGGGCTGATATGACCGGATAAGCAGCAATGGCTGCTAGTTTGGTGAATATATTGCGTGAAAACTCCATTTTCAGGAAGTTAACAATCATGGTGGCCAAGCCTTCGCTGGCTTTCAACGCCACGTTGCCCACAAAGCCGTCACACACCACGATGTCGGCCGTGCCCTTGAAAATGTCATTGCCTTCAACATTGCCGTAAAAGTTCAAATCACCAGATTTAGCCGCAGATCGCAGCAATTCACCGGCTTTTTTAATGACTTCGTTGCCTTTTATAGCCTCTTCACCAATATTCAAGAGCCCGACGCTGGGGTTCTCTTCACCGTTGAGCACCGACACCAAGGCCGCACCCATCACCGCAAACTGCAAGAGATGTTCAGCACTGCAATCCACATTCGCACCCATGTCGAGTACGGTGGTGGCCTTGCCTTTTGCGTTGGGGATTTGTCCGGCAATGGCCGGGCGGTCAATACCGTCAAGCGTTTTGAGAAGATAGCGTGAAATAGCCATCAAAGCCGCGGTGTTGCCAGCTGATACCGCCGCCTGAGCTGCGCCATCCTTGACCTGCTGAATACTGATCCGCATGGAGGAGTCTTTTTTACGCCGTAACGCGACTTCTAAGGGATCGTCCATGGTGACCACCTCGCTGGCACCCACCAACTGGGCACGTGGGTGGGTGAAGCCGCTAAAGCACTCAGGCAGGCCCACCATAATAAGTTGAGCCTCTTCGTGACGGTCTAAAAACTGACGGCAGGCCACCAGGGTGACTTGCGGGCCGTGATCGCCCCCCATGCAATCGACTGCAATAGTAATCATGGACAACTAGATGGAACCAGCCAGGGAATAACGAAAAACAGAGGCATCAAAAGAAAGGCCCGAGGCTACAAATACGGTAGCTTCGGGCCTTGCCAGGATGAAATCAATCAGGCTTCAGACTTGGTCTTGAGCACTTTACGACCACGGTAAAAGCCGGTGGGGCTGATGTGGTGACGCAGATGGGTCTCACCGGTGGTGGACTCAACCGCAATGCCTGGCACAACCAGTGCATTGTGCGAACGGTGCATACCGCGCTTGGAAGGTGATTTTTTATTCTGTTGGACGGCCATGGTCCGCTCCTAAAGATTCGAGTTGTTGCGAAACCGCAGCAACCAGGGGGTTAGTTGAATGCGCGATGGGGGTCACGCGCGAAGCCTCAGATTGTAGCGCAACTCTTTGGCTTAACTGGACTTGCCTTTTTGGAGGGAGGCTAAGACGGCAAAGGGATTGATTTTTTCGGTACTGGCCTCTTCAAACTCGGCATCTGCCACAGCCAGTTTCACCTCAACCGGACAGACCTCATGGCGCGGAAACAAGGGCAAAGCCATCAGCACCTCGTCCTCCATCAATTCATGCAGGTTGAAGTCGCGGCTCAAGGCCAGCACGTCTTCTTCGGCCAGTTCGTCCTCAGCCTCGGCGGCGGCTTCGCCCTCCACAAAACGAAATGACCGATTTACCGAAACAACCATGTCGGCCAAACCCAGGCAACGCTGGCAAGTTAGGGGCAGACAGGTATCCATAGTCAGGTGAAGCCAGAACTGCTCAGCACCAGCCTCATTGGTACGCAGCTCTCCCTGAGCCGACCAATCCAACAAGCGATCAGCGCCCAGGCCTTGTGTTTCCTGCATGATTCGCTCATAAGTTGATAGCAAATCCTGGGCAGATAGGTGACGAGCGGACTGGGCCATGGCCTTGATGTCCAGATGGAGGGCTGAAGACGCTTGATTCATGTCTGCAGTGTAAGAGAATCGCGGGATGTCAAAAAATACCTCACGCCCCCTGGTTCTGGGATCGACTTCGCCCTACCGCCGCGAATTGCTGGCACGCCTGCGCATTCCCTTCACGGTTGTCGCCCCTGACGTGGACGAGACGCCAAACCGGGGTGAAACCCCGATGCAACTGGCCTGCCGCTTGGCCATGGCCAAGGCGCGCGCGGTTGCGGCGCAGTTTCCCGCCAGTGTGGTGATTGGTTCTGACCAAGTGGCTGACCTGGACGGACTGCCCTTGGGCAAACCGGGCACCCATGCGCGTGCAGTGACACAACTCAGGCAAATGCGTGGCCAAACCGTGATTTTCCAAACAGCGGTGGCCGTGGTCTGCCAAGAGAGCAAGTTTGCACAAATGGACCTGGCACAGGTCAAGGTCAAATTTCGCGACTTGTCGGACGCCGAGATTGAGGCTTACCTGCTGGCCGAAACCCCGTACGACTGCGCGGGCAGCGCCAAAAGCGAGGGCCTGGGCATCGTCTTGCTCGACGCCATTGAGAACGACGACCCAACCGCGCTGGTGGGGCTGCCGCTGATACGTACCTGCCAGATGCTCTCAGCTGCGGGTATTGAGTTACTGGGAGCACGCACTTGAAAGCATCACCCCAGCCTGCCGCCTTGGGCCGACTTTATTTGGTGCCAGCCCCGCTGGATTTTGGCTGCGACACCCAGGTCGACCTGCAAGAAACCATGCCCATGGGTACGCTCAAGGTGGCGGCACGTTTGAATTACTGGGTCTGTGAAAACGCCAAGTCGGCACGGGCCTACCTCAAGCGCGTGAACGAAATCATTCCCTTACACACGGTGGTCCAGGCGCAGTCTATTCAAGAACTGCCGCGAGAAGTGCACAAAAAGGGAGACCACACCGGCAACTTTGACGCCCGCCACCTGCTCGCGGCCGCGTTGGCCGGCCATGACGTGGGCCTCGTGAGCGAGGCAGGCATGCCTGCCGTGGCTGACCCTGGTTCTTCGGTGGTGCGCGCCGCGCATGAACTGGGCATTGAAGTGGTGGCTTTAACCGGCCCGGTGTCGCTCTTGCTGGCGCTGGCAGCCAGCGGCCTCAATGGCCAAAATTTTGCGTTTGTAGGCTACTTGCCACAAGACGCTCAGGAACGTGTGGCACGCCTGAAAGAGCTGGAGTCACTGGCCCTCAGAACCGGGCAAACCCAACTCTTCATCGAAACGCCCTACCGCAACGCCGCCATGATGCAAGCCCTGCTGCAAACCTTGCAGCACAACACCCGCCTGGCCGTATGCAGCGCCTTGACCTTGAGCCGTGGCGTCTGCCGCAGCGAAAGCATCAAGCAATGGAAGCAAAAAGCCTCCACGCTGGACAACTCGACACCGGCAGTGTTTGCCCTGGGCCGATAAGCGTCATAACGCTTGAGCCCCGGCTGGCTGTCAGCGCAGCGTTGCTTGGGTTTGCAGGGCCCGAACCGCTGACTCGCCAATCGAAGCACCAAAACGTTTGACCAAGCGTTCGGCGACGTTGTCGCGTCGCGTGTAGTCAATGATCTCCTCAGCCTTCACGATTTCTCGCGCCACAAAGTCCAGGTTGCCCAGTTGATCGGCCAAACCCAATTCAATAGCCTGCTGGCCGCTCCAGAACAAACCGCTGAAGGTCTCCGGGGTTTCTTTCAGTCGATTGCCGCGCCCCGCTTTCACCACAGTAATGAACTGCTGGTGAATTTGATCCAGCATGGCTTGCGTGTAGGCGCGCTGCTTGGGCGACTGAGGGCTAAACGGGTCTAAAAATCCCTTGTTTTCTCCTGCGGTCATCAAGCGGCGCTCCACGCCGAGCTTGTCCATCAACCCGGTGAAGCCAAAACCGTCCATCAGGACGCCAATGCTGCCCACAATGCTGGCTTTATCCACAAAAATTTTGTCAGCTGCCACCGCGATGTAATAAGCCGCTGATGCGCAAGACTCCTCCACCACGGCATAGACCGGCTTGTGGTGCTTGACTTTGAGTCGGGTGATTTCGTCGTTGATGATGCCGGCCTGCACCGGGCTGCCACCCGGCGAGTTGATGAGCAGAACCACGGCTTGGGCGCCGGTATCCTCAAAAGCAGCACGCAAGGCCACCACCAGCAACTCGGCACTGGCCTCAGTGCCCGAAGCAATCTCGCCCTTGATCTCCACCACGGCCGTATGAGGCGACGACACATCGGTAGACGTCACATTCTGGCGCAAACCGATCCAGACCAGGGCCACCAAAAATACCAGCCAGGCCAGACGCACGCCGTTACGCCAGCGCCGTGCCAGACGCTGCTCGTGCAAAGTGGCAAAGGCCAACTTCTCCAAGGTCGCGCGCTCCCAACCTGGCAACGGTACCGAGGACTCAGCTGCAGTGGGATTGGCCGTTGTTTTGGCCGCTGTTTGGGCCGCAGCTTCTGGCGCCGGGGGAGGTGTTTGTACTGGCATCTGAGGTGAGGCTGAAGGGTCAGTCTCGGCAGCACCCGTGGTTTCGGGCGTGTGGGGTTCGGTCATTTCAAAATTCCAGGGGTTTGAGGTTGTAAGCAGTATGCCAGTGCACAACGCCGTCAAACTCGATAAGGTCAATTTTGACCAAGCCTGAACGGCACGGGCCGTCACGGCAGGCACCGGTTTGAGGCTGGTACACCGCGCCATGCGTGGCGCACATCAGCCACTGGCCGGTGCTGTCAAAAAAGCGGTTGGGCTGAAAATCCATTTCCATGGCCACATGGGCGCAGCGGTTCAGGTAGGCGTAGACCTGGCCCTGAAAGCGGATGGCAAAGGCGCGGCAGGTCTGACCGGCGTACACCACATCAAAAGGCACGGCTTCGCCACTGTTGCTTAAGTCGGCTGAATTGCACAGGGGAACAAGTGCTTGCGTCACAAGGCGCTCCTAGTTAGCCATTCATCAATTCACAATTTGTAATTCGTGACTAGCCGTTGACCAGCAGCCAGTCGTGCAAGTCACGCACTGAATGGGCCACGTACAAAGGGCTCAAGGCATGAAAAGCCTCGGGCTCATGTGCACCGTAGCTCACGCCCACCCGCGGGCAACCGGCGTTCAGGGCCATTTGCAGGTCGTGCGTGGTGTCGCCAATCATCAACACGCGCTCGGGCCTGACATCAAATTCGGCCATCAACTCATGGAGCATCAGCGGATGCGGCTTGCCCTGGGTCTCATCCGCGGTGCGTGAGCCATCAAAAATTCCCTTCAGCGATGCCGCCTGCAAGGCCTCGTTGAGCCCGGGGCGGCTTTTACCGGTGGCCACCGTCAGCAGGTGCTGGCGTGTTTTGAGGGCTTGCAGCATTTCCAGCACGCCGCCAAACAAGCTGATGTCGTGCTGGCGCAGGGCGTAATGGTGCAGGTAGCGCGCCCCCAACTCCGGGTAGCGCTCCCGGGGCACGTCGGGGGCAACATGCGTCAGCGCCTCGGTCCAGCCCAAGCCAATCACATACGAGGCGGCTTGGTCGCTGGGCATGGTGCCGCCCACATCCAGCACGGCGTTTTGAATGCAGCGGGCGATCAGGGCGGTGGAATCAAACAGGGTGCCATCCCAGTCAAAGGCAATCAAGTCAAAACAGCGTGCAGCAGACATTTCAGGACTCCGACGGGGTGGCCCGGTCGGCAAATGCCGCCAGTTCGGGGGGTAAAGGGGTGAGCAGCGCCAGGGGTTCGCCGCTGACCGGGTGTGTCAAATGCAGGCGCCAGGCGTGTAAAAACATGCGTTTGAGGGCCGGCAGGCCACCCGTGCGTTGCAACAACTTGTTGAGCTCAAAGTCGCCATATTTATCATCGCCGGCGATCGGGTGGCCCTCGCTGGCCAGGTGCACGCGAATTTGGTGCGTGCGACCAGTCTTGATGGTGACCTCCAGCAAACTGAACTGACTGGCGCTGCTGGGGCGCACTTTCACCAGGGTCACCGAGGGCATGCCGTCCGGGTCGTCCCGGGTGGTGACTTTGACGCGGCGCTCCCCATCGGGCAACAAAAATTTGTGCAGCGGTTTGTCCAGCACTTTCTTATTGGCAGGCCACTTGCCCGCCACCAAGGCCAAATACGTCTTGCCGGTTTCTCGCTCACGAAACTGATTTTGTAGGTGGGTCAGGGCGCTTCTCTTTTTGGCAATCAGCAAAATACCGCTGGTTTCACGGTCAAGCCTGTGAACCAGTTCCAAAAACTTGGCCTGAGGGCGGGCCATGCGTAGCTGCTCAATCACCCCAAAGCTCACACCCGAGCCGCCATGCACGGCCACACCGGCGGGTTTGTCGATAGCCAGCAGGCAGTCGTCCTCAAACAGCACGGTGAACTCACGGGCTGGCGCGCCACGGGCCACGCTGTCCGCCATGGCCTGCGACTTCTCGGCCACACGCTCGGAAATACGCACGGGCGGCAAGCGCACCACGTCGCCCGCTTCTATGCGGGTATCGGCCTGCGCCCTGCCCTTGTTCACACGCACCTCGCCACTGCGGATGATTCGGTAGACATGGGTTTTGGGCACGCCTTTGAGGTGCCGCATCAGGAAGTTATCTAGGCGCTGACCGGCGCCATCTTCATCCACGAGAAGGGATTTGACTTGAGGCAAAGCAGGGGCGGGAATGACCCCTATAATGTGTTTCACTAGCGACGCGCTGTAAGTGGTTGATTTAGCTGGAGTTTAGTCCACCCACCACGCCGGCGCCGTTAGCAGGTCGATACCGCCGGGTCGTTTCGCACGTCAACCACAAGCCAAAGCTTGGGTGGCCTGCAACACACACGGTCAAGACGACGCCTTGAAACCCTGATTCGGAATACCCAAAATTCATAGACCTATGGTCTGTGAACGGAATGAAGCGAGATGTTTGTGTTGATGCGCCTGATTCATATTTGCCAACGGAGCGTTTTCGCGCCGTTTTTCGGCATGTATCAGCCATCCAAGCCCGTACGACGGGAGCTACCCGCTGTTGAATTAACAGCACTTCCACAACCCAACCCCCTCGCTCCCCTCCACGCGCCTACGCCAAGACTTATTGTGTAAGTCCTGGTTCTCCGGCAATTCCCCTCAATTCAAAGCGTCAGTTCTGGTATCTAAAGCTCGTCAAGAGCATGTTGGTTATTTGAATTGAAGGAACGCTACCCATGAAACGGATGCTAATTAACGCCACGCAGGCTGAAGAACGCCGCCTGGCGATCGTCGACGGACAAAAACTCCTCGACTACGAAATCGAAATTGAAGGGCGCGAACAGCGCAAGGGCAATATCTACAAGGCCGTCGTCACCCGCGTCGAGCCCTCGCTGGAAGCCTGCTTTGTCGACTACGGAGAAGACCGCCACGGCTTCCTGCCGTTCAAAGAAATCTCCAAAATGTATTTCCAGCAGGGTGTGTCGGCCAGCCAGGCCCGCATTCAGGACGCCATCCGCGAAGGCCAGGAACTGCTGGTTCAAGTGGAAAAAGAAGAACGTGGCAACAAGGGCGCAGCCCTCACCACCTTCATTTCGCTGGCCGGGCGCTATGTGGTGCTCATGCCCAACAACCCACGTGGTGGCGGTGTGTCGCGCCGTATTGAAGGCGAAGACCGCGCTGAACTCAAAGAAGCGCTGGACCAGCTCGAATACCCCAACGGCATGAGCATCATTGCGCGTACCGCCGGCATTGGCCGCAGCGCGCCTGAGTTGCAATGGGACTTGAACTACTTGCTCAAACTCTGGAGCGCCATCGACGGCGCATCCAAAGGTGGCAAGGGCGCATTCCTGATTTACCAAGAGTCAAGCCTGGTGATTCGCGCCATCCGCGATTACTTCAACAACGACATTGGCGACATCCTGATCGACACCGACGACGTGTACGAGCAAGCGCAGCAGTTCATGGCCCACGTCATGCCTGAGCACGCGGCCCGCGTCAAACGCTACCGCGACGATGCGCCCTTGTTCAGCCGCTTCCAGATCGAGCACCAGATCGAATCGGCCTACGCCCGCACCGTTCAACTCCCCTCCGGCGGCGCCATCGTGATCGACCACACCGAAGCCCTGGTCTCGGTGGACGTCAACTCGGCACGCGCCATCAAAGGCGGCGACATCGAAGAAACCGCCACCCGCACCAACCTGGAAGCCGCTGACGAAGTGGCCCGCCAGATGCGTCTGCGTGACTTGGGCGGCCTGATCGTTATCGACTTCATTGACATGGAAGAAAGCCGCAACCGTCGCGACGTGGAAAACCGCCTGCGCGACGCGCTGCGCCAAGACCGCGCCCGCGTGCAGTTCGGCACCATCAGCAAATTTGGCCTGATGGAAATGAGCCGCCAACGCCTGCGCCCTGCGCTGTCGGAAGGCGCCTCGATTCCTTGCCCACGCTGCGGTGGTTCCGGCCATATTCGCGACACCGAATCCAGCGCCCTGCAAATTTTGCGCATCATCCAAGAAGAGTCCCTCAAGGACAACACCGCCTCGGTGCTGTGCCAGGTGCCCGTTGATGTGGCGTCCTTCCTGCTCAATGAAAAGCGCACCGAGATCGCCAAAATCGAACTCAAGCAGCGCATCAACGTGCTGATGGTGCCCAACAAAACGCTGGAAACGCCCAACTACAAGCTCGAACGCCTGAAGCACGACGACCCACGTTTGGACCACATCGAAGCCAGCTACAAAATGGCTGACGACATGGAAGAGGCCACTGGCGTCACACGCCGTTCGCAAGAGCCCACCAACAAGCAAACGCCCGTCATCAAAGGCGTGTTGCCCGATGCGCCGGCACCCGCCGCAGCCCCTCGCGCTGAAGCCGTCGCCCCTGTGGCTGCTGCCCCCCGCGCCGCTGCCCAGCCCGTTGCACCAACCGCTGTCAAGGCCGAAACAGGCTTCTTTGGCTGGATCAAACAATTGTTTGCTCCCGCGCCAGCACCTGTGGCACCCGCCAAAGCCCCTGCCCAGGACATCAAACGCGAAGAACGCGGTGGCCGTGATGGCGCACGTCGTGGTGAGCCACGCGGTGAAGGCCGCGGTGGGCGCGGTGAAGGCCGTGGCGAACCCCGCGGTGAAAGTCGTGAAGGCCGTGAAGGACGCGGCGGCCGTGGTGGCCGTGGTGGACGCGGCGGTGCTGAGCGCTCGGCCCCCGGTCAGCGTGAACGCTTTGATGCCGAAGGCAAACCCCTGGCCCAAGACGTGAACCTGGGCGCGCCTGAAGGCGCCCGTGGTGAGCCACAAGACCGCCCTGCACGCACAGAGCGTGGCGAGCGCGGTGGCCGTGGTGGCCGGGGTGGACGTGGCGAAGGCGGTGAGCGTGCAGAGCGCAGCCGCAACGAACCCCGTGAAGGTGGTGAAGCCGCCCCAGCCGTAGCGGCCAATGCAGCAGGCGCGCCTTCCGAGCGTGGTGAACGTACTGAGCGCGGCGAACGCGGTGGCCGCAATGAGCGTCGCCCAGAACGCGCCCGTCGCCAGGAAGAAGGCGACCGCCCAGATGCAGGACGCTCAGATCAGCAAGCCCCTCAAGCCCTGTCTACGCAGGAAGCATCCAGCGGACTTGAGCAAGGCCAGGAGTCGACCGCCCGCCCCGAGGGCACCGAGCCACGCGAAAAGCGTTCACGCGACCGCTACGGCCGCGAACGTGCCCCCCGTGGTGAGCGCAGCGAGCGTGCACCGCAAGGTCAGCGCCAGGAGTCAGGTGCCGAAGGCGGCTTCAGCGAGCCAACCGGCGAGCAGAGCCATAACGGCCACGGCGACGAGGCGGGTCAAGGTCAAGCCCCTGCCGAGCCACGCAAGTCCTACTTCAGCGCCCCCGCTGATAGCGCACCTGTGGCAGCTCAAGCTGCAGCTCCAGCTGCGCCAGCTGAAGTTGCAGCACCTGTGGCACCAGTAACAGCTGCGCCCGCTCCCGTGGCCGCAGCCGCTCCCGTGCAGGCCCCTGTAGCCGTCAAAGTAGCCCCGCAGGCTGCAGTTAGCGCAGCGTCTGCCGAGATGCCTAAGGTCACCTCTTTCGAGTTGCCTTTGAATGACCTGGCCCAAGTGGCGCAAGGCTCCGGTTTAAGCTGGGTCAACTCCGACCCGGCCAAGATCGCCGCCGTGCAAGCCGCCATTGCCGCCGAGCCAAAACCCGTGCGCGTGCCGCGCGAGCGCCCTCCCGTCGTGCAAATCACGGAAGCCCCGCTGGTGCTGGTAGAAACCAAACGCGACTTGCGCAATATGAACCTGCCGTTTGAAGAAAAATCTGGCAGCTAAAACGCAACAGCCCGCAGGGGCTTGAAGCAAAAAGGGGCACTTGAAGTGCCCCTTTTTTTTGGGTTTCATCACACCGGGCGTTGAAGCTTCTTGATGACATAAATCGCTGCACCAGCGACTGGCTCTTATGCGCGTGGGTCTGATCAAGAAGATTCAAAAGTAATCTTGCCAATCTCTTGCCAGCCCCAAACATGCACGCCCTCGCGCGCATAAGACTCGGTTCCTCCGTACACCAGCGAGGGTTGCAGGCTTTCATTACTTGCGAATTTTTGCCATTTACTCAGGCTGTTAGTCCAGTCGCTGGCAAAGGTGCTGCCCGACTTGATCTCAAGGGCTTGCAGGCCTTGGGCGCTTTCAATCAGCACATCTACTTCATTGCCCGAGCTGTCGCGCCAAAAGAAAAGATCGCAAGGCCTACCAGCATTCAGGCGCTGTTTAGTCAGTTCACCAACAACATATGTTTCAAACAGTGCACCGCGTGCGGCATGGGTTTCCAGCGTGACGATGTCGCGAATGCCCAGCAACCAAGCGGCCAGACCCACATCACAAAAGTAGAGTTTTGGCGCTTTGACCAACCGCTTACCAAAGTTGCGGTGGTGCGGCTGCAACAAGGTCACGATATAGCTGGCTTCGAGCACCGACAACCATTGTTTGGCCGTCACAGAGGTAATGCCGCAATCGGCCCCAAGAGACGAGAGGTTCAGCAACTGGCCCGTACGTGCGGCGCACATTTTGACGAAGGTTTGAAACTGGCCCAAATCGCGCACCGCGATCAATTGCCGCACATCGCGCTCGAGATAGGTGGCGATGTAGTTCGCAAACCAGTCTTGGGGCGACACCTCGCGGTCATACAGCGCGGGGTAGCCGCCCTTCAACAAAGCGGTGTTCAAGTCAGCGGGGGCTAGGTCCGCGGCAGCCAATTCATCTGCGCTCAACGGCAGCAGTTCGACACGGCCTACACGACCGGCCAGCGTTTGGGTGATGCCAGCTATCAAGTCAAACTGCGCGGAGCCCGTGAGCACAAAGTCACCCATGATGCCGCGCTCATCCACCCAGCCCTGTAGCCACGACAACAGCTCGGGGCAGCGCTGCACCTCATCCAACACCGCCCCATTGGGAAAGCGCTGCAAAAAACGCTTGGGGTCTTGTAGGGCGAACTCCCGCTCATCGGGATTTTCCAAGGACACATAGGTTTTGTCCTTGAACACCGATTTGGCCAAAGTGGTTTTGCCCGACTGCCGAGGCCCCGTGAGCGCGACCACGGGAAAGCCTTTAGCGAGACGTTCCAAGGTGTGGGCAGCAGCACGGGGGATCATTTTGCAAATTTAAGTTTAAACTTTAGATTTGCAAAATTATACCGAGGCATTTGAAATGCGCTTTTGCTGGCCGATGCATCTATGGCGGAAATTGGCGTGCTGTGCCATCAACACTCAGCCAAGCATTTATCCGCAAGCAACCCTCAACTCTTAGCCGCCTGACGCCAAGCCTGCGTAGCGGCGGTGACCTCGCCTTTGCGTTCGGCCAGTTCAGCCAAGGCGAGCCAGCCGCTGCGCTGCAGTGTGGGGTCTTGGAGCCGGGGCATGGCCTGCTTCAACAACTGCTGGGCCTTGCCCCAGAGTTGCAGGCGCATGCAGGCAATGCCGGCAAGGTATTGCAGGGGCGCGTCGCCCGGGTTGGCCATTTGGGTTTTTTCAATGCGCGTGAGCCAGGCTGGGTCGGGCACCGCGTCACCCTGCAAAAAGCTGTTTTCCAACACGCGAATCAGGTTGACCACCTGCGCCTGGGTCAAGGCACCAGCGTGTGACATTTGCTCCCAAACTGGCAACAACCAAGTGCGTGCCAAGTTCACATCACCACCCAGCTGCAACATTTTTTGGGCCGCCTGGGTAGCCACTTCGGGCATAGCTTGCTCAAGCGGCTCCAACTGGTCCCAGGCGGTTTGCAGTTGGTCGGGGTCGTGGGCTGCGTTGAGCAGTTCCAGCGCCAGGCCGCGCAAGATGCCCTGTGCAGCCACGGGTGAAAAAGCCCGGTGTTTGGCCAACAGCCGTGCAGTCTCCAGCGCCCCCAGCGTTTGGTGTGCCATGCGGGCGGCCTTGAGCCGCAGACGCAGGGCAATCGTTCGCCGTCCAGCACCCAGTGGCAGTTCATCCAGCCACTGCAGGGCTTGGGCTGCATCATGGTCGTCTAGGGCCCAGCGGGCTGCACGCAATTGCAATCCTTCCTGCGTTTCCCGGGTGTCGCGCCGCATCGCTTCATCCAGGGCCAAACGGAAGTGCTCTTCGCGTGAGGCTTTGTCTTGCAAGGTGTGGGCACTTTCGGCCGCCAACAGGTGTGACAGCACACGCAATCGGCCGGCGTAGGGCAGCAACTCGCCACTGCGCGCCACGGTGTTTTCACGCGACAAAACCATGTCTGCAGCCTTGCGGGCGCGAATGAAGCGCCCGGCAATCAGGTGGGCATGCGATTCAAGCAGCGACACGTGCATGGCGCGTTCCTGGTGTTGCAAGCGCCAGCGCCGCGCCTGCCCGGGAATGGCAAACAAAGCCGCCAGGGCGCGCAAGGCCACGTGCATCACAAAAAACAGCAAGGCCAGCAGCAAGACCACCAGGTTCAAGGACAGGTCCACCCGATACGGTGGCCAGAACACGGTGATGGTGCCCTGGTTGTTGCCCGCAAACAGGGCCACGGCCACGGCCATGCCAAACAGGGCTAAAAACCACAAGGCAGCGCGCATGCTTAGCGCCCCGCCGCCGCCGTGGTGAGTGCCGCCAGCGTGTCATCCACCCGGGGCAACTGAAGCGTCTTCATTTGTTCTTGCACTTGCTGTAACAAGGTGGCAGCCGCCTGGGTTTTGCGGTGGGTAGCGTCAAAGTACTTGTTGAGTGAGCCCGATGCCGCCGCTATGTCGGCGCGCGAAGACTCCAGTTGGCGTGCCAACAAGCCCAGGCGCGCATTGAGCAGCTTGAGCTTGAAGTTTTCGCGCAGAAAGAACGACTGTTCGGGCGACAGCAGCGCCGCCTCGGGCTGCGCAATGCTGCTGACGTGCACCAGGCCACGGGCTTCGTCCAGCACCCGCTGTAAGACGCGCTGCCACCAATTCTGGGCGGGCTCCAAACCCAGCGTTTTGGACGATGTCAGGGCCGACGGCGACACCACCGCATTGGCCAGCACCAACTCGTCGGCAAGGCGCACCAGTTCGTCGAGCTTGATCAGCAGACTGGGGGTATCGCTCACGGTGGACGACTTGATGCGGTCTATGTCACGGGCCAGGGCCCGCTGCAAGGTCGTCAGCCGGGGCTGGGCCGCGCGCAGCACGCGCTGGTCGGCGCTTTTCAAAGCGGCCAACAAAGGCTCCACACTGCCGGTGAGCTGGGCCTGCTGCTGGGCCAGACGGATGGAGGACTCAATGTCGACCACCAGGTTTTCATCACGCGAGCGCGACAGGCTTTGCATCAGCTCTTCGAGCTGGCTGCGTTGCAGGGCAATCTCACTCAAACGCGCCTCAAAAACAGACACCCGTGCAGCCGTCTCGCGCGCCAGTTCCTGCGCCTGCTTGGCCTGGGCACGCGCCTCCTGCGACAGTCCCGAGGACTCGGCGCTTTGGCGCGCCAGGTGTTCCTGAATGGAAGATAGCTTTTGCCACAGCAGCCCGCTCGACACCAGCGCTACCAAGGCCAGCGCGCTGAGCAGCCACACCAGCCAAGCGCCGGAGCGCAGGCCAGAGGCAACGATTGGCGCGTCCGACGGGGAGGAATGGGGCGTCGCGGGCGGGCTGGGTTCAGGGTTCATGGCATCGATTCTATAGAGGCCATCACGTCACGCAGGGTAGGACGCGACTCGGTGACCCTGCCAAAACCGGCATTTCTCAAGGCTTGTGCAATTCGGGCGTGGGTAGCTACGGCACGGGCTGCCGTCCAGGCTTGCCCCGGCAGCAAAGCCAGCAAGTGGGTCACGGCTTGGGTGCTGCTGAAAAGCCAGACCGAGCCATCGCTGGCGGCCTGCTGCGCCAAGGAGCGCTCAGGGGCCAGCCAGACCGGCGCGGTTCGCTGGTAAGCCACCACCCATTCCACGCGAGCGCCCGCCTGCTGGATGCGCTGGGCCAGCCAGTCGCGGCCAACGCCTGCGGCATCGGGCGCAACCGTGTCAGCGGCACCAGTCGCGTCAAGGGCCACCGCGTCACGCCCGCGCACGATCAATACCCGGCTACCCGCCTGAACCTGGTGGCTCACGCGCACCCACAGGGCTTCAGAATCGAATTGGGCAGCGTCGGCGGGCGGTGCATCCAGAACCGCCGGCGCCACGCCAGCACGCAGCAAAGCGGCCGTTGTGCCAGGGCCAGTGGCCCAGGCCCGGGGTTGAAGCGCGCCTTCAGCCGTGAAGGCTGAGGTTGAAGCTGAGGCCGGTTTGGCGGCAAAAAACTGCTCCGCCGCATTGGCGCTGACAAACATCACGGCGGCAAAGGCTGGCAACTGGCGCCAGGCAGCCTGCAAAGGCGCCAACTCTGGCACCGGCCCCACCTGAATCAAAGGCAGGGCCTGCGCTCGAACACCTTGTTGGGACAATTCCTGCACCCATTGGGCCGCCTCGCGCGCCGGTCGCGTCACGATCACACGCATGGTTAGTGGCCGCTGGGCTGGTCTTGCGTAAGCAGGGTGCCACCGGCCGCAGTGACACCGGCCATCAGTTCCTGGGCCACCTGGGTGCCCAGCGCAGCAGCCTCCAGCCGGCCTGAGGCAGTAGCGCGGGCTTGCACCTGCACCAGTGGCAATGCACCCTCGGGGTCGCCCCAAGCGGCGCGCAAGTGCAACGTGCCGTCCTGCAAGGTGGCGAAAGCCGCCAGCGGCATGGAGCAACTCGCGCCCATGGCACGGCTCACGGCCCGCTCTGCGGCCACGGTAAGCCAGGTGTCTGGGTGCGCCAGCGGGGCCAGCGCATCCATCACGTCCTGGCGGTGGCTGCACACTTCAATGCCCAAGGCGCCCTGGCCAGCGGCGGGCAACATCACCGCAGGTTCAAATACCTCGCAGATACGCTGCCCCAGCCCCAGTCGCTTGAGGCCAGCGGCGGCCAGCACAATGGCGTCGTAGTGGCCCTCGTCGAGTTTGCGCAAACGCGTGTCCAGGTTGCCGCGCAAGGGCTCAATCTTCAAATCAGGACGCAAAGCGCGCAGCAAGGCCATGCGGCGCAGGCTAGAGGTACCCACCACAGCCCCTTGAGGCAGCGCCGCCAAAGAAGAAAAGTGCGGCGACACCAGCGCATCGCGCGGGTCTTCACGCGCCATCACGCAGGCCAGGCTAAAGCCCTGGGGCAAATCCATGGGCACGTCTTTGAGGGAATGCACCGCCAAATCGGCACGGCCTTCTTCCAACGCCACTTCCAACTCTTTGACGAACAAGCCTTTGCCGCCCACCTTGCTCAAGGCGCGGTCCAGAATTTGGTCGCCCTTGGTGGTCATGCCCAGCAGGGTGACTTGGTGGCCGTGTTGTTCTAGCAGGGCTTTGACGTGTTCGGCCTGCCACAGGGCCAGACGACTTTCTCGGGTTGCTATGGTCAAACTGCTCATGCGCGGGCGGGCTCTGGTTAAGAATGGAAAATCAGGGGGGGGTGGTAACCTGCTGGTAATCAATAGGTAGCCTTGAATGCTAGCATGGCACACCCCCCAAAACACCCTCTTTTCAACCGCCAAATTTCATGACCCAAGCCCTTAAAACCGACGCTTCAGCCAAAGAAAAAGAGAACGAACGCCCCCTGGTGGAAGACATCCGCTTGCTGGGCCGCATCCTGGGTGACGTGATTCGCGAGCAAGAGGGGGTTGCAGCGTATGAGCTGATTGAGCAAATACGCAAGCTCTCGGTCGCTTTCCGCCGTGATGCCGACCACGCAGCCGACAAGGCGCTTAAAAAACTACTCAAAGGTTTGAGCGGCGACCAAACGGTGAGCGTGATTCGCGCCTTCACCTACTTCAGCCACCTGGCCAACCTGGCTGAAGACCGCCACCACATTCGCCGCCGCGCCATCCATGAGCGCGCGGGTGACACGCAAGAAGGCAGCATTGAAGTGGCGCTGGCTCGCCTGCGCTGGGCCGGCATCACGCCGCGCACCATCGCCAAAACGCTGGCTACCAGCTATGTCTCACCCGTGCTGACAGCGCACCCCACCGAGGTGCAGCGCAAAAGCATTCTGGACGCCGAACGCGATATTGCCCAACTGCTTACCACCCGTGACGACATCAAACTCAAGGGCGCAGCGGTCAGCGCCCGCAAAGACGCGTTGACCCCACGCGAACTCAGCGCCAATGAAGACCAGATGCGCGCGCGCGTGCTGCAACTTTGGCAAACCCGGCTCCTGCGCTTTAGCAAGCTAACCGTGGCTGACGAGGTGGAGAACGCGCTGAGCTATTACGAGTCCACTTTTTTGCGCGAAATTCCCAAGCTTTACGCCGACCTGGAGCGCGAACTCGGCCAGCACCCGGTGCACAGCTTTTTGCGCATGGGCCAGTGGATTGGCGGCGACCGCGATGGCAACCCCAACGTCAGCGCGCAAACCCTGTCGCACGCCCTGCGCCGCCAGGCCGATGTGGCCTTGCGCCACTACCTGACCGAGGTGCACTTTCTGGGCGGTGAACTGTCGCTCTCCACCCGGCTGGTGGACTGCCTGCCCGCCATGCAGGCACTGGCCGACCGCTCGCCAGACGCCAACGAGCACCGCCAGGACGAGCCCTACCGACGCGCCTTGATTGGCATGTACGCCCGCCTGGCAGCCGCCTTGAAGAACCTGACCGGCGGTGAAGCCGCGCGCCACGCCGTCGCCCCACAAAACGCCTACGCCAACGCCGAAGAATTTCTGGCCGACCTGCGCACCATTGAAGCCTCGCTGCTGGCCAACCACGGCGCCCCCCTGGTGGCGCAGCGCCTGCATCCGCTGATTCGGGCGGTCGAAGTGTTTGGCTTTCACCTGGCCACGGTAGACCTGCGCCAAAGCTCAGACAAACATGAGGCCGTGGTGTCCGAACTGCTGGCAGTGGCCCGGCTGGAGCCGGCCTACGCGGGCCTGGACGAAATGGCCAAGCGCCACTTGCTGGTGGACCTGCTCAACGAGGCACGTCCGCTGCGCGTGATGGCGGCCGAGTATTCGGCACACACCCAAGGCGAGCTGGCCATTTTTGAGATGGCCCAAGTCATGCGTCAGCAATTTGGTGCCCAAGCCATTCGCCACTACATCATCAGCCATACCGAAACCGTCAGCGACTTGCTTGAAGTATTGCTGCTGCAAAAAGAAGTCGGGCTAATGCAAGGCCTGCTGAGCGAGAACACCAGCCACAGCGACCTGATTGTGGTGCCACTGTTTGAAACCATTGAAGACCTGCGCAACGCCGCGCCCATCATGCGCGAGTTTTACGCCCTGCCCGGTGTCAAAGAGCTACTCATCCGCAGCGGCGCCGAGCAAGACATCATGCTGGGCTATTCCGACAGCAACAAAGACGGCGGCATCTTCACCAGCAACTGGGAGCTGTACCGTGCCGAGATTGACCTGGTCGAGCTGTTTGACCAATTGGCCACTGACACCCGCAGCGGGCGCAGTATCCAGTTGCGCATGTTCCACGGTCGCGGCGGCACCGTGGGCCGGGGCGGGGGCCCCAGCTACCAAGCCATTCTGGCGCAGCCCCCGGGCACCGTACGCGGGCAAATTCGCCTGACCGAGCAAGGTGAAGTGATTGGCTCCAAATACGCCAACCCCGAAATTGGCCGGCGCAACCTGGAAACCCTGGTTGCAGCCACGCTAGAGGCCACGCTGCTGCAACCCACCAAACCGGCCACTCAGCCGTTTTTGCTGGCTGCCGCTGAACTGTCCCAAAGCAGCATGGCCGCCTACCGGCACCTGGTGTATGAGACCCCGGGGTTTACCGAATATTTCTTTGACTCAACCCCCATCCGTGAGATCGCCGAGCTGAACATTGGCTCACGTCCGGCCTCTCGCAAAGCCACACAAAAAATTGAAGACCTGCGCGCCATCCCCTGGGGCTTTAGCTGGGGCCAGTGCCGCCTGACGCTACCCGGCTGGTACGGTTTTGGCTCGGCGGTAGACCAGTTTTTGAACGTGCACGGCAAAGCGCACAAAGACAAACTGGCCGTGCTGCAACAGATGTACAAGCAGTGGCCTTTCTTCAAAACCCTGCTCTCCAACATGGACATGGTGATGGCCAAAAGCGACCTGGCGCTGGCCTCGCGCTATTCCGAGCTGGTGACCGATGCGCGCTTGCGCAAGAAAATTTTTACCGCCATAGAAGCCGAGTGGCACCGCACCGCCGCCGCGCTGGCCTTGATTACCGGCGACAAACAGCGCCTGGCACACAACGCTGCGCTACAACGCTCCATGCGCCACCGCTTCCCCTACATCGACCCCCTGCACCACCTGCAGGTCGAGCTGGTGCGCCGCTACCGCGCCGGCCAAACCGATGAGCGGGTACAGCGCGGTATCCACATCTCCATCAACGGCATTGCGGCGGGGCTGCGTAATACCGGGTGAGGCCGGACACGCCAAGCACGCGGGCTCGTTCAGGGCGCACGAAAGCGCTGGTAGGACAGCACCCGGCCCTGCCGGTCAACGCGCGCCAAAACCATCTCGCCGGAGGCCACGTTCTCGCCTACAAGCGCGAGGATGTTGACATGGTGTGTGACCAGAATGAGGGCTTTGCCCTTGGTAGCAGCCAGCGTTCGCACCATGAAGGCGCGCAAGGCTGCTGTGCTGGCATCAGCCTTTTGAGGCTCGTTGAAGAACGACGCCAATGAAGGCTCTGTCGTGGCGGGGCCCAGATCAAGCAGGGTGGCGGTGTCCTGGCAGCGGCACCAGGGGCTGGTAAAGAGCCGGGCTTGGTCAACGCCCTGCTTTTTAAGCCACACGCCCAGCGCCTGCGCCTGCTGGCGACCGGCCTGGTCCAGATTGCGCTGGGTGCTGCAGTCGCCCAAACGCAGGTTAGCGGGGTCGCCCCCGCCCGGTGCTTCGGCATGGCGCATCAACAACACATGATCGCCGCTGCGCAATTGATCAGCCAGCTCGGTAGCCAGAACCCACTGGGGCAAGAAAAGGGCCATCAAGGCCAGTAAACGCATGAATTTCATCGTGGGGACACTATGCCAGAGTCTGCCCAGACTACAGCCCCAAAGGGTTGTTTGAGTGGGGGCGTGGACATTGGCGCGGGAGTGGCCGTAACCACCCCTCTAAAATCAGGCCATGACAAACCAATTCGACAAAAAATCTGAAGCCTGGTCGGCCCTTTTCTCCGAGCCCATGAGCGATCTGGTCAAGCGCTACACCTCCAGTGTGTTCTTTGACAAACGCCTGTGGCAAGCTGACATCAGGGGCAGCCTGGCGCATGCCGAGATGCTGGCGGCGCAGCACATCATTGCCGCGCAAGACCTGGCCGACATCCAGCGTGGCATGGCCCAGATCACCGCAGAGATCGAATCGGGTGCTTTTGAGTGGCAACTGGACCTGGAGGACGTGCACCTCAACATCGAAGCGCGACTGACCCAACTGGTGGGCATGGCCGGCAAGCGCCTGCACACGGGCCGCAGCCGCAACGACCAGGTGGCCACCGACGTGCGCCTGTGGCTGCGCGGCGAGATTGACCTGATCATCGGCCTGCTGACGGACCTGCAAAAAGCCTTGCTGGGGGTGGCCGAGAAGAACGTCGAGGTGATATTGCCCGGCTTTACCCACCTGCAAGTGGCGCAGCCCATCAGCTTTGGCCACCACATGCTGGCCTATGTGGAGATGTTCAGTCGCGACGCCGAGCGCATGCAGGAGGTGCGCCAGCGCACCAACCGCCTGCCGCTGGGCGCTGCCGCCTTGGCCGGCACCAGCTACCCGCTGGACCGCGAGCGCGTGGCCATCTCGCTGGGCATGGTTGATGCGCGAGGCCAGCCCCAGGTCTGCCAGAACAGCCTGGACGCGGTGAGCGACCGCGACTTCGCCATCGAGTTCACCGCTGCGGCCAGCCTGTGCATGGTGCACATCAGCCGCATGAGCGAGGAACTGATCATCTGGATGAGCCAGAACTTCGGCTTCATCAAAA
>CAJCCO010000110.1 GCA_903960915.1 uncultured beta proteobacterium
ATCACGCAGCAATTCGGGCAAACGCACGTTCAGCCAGCGGCCTCCCCATGCGTTTGGCTTGAGTACGGGAACAGCCAGGCCTTCCTCTCGCGCTTCCTGCGAGTCCAACACCTGCTGGTTCAAACTCGGTGCACTCATGGGATGACGATGATCGGATTCTCAATCGACAACTTCATCAGTTCGTCAGGTGTCATTGACTGGTACTTGGCAGACAAAGTCTGAATATCTTTAAGCAAGGCGCGAGCGGGGATTTTGTCCTTTTCCAGGTCATCGGCCCAGGCGTCCACCAGCGGCTGCAGTTTGTCCTTGAATCGCTTGAGTTCGGCTGGGGCCAAGGTGATCATCTCCACGTTGGCTGCTTTGTAAGCGTCTACAGCCTTGGCAGCGAAGTCGATCCCTGAGACTTTGACGCTTTGCATGGCAAAGGGCTCCAGGCCACGCATGAAGACCTGATGGATATCCGGCGGCAGTTTGGCCACAGCTTCTGTGTTGTAGCAGGTCCATGCCCCGCCGCCAGTGAGGGCCAGGGCCGTGTGGTACTTGGCAACTTCATGCAGCTTGAACGGAATGAAGCCGGCATCGACCCAGAAGACTGCATCAATGATGCCTTGCTGCAGTGCTGTGTACAGCTCGGGATAGGGCAGGTTGACCAGCGCGACGCCAAGCGCCTTTGCGATTTCAGGAGAGAAGCCCTGTGCACCGATCTTCATTCCCTGCAGGTCTTCGATTTTTCGAATGGGTTTTTTGCTGAGGACGTCAGAAGGCTGAAACGCCACATAATTTCCCCAGGAAACCCCTTGTTTCTTGAATTCGGGAACAAAGTATTTGCTGGCCAACTCTTGTGCCACGCGCGTGGCGGCCATGGGGTTGGATGGCGTGATAAAGGGTTGCTCCCAAACGCGCGACAAAGCCATGCCCCGGCCTTCGTAGGTTGGGTAGCAAATGCCCCATTCGCCGACACCGGTGCGTACGCCCTTGAAGCCATCCTTGGCACCAAAAAGACTGCCGGAGCCGTATTCCTTGATGAGCAGCTTGCCATTGGTGGCTGCAGCAATGCGTTTGATGTTGGCTTGGGCGACAGGTACCAACACAGAGGCTGGTGGTGAGGGGTGGCCGTATTTCAATTCGATCGGTGCGCCGGTGTAGGCGATGGCTGGTTTGCCGCTGTTCTTGCCGGTCAGCCAGTCTTCGCCACGGTCCGCCTGTGCCAAATTCACCACCAGCAGGGTGCTGGCGGTGGCGACGATCTTCAAGGTGCGTAACATGATGAGTCCTTTCAGGGGGGGGATCAAAGTGAGGACTGCTCAGCAGTCAGAAAACGAACAAGGTAGGCCGCTACGGCATCTGGTGCCTGCAGCGTTGTGGCGTGACCAACGCCAGGGAGAACGACCTTTTGCGCATGAAGCAGTTGTTCTGCAATGCCCAAGGTCAGGGGGGGCGGTACGATTTGGTCCAGCTCGCCCGCCATGAGCAGTACCGGCATCGTGAGCAAGGACCAGTCGATGCTCACGCTTGAGTCAACTGCGGCTTGACGCCGCAGCGAGCGCGCATGGCCGGCCTGTACGTCCTTGAAGATGCGGCGCAATTCGGGGTGTTCTTGCAGGAAATGTTCGGGAAAAAATAAGCCCGCTAATTCTTGCGCTGTATCGGGCAAGCCGCTGCGTAACGCTTGCAGGCGCGCCATGCCCTGCGGGTTGAGCTCTTTGAGAGCGTGCGGCAAGGGCCAGGTGCTGCCTAGTACCAGTCTATCGACCTGTTCGGGATATCGCGCAGACAAGGCCTGAGCGACGCGCCCCCCGAAGGAAGAGCCGAATACATGGACTTGTGAAAAGCCGAGTTCACAGACCAGTGCATGCGCATCATCGGCCAGATCAGCCAGTGTGGCTGGCTCGTCGGGTGCTTGCGTTTCGCCACAGTCACGTTGGTCGTATGCAATGACGGTGAAGTGATCTGACAAATGCCTTGTCAGCGCGTCGAAACTGTGCCGATTGGCTTCTGCCCCATGCAGCAAAAGCAGGGCAGGTCCGCGCCCACGGACCTGGTAGGCCATGCGTGTCACACCGATTGTCAAAAAATCGGTCATGTCTGATCGTTCAGCGAAAAGGTCAGCTCAACCTTCAGACCCGAGGGATCGCGCAAAAAGACCTGGTGCAAGGGCCAGCCCGGCACCGGGGCTTCCTCGAATGCAATGTTCATAGCCCTGAGCGATGCACGCATTTCATCAAGTCCGCTGGCGCTGAAGGCAATGTGATCCAGCGGACCCGTGCCGACATCCTTTTGCTCTCCAATCGCATAAAGGTGAACGATGGCCTGCCCCTGGCTGTAGAGCCAGTAGCCAGGTGCCGGAATGTCAGGGCGTGCACCTACTTTCAGGCCTATCACGCGTGTATAGAAGTCCAGCAGCGGCGCCAGGCTGGAAACCGAGCAACGAATGGTGTAGTGGTTCAGAGTACCGACAGACATGGTGCGTACCTTTCAGGCGGTTGTCAGTGAAGCTGGCAAGGCCGTATCAAAGACATACGATAAATTCTCAATGGGTGTCACCCAGCGTGTAGCAGTCAGAGCAAGCAGGCGCACGGCACTGATCTCGTCGGCTTGCCACCGACCCCGTTTGCCGAAGACATTGAAAGTGGCATAGCACAACCGGTCTTTGAGCATCGGTACATTGATCGCCGTGTTCAGTCCCAGCGCACGCATTTGTGGGTAGTCATCAAAAGTTTGCGACAGCGCCTCCTCACCTTCTGCAACAAAGATGTCGCCGTCGACGAAAAGCGTTTTTGTCCATGGTGTGAGCGTCTTGTGCTTTCGACCTTTGACCGGAAAGTTACTGGCATGTGAAGAGTAAAAACGCTGAAGCAGTATCTCGTTTTTGGGATCGTCTCGAGTAGTGACATTCAGTTGAATGCTGAATGTCCCCGGCCCTGCGAACAGCCGTCGGAAGGCGTCCACCTGTCTTAGTGCAGTCGCAGCATCAGGGGCATCAGACATGGCATCAAGCAGCTTGGTACACAGGTCGGTGGTCAACATCATTGAGCTTCCTGAAGAAGGTGAGATAAACCTAATCACGGCCAAAGTTTATGGCTGCCAATTTACTTTTTATACCTGATTTGTTATTATCGTATAACTTAAAAGTTATGGCTGTGCAGACTTCAGATGGTCGCCCGTACGGCCTTGAAATGGGGTTCCTTCATGACCGAACATGCTTTCCGCCTGCAACACTCCATGTTGTCTCGTCTCAAGCTGCGGCATCTTGCGCTGCTGCAAAGTGTTGCTCGTCACCGCACGTTGACGCGGGTTGCATTGGAAATGAAACTGAGTCAGCCGGCCATCACCAAGTCCTTGCGCGAAGTCGAGGACATCTTCATGACGCGCTTGTTTGACCGAACCAGTCGTGGCCTCGAAGCAACGGCAGCAGGCAAGGAGGTCTTGCACTTTGCTTTGGTGACTTTGGCAGATATGGAGTCTGCGGCGCGCGTACTTGCAGCCATTGATACCGGACTCACCGGGCGTGTGCGCATCGGCATCACCCCTCAGGTGCCGGAGTCTTTGCTCAATGCAGCATTCACCCACTTGTTGGGCCAAAGTCCCAAAGTCTCGGTGCTCGTCAAAGAAGGTACAACCGATGAACTGGTGGCTGCGATGCATGCCCGTGAACTTGACTGCGCCATCGGCCGTTCGTTTGATGATTCCATCGGCGACGAAATTACACAGGAGCCCATCTATGACCAAGAACCTTGCTTGCTGGTGCCAGCCAGGAGTCGTGCGAGGCTGTCGCGAGGGGTGTTGAACTGGGCTCGCATGGCCGAACTTGAATGGATATTCCCGCCACCCAATACGCCCATGAGGCGAACCTACAGTGCCATTTTTTTGAGTGCGGGTGTGCAGCCTCCCTCACCCATTGTGGAAACCATGTCCTTGCGCAGCATCGAGAATGTGCTGCGCAACGAATCCAATGCGGTCACCATTTTGGCCCGCGACGTAGCGGCTGAACTTGTGCTGGGCGGCGTTTGCGCCGTACTGCCTTACAAGCTCACCTGGAATCTGCCACCCGTGAGCTTTTTCGTGCCACGGCATATGGTGCAGCACCCGACAGTTCGAACGCTGGCTGCAGTGATCCGAACTGCGGCTCTCGGACTCCCGGGGTCGCCGTTCACAAAAGCGCATCGAGCTGGCATTACCGAAAAGTTATAGCGGAATGAAAATTCTCTCTTGAGGTTGAATTCAGCGTCACTAGACTCTCTGTACCGTCAATCGACATCACTGCCTCAGGAGCGCACACATGAAGGTCCTTATCTCTGGAGCCAGTATGGCCG
>CAJCCO010000111.1 GCA_903960915.1 uncultured beta proteobacterium
CAAGCGACCGCACCGCTCACCTGCGAAGTCAATGCACTCAACGAAAATGGCGTGCTTGAAACCGTCTCTATTCCTGCTGAGCGGGCCCTGACGGTCTACGTCGACAAACGGGAGTTGGTCACACTCATGACCTTAGGGGCATACCCAGAGTTACTGGTCTTGGGGTTTTTAAGAAACCAGCGACTGGTGCAAGCAGTATCAGAGATCGACTCCATAACAGTTGACTGGGAAGTGGGCGCGGCAGCGGTCAAAACACGCAGGGGCATTTCTGACATTGAGGCTAAAACGGCCAAGCGGGTGGTCACCACCGGCTGCGGGCAAGGCAGTGTGTTTGGCGACTTGATGGCTGAAGTTGACAGCATCAGCCTGCCAGATGCACGGCTTGAACAAGCACAACTCTACGGTCTCATCAATGCCATTCGCTTGCAAGAAAGCACCTACAAATCAGCGGGCTCTGTGCACGGATGCGCCTTGTTTTGCGGTGAGAAATTGCTGATGTTCATCGAAGATGTTGGCCGTCACAATGCGATCGACACGATTGCAGGCTGGATGTGGATGCAAGACGCGCTGGCCATGCGGGGCGACGACAAAGTGTTTTACACCACCGGCCGCCTCACCAGCGAAATGGTGATCAAGTCGGCGCAAATGGGCGTGCCCATCGTGGTGTCGCGCAGCGGCATCACCCAAATGGGTTTTGATGTGGCCAAGTGCATTGGCTTGTGCACCATCGGACGAGCGACCAACAAACGTTTTCTTTGCTACACCCACCCCGAGCGCTTAATCATGCAACCGGAATTGGCCCGTGTGCGTTTGAGCCCGGCTCTCTGAGCACACCAAGCAGTCAGTTTTATCCAACCAGCAAGCCGCTGTGCGCGGCAACATGGCGGCGCCAATCCTTGTCCTTGGCAAGTGACAAAGCAGCTTCCAAGGCCCTTGAGGGTCGGGCTTGGGCGTGCGACATAAACCCAATAGGGGTGCGAATGTCCGGACTCGTCAGGGGCAAGGCTTCAAGTTCACGGTAGCTGCGCACCGCCCCAACAAGTGCCCCCGGCAAGACACTGCACACATCGCCGGCCACCACACTCAGCGCCATGGTCAGTATCGAGTTGGTCTCTATCGCGGGTTGAATGGACACGCCTGCCGTGATGAAGGCGGCATCCACGATAGCGCGGTTGTGCATTTCTGGGATCAGCAAACACAGCGGGTGTTTGCCAGCTTCTTGCCACGTCATGCCTTGACCTATTTGCAAACCGTCAGGGTGTGGCGTGGCCGCACGGCGTAGTAAAAAATAGTGTTCTGTATATTGCTCAACCGACAACAAGCGTGGGCTATTTAACGCCATTCGTTCTGAGTAACCCAAAGCTAAATCTATCGAAAGATCTCCAAGTCCTTTCTCCAGATCAGCAGAACTCAGAGACAAGACAACAGGAAGAATACCGGGATAGCGCGCCTTCAACATGGCCGCAAAACGCGCTACCACGGGAACTGCCGTGGGGACTGAACCAATACGCAAGGGGCCACGCGGTACATGCACATCACTCTTGAGCGATTGCTCCAAAACTGCATGTTCATGGAGTATCAAATGCGCGGATGCCAGCACCCGCTCACCCTCAGGCGTGAAGCCAGCAAACGCCCGGTCGCGCTTGACAATGACCACCTTGAACTCGGCCTCCAGCGCACGCAAGGCGTTGGACAGCGCAGGCTGCGTGATGTGGCAGGCCGCCGCAGCGCGCCCAAAGTGGCGGTGTTCATGCAGTGCCGCCAGGTAGCGAAGCGAAGACATCAGGTTCATGGCATGACGTCTGGGCTGGACTGGGCTACTGGGGGCGGATTGCTGAAAAACCGTCGCTAAAGATCAGGTGTCTTTGGAAATCTTGATAGAGGGGAACTTGGACGAGAAGTCCTTGTTCTTGGCCGCGATCGAAATAGCCACCTTGCGGGCCACCGCCTTGTAGATAGAGGCCACCTCACTGTCGGGGTCTGACACCACGGTGGGCTTTCCGTTATCGGCCTGCAGGCGAATCTGCATGTTCAGGGGCAAGGCGCCCAGGTAGTCCATGGCGTAATCGGCGGCCATTTTTTTACCGCCGTCAGCGCCAAAAATATGTTCCACGTGGCCGCAGTTGCTGCACACATGGACCGCCATGTTCTCCACAATGCCCAAAATCGGCACGCCCACTTTTTCAAACATCTTGATGCCCTTCTTGGCATCGAGCAACGCAATGTCTTGCGGCGTGGTGACCACCACGGCACCGGTCATGGGCACGCGCTGGCTGAGGGTGAGTTGAATGTCGCCGGTGCCTGGGGGCATGTCGACGATCAGATAGTCCAGGTCGCGCCAGTTGGTTTGGCGCAGCAGCTGCTCCAGCGCCTGGGTGGCCATGGGGCCGCGCCAGATCATGGCCTCGTCCTGCGCCACCAAAAAGCCGATGGACATCACCTGCACGCCGTAATTTTCCATCGGCTCCATGGTCTGTCCGTCCAGGGTATCGGGCTTGCCGCTGATGCCCATCATCATGGGCACGCTGGGACCGTAAATATCGGCATCGAGCAGGCCGACACTGGCGCCCTCGGCGGCCAGCGCCAGTGCCAGGTTGACCGCCGTGGTGCTCTTGCCCACACCGCCCTTGCCCGACGCGACCGCCACAATGTTTTTCACCTTGGGCAGCAGCTGCACACCCCGCTGCACCGAGTGCGGCACAATTTTCATGAGCATGTTGACCGACACGTTGTTCACGCCCGCAACAGTTTTAGCTGCGGCAATCAGGTCGCGCCGCATCGCCGCCATCTGGCTTTTGGCGGGGTAGCCTAGCTCCACGTCAAAGGCCACATCACCGTCGGTGAGGCTCAGGTTTTTGATTGATTTGGAGGACACGAAATCGCGTCCGGTATTGGGATCGAGCACTCCGGTGAGTGCGTCCATCAACATTGCTTCAGTCACGGCCATGGGTTGCTCCTTTGGGGGTGTAGTCTAGCGAAGCTGGCTTGACCTTCATTTTTTAGGCACATCGGCAACTCTGGCAGCCCGCATAATCGATTCATGCCCGCCCAATCCACGCCGCCCACACCGGCCATGCCAGACCCCGCTCAAACTACTGAAACGGCTACTGAAACGACGGCTGAAACAGCTGCCACTTCAGCCCCGGTCACCGGCCTGTTGCTGACCGGCGGTGGCGCCCGGGCCGCCTACCAAGTGGGCGTGCTCGAAGCCATGGCCGACCTGCGCCGCAGCGCGGGGGTAGCGGCAGGCGTTAACCCGTTTCCCATCATCACCGGCACCTCCGCTGGCGCCATCAACGCCGCCGCGCTGGCCTGTGGCGCCGATGACTTTGACGCCAGCGTGCGCCGTATTGTTGAGGTCTGGAAAAACATCCATGCCGCCCAGGTCTACCGCGCCGACTCCTTGAGCCTGCTGCGCACTGGCGCGCGCTGGGTCACCCTGCTGTCGCTGGGCTGGGTGCTGGCCAAATGGCGCCGCATCAAACCACGCTCGCTGCTCGATAACAGCCCGCTTAAATTTCTGCTCAACGAGATGGTGCCGCTGGAGCGGCTGCCTGAATTAATGCAAAAAGGGCATATGCAGGCCTTGGCCATCACGGCGTCAAGCTACAGTTCGGGCGAGCACATCACGTTTTATGAGGGCTTGGGCCACCTCAAACCCTGGGCGCGCTCGCAGCGCCGGGCCACGCCTGGCCGCATTACGCTAGCGCATTTGCTGGCCTCTTCGGCCATCCCATTTGTGTTTCCAGCGACCGCCCTGCCGCTGGACGGCCACACCGAATACTTTGGCGACGGCTCCATGCGCCAGACCGCACCGATTGCTGCGGCTATTCATCTGGGGGCCAGCAAAATCGTGGTGGTGGGGGCCGGCCGCATGACCGAGCCGCCCAGCACCGCGCAAGCCCACACCCGCAACAACTACCCTTCATTGGCGCAGATTGCCGGCCACGCCCTGTCCAACATCTTCCTTGATGCGTTGGGGGTGGACGTAGAGCGCGCACGGCGCATCAACCAAACCCTGGCCCTGGTGCCGCCGCAAGCCCGTGCCGGCAGCCCTCTCAAAGCGGTCGAATTGCTGGTGATTGCCCCCTCGGAGCGGCTGGACGACCTGGCGGCGCGCCACATTGGCGACCTGCCTGCGGGCGTGCGCACCCTGTTAGGCGGCTTGGGTGTATCAACCCAGGTGGCCGACATCAAAGGCGCAGCGCTGGCCAGCTACCTGCTGTTTGAGCCCGGCTACACCCGCGAGTTGATGGCTTTGGGCTACGCCGATGCCATGCGCCAACGTGAAGAAATTTGCTCTTTTTTTGGCTGGGCCGTCTCTGCGCGGTAAGTCGATCGCGGCCAGCGGCAGACCACCCCAGCACGACTAAAATGCGCCATCGTTCAGAAAGCCCTGCCCACTATGTCCCGCCAGCTCTTCGTCACCACCGCCCTGCCCTACGCCAATGGCAACTTCCACATTGGCCACATCATGGAGTACATCCAGGCCGACATTTGGGTGCGCTACCAAAGGATGCAGGGCCATGCGGTCAACTTTGTGGGCGCAGATGACACGCACGGCGCGCCCATCATGATTGCGGCCGAGAAGGCCGGCAAAACACCGCAGCAGTTTGTGGCCGACATCGCCGCCGGGCGCAAGCAATACCTGGACGGCTTTCACATCAGCTTTGACAACTGGCACAGCACCGACGCCCCTGAAAACCACGAACTCGCCCGCCAGATTTACCGCGACCTGCGCGACATATCCGCGGCACAAGGCGGCTCGCTGATTGAGCGCAAAACGATTGAGCAGTTCTTTGACCCCGAGAAGAACATGTTCTTGCCGGACCGCTTCATCAAAGGCGAGTGCCCCAAGTGCCACGCCAAAGACCAGTACGGCGACAACTGCGAGGTGTGCGGCGCCGTCTATGCGCCCACCGACCTGATCAACCCGTTCTCGGCCTTGTCGGGCGCCAAGCCCGAGCTGAAAAGCTCGGAGCACTTCTTCTTCAAACTGTCTGACCCGCGCTGCGTTGAGTTTTTGCAAAACTGGACGCAAGACGGCAAGTTGCAGCCCGAGGTGGCCAACAAGGTCAAAGAGTGGTTCAGTGTGCGCACCAACCCGGACGGCTCCACCAGCGAAGGCCTGGGCGACTGGGACATTTCCAGAGACGCGCCTTACTTCGGCATCGAGATTCCGGATGCGCCGGGTAAGTATTTTTATGTCTGGCTGGACGCCCCCATTGGCTACCTGGCCTCACTGAAAAACCTGCTGGATAAGCGCGGCGAAAGTTATGACGCCTACATGGCCAACCCGGCGCTGGAGCAGTACCACTTCATTGGCAAAGACATCGTCACCTTCCACACCTTGTTCTGGCCAGCGATCCTGAAATTCAGTGGCCGCAAGACCCCCAACAATGTCTTTGTGCACGGCTTTTTGACCGTGAACAACGGCGAGAAGATGAGCAAGAGCCGCGGCACCGGCCTGGACCCGCTCAAGTACCTGAGCTTAGGCATGAACCCCGAGTGGCTGCGCTACTACCTGGCGGCCAAGCTCTCGGCGCGCAATGAGGACATTGACTTCAACGCCGACGATTTCATGGCACGAGTCAATAGTGATTTGATTGGCAAGTTTGTGAATATTGCGAGCCGGGCGGCGGGGTTTTTGACCAAGCGGTTCGAGGGCAAGTTGACACAGGCGTTTGGTGAACAGGGCAGCGCACTGCTTTTTGAAATTCACGCCGCCCAAGACGAGCTGGCCAAAGCTTACGAAGCCCGCGAATTTGGCAAAGCCACCCGCGAAATTATGCTGCTGGCCGACAAGGTCAACGCCTACGTGGACCAGCACAAGCCCTGGGACTTGGCCAAGGACACCGCCAACAACGAGGCGCTGCACCAGGTGTGCTCTGTGCTCATCAACGCCTTCGCAGCCATCAGCCGCTACCTGGCGCCGGTGCTGCCGTCCCTGGCGAAGGCGGTCCAAGCCTTTGTGGGTACGAGCATGGAACACTGGACTGTCACCGGCCACGTGGCCAACATCCAACCCTACCAACACCTCATGCAACGCGTCACCCCCGAACAACTCGATGCGCTGTTCGAGCCGCCGGCCCCGACCGAAGTCAAACTCGTCCCCGGCGGTGAAGAAATAGCCCCCACCATCTCGATAGACGACTTCGCCAAGGTCGACCTGCGGATTGCCAAAATCGTCAACTGCGAAGCGGTGGAAGGCTCGGTCAAGCTGTTGCGGCTGACACTGGACGCAGGCGAAGGCCGTATGCGCAATGTGTTCAGCGGCATCGCCAGCATGTACAAGCCCGAAGACTTGGTGGGCCAGCTCACCGTGCTGGTGGCCAACCTGGCGCCGCGCAAGATGAAGTTTGGCGTCAGCGAGGGCATGGTGCTGGCTGCCAGCCATGCCGACGAGAAAGCCGAACCGGGTATTTACGTGCTGAACCCCTGGCCCGGCGCCAAGCCCGGCATGCGGATTAGTTGAGCGGCTTGAAGACCTGCAAGGCCGTTGGCCCGCGCAGGGTTTGCTGCTGGATCTGAAAAATGCGATCTACATCGACTGATGTGTGCGCCGTAAAATGAAACAAATAGGTACCCGAACATGAATATTTTTTACCGTCCCAAATACAAGTCTGATACCAGCCTGTTCATTGACCAGCTCAAGGCCAAAGACCCCACCCTGGAAGCCAAACAGCGCCAGGGGCGCGAGTTGCTGTGGGACAAATCGGTCAACCGCAGCGACTGGTCAGAGTACCGGGCGGCGCAAGTGGCACAAAAGCCCTACGTTTACCAGTCCGAACCCACCTGAGCCGTCCTGAGACGACATAAGCCGCTCATCGCTCGCCGGAACCGGCCGGGCGGCGGCTTTCAACCCCATCACGGCAAACCTCCATGTCCGATAGCCCAACCCTCCTGCCGACCAGCCTGACCGAGCCCGCTGGCATGCCGCAGGTGGTGGACCACGTGGCGGTGGCGCGGCTTTATGGCGAGCCGCTGTTCAAAATGCCGCATGACCTGTACATCCCACCCGATGCGCTGGAGGTGTTTCTGGAGGCTTTTGAAGGGCCGCTGGATTTGCTGCTGTACCTGATTCGCAAACAGAACTTCAACATTCTCGACATTCCGATGGCGGGCCTGACGCGCCAGTACCTGAGCTATGTGGACGAGATTCGCACGCACAACCTGGAGCTGGCCGCCGAGTACCTGCTGATGGCGGCGATGCTGATTGAGATCAAGTCGCGCATGCTGCTGCCGCCCAAAAAGGTGGCCCAGGGCGAGGAGGCAGAAGACCCACGCGCCGAGCTGGTGCGCCGCTTGCTGGAATACGAGCAAATGAAACTCGCTGGCGCCAAGCTCAATGCCCTGCCCCAGTTTGGGCGCGATTTTCTCAAAGCCCAGGTATTCATTGAGCAGTCGCTGCAGCCGCGCTTTCCAGACGTCAGCGTGGTGGACCTGCAAGAAGCCTGGGCCGACATTCTCAAGCGCGCCAAGCTGGTACAGCACCACAAAATCACCCGGGAAGAGCTGTCGGTGCGTGAGCACATGAGCCTGGTGCTGAAAAAGCTGCAAGGGCGCCGCTTTGTTGAATTTGAAGAGCTGTTTGACCCCAGCAAAGGCACGCCCGTGCTGGTGGTGACCTTTATTGCGCTGCTGGAACTGGCCAAGGAAACGCTGGTTGAAATTACCCAGGCTGAAGTGTTTGCCCCGATTTACGTCCGGCTGGCGTATTCACCCGCCTGAGCCTGGCCCCCCTATGACGCCACCGTCCCAACATTTTGATGTGCTGATTGTGGGCAGCGGCTTGGCCGGACTGAGCGCCGCACTCAAGCTGGCCGAGACCCAGCGTGTGGCGGTCATCAGCAAAGGCAAGCTGGGCGAAGGCTCCAGCGGTTGGGCGCAAGGCGGCATTGCCGCCGTGCTGAACGAAGAAGACAGTTTTGCAGCCCATGTGGACGATACGCTGGTAGCGGGCGCTGGCTTGTGCGACCTGGCCGCCACCCAACTGGTGGTGCAACACGCGCCCGAGACCATTGCCTGGTTGCAACAATTGGGCGTGCCGTTTACCCAGGAAAACGGGCACCTGCATTTGACGCGCGAAGGCGGCCACGGGGCGCGGCGCATTGTGCATGTGACTGACGCCACGGGCGCCGCCGTGATGCAAACGCTGCTGGCGCAGGTGCGTCTGCACAGCAACATCACCCTGCTGGACCACCACATGTTGGTGGACCTGATCACCAGCCGCAAACTCGGTCTGCCTGATGCTCAGTGCCTGGGCCTGTACGCGCTGGATGAGACCACGGGCAAGGTGCTGACCTACAGCGCCTCCCACACCATTTTGGCCACCGGTGGTGCGGGCAAGGTCTACCTTTACACCACCAACCCCGACACCGCCACCGGCGACGGCATGGCCGCTGCCTGGCGCGCGGGTTGCCGCGTGGAGAACATGGAATTCATTCAGTTCCACCCCACTTGCCTGTACCACCCGCATGCCAAATCGTTCTTGATCAGCGAGGCCGTTCGGGGCGAGGGTGGGCGCCTGCTGCTGCCAGATGGCACGCGCTTCATGGCCGCTCACGATGCGCGCCTGGAGCTCGCCCCCCGCGATGTGGTGGCCCGCGCCATTGATTTCGAGATGAAAAAAGGCGGCTTTGACTGCGTCTACCTCGACATTTCGCACCAGCCGCTGGCCTTTATCTTGGAGCACTTTCCCAACATCCATGCGCGCTGTCTGGAGTTGGGCATTGACATGGCCAAACAGCCCATTCCCGTGGTGCCCGCGGCGCATTACACCTGTGGCGGCGTGCTGACCGACCTGGCCGGGCGAACCGATGTGGCGAACCTCTACGCCATTGGCGAAACCGCTTGCACCGGCCTGCACGGCGCCAACCGCTTGGCCAGCAACTCACTGCTCGAGTGCATGGTGTTTGCTCAGACCACCGTGCAGGCCATTGCCGCCAGCGCGCCTAGCGCGCCTGTTCCCTTACCGGCCTGGGACGACAGCCAGGTGCAGGACGCTGACGAGACGGTGGTGATTTCGCACAACTGGGACGAGCTGCGCCGCTTCATGTGGGACTACGTGGGCATTGTGCGCACCAACAAACGGCTGGAGCGCGCGGCCCACCGCATTGCCCTGCTCAAGGACGAGATTGCAGAGTTTTACGCCTTGTTTCATGTCACCCGCGACCTGCTGGAGCTGCGCAACCTGGTGCTGGTGGCCGACCTGATTGTGCGCAGTGCCCAAAGCCGCACCGAAAGCCGTGGCCTGCATTTCAGCCGCGATTACCCCGAGCTCTCAGCGCACGCCGTGCCGACTGTGCTCTCCCCCGAAGGTCCCGCCCCCGCCCACACCAGCCGCCTGGGCTGATTCAGACGGCACCCAAATTCGGCACCAGATGGTTGACGGGCTGCCCGGTCTTGAGCGCCGCCGTGAAGGCCAGCATGCGGTCAATTGACACTTTGGCGCGCACGCCGAGTGCCGGGTCAATATGGATTTCATGGCGGCCAGCTTCCAGCACCTGGGCCAGACCGGCCAGGCTGTTCATGGCCATCCAGGGGCAGTGGGCGCAGCTTTTGCACGTGGCACTGTTGCCCGAAGTAGGGGCTTCAATGAACACCTTGCCGGGGTTCAGGGTGCGCAGCTTGTGCATCATGCCGTTGTCGGTGGCCACTATGAATTCGCGGGCGGGCAGGTCGTGCGCGGCCTTCAAAATGCCCGAGGTAGACCCCACGGCATCGGCCAAGGCCACCACCTCAGCGGGCGATTCGGGGTGCACCAAAACCTTGGCCCCGGGATGTTCTTTCTTCAGGGCGGCGAGTTCGAAGGCCTTGAATTCGTTGTGAACAATGCAGGCACCGTTCCACAGCACCATGTCGGCACCGGTTTCGCGCTGGATGTAGCCGCCCAGGTGACGGTCAGGCGCCCACAGAATTTTCTGCCCCGCGGCTTTCAAGGCCCGCACAATGTCCAGCGCACAACTGGAGGTCACCACCCAGTCGGCCCGCGCTTTCACGGCGGCGCTGGTGTTGGCGTAGACCACCACGGTGCGGTCTGGGTGGGCATCGCAAAAAGCATTGAACGCGTCAATCGGACAGCCCAGGTCAAGGGAGCACTGCGCCTCCAGGTCGGGCATTAATACACGCTTGCCCGGCGACAGAATTTTGGAGGTTTCGCCCATGAAGCGCACGCCAGCCACCACCAGGGTGCTGGCGGCGTGGTCGCGGCCAAAGCGCGCCATCTCGAGCGAGTCGCTAACCAGGCCGCCCGTGGCCTCGGCGAGGTCCTGCAAATCGGGGTGTACGTAATAGTGGGCTACCAGCACCGCATTTTTCTCATGCAGCAAGCGGGTGGTGCGCTCGATCAGGGCAGCGCGCTCGGCCGCTGTTGGCTCGGCCGGTACGCGCGCCCAGGCGTGCCGGGTGCTGCACAAACCCTCCCCTTGGGGCGGCGGCATTTCGTATTCAACATCTACTTGAGCGGGCAAAACGGCAGCCATTACACCTCCTGAAAACGCATGGAAAAGTCAATGGCACGCACATCTTTGGTCAAAGCACCAACAGAGATACGGTCTACGCCCGTGGCGGCAATATCAGACACAGTGCGCAGGTTGACGCCGCCTGAGACTTCAAGCACCGCACGCCCTGCGTTCAGGCGCACCGCCTCGCGCATGTGGTCCAGCGTCATGTTGTCCAGCAACACCATGCTGGCGCCGGCGTCCAGGGCTTCCTTGAGTTGGCTCAGGGTTTCAACTTCGATTTCAACAAACCGTGCCGTGGGCGCCACCGCTGCGGCGCGCGCCAACACGGGCCCAATACCGCCGGCGGCGGCAATGTGGTTTTCCTTGATCAGCACGGCGTCGTACAAGCCGATTCGGTGGTTGGTGCCGCCCCCGGTGCGCACCGCGTATTTCTGTGCCAGGCGCAGGCCAGGCAGGGTTTTGCGCGTGTCCACAATCTGCGCCCGGTTGCCCGGCACGCTTTGAACCGCCTGCACAAAGCTGGCGGTCTGGGTGGCCACGGCGCTTAAGAGTTGCAGAAAGTTAAGCGCCGTGCGCTCAGCGGTGAGCAAGGCACGCGCCGGGCCTTGCAGCTCAAGCACCACCTGGTCGGGCGCGCAGCGCGTGCCTTCGCTGACCAGCCAGTGGATCTGCATGTCCGGGCAGAGCAATAGCACCGCCGCCTGCGCCCAAGGGCTGCCGCAAATGATGGCGGACTCACGCGCCAACACGCGAGCCCGGCACTGGCGCGCAGGGTCGATCAGGCCGGCAGTCAGGTCGCCGTGTTGCAGGCTGTCGCCCACGTCTTCTTGCAAAGCACGGGCAGCATCTACACGGGCCAGGGCGGCGACGGCTTCGGGGGAGAAATCAAACCAGGGTGTAGTCATGGTCAGCGTGCACGTTAAACAGGTTCAGCGGTAGGTTCACGCCCCATGAGCAAGGCCACGGCCTGCGCCGGGGCCAGGTGGCCGTCTAGCAAAGCTACCACGGCTTGGGCGATCGGCATGTCCACGCCCAGCGTGGCGGCACGCTGCACCACGGTGCGCGCGCAGTACACGCCTTCGGCCACATGGCCGAGCGAGGCTACCGCCTGTTCCAGGGTATGCCCTTGTGCCAGCGCAAGCCCGACACGGCGGTTGCGAGACAGATCGCCGGTGGCGGTCAGCACCAAATCACCCAGGCCGCTGAGGCCCATGAAGGTGTCTGCACGGGCGCCGAGTGCAGCGCCCAGCCGCGTCATTTCTGCCAGGCCGCGGGTGATCAGGGCGGCACGGGCGTTCAGGCCCAGTTGCAGGCCGTCGCATAAGCCTGTGGCAATGGCCAGCACGTTTTTTACCGCGCCACCTACCTCTACACCGACGATGTCGTCGTTGGCGTAGACGCGCAGACTGGGGCTGTGAAAGGCGTTGACCAAGGCTTGGCGCATTTCGCCGTGCACGCTGGCGGCTACCAGGGCGGTGGGTTGGCCACGCGCCACCTCCAGCGCAAAGCTGGGGCCACTGAGCACGCCGGCCATCAATTCTGGCGCTACCTGGGCTTGAATTTCATGGGCCAGCAGCCCTGCGGCACCCGCTTGGGCAGCTTCAAAGCCTTTGCAAAGCCAGGCCACCGGCATCTGACAGTGCCGCAACTGCGTCAACATGGCGCGCAGACCCGCCATGGGTGTGGCCACAATCACCACGTCAGCCCCGCGAACCAAGGCGCCAATTTCATCGGGCGCGCTAACAGCCAGTTGCAGGGAGGGCGGCAGCGTCACCTCGGGCAGGTAGCGGCTGTTCAATCGCTGCGCCTGCATGGCCTGAACCTGCGATGTATCGCGCGCCCACAGGGTGACCTGGTGACTGCTTGCAGAGTTTTGCGCGGCACTGATGGCCAGCGCCGTACCCCAGGCTCCAGCGCCGATAACAACAATTTTCATGGCCGGCAGTGCCCTGAATGAGGGTGGGCGTTGTGGCTAGAAGGGCGTAAGCCTTATTGCGTGACGGCAGGTTGGCTTTGTGCGGCAGCCTGCTGCTGGTCGTACATGGCCTGGAAGTTGATCTCCGACAGGTGCACGGGGGGGAAGCCACCGCGCTGAATCAGGTCGGCCACGTTGCCGCGCAGGTACGGGTAGACGATCTGGGGGCAGGCAATGCCCATGATTTGACCCATTTGTTCTTCCGGCAGATTGCGGATTTCAAAGATGCCGGCCTGGGTGGCTTCGACCAAAAACACGGTCTTGTCATTGATCTTGGTTTGCACTGTGGCCGTTACCGAGACTTCAAACATGCCTTCAGCAATGGGTGAGGCGTTAACGCCAAGCTGGATGTCCACCGAAGGTGACTCTTGTTCCAGCAGAATGGCCGGGGAATTAGGCTGCTCCAGCGATGCGCCTTTGAGGTAGACGCGCTGAATTTGGAAAACGGGGTCGAGGTTATCTGCCATGGGGGTACTTTCAGTTCAAAATAAAGCCCGCTCGGGAAGTCCAAGGCGGGCGAATCAATCGGGACGGGAATTATTATCTCAGGCGGCAGCGAGCAGGGGCAGCAGCTCGCCACGACCATCGAGGGCCACCAGGTCATCGCACCCGCCCACGTGGGTGGCGCCAATGTAAATTTGAGGCACAGTGCGCCGGCCGGTGGCGTCCATCATGAATTGACGCTGCACGGGGTCCAGGTCAATGCGAATTTCTTCAATCAGCTCAACCCCACGGGCCTTGAGCAACTGTTTGGCTCGCACGCAGTAGGGGCAAACAGCGGTGGTGTACATCTTGACGGCTTGCATAGGTGTCCTAAGAGGTTTAAAGGGTCTAAAGGGTCTGAAAGTACCTGAGGGAATCAGGCTTTTTCAAGCGGCAAATTGGCACTTTTCCAAGCACCAAGCCCACCGGCCAGCGACTGGGCCTGCTCGTAACCGAGTTTTTTGGCAATGCCCAGGGCGCGACCCGAGCGGGCGCCCGACTGACACACCAGAATCAAGGGCACAGATTTGTTTTTGGCAAGCGAGGGCAGTTTGGCCTCTAGCTGGCTTAAGGGGATGTTTTTGGCGCCCGTGACATGACCTGCAGCAAATTCGCCTTCTTCGCACACGTCAATCACCACGGCTTTTTCACGGTTGATCAGTTGCACGGCCTGCTCGGCCGACAAGCCGCCGCCGCCAGCGCCCTTGAGTGCGGGCCAAAGAAGCAGGCTGCCAGAGACCAGGGCCAGAACCATCAACATCCAGTTATCGAGAATAAATTTCACTTTGTTCCTTGTGTGTAAGCGCTTGGGTAAACGGCTCATTTTAGAATGCACTGGCTCAACGTGAATCGGGCCGGCAGATTGTCCCGACGCCAAGTGCCATGATTTTCTTCATGGCTGGTGAATTCCTCTCTTACGCACCATGTACAAATTAGTTCTTATTCGCCACGGCGAGTCGACCTGGAATCTTGAAAACCGTTTCACCGGCTGGACCGATGTGGACCTGACACCCACCGGTGTGGAACAGGCCAAGAATGCCGGGCGCTTGCTCAAGGCCGAGGGCTATGAATTTGATGTGGCCTACACCAGCGTGCTCAAGCGCGCCACCCGAACCCTGTGGCATGTCCTTGACGAGATGGACCGCACCTGGCTGCCCGTGGTGCACCAGTGGCGCCTGAACGAGCGCCATTACGGTGCCCTGCAAGGCCTCAACAAGACCGACACGGCCAAACAATACGGCGAAGCGCAGGTACTGGCCTGGCGACGCAGTTACGACACGCCGCCCCCAGCGCTGGACGCGTCCGACCCGCGCTGTGAACGCCATGACCCGCGTTACATCAAGCTCCAGCCAGACCAGATTCCACTGACGGAATGCCTGAAAGACACCGTGGCGCGCGTGATGCCGGCCTGGAACGAGTCGCTGGCACCGGCCATCAAGGCGGGTAAACGCCTGGTGCTGGCCGCCCACGGCAACTCCATTCGCGCCCTGGTGAAGTACCTGGACAACATCTCGGACGAAGAAATCGTGGACCTGAATATCCCCAATGGTGCGCCGCTGGTGTATGAGCTGGACCACGATCTCAAGCCCATTCGCCACTATTACCTGGGTGACGCGCAAGCCGTGGCGGCCGCTGCTGCAGCTGTGGCTTCTCAAGGAAAAACGTCGGGCTAAATTGAACTCCACAGTCTGAAAAGACTCCAAGCGGGTATATTGGGTTGGAACAGGAATATTTATGGGTCAAAAACTGAAAATTGCAGGCTGGATTTCAATCGGTGTCATGGCAGGTGCCTTGACCACCGTGTCCCTGCAAACCGCTGCACGCAGCACATTGGCGCCTCTACCACTGGAGGAGTTGCAGCAACTGGCTGCCGTCTTTGGCATGGTCAAGAGCAACTATGTGGAGCCGGTGGACGACAAAAAACTGATCACCGACGCCATCATTGGCATGGTGTCCAGCCTGGACCCGCATTCGCAGTACCTGGACAAAAAGGCCCTCAAAGAATTCAACGAAGGCACCACCGGCAAGTTTGTCGGCGTGGGCATTGAGATTTCTCAAGAAGAAGGCCTGATCAAGGTGGTCTCGCCGATTGAGGGCTCACCTGCGTTTCGGGCTGGCCTCAAACCCAATGACCTGATCATCAAAATTGACGACACCCCGGTCAAAGGGCTGACGCTGAACGAGGGCGTCAAACGCATGCGCGGTGAGCCCAATACCAAAGTGTTGCTCTCCGTCTTCCGCAAATCAGAGAACCGCACCTTCCCGGTCACCATCACGCGTGAGGAAATCCGCACGCAATCAGTACGCGGCAAGATGCTGGAGCCCGGTTACGCCTGGATTCGCCTGAGCCAGTTTCAGGAACGCACCGTAGAAGACTTTGCCCGCAAGGTGGAAGAAATCTACAAGCAAGACCCCAAGCTCAAAGGCCTGGTGCTTGACCTGCGCAACGACCCGGGTGGCTACCTGGACGCGGCTGTGGCCATCTCGGCGGCTTTCTTGCCGGAAAACGTGACCGTGGTGTCGGCCAATGGCCAGTTGGCTGAAAGCAAGTTCACCTACAAAGCGGCGCCCGAGTTTTACCAGCGCCGTGGCGTTGACCCGCTCAAACGCCTCAACGAGGTTACCAAGGGTGCCTTGAAGACCGTGCCCCTGGTGGTGCTGGTCAATGAAGGCTCGGCCTCGGCCAGTGAAATCGTTGCGGGTGCTTTGCAAGACTACAAACGCGCTACCTTGCTGGGTAACCAGACCTTTGGCAAGGGTTCGGTGCAGACCGCCGTTTGCCTGGATCCCTCATTTCGCATGGACAACTGCCCCACCGCTGCGCTGAAGCTCACGACCAGCCGCTACTTCACGCCCAGTGGCAAGTCCATCCAGGCCAAGGGCATCGTGCCGGATGTGATGGTGGACGAGACCGAGGACGGCAACCTGTTTGCTGCCCTGCGCACGCGTGAGTCCGACCTGGAAAAGCACCTCAACAGTGGCCAAGGCGAAGAGAAAAAAGACGCGACACGGGAAAAAGCCCGTGAAGAAGCGCGTAAAAAGCTCGAAGATGAAATGAAAAAACCCGTGGCTGACCGAAAAATGCCGGAATACGGTTCCGAAAAAGATTTCCAGCTCGCCCAAGCCATCAACCAGTTGAAGGGCTTGCCGGTGGCGGTCAGCAAAACCATGGTGGAGCGCAAGGAAGAGAAGAAAGAAGACTAAGGCGGCCCATGACGGACGACGAGCTGCTGCGCTATTCGCGCCATATTCTGCTCAACGATATAGGCATTGAGGGGCAGGAGCGCATCATGGGCGGCCACGCGCTGGTGGTGGGTGCCGGTGGCCTGGGCTCACCGGTAGCGCTCTACCTGGGATCAGCCGGGGTGGGCCACATCACGGTGGTGGACGACGATGTGGTGGACATGACCAATTTGCAGCGGCAAATTGCCCACACCATGCAACGGGTTGGCCAGCCCAAGGTCGAGTCGGCGCGCCAGGCTATTGAAGACATCAACCCGCTGGTTCGGGTGACACCCGTGCAGGCTCGGGCCGATGCGGCCCTGCTGGACACGCTGGTGGCCCAGGCCGACGTGGTGCTGGATTGCAGTGATAACTTTGCAACCCGCCACTTAATCAATTCAGCTTGCTTCAAACACAAAAAGCCCCTGGTTTCTGGTGCGGCCATTCGCTTTGACGGCCAGATTTGCGTGTACGACCCGCGCGATGAGCGCTCGCCTTGCTATGCCTGCATTTTTCCTCAGGACGCCACGCTGGAAGAAACCCGTTGCGCCACCATGGGTGTTTTCGCGCCACTGGTGGGCATCATCGGCTCGATGCAGGCAGCGCAAGCGCTGATGCTGCTCAGTGGTGCCGGCGAGCCCTTGACGGGTCGCCTGCTGATGCTTGACGGCCGCGCCATGGCGTTCCAGGAAGTGCGGTTGGCACGCCAAGCGAGTTGCAAGGTCTGCGGCCAGTCGCACTAGGCTAGGCACCTGGCAGGTGCTTAGGAACTGGGCACATGGCAGCTGCCATGGCGACGGCGAAATTTCTGTGGATTTTCTGGGCGACTCAGGGCAAACACCCCGCGCCGGGCTTGCCGGGCCAGCGCCTCTTGCGCGGCATACGGTCCTGCAGAACCCCGTCCACGGTAGGACCACGCCTGCCCCTGACTCACCAGATATGCCCCCAGATCGTTGCGGTCCAGCCAGACCTTGGCCAGGCCCCGACCGTATATATCGAGCCGCCGCACCTCAACCCAGACGCGTTTGTGCAGCGCCGCATCCATCAGCACCGCACGGGCGGTCTCACCGCCAGCTTGGCAAATTTCAGGGGCATCCAGACCGTCGATTCGCAGCTTGCGCACCGCGCCACCCTGCGCTGGCGCCACCCAGAGCGTGTCGCCGTCCGTAACAAATGTGACCGTGCCAAAGAAACCCTGCTTGGCCAGCACCGGGCCAGACAAGAAACAGCACAGCAACAACAGTCTGTAGAACATGGGCCATTAGATGTGACGTGGCGCGACAATGCAACAGGACAGCCCGTGCGCATCCCGTGCACCAACGCCTGTTTAGCCATGACACGACTTCAACACTTATTGCCCTTTTTGAACTGGCCGCGCCCGGACCTGAAACTGCTACGCAATGAAGCCGTGGCCGGACTCACTGTGGGCCTGATGGTGATTCCGCAAGGGGTGGCCTACGCGGCCCTGGCAGGCATGCCGCTGCAAACCGGCATTTATGCGGCGATGTTGCCCGCGCTGGTGGCGGTGCTGTTCAGCGCCTCCACGCGCTTGTCGGTGGGACCAACAGCACTGACCTGCCTGCTGGTGAGTAGCTCGCTGTCCGGACTGGCTCCGCCAGGCAGCGCTCAGTGGGTAGCGCTGGCCATGTGGCTGGCTTTGTTGTCGGGCCTGCTGCAAGTCGGCTTGGGTTTGCTGCGCTTTGGTTGGCTGCTTAACTTGGTGAGTGCACCGGTGCTGATGGCGTTTACGCAAGGGGCAGCGCTGCTGATCATCAGCTCGCAGTTGCCAGCCTTGTTGGGTTTACAAGACGGCTGGCATGGGCTGGCGACCTGGTCGCTTGGGCAAAATGGGCAATATTGGCAACAGTGGCATGGGGGCTCTGCCTTATTCGGGGTGGGCGCGCTGACTGTTCTGACGCTGGCGCGGCGCTGGAAACCAGCGTTTCCGAGCGTGCTGCTGGTGGTGTTGGCAGCGGCCGGGGTGAGTGTCTGGAGCGGATTTGAAGCCTCGGGCGGAGCGGTAGTGGGCCAACTGCCTGAAGGCCTGCCCGGGCTTAGCCTGCCAGGCCTGCCTGACTGGCGCGTTTTGAGTGCCTTGGTGTTACCGACCCTGGTGATCACACTGGTGAGTTTTCTGGAAACCGCCTCCAGCGCCAAAGTGGACAGCGAGCGCGCCGGTCAGCGCTGGAACCAAAACCAGGACCTGATAGGTCAGGGGCTGGGGAAAATTGCGTCGGGTTTGAGCGGCGCGTTTCCCACCAGCTCGTCTTTTGCGCGCTCTGCACTGAACATCTTCGCGGGGGCGAAAACTGGGTGGGCTACGCTGGCATCTGTCATCGTGGTGCTGTTGTCCTTGCTGTTTTTTTTGCCGGTTTTGCGCCATGTGCCCCAAGCCGTGTTGGCCGCCATTGTGCTGACGGCCGTTGTGGGCCTGCTCAAGCCACAGGCGTTCGTTCGGCTGTGGCGCATCTCGCGCACCGAAGCAGCCATCGCCGGGGTGACGCTAGCCCTCACCTTGCTGACCGCACCGCGTTTGTATTGGGGCGTGCTGGCAGGGGTACTCATGGGCTTGAGCCACTTTTTGTACCAGCGACTCCATCCGCGCATTGTGGAAGTGGGGCTGGATGCCGATGGCAGCCTGCGTGACCGCCATGTGTGGCACCTCCCCCCGCTCGCTTCTCAGGTGTACGCCTTGCGGATGGACGCTGCGCTGGAGTTTGCCTCTGCCAGCAGCTTGGAGCAGGCCGTGGTGGCGTACTTGTCGCAGCATCCCGATACCCGCCACGTCTGCCTGTTTGCCCAGCCCATCAACCGGATTGATGCAACTGGCGTGGAGTGCCTGGCCAAGCTGGAGGCTTTGTTGGCTGCGCGGCAGATTACCCTGCACATCAGTGGCATGAAACTGCCGGTTGAATCGGTGCTGCGCAGCGCGGGTTGCCTGCAAGCAAACCCTGGGTTGCATCTGTACCGTAACGATGCAGAGGCTGTGCAGCAACTCCATCAACTTCAGCCGCAGCGCGAACCCATCAGGCCGTGACAATCCACCCCTCGAGGGGATCGCATACCGGCAGGCCGTAGTGCGCATCGCCCGCTGCGTGTTGCGTGTGCGCCCAAGCGGCTTGCACCATGCACAGCACAGCGTCCAGGCTGTCGCCTGAGGCGTCGTCCACCAAGCTGTCGTGTTGGGCGTGGGTGAGTTTGAGGCGCAAACCCAAGCGGGTTTGGCCCAATTCCAAGGCTTGCAGCAGTTGCTTGCGGGCAATCAAGCGCTCTGGGGTTTGCCGAGCTTTGTCGTCGCTTTTGTAGCTGGTGTTGCCAATTAGCTCGCGCGCCAGCAAACCGGGGTAGGCTTCCAGGGCAATGCGCAGCCCCGCGTTTTGACCACGGCTGGGAACAGGCACCTGCAAGCGCGGCAGGTACACCCCAGCTTGCATGAGCAAAGGCACACCAGCATGCAGCATGTAGGCCACGGGCGGGTTGACCCACTTCATGGAGGGGCTGGACCCCGCCGGCAAATCGGTAGCACGGTGGGCAAATTTCCCCCCCACCGGGCGTGCATCGCAAAAGGCTTTGAAGGTGTCGCGTATTTCGGCCCGGCTCAAGGCGGCGTAATGCTGCATGCAGGCCTGCCACTCGGTGGGCCAGCCCAGGGTCTGCACCAGTTCTCGCGGCAAGCCAAACGGCAGGTCAAAACCACCCACCCAGGCCAGCGGCTGTTTCAGCCAATCGGCAAAGGCTTTCAAGGTGTGCAGGCGCACCAGCTCGCGCAGTTGTACCCGACCTTGGGCCACATGGCCCAGGGCCAGCACGATGGGTTTGCGTGGGGAGGGGCTGCTACTGAAGTCGCAGCCCAGCAGCACCGTCAAGGGGTCAGGCGCGGCCGATGATGGACGCGGTGGCCATCAGCTCTTCAAGCAGCGCCATGGAAACCCGCCCGGATACCGAGTACGGATCGAGCTCTGGTTTTTCGGCGTACTTGAGCAAGATGGAGGCGTTGATTCTGGACATGTTGACCTCGCCCATGGTCCAGCCGCCAAAGCGACGCTCGAGAATTTCTTCGTACTGCAAGAGCAGCACATCTTTATGACGTACGTCTCTTTGAATATGGCCGTAGAGTTCGCTCACGGCCATGCGGCCACCTTCAATGGCTTGCAGAAAAATACCGCCGCCGTAGCAAAGAATGCCGGTGATGCCACACTCCGGATTGTGGTGCCTTGACTGGGACAGAATCGCCTCAATGGCATGGGGACTGGTGTCCACGGCACGGCTGGCATAAAGCAAACGAACCAGCATGATCAGCCTTTCGGGATGAGGGACAAAAATTCACGACGCAGATTAGGATCTTTCAAGAAGGCCCCCCGCATGACGGAGTTGATCATCTTGCTGTCCATGTCTTTGACGCCGCGCCAGCCCATGCAGAAATGGGTGGCCTCCATCACGATGGCCAAACCATCGGGTTGGGTTTTTTGCTGAATCAGGTCTGCAAGTTGCACCACGGCTTCTTCCTGAATCTGGGGCCGCCCCATGATCCACTCGGCCAGCCGGGCGTATTTGGACAGGCCAATCACGTTGGTGTGCTCATTGGGCAGCACGCCAATCCAGATCTTGCCAATGACTGGGCAGAAATGGTGGCTGCAGGCACTGCGCACGGTGATGGGGCCGACGATCATCAGCTCATTGAGGTGTTCGGCGTTGGGAAACTCGGTGATCAAGGGGGCGCTGACGTAGCGGCCTTTGAACACCTCGTTGAGGTACATCTTGGCCACGCGGCGGGCGGTGTTGTCGGTGTTGTGGTCACGCTCGGTGTCTATGACCAGGCTGGTCAACACACCCTTCATTTTTTCTTCCACCTCGTCGAGCAAATGCGCAAGCTCGCCGGGTTCAATGAAATCAGCGATGTTGTCGTTGGCATTGAAACGCTTGCGCGCTGCCTTCAAGCGCTCCCGAATTTTGACGGAAACCGGGACACCTTCATCTGCCACGCTTGGGTTCATGTTGCTTTGACTCTTCATTAACATCGAAGAATGTTAGCAGTTTTTGCGCTGCGGGCCGGCATCAGATACCCCCTGTGGCTAGGGGTTATCGGCTCAATGCCAGTTGGGTTTGCCGTGCAGCAGTAAGAGCAGGCGCATCACGCCGAAAGCCAGACGGTCTAAAAAACGCTGGCGCCACGGCCGTTTGGCGAAATCATCGGGGTTAACACGCACACCACCAGCGGCCATCGCGACCTCCAGGCGGTTTCTGAGTTGCCGGGCAAAGGCCGCATCTTGCACCAGCACATTGGCCTCGCGCGCCAGCAGCAAGCTCAAGGGGTCGAGGTTGGAGGAGCCCACGGTGGCCCATTGCTTGTCAATAACGGCCACTTTGGCATGTAAAAAGCTGACCGAGTACTCATGAATCTCCACCCCAGCCGCCAGCAAAGCACCGTACACCGGCCGTGTGGCGTGAAACTGCATGAAGTACTCGTAGCGCCCCTGTAACAGCAGTTTGACGCGCACACCCCGCAGGGCCGCATGAATCAGCCCCTGGCGCAGTTTTCGGCCGGGCAGGAAATAGGCATTGGCAATGATGATCTCTTGCGTCGCCTCGCCAATGGCTTTGCGGTAGGACCGCTCTATCAAGGTGCGGTGACTCAAGTTGTCCCGCAGCATCAAGGCCGCCCTGACGCGGGGCACTTGGGGGCCAGCACCTTCCAAATGCATGCCTTGCCTTGGCGGCTGCTGGCCCAGGGCGAGGGCTACCGCCTCATGCAGGGCCTGCCAGGCACTCGCAAAATCCGTTTGCCGCAGGGTTTTAACGGCTTGCAGGCGCCACCAGAATTGCAAGGTGGTTTCGTGCACCTCCTGCACCAGCGGCCCGGTCACCCGCACGGCAAAGTCCAGCCGGGGGGACGCTAATTGGCCGTAGTTGGGGTCCTGAAAATCATCCATGACGTTGATGCCGCCGCAAAATGCCACGGTACCGTCCACCACGCACAGCTTGCGGTGCAGGCGCCGCCAGCGGCTGGGCATGAACACACCCAGCCGCCCCAAGGGCAGGTAAATATGCCATTGCACGCCTGCTGCATTGAAACGCTGTGCCCATGACGCCTCTAGGTGGGGGGTGCCCACGCCATCCATCACCAGGTAAACCGCCACGCCACGCTGGGCAGCGCGCTCCAGCGCTTGCGCCACCAACACGCCGGTGGCGTCGAACATGAAGATATAGGTCTCCATGCGCACCTCGTGCACCGCTCGGTCAACGTCTTGAACCAGGGCCTGAAAAAAGGCCTGCGCGCCCTCCAGCAAGCGAACCTGATGGCCTTCAAGCAGCTTGGCCATGGCAGTGTGCGTCAGGCCGGAATGCCGAATTCGGCAATCAGGGGCAGGTGGTCTGACATGCGCCACCAAATGCGTCCGCGCGGCACATGCAAGCCCAGCGGTACCAGGCCTCGGGCAAACACATGGTCAAGTTGCACCAGGGGCAAACGGGCAGGAAAGGTGTTGTGCGTGCCGCCGCTGAAAGTCTCGAGCCCGATTTCAGCAAACGCGCGGTGCACCAGGTCGCCCCAATCGTTGAAGTCGCCCGCCACCAAAAGCGGGGCATCACCGGGCACTTCTCGCGCAATGAATTGCTTGAGTTGCTGTACCTGCCGGGCGCGACTGGCCCGAATCAGGCCCAGGTGCACCACCAGCACATGAACCAACTGCTCATGCACATTGACTTCCACGTGCAGCAGGCCGCGCTGCTCAAAGCGGTGGTCAGAGATATCTTCATGCTGATGCGCCACCACGGGCCAGCGCGACAACAAGGCGTTGCCGTGTTCGCCGTGCTTGGTGACGGCATTGGTGCGGTAAATGGCCTCGTAGCCTTCTGGCGCCAAAAAATCAGCCTGCGGCAGCTCTGGCCAGCGCTGAAAATGGCGCTCTTCACGGCGGTGGAGTTTGCGCACCTCTTGCAGGCACACCAGGTCGGCATCGAGCTGCTCTACCGCGTGCCCGAGGTTGTGTATTTCCAGCCGGCGCTGCGGCCCAATGCCTTGCACCCCTTTGTGGATGTTGTAGGTGGCGATGCGCACCGTCTTCATGGCGCAGCTTTCACAGTCAAAAATCGAGGCAGCATCAAAATAGCTTCTGCGTTTGACGGGGAGAAACAGGCCTGGGCCGCTTGTTGATAAGGCAGCCACTGAAAATGCGTATGCTCACTCGGACTGAGCCGAACGGGCGTATCCAACGGCACCTGCAGGCCAAACAAATGCTCCCGGTTGTGGGTGACGCCAGCCGGGTAGCGGTGGCGCCAGCGGGGGTAAATTTCATAAACGTTTTCAAGAACCCAATCTTGCAACTGCGGGGCGTCCAACGCGGGCTGGTGCGCAGCGTTGCCCGCAGCACAGTGGATGCCGGTTTCCTCCCACACCTCGCGCACAGCGGTTTGCGCAAAAGTTTCTTCCAGGGTGTCTTTGCTGCCGGTGACGGACTGCCAGAAGTCAGGGCTGTCAACGCGTTTGATCAACAGCACATCGAGCGCTGAGGTGTAGATCACCACCAGCACGGATTGGGGAATTTTGAGGGTCATGGGCATAAAAAAGGACGCCTAGTGGGCGCCCTTTCATTCTGCATCAAGCCAGAGGCCTGGTGTTTGATCAAACGGCCTTTACAGGCTCAACAGTTCGCAAACGAATATGCAGTTCACGCAGCTGTTTTTCTTCCACTGGCGACGGGGCTTGCGTGAGCAAGCACTGGGCACGCTGGGTTTTGGGGAAAGCAATCACGTCACGGATCGACTCAGCGCCCGTCATGAGGGTGACGATGCGGTCCAGGCCAAAGGCCAGGCCGCCGTGCGGGGGTGCGCCGTATTGCAGGGCGTCCAGCAGGAAGCCAAATTTGTCCTGCGCCTCTTCCGGGGTGATCTTCAAGGCGTCGAACACTTTTTGCTGTACGTCAGCCCGGTGGATACGCACTGAACCACCACCCATTTCCCAGCCATTGAGCACCATGTCGTAGCCTTGAGAAATACACTTCTCGGGGGCGGTGACCATCCAATCTTCGTGGCCCTCTTTGGGCGCCGTGAAGGGGTGATGCACAGCGCTGTAACGCTGGGCTTCTTCGTCGTATTCAAACATGGGGAAGTCCACCACCCACATGGGGCGCCAGGACTTCTCGAACAAACCATTTTTCTTGCCGAACTCACTGTGTCCGATCTTGATACGCAGCGCGCCAATGGCGTCGTTCACGACTTTGGCCTTGTCAGCCCCAAAGAAAATCAGGTCGCCCGCTTGCGCGCCGGTACGTGCCAGCACCTCGGCAATGGCTTTGTCGTGGATGTTTTTGACAATCGGTGACTGCAAGCCATCACGGCCCTTGCCCAGTTCATTGACCTTGATATAGGCCAAGCCCTTGGCACCATAAATTTTGACGAACTCGGTGTAGGCGTCGATTTCACTGCGGGTCAAACCCCCCTGCTCACGGGCGCCACCTGGCACACGCAAGGCAACCACACGACCGTCCTTCATGGTGGCTGCACCAGCAAACACCTTGAAGTCCACATCGGTCATGACATCAGTCACTTCGGTGAATTCCAGACTAACGCGCAAATCAGGCTTGTCTGAACCATAGCGGTGCATGGCTTCTTGGTAGGTCATCACCGGGAACTCGCCCAGATCAACCCCCAGGGTGTTCTTGAAGACGGTGGTGATCATGCCCTGGAACATGTCACGAATGTCTTGCTCACTCAGGAACGACGTTTCAATATCGATCTGGGTGAATTCTGGCTGGTGGTCGGCACGCAAATCTTCGTCGCGGAAGCATTTGGTGATTTGGTAGTAGCGATCGAAACCGGCCACCATCAGCAACTGCTTGAACAACTGGGGGCTTTGCGGCAGCGCAAAGAAGTGTCCGTCATGCACACGGCTGGGAACCAGGTAGTCACGGGCGCCTTCAGGGGTGGACTTGCCCAGCATGGGGGTCTCAATGTCCACAAAACCATTGGCGTCGAGGAATTTGCGCACTTCCATGGACACGCGGTAGCGCAGCATCAGGTTGTTTTGCATGTAGGGACGGCGCAAATCGAGCACACGGTGCGTCAGACGAGTGGTTTCGCTGAGGTTCTCGTCGTCGAGCTGGAAGGGGGGCGTGACCGAGGGGTTGAGCACCGTCAGTTCATGGCACAACACCTCAATCTTGCCGCTCTTCAAGCCTTCGTTGGTGGTGCCTTCTGGGCGGGCGCGCACCAGGCCTTTGATCTGAATGCAAAACTCGTTGCGCAGGTTCTCTGCCGTTTTGAACATGTCGGCACGGTCAGGGTCGCACACCACCTGGACATAACCTTCGCGGTCGCGGATGTCTACAAAGATGACGCCACCGTGGTCACGGCGACGGTTGACCCAGCCGCACAAAGTAACAGTTTGGCCCAACAGAGCCTCGGTCACAAGACCACAATAATGAGAACGCATAGCCATAAAAAACTTTCAAACCCAGCCGACTAAGGCTGCACACATGATGAACAAAATTATTGGGGGGGCTTTGCCGCCGCCACAGACGGATCAACCGTACCCATGGAAATAACGTAGGTCAGGGCCTCGTCAACGCTCATATGCAACTCGATCACTTCGGAGCGAGGCAACATGAGGAAAAACCCACTGGTGGGGTTGGGTGTCGTGGGCACGTAAACGCTGACGAAATCTCCACCCAGATGCGCTGCCACCTCACCGGCGGGCGTGCCGGTCTGAAACGCAATCGTCCAGGAGCCGGGGCGCGGGTACTGGACCAACAGCGCGGTTCTAAAGGCGTTGCCATTGCTTGAAAAAAGCGTGTCTGACACTTTTTTCACGCTGTTGTAGATCGACTTGAAAACGGGGATGTGGGTAAACAAGCGGTCCCACTGTTTGAGCCACCAGCGCCCGGCCACATTGGATACCAAGGCGCCCGTCAAGACCAGCACAGAGAACACCAGCACCACGCCCAAGCCTGGAATATGGCGCAGCAACTCAAGGGAAGGTCCATTGGCGTCGGGTGTCAACGCCGTCAGTCCTGTCAGCACGCCGCCAAAGACGGCGTCGAGCAGGCCAATCAGCCACAGCAGCACCCAGATGGTGATAGCCAGAGGCAACCAGACCAGCAGGCCCGTGAGCAAGTATTTTTTAATGGGCACTTATATTCCCTGATGAGTAAGTGAAAGGGGTTGCGTCACACACAAAAGTGGCCTTAGCTACCCGATGCAGTAGGTGGGGTAGATGCTGAAGATGAGGCAGTATCTGCTTTGGGGGCGCTGCTTTCAGCCGGCTTGGTGTCTGTTGCGGTGGAAGGTGCCACGCTAGTCGCCGGTGCGGGTGTGGAGCCGCCCTTGAAGTCGGTGGCATACCAGCCTGAGCCTTTGAGCTGAAAACCAGCCGCAGTCACTTGTTTTTTAAAGGCGGCAGCGCCGCACTGAGGGCAGTCAGTCAGGGGGGAATCTGACATTTTTTGCAATACGTCTTTGGCAAACCCACAGGCGTCGCATTTATAGGCATAAATTGGCATGGCGATAAGACTCGGATTTCAAGTTGCAAAGCTTTTGATTATAAAGGCTAGCCCCTGGCCAGCTCCCTTGGCTAGAAAGCCCAAACATGGCCCAAGAACTGGGTCACCACGGCCCCCAGAACAAAACCGACCGTTCCATAGATGAGGGCCTGCAATAAGCGGTTGGTGCGCTTTTGCTCTATCAGCAACTCTTGCGCCCATCGGTTGGCGTCCGCTTTGTTGTTTTGCAAAAAATCAACCAGCAAACGTGGCAGTTCCGGCAGCAGCTTGGCATACCGGGGCGCCTCGTTGCGCAACTGATCCAACAGCTTTTTCGGGCCCACTTGGTTGATCATCCATTTTTCAAGAAAGGGCTTGGCGGTGTCCCATAAATCGAGATCTGGGTCCAACTGGCGCCCCAGGCCCTCGATGTTGAGCAGCGTTTTTTGCAGCAGCACCAGCTGCGGCTGAATTTCAACTGAAAAACGGCGTGAGGTCTGAAAGAGGCGCATCAAGACCAACCCGAGAGAAATTTCTTTCAGTGGCCGGTCAAAGTAAGGCTCACATACTGAGCGAATGGCCGACTCCAGCTCGTCGACCCGGGTCGCAGCGGGCACCCAGCCGGACTCGATGTGCAACTCGGCGACGCGCTTGTAGTCGCGCCGGAAAAAAGCCGTGAAATTTTGCGCCAGGTATTCCTTGTCGGTCTCGGTCAGCGTGCCAACAATACCGAAATCCAGTGAGATGTAGCGACCAAAGGTGCCCGGCTCCAGGCTGACCTGGATATTGCCGGGATGCATGTCGGCATGGAAAAAACCGTCGCGAAAGACCTGGGTGAAGAAAATGGTGACACCGTCGCGCGCCAGCTTGGCAAAGTCGACGCCCGCTGCGCGCAGGCGCTCAACTTGGTTGATGGGCACGCCATTCATGCGCTCCATCACGATCACCTCGGTGGTGCATAAGTCCCAGAACATCTCTGGTATCAGCACCAGGTCCAGTCCGGTCATGTTGCGGCGTAACTGCGCAGCGCTGGACGCCTCTCGCACCAGGTCGAGCTCATCGTGCAGGTATTTGTCAAACTCGGCCACCACCTCTTTGGGCTTGAGGCGCTTGCCATCAGCGGACAGCCCGTCAACCCAGCCTGCCATCATGCGCAGCAGGCTCAGGTCTTTTTCCATGACGGCCAACATACCAGGACGCAGCACCTTCACCGCCACCTCACGCGTTTTACCGGCGCGGTCTTGAATGACGGCAAAGTGCACTTGTGCAATGGAGGCGCTGGCAACAGGGACGCGGTCAAAAGAGACGAAGAGGTCGCCCAGCTTCTTGTTGAAAGCTCGCTCTATGCTGGCAATAGCCACGTCGCTGTCAAACGGTGGCACCTGGTCTTGCAGGCGGGCGAGCTCGTCTGCGATGTCAAGCGGCAGCAAATCACGCCGAGTGGAGAGCACTTGGCCAAACTTGACAAAAATCGGACCCAGGCGCTCCAGGGCTAGCCGAATGCGCTGGCCACGCGGCGCATCGAGCGAACGCCCAATGGCCAAGACCCGGGCCAAGGCGTTCAGCCAGGGCTTTTTAAAACTCGTGAGCAACAGCTGGTCCAGGCCATACCTGAACATCACCCAAACGATGAAGCTGCCTCGCAACAGGCGCGTCATGCCTGCGCCTTGTTTTGCTCGGTGGCCTTGCGCGGGCCTAAAAACTCGCGCAAGGCACGGGCCATGGCCCGGAAACCCTGGCCCAGGGCATGGGCTGGCGCATCCCCAAACAGCCTGGCCATGTCCTCCTCCAGGTCCCAACCCACGTGGTCAACCAGCCAGTTCACCTCGGCGGCAAGCTGCACATCGCCTTGAATTTGTACGGCCGGTTTGTCACCCCGCAAGGTGGCTTGAAACAAAGCCAGGGGCGAGGTTTCCATCACGGTCAGCGTCAAGTCTGCCTTGGCATTCACAGGCGCACGGTCCAGCAATCCAGCCGGGGTAGCCACCAAGTAAAGCTCAAACGACTGCCACTGCACGTGAACCACCTGCCCCTTGTGGCGCACCAGTCGGCGGGTGGCTTCTTGCTCTTGGATTAACAGGTGGTTGAGTAGCAGAACCAGACGTCGCTGGAGTTCATCAACAGCCCAAACGGGGGGCTTGAGTTGGGACAGTGGAAGGTTTTGAATCAAACCCTCCAAAATAGAAAAAGGGGACTGTGTTGCCATAGTCCCCATTATTCCCTGAATAGCCGCCGTTTTAGGCGCTAGGTTTATTGCAAAGCTTGCACGCCGGCCACCAACCAGCCACTGCCGCCGCTTTTGGGCTTGGTCATGTTCCAGACTTCGCGGAACGGGTTAGGACCTGCGGACGGCTCCTCACGGATCATGCCGGAGAACTCGACGCTGACCATGTATTCGCCGCCCAAGTCTTCAATACCCAACAACTGGGCTTCAATCATCAACACCTCGGTGAGATTGCCGGGACCACCGGTATGCGCCTCTCGCTCTGCCAATTGGGCCTGAATTTCCTTCAACATGCTGTCCGTCATCATGACGCGCAAGGTGCCGATGTCAGCCTTGTCCCATGCAGCCTGCAAGGCTACAAAGTTGGCCTTGGCGGATATGAGGAAACCTTCGGTGTCAAAGTCAGCGGGAATACCCCAGGTTTGAGAACCACCCAAAGCCGAACCGATGCCGGAGCCGGAGGCCTGAGGCGCAGGCTTCAAACTTTCGAAGGCGGTGCTGCTGCGCTCCCAAGGACGGGCTGAGGCGTCATTGCCCACATTTTCCGGCCGGTAGGTGGACGGTGACTGTGCCTCGTTGCCCGGCGATGCACCCTGGAACGCAAAAGGCGACTTCGCAGTTTGTGACGATTGCGCCGCCTTACGGGAACGCATGACCCAGCCCACCACCAACATGATGGCAAGGGCCAGCAGGCCAAACATCAGAACCTGGCCAATAACGCTACCCAGACCGCCCAGACCCAATGAGCTGGCCAACCAAGCCAAGCCCAGACCCGCAGCCAAACCACCCAACATGGCGCCCCAAGGACGCTTGGGTGCGGCAGCAGGCGCCGCAGCGGGAGCAGCAGCAGGGGCTTTGGCCGCGCCTTGCTGTTGTGCCGGTGCCGGTGCCGCTTGACGCTGAGTCACGTTGGTGGACTGCTGGCCCACAGAGCGACCGCTGCCCATTCGTCGAGCGGCGTCGGCGTCCATCACGGCCACCAGCATACAGACAGCTAAAAGTGCAGACCAAATTTTCATGACTTCTCCAAAAAAACGGCTAAAGACCGAGGACCAATAACTTCAACCCCAGGGACTGCATTTTTCAGCATTTAATCCCGACATGCAAGGCTACCAGCCCACCGCTCAAATTATGGTAATCCACATGGCCAAAGCCATTAACTTTCATCAGGGCTTTGAGCTCTTCCTGTCCGGGATGCATGCGAATGGACTCAGCCAGGTAGCGGTAGCTGGAGTCGTCGCCGGCCACTAACTTCCCGAGCTTGGGCAATATGTTGAAGGAGTACCAGTCGTAAACCTTTTCCAGAGGCGGCGCCACCTTAGAAAACTCCAGCACCAACAATTTACCCCCAGGTTTGAGTACCCGGTTCATCTCGGCCAGCGCCACCGCCTTGTGCGTCATGTTGCGCAAGCCAAACGCCACACTGACCACATCAAAATGGTTGCTGGGGAACGGCAGTTTTTCAGCATCACACACCAGCGTGGGCAACACCACGCCAGCATCCAGCAAACGGTCCCGACCGGTGCGCAACATGGCTTCGTTGATGTCGGTATGCACCACGCGGCCGGTTTTGCCGACCTTTTTGGAAAACGCCAGTGCCAAATCACCGGTGCCGCCTGCAATGTCAAGCACCTGTGCACCCTCATGCAGGTTGGCAACCTGGACCGTGAATGCTTTCCAGACCCGGTGCAGCCCCATGGACATCAAGTCGTTCATCAGGTCGTACTTGGGGGCGACCGAATCGAACACGCGACGAACGTGCTGGGCTTTTTCGGTTTCTTCAACTTTTTTAAAACCGAAATGTGTGCTGCTCATGGCCGTCTTGTCTTCCTTAGGGGGTCAGTTGAGTTTGCCGTGGCAATGCTTGTATTTGTTGCCGCTACCACAGGGACACGGTTCGTTTCGACCCACGCGTGCAAAGGCCTGGCCAGCCAGACCGACGTTTTGGCCAACCGTGTTTTCGTCCACCACGGTTTCAACCCCACCCGTTTCTGTCGGTGCGGTGTAGGTCACGTTGGCAATTTTCTCTGCGCGGCTTTCCAGATCGTCCGCCGCTTGCTCAAGTTGCTCGCTGGACTGAATCTTCACGGTCATAAGGGTTTTGGTGACCTCGTTTTTCACCGCGTCCAGCAACTGACCGAACAATTCAAAGGCCTCACGCTTGTATTCCTGCTTGGGCTGCTTCTGGGCATACCCGCGCAAGTGAATGCCTTGGCGCAGATAGTCCAGCGCACTGAGGTGCTCACGCCAATGCGTATCAATGCTTTGCAGCAACACCATGCGCTCGAACTGGGTAAAGTTGCCATCTCCGACCAGAGCCAACTTAGCGTCAAACAAACGGTTTGCTTCGGTCTGCACGCTCAGCAACAGGTCTTCATCGGTGATGGCACTGGCAGCACTGATTTGTTGCTGCAAGTCCAAATGGACCTGCCACTCGTCAGCCAGGACTTGCTCCAGCTTCTGGATTTCCCACTGCTCTTCGACAGATTCGACCGACACATACTGGCGCACCAAATCGTGAAAGCAGCCTTCCCGCAAAGAGGTGATTTGAGCGCTCAGGTCAGTGGCGTCCAAAATTTCGTTGCGTTGCTGGTAAATCACTTTACGCTGGTCGTTGGACACATCGTCATATTCCAGCAACTGCTTGCGCATATCGAAGTTACGGGCTTCCACCTTGCGCTGAGCGCTCTCGATGCTGCGGGTCACGATGCCGGCTTCAATGGCTTCGCCATCGGGCATTTTCAGGCGGTCCATGATGGCCTTCACGCGGTCGCCGGCAAAAATGCGCATCAGCGAATCGTCCAGGCTCAGGTAAAAACGCGAGGAGCCGGGATCGCCCTGGCGGCCCGAGCGACCGCGCAACTGGTTGTCAATACGGCGTGATTCGTGGCGTTCGGTGGCGATAATTCGCAGGCCACCCAAGGCCTTGATCTGTTCGTGGTCGATGGTCCACTGAGCCCGAATCGCGTCAATTTTGGATTGCTGCTGCGCAGCATGCAAAGTCTCGTCGGCCTCGACCTCTTCAATGGCTTTGCCAATATTGCCGCCCAGCACAATGTCCGTCCCACGGCCGGCCATGTTGGTGGCAATGGTGATCATCTTGGCGCGGCCGGCCTGGGCCACGATATCTGCTTCACGCGCGTGCTGCTTGGCATTGAGCACTTGGTGCGGCAGTTTTTCTTTCTCGAGCAACTGCGCAATGATTTCCGAGTTTTCAATCGACGTGGTACCGACCAATACCGGTTGCCCACGCTCGTAGCACTCTCGAATATCCTGGATGGCCGCTTCGTATTTTTCCCGGGTGGTCTTGTAGACGCGGTCGAGCTGGTCATCGCGCCGGCTGGGTCGGTTGGGTGGCATGACCACTGTCTCCAGACCATAAATTTCTTGAAATTCGTAGGCTTCTGTATCGGCCGTACCCGTCATTCCGGCCAGCTTGCCGTAGAGGCGAAAGTAGTTCTGGAAAGTGATGGACGCCATGGTCTGGTTTTCAGGCTGAATGGCTACACCTTCCTTGGCTTCCACCGCCTGGTGCAGGCCTTCGCTCCAGCGACGGCCGGACATCAGGCGCCCAGTGAACTCGTCGACGATCACAATTTCCCCGTCCTGAACCACGTAATGCTGGTCGCGGTGGTACAGGTGGTTGGCACGCAATGCGGCATACAGGTGATGCATCAGCGTGATATTGGCTGGGTCGTACAGGGTGGCGCCTTCAGGGATCAAGCCCATATCATGAAGAATGCGCTCGGCACTTTCATGGCCCTGCTCCGTCAGGAAGACCTGGTGACTTTTTTCATCCAGCGTGAAATCGCCAGGGGTAATGACGCCCTCCCCGGTACGAGGGTCGGCCTCCCCCACTTGCTTGACCAGCAAGGGAACTGTTTTGTTAATCGCCACGTACAGGCTGGTGTGGTCTTCCGCTTGACCGCTGATGATCAGAGGGGTGCGCGCCTCGTCAATCAAGATGGAATCCACCTCATCAACAATGGCAAAGTTCAAACCACGTTGAACCCTGTCAGACGCTTCGTAGACCATGTTGTCGCGCAGATAGTCAAAGCCATACTCGTTATTGGTGCCGTAGGTAATGTCAGAGCGGTAGGCCGCCTGCTTCTCATCACGTGGCATATTGGGCAAGTTGATGCCCACCGACAGGCCCAAAAAGTTATACAACTTGCCCATCCAGCGCGCATCGCGGTTGGCCAGGTAATCGTTGACCGTGACAACGTGGACGCCCTTGCCCGTCAAGGCGTTGAGGTAAACCGGCAAGGTGGCGGTCAAGGTTTTACCTTCACCCGTGCCCATTTCAGAAATTTTGCCATTGTGCAAGGACATGCCGCCCAACATTTGCACGTCAAAGTGGCGCATCTTCATGACGCGTTTGGAGCCTTCGCGCACGACAGCAAACGCCTCGGGCAACAAGGCATCCAGGGTTTCTCCCTGCTCAACCCGGGTTTTGAATTCTTGCGTTTTGGCGCGCAGAGCCTCGTCGCTCAGAACTTCAAGCTGCGACTCCATGGCATTGATACGCAGCACGCTTTGACGGTACTGTTTGAGCAAGCGGTCATTTCGACTGCCGAAAATTTTGGTGAGAATATTGATAGCCATGAATACAAGACGGTCTCGTCAACCCGATGGGCAGCTGAGAAGCGCAATCCTTATGAATCTGTTGGAAGTGGGGGCACTCTCTCAAATTACATCCGCGCAAGCGAATTAATCCAGGCTGAGTAGCTCATCGACTGATTTTACCTTTGCCCAGCTGCGGTTCGAACGCCCGTGGGCTGTGATGCCGTCAACCCTGGCGGGTTAACAGTGGCAATCTTTACGCCAGGAGCCGGGGTGAGTTGGCGTCCAGCCTGTAAGAACTGCTGGGGATTTTGAGGAATACCTTGCACCAAGACCTCAAAATGCAAATGTGGGCCAGTGGACCGCCCAGTGGTTCCCACTTCCCCAATTTTCTGCCCGCCTTTGATCAGATCGCCCTTTTTGACGCCTGTTTTGGAGGCGTGCGCGTAGCGGGTCACCAAGTCGTTGCCGTGGTCAATTTCAATCATATTGCCGTACTCGGGATGGAATTCCTGCGCCACCACCATGCCGCCAGCTGCAGCCAGAATGGCGGTGCCGGTGACCGCCTGGTAATCGAGCCCGGTATGCAGCGCCGAACGGCCCGTCATAGGATCGATACGCCAGCCAAACAGAGAGCCGAGGTTGACCACAGGCACCGGCTGGCGCGTGGGAATCAGCAAGCTTTTCATTTTCTGTTCAAACAGGCGGGACTCCATCACCGTCATCAAATCGGTCTCACGATCGGTCAATCGGTCCAGATCGGCCAAGGTGACCTGCAATTCCTCTAGCGTCAAGGGTCGGCCCGAGACCAGCGCCCCGCCCTGTCCTGGCTTGGCCTTGATGTCGCCGGGGTTGATGCCAGCCAAGCCAGAAACGCGCTCACCCAGGGACTCTATCTGGGTTATCTTGACTTGCAATTCACCTACTTGGCGCGCCAGGGCATCGAGGTTTTCGCGCATGAATTTTTCGCGCTGTGCAAACTCGTCCTTCACAACAAGGCGCAACAGATCGCCCACGATAGGCCATCCTTCGCGGGCCCCACGCAAAAACACCCAGTGGTACAAACCGGCCGAGGTGAGCATCAACAAGGAGGCGGCCACTAACGAAGACAGCAGTAGTTTGGTACCGCTGAGGTGAATGGCCCTGCTTTTAGCCAGCCAGGCATCCGTGATAATCAACTGCACAGGAATATCCTTTCAAACACTTGCTCATGAACCGCCGGCATCATTCGTTTACCCTGCTGCAAGCAAGTCAGGATTCGCCCACCCTGGCGAGGTTGACGGAGCTTACGCGCGACTCCGTGGCTCGTCTGGCCGCCATTCAACCGCTCATCCCCGGCAACTTGCGCCATGCCATTCAGGCCGGCCCCATTGATGGACCCGTGTGGTGCCTGCTGCTGGACAATAACGCGGCCGCCGCCAAAATACGCCAACTGCTGCCTGCCATGGAAGCGCATTTGCGCTCGAAGGGATGGGAGGTTAACTCAATACGGCTCAAGGTTCAATTGAACAGACTGCGTTGAGGGCAAACTGCTACCCCATGAAAAAACCCGCGTCTCGGTTAAGAAACGCGGGTTTTAAGCCATTTTGCTGTTTGTAACAATTAAATGGTGCCGCTTGTCGGATTCGAACTGACGACCTACCGCTTACAAGGCGGTTGCTCTACCAACTGAGCTAAAGCGGCGAAGACAATATTTTAACTGTAATCCAGAGGGCTTACCGAGCCTAGGCCCGGCTTTATTTCACACGTTTAAGAAAGGGGCGCACGCCTGCTGACGTTGGTCGGGAGGGATCGGGCTCATCCCCTGTTTCATCGGGCGAACGCTCTGAGGTCACTCGGGATAATTGAACAGGCTTGCCCTCTGGGAGAACCACCTGGGTATTTTCTGAATTGCGATTCAAGCCTGCGACGGGTGCGGCGGTGAGCGTCTTTTTATCACCTTGGGCAGCCGGGCGGGGGAACGCCATACCCTGGCCATTTTCCTTGGCGAATATGGCAGCCACTTGGCTGATGGGCACCACGATGTCGCGTGGCACGCCTCCGAAACGGGCTTTGAACTCTATAAATTCATTGCCCAACTGCAAGGCGCTGGTCGCATCGAAGCTGATGTTCAGCACAATTTCCCCGTCCTTCACGAACTCGCGGGGAACCAGCACCTGTTCATTCACCACCACCACCACATAGGGCGTCAAGGCGTTGTCCGTGCACCATTCGTACAAGGCACGAATGAGGTAAGGCCGTGTAGAACTGGTGTCCAGAGCAGCAATCATCACAACAAGCGCATCAACAGTTTATTTACGCATCACTTTTTCAGACGGCGTCAACGCTTCAATATAAGCAGGGCGCGAGAAAATGCGCTCGGCATATTTAAGCAATGGCGCGGCGTTCTTGCTCAGGTCAATGCCGTAGTAATCCAGACGCCACAGCAAAGGGGCAATGGCGACGTCGAGCATAGAGAACCCATCACCCAGCATGTACTTGTTTTTCATGAACACGGGGGCGAGTTGTGTCAGACGGTCGCGGATGTGGGCGCGGGCCTTTTCCATCAACTTTTCATTGCCTTTGGCGGTGCGAGACTCCAGGGTAGAGACGTGCACGAACAACTCTTTCTCAAAATTGAGCAGGAACAAACGCACACGGGCGCGGTCCACAGGGTCACCGGGCATCAGTTGAGGATGTGGAAACCGCTCATCAATGTACTCATTGATGATGTTGGATTCGTACAAGATCAAATCACGCTCGACCAGGATTGGCACCTGACCGTAGGGGTTCATGACGTTGATGTCTTCAGGCTTGTTGTAAAGATCGACGTCGCGAATTTCAAAGTCCATGCCCTTCTCGAAGAGAACAAAGCGGCAGCGGTGAGAAAAAGGGCAGGTAGTACCTGAATACAAGACCATCATGGTGTGGCTCCTAAAAATTAAAAAGAGTGGGATGCCTCAAGCAGTCCCACTCCAAACAAGCTCAGGCGGCATCTGCTGATGCATCACCCAAGCAGGGGTTCTTATTACTTAACGTCTTTCCAGTAGGCCACGTTGAGTCGCCAGGCGATCAGCGTGAACACACCGAGAAACAGCAAAACCCACACGCCAATGCGCACACGTGTGTTTTGTACTGGTTCACCCATCCATTGCAGGTAGTTCACCAAGTCACCGACTGCCTGGTCATATTGCAAAGGCGTCATGGCACCGGGCTTGACTTGCTCCCAGCCCTTGAAAATTTTGACTGCATGCCCGTGTTCGGTCATTTCTTCATAAACCGGCTGACGCTCACCCTGAAGTTCCCAAAGCACATGCGGCATGGCCACGTTAGGGAAAGCCAGGTTATTCCACCCGGTGGGTTTTTCAGCGTCTTTGTAGAAAGTACGCATATAGGTATAAAGGTAGTCAGCACCCGAACCACCAGCGCCAGCACGTGAGCGGGCGATGACTGTCAAATCAGGCGGATTGGCGCCAAACCAGTCCTTGGCCTGCTGCGGGTCAATCGCCGCCTTCATGGTGTCGCCGATTTTGGAATTGGTCACCAGCAAGTTGGCCTTGATTTGTTCGGGGGTCAAACCAATGTCACCCAGACGGGTGTAGCGCATGAACGCCGCCGAGTGGCAATTCAGGCAATAGTTGACAAACAGTTTGGCGCCGTTTTGCAAAGCGGCCATGTCATTGGTCTTGCTCGGTGCTTTGTCCCAAGCAATGCCGCCAGAAGCGGCCTGTGCGCCCAAGGACAGACCCAGCGACATCAGCAAACCGAGAATGATTTTTTGTGTGAAACCCATGGTTTTCATATTTGTTTTTCTCCAGTTCAATGCGCCGTGAAGGTGACACGATCAGGCACCGCTTTTGGCGTCCCGATACGGCTCCACCAAGGCATCAACAAGAAAAAGCCGAAGTAGAACAGCGTTCCAAGTTGAGACACACGCCCGCCGATGTCTGACGGTGGCAGCATGCCGAGGTAACCCAGCACCAAAAAGTCGATCACAAAAATAGCGTACATGTACTTGTGCCAGTCAGGACGGTAGCGAATGGACTTCACAGCGCTGTTATCCAACCAGGGCAGGAAAAACAGAATAACCACGCCGCCGCCCATGGCGACCACGCCCCAGAACTTGGCATCAATGGACAGCATCATGGCCACCACACCCAACGCCACCACAGCGACGGCGCCTTTGAATACGGCGGCCATTTTGACTTTGGCCACGGCCAGGTAGGCGCCAACCAGTACGCAAGCAATCAGGGCGTACATCATTTCGTTGGTGACAGCGCGCAGCATGGAGTAAAACGGCGTGAAGTACCAGACGGGGGCAATGTGCAAGGGCGTCTTGAACGGATCGGCCGGAATGAAGTTGTTGTACTCCAGGAAATAGCCGCCCATTTCAGGTGCAAAAAACACAATCGCGGTGAAAACCATCAAGAAGATGCTGACCGCAAAAATGTCATGCACGGTGTAGTAAGGATGAAAAGGAATGCCATCCAGGGGACGACCCTGGGCGTCCTTGGTGGCCTTGATTTCCACGCCGTCCGGGTTGTTGGAACCCACTTCATGCAAGGCAATAATGTGCGCCACCACCAGGCCGAGCAGCACCAAAGGCACCGCAATGACGTGGAAGCTGAAGAAGCGGTTGAGCGTGGCATCACCCACCACGAAGTCACCGCGGATGAGCAGCGCCAGGTCGGGGCCAATGAAAGGAATGGCGGAGAACAGGTTAACGATCACCTGAGCGCCCCAGTAGCTCATCTGACCCCAAGGCAACAGATAGCCCATGAAAGCTTCTGCCATCAAAGCCAGGAAAATGCCACAGCCAAACAACCAGATCAGTTCGCGTGGCTTGCGGTAGCTACCGTAAATCAGTCCACGGAACATGTGGAGATAAACCACCACAAAGAAAGCGGAGGCACCGGTGGAATGCATATAGCGAATCAACCAGCCCCAAGGGACGTCGCGCATGATGTATTCCACCGAAGCAAACGCCAGGGCGGCATCGGGTTTGTAATGCATCACCAGGAAAATACCGGTCACGATCTGGATCACCAGCACCAGCAGGGACAGCGAGCCGAAGATGTAAAAAATGTTGAAGTTTTTGGGCGCGTAGTACTCGCTCATGTGCTCTTTGAAGAGCTTGGACGCCGGAAACCGGTTGTCCACCCAGTTGAGCAGTTTTTCTGAGGCGGGTGCGTTCGGGGAGGTTTCGTGGAATTCAGCCATGTCGTTCTTCCTTAGGCTTTCTTGTCGTCGCCAATAAGCAACTTGGTGTCAGAGAGGTACATGTGCGGTGGCACTTCGAGGTTGTCTGGCGCAGGCTTGTTCTTGTAAACACGGCCCGCGAGGTCGAAAGTGGAGCCATGGCAGGGGCAGAAGAAGCCACCTTGCCAGTCATCTGGCAGAGAAGGTTGTGCACCAGTCTGGAACTTGTCCGATGGCGAGCAACCCAAGTGCGTGCAAATACCCACCGTCACCAAGTACTCCGGCTTGATGGAGCGGGTCTCATTGCGGGCGTATTCGGGCGCCTGTTCTGCAGGCTTGCGCTCAGATTTGGGGTCTGCCAGTTGGGCATTCAGTTTGGGCAAGGCGGCGAGCTGTTCAGGGGTTCGGCGCAGAATCCACACGGGCTTACCGCGCCACTCAACCGTCATTTTTTCACCCGGCTTGAGGGCTGAAATGTCTGCTTCAACCGCAGCACCGGCGGCTTTGGCTTTTTCAGAGGGCTGGAAACTGCTGACAAAAGGAACGACAACTGCAGCGCCGCCTATGGCGCCAGCGCAGCTCGAAGCAATCAACCACGTACGTTTACTGGCGTCGATCTGGCTGCTATCGACAAGGGTTTCACTCATGGGAATCCTCAATGAAAAACATCACTATTAGGGTGAACCCGGGATTGTAGCTGACTGATGAAGCGCAACTCAACGCCTTGTGGCGGTCAAAGCTCGCAGGAATGCTCCCTATACTCAAGTCCAAATTATTAATTCAGGGGGCTTATGAGCATGTTGCAGGAATTCAAAGCATTTGCCATCAAGGGCAACGTCATGGATCTGGCCGTTGGCGTCATCATTGGATCGGCGTTTGGCAAAATTGTTGATTCGGTGGTCACCGATCTGGTGATGCCCGTTGCGGGCATGGTGTTTGGCAAGCTCGATTTTTCCAATCTCTTCGTCGCCCTGGCCACCGTGCCTGCCGGTACCGCGATGACGCTGGATGCGTTGAAAAAAGCGGGCGTCCCCGTGCTGGCTTATGGCAACTTCATCTCGGTCGCGGTCAACTTCGTCATACTGGCCTTCATCATCTTCATGATGGTTAAGCTCGTCAATCGCCTGAGGAATATGCAACCCCCTGCCCCAGCCGAGCCGGCCACCGCACCGGTCACCGCTGAAACCGTGTTGTTGCTGCGTGAAATTCGCGACAACCTGCAGGCTCTCCCGCTTCTAAAAAAATAGCAAGCTATTCAGGCCTGGCCTGACAATTTGGCTTTTCTAATTCTTCAGCCCGACGAGTTGCCGTGCTGTTCGAATGGCCTCGACTAGGCTGGCAGGGTCGGCGCGGCCAGTGCCGGCGATGTCAAACGCGGTGCCGTGGTCTGGACTGGTGCGCACCAAAGGCAGCCCCAAAGTCACGTTAACGCCTTTTTCCACCCCCAGGTACTTCACCGGTATCAGGCCTTGGTCGTGGTACATGGCCACCACCACGTCAAACTCACCGGGCTGACCGCCCTTGGCGCGGGCGCGCATGAACACCGTGTCGGGTGCCAGCGCTTCACTCACCAGCAGGCCTTCAGACCGTGCCTGCGCAATCGCTGGAGAAATATGCTCAATTTCTTCGCGGCCAAACAAGCCGCCCTCGCCGGCATGCGGGTTCAGGCCAGCCACGCCAATTCGCGGCGCTCGACCCAGAGCCGCACCAACCGCCACGTGGGTAATGCGCAGCGTTTGCAGCACCCGCTCATACGTCACGGCCTCAATCGCCTCCCTTAAAGCCATATGAATGCTGACCAACACCACGCGCAACTCGTCATTGGCCAGCATCATGCGCACTGGCAACTCCTCAACCGACCTGCCGGTATGGCGTGCTGCCAGAGCTTGCAACATTTCAGTGTGGCCGGGGTAGTTGGCATGGGGCGCACCCGCCAGCGCCAGGGCTTCCTTGTGCAGCGGCGCGGTGACCAAAGCGGCAACTTCTCCACGCAGCGCTGCCTGCGCCGCCCACACCACACAATCTCCCGCCAGCTGGCCTGCCCGAGCACTGAGTTGCCCAAAGGGCGCAGGAGCAGCACCCGTCTCACCCACTTGCAACACGGGCAAGCACCGGGGTGGCAGGCTCAAAGCCTCGTCAGCACTTTCCAGCAACAGCACGGGCAGCGGTGCTTCACCCGCACAGATCACGTGCGCCGCGCGGCGCATCGTCGCGATATCGCCCACCACAAAGCAGCCCTGGGTCTGCGTGGGATGGGTGGCAAAAGCTTTGGCGATGATTTCAGGGCCAATGCCAGCGGCATCCCCCTGGGTGATTGCAATCGGTGTATTCATAGTGGCTTGCTTCATTTCAGGCCGGGTTGTCGATATCAATGAACTCATGCGACAAACCGAGCTGGCTGGCGACATGCGCGGCCACGGCTGGCGCCCCATAGCGTTCGCTGGCATGGTGGCCGCAAGCCAGAAAGGCCACGCCACATTCCCGAGCGTAATGCGCTTGGGGCTCGGAGATTTCGCCCGTAATGAATGCGTCTGCGCCGGCTGCAATGGCGGCCTCGAAATAATTTTGTGCGCCGCCGGTGCACCACGCTATTTTGCTGACCGCACCTGTCTTACCACCTACCAGGGTCACAGGCCGGCTCAACTGCAGTTGAATGTGCTCAGACAGCGCTTGGGGGCTGGCGAAAGACGTGCCGTCAGACCGCGCGCCCAAAAACCCCAGGTCTTGTTCGCCAAAACGCTGGCGGGCCTGCAAACCCAGCCGCAAGCCCAGTTGCGCGTTGTTTCCCAGTTCGGGGTGGGCATCTAGCGGTAAATGGTAGGCCAGCAAATTGATGTCATGCGCCAACAACAGCGCCAGACGTTGCCTCATCCAACCGGTCACGCAGCCATTTTGGCCACGCCAAAACAGGCCATGGTGCACAAAGATGGTGTCGGCCTGCGCTGCAATGGCCGCCTCAATCAAGGCCAGACTGGCCGTTACACCAGAGACGATTTTTTGCACCTGCATGCGCCCTTCCACTTGCAAGCCATTGGGGCCGTAGTCACGAAAGCGCTCAGGCTGCAACAAGGCATCACAAGTGGTCAGGAGTTGGTGGCGGTC
>CAJCCO010000112.1 GCA_903960915.1 uncultured beta proteobacterium
CCGTCTGCAATCAGGCCAACAGGCTCAGAGTTTTTTGGCGGCAGAAGCGGCCGGGGCAGCGGCTTTGGGCACCAAACCCTGCAGCTCTTCTTCAGTGATGATTTCCAGCACGCGCACCACTTTTTGCACGCCGCTGATGCCGCGCGCACTGTCGGTGGCGCGGTTGGCTTCGCGCTGGGTGACGCGGCCCATGAGGTAAACGGTGCCGCGCTCGGTGGTGACCTTGAAGGCGTTGGAGAACAGGTCTTTCACGTCCACCATGCCGGCTTTGACCTTGCCGGTGGTCACGGTGTCGTTGGTGCGTTGACCCAGGTTGGTGTTGCCCATGACCGCCAGCTCGTTAACGATCAGGCGCACATTCTCCAGCTTTGACACCATTTGCTCCACGCGTTGCTTGTCTTGGGCGGTGGGCACTTCACCGGTGAGCAAGACCTGGCGGTTGTAGCTGGTCACATTGACATGCGCGCGGTCGCCCAGCGCCTCGCGAACTTGGCTGGCGCCGCGCAACTCAATGGTTTCGTCGTCGAGTTGGGTGCCCGAGGTGCGCCGGTCGGTGGCCACCAGCGAGCCCATGACGGCACTGCCCACCACGATGGGGGCACAGGCGCTCAAGGTGGCGCCCAGGCAACTGGCCAAAACAAGTTGAGTGACAAGGCGTTGGGTAGCAGTTTTCATAAAGGGGTCTCCTGGTCTCCGAGTAATTGAGCGTCCACCGCGTCGCACAGGCAGTGCAACGCCAGAATATGAACCTCTTGCACGCGCGCCGTGCGGTCGCTGGGCACGCAAATATGTATGTCTGTGTCGCGCAGGGCATGCGACATTTTGCCGCCGCCACGCCCGCTCAGGCCAATCACCACCATCTCACGCTCATGGGCAGCCTCAATGGCCGCCAGCACATTGGCCGAATTGCCGCTGGTGGAAATAGCCAGCAGCACATCGCCGGGCAAGCCCAGGGCGCGCACCTGGCGCGAAAAGATGACACTGAAGTCGTAATCGTTGGCAATGGCGGTGATGATGGAGCTGTCCGTGGTGAGCGCAATGGCCCCCAGCTCAGGGCGTTCACGCTCAAAGCGGCCCACAAACTCGGCCGCAAAATGCTGCGCATCGGCCGCAGAACCGCCGTTGCCGCAGGCCAGCACCTTGCCGCCACTGGTGACGCAGGCCAGCAGGGCTTGCACAGCGTCTGCAATGGGTTTGCTCAAGACCTGCGCGCTCTGGTATTTCAGGTCGGCGCTGTCTATGAAGTGTTGTTGAATTCTTTGCTCTAGCATGGGCCGAATGATACCCGGCCCCCGCAGGGTTTTGGTGGGGGTTGGCGCCAACCGGCGGCGGCTTATTGGGCGTCAAACGCGGCCTTGAGCCAGGTGATTTGACCCTGCTCCAGCAGCACCACATCAAAACGGCAGGGGGGCAGCTGGTTCAGGCGCATCAGGTAGTGACGCGCAGCCAGCACAATGCGCCGCTGCTTGGCCGTGCCAATGCTGGCGGCCGCGCCACCGTGCGCGGCATTCTTGCGCTGGCGCACCTCGACAAACACCAGCGTGCCGTCGCGCTCGCGCATGATCAGGTCGATTTCGCCACCGCCGCGTCCGGGCGTCCGATAATTGCGCACCAGCAGGCGCAACTGCGCTTGCTGCAAATATTGCAGCGCGGCCTGTTCGGCCGCATCGCCAGTCTGTTTGGTCGTGCGGACCACGGATTTGATTGGAGGGTTCCCCATTGGCTTCTATTTATTCCTCTGCCCTGCAGGCGGCCCATGAGGCCGCCTCTGCGCAACATTATCAGCCGGGTGCGCTGTTTGTGGTGGCCACGCCCATTGGCAACCTGGCCGACATCACGCTGCGCGCCCTGCATGTGCTGCACCTGGCCGACACCATTGCCTGCGAGGACACCCGCCACACCCAGGCCCTGCTGCGCGCCTACGGCATTGACAAAAACAGCGCCCAGTTGCTGGCGGTGCACCAGCACAACGAGGCCGAGGCCGCCGAACAGGTGATTGCCCGGCTGCACCAGGGCCAGCGCGTGGCCTACGCCAGTGACGCGGGCACGCCCGCCATTAGCGACCCCGGCGCCCGCTTGGTGGCCGCCGTGCGCGCAGCCCGCTTGCCGGTGGTGCCGCTACCCGGCGCCAGCAGCGTGACGGCGGCCTTGAGCGTGGCAGGCATTGGCGAGGAAGGGGCGCAGGCCGGGCAATTTGTATTCGTCGGTTTTTTGCCGTCCAAAGCGGGCGAGCGGGCAACTGCGGTGGCGGCGCTGGCCCACGAGGCCCGCGCCGTGGTGCTGCTGGAGGCGCCGCACCGCATTGAAGCGCTGGCCGCCGCACTGGCCGTGCTGGGCGAGCGGCCGCTGACCATTGGGCGCGAGCTGACCAAGCAGTTTGAAGAAATTGCCACGGTCAGCGCAGCCGCCTTTGGCGCCTGGCTGGACGGTGCGCCCAACCGCAGCCGGGGGGAGTTTGTGCTGGTGCTGCACCCCGCCGCCGTGGCGGTAGAAGCCGGCGCTGAGCTGCGCGTTCTGCAATTGCTGCTGGCCGAGCTGCCCTTGAAGTCTGCGGTGAAACTTGCCGCCGAGATCACCGGCGCTTCGCGCAATGTGCTGTACGACGCGGCGCTGGCCATGAAGAAAGACAGCGCGTAAATTGCAGCACCTTACTCAGCATCTTTCGCCCACCTCAATGCACCGGGCTGCGCTGGCTAATGTGCTTCAACAACTGGGTAATTTCATCCAGCAGCACATCGCGCCGGCTGAGCAACTCATTCAGGGGCGCTGGGCTTGAGCTTGGAGTTGAAGTTGAGGTTGAGGTTGGGGTTGTCACCTTAGCTGGCGCGGCAGTTGTCCGACCCAGCACACGCTGCTTGAGTAAGTCGCTCACCTGCGCATGCAGCTGCTGGTGCAGCTGGTCGATGGACACAATCTCACGCTGCAAGGCCGGGTGCGCGGCCCCTTCTGCCTCCAGCCAACGCCCCAGGCGGCATTGCTGGGGATCGAGCAAAGGCGCCGCATCACGCTCGCCACTGACCAAGGCGCGGATTTTTTCAATCCAGGCCTGGTGCTCGGTCATGCCAAAGAGCAGCGGCAAGTTGTCTCGTTTCAGCGCCGTGGCGTTCAGCCATTCCCCATCCGTCTTCCAGCCGCGCGCCCAGGGCACCAAATCAGCGGCAGGCATGGGCTTGGCAATGAAATAGCCCTGCCCCAACTCACACCCCAGTTGCAGCAGCACGCGTCCGTGCGTGACCGACTCCACCCCCTCGGCAATCACCTCGTGGCCAAAGGCCGCAGACAAGGTGATGACGCCATCGAGAATGGCCAGGTCGTCCGTGTCGCCCAACATGCCGCGCACAAAGCTCTGGTCAATCTTGATCACATTGACGGGCAGGCGCTTCATGTAATTGAGCGACGAGTAGCCGGTGCCAAAGTCGTCCAGCGCAAACCGCACCCCCATCTCGCGGCAAGCCTTGATGAGTTGCGAGACATGCGCCAGGTCTTCCAGTGCGCTGGTTTCCAGCACCTCCAGCTCCAGCTGTCCGGGCGCCAGCTGCGGGTGCCTGGCAAGAATTTTTTTCAAACGCTCCGCAAAGTCTGGCAGCTGCAAGTGGCGCGAGCTGATGTTGACGCTGAAACGCAGGCTCAGACCGTCGCGCTTGAACGCGCCCATTTGCTGCAAGGCAGTCTCCAGCACCCACTCGCCCATATCTACCGCCAGAGGGTGGTCTTCCACCACCGGTAAAAAGGCGCCCGGTAGCATCAAGCCACGCTGCGGGTGTTGCCAGCGAATCAAGGCCTCCACGCCCACCAGCTGACCGCTGCGCATGTTGACAATGGGTTGGTAGTGCAGCACAAATTCTTGCGCCACCAGGGCTTGGCGAATGCGGTCCAAGGTTTCGTGGTGGCCGCGTATCAAGCGGTCTTGTTCGGCATCGAAGATGTGGTAGCGGTTGCGGCCCGTCATCTTGGCCTGGTACATGGCCTGGTCGGCCTGGCGCAGCAACTGGCCGCTGCCCACTTCTTCGCGCTGTGGAAAAAATGTTACCCCCAGACTGGCGGAGACCTGGAGCACGATATCGTCTAGATGCACCGGCTCGGATGCGCAGGACACCAAGCGGGCCAGCATGGGGGCACAGGCCTGGCTGTCGGCCAGGTCCAGGAACAAGGCAACAAACTCATCACCACCCAAGCGTGCCAGGGTGTCGCCTTCGCGCAGGGCGTGCTTCATGTGCAAGGACAGCGCCACCAGCAGCCGGTCGCCCATATCATGGCCGTAGCGGTCGTTGACAGCCTTGAACCCATCGAGATCAATAAAGGACACCCCCACCAGCTTGCCATGGCGCAGCGCCTGCGCCATGGCCTGGTTCAGGCGGTCCATCAACAAAGAGCGGTTGGGCAGGCCGGTCAACGCGTCGTAATGCGCAATGTATTCGAGCTGGCGCTCGTGCTCCTTGAAGTCGGTGATGTCAGAAAACAGCGCCACATAGTGTTCAACCTGGCCCTGCGGGTTGCGCACGGCGCTGATGGTTTGCATGCCGGCATAGACCTCGCCATTTTTACGCTGGTTCCATATTTCACCGAACCAATAGCCCAACTGGCTCAGGTCACGCCACATGGTGACAAAAAAAGCATCGTCCTGGCGCGGTGAACGCAAGAGTCGCGGATTGCGCCCCAGCACTTCGTCATGGCTATAGCCAGTGATGCGGCTGAAGGCCTCATTGACGTCCAGGATGGCGCCATCAGCCGCCGTGATCATGATGCCTTCACGCGCGTGGGTAAACACACTGGCGGCAAGCTGCAGCTGTTTCTCGTTCAGCTTGCGCTCGGTGATGTCCAGCCACACCATGCGCTGAATCGGCAGGCCTTCAATACCCACGCCCTGGGTGATCTCCAACTGGGCCCAAAAGAGGGTGGCGTCCGGCTTCAAGAAGCGCAGCTCGCAGGCCTTCGGTATGGCGCCACTGGCCAGCTGGCGCTGGTACAGGTAGTAAATGTCCTGGTCTTGCGGACAGATGAACTGCGTGAGCGGCTGCTTGACCAGCACGCCCCGGTTCCGCCCGAGCAAGGCACAGGCGGTCAGGTTGACATTGAGAATGAGGCCGGCTGCGTCCAGAATGCAATAGCCCACCGGAGCGAGTTCAAACAGGTCTTTGTAGCGCGCCCGGGTGGACTCCAGTTGCGCCTGCATCTGGCGCAACTCCTCGTTTTGCATCTCCAGTTCGATCTGGTGCACACGCAATTCAAACAAGGTTTTTTTCAGCACGTCGGGGGTGCTGAGCGCCCATGTTTCCCCAGCCTCACCAAAGCGGCTATTGACCTGCGCCTGCGCCCGCTCGCGCAGCGCCTGCGCCGCCGTGACAGGGTCGATTGGTTGGTCGGTTAGCGGTTTGGCATCCGGGTTGGCATCGTCAGTCATGGGTGGGCTCCAACAAACGTTCGGTGGTGGCAATGGCGTAGACCTCGCCCGTCTGGTTGAGCAAGGCGGAGGCGATCAGGCTCACAGGCACGCTCTTGCCGCCTTGGTTCAAGCGCTCGCTGCGGTAGGGTTCCATCACGGCGGCCTGGCTGAGTTGGAGCACCTTGGCCAACTCTTCGTCTTGATGCCCGGCAGGAATACGCTGGCGCACATTCATGCGCAACGCTTCGGCCTCGGTCCAGCCGTACAGGCGCTGCGCGCCTGGGTTCCAGGCCAAAATCTGCCCCGCCAGGTCTTGCACCGTGATGGCGTCGTGCGAATCACGCAGCACCACAGCCAGCCGGTACAGCGCTTCTGCGGCCTGTTTTAATTCAGCGGCTTGCTGCTTCAACTGGGTGATGTTGAAGAAGGTGATGACCACGCCTTGCACCTGATTTTCAAGCGTTCGGTAGGGCAGCATGCGCAACAGATACCAGTCGCCGTTTTGGCTTTGCACCGTCACCTCTTTGGGTTGCAGGGTGTCGAGCACGGCCTGAGCATCAGGCACCAGTTGCGCATAGCCCACCAGATTGGAGGCGAGGTGCGCCACCGGCCGGCCAATGTCTACCGGCATGAGGTGAATGATTTGCGAGGCCTTGGGCGTGAAGCGCAAGATGTGCAGCTGCGGGTCAATAAACACGGTGGCAATCTCGGTGCCGGCCAGCAGGTTGTTCATGTCATTGTTGGCACGCGACAACTCGGCCACCTTGGCCTGCAACTCGGCGTTGACGGTGGCCAACTCTTCGTTGATGGACTGCATTTCTTCGCGCGAGGTTTCCAGCTCTTCATTGCTGGCCTGAAACTCCTCGTTGATGGACTGCATCTCTTCGTTGGACGACTTCAGCTGCTCGTTGGAGGTTTCTAATTGCGCATTGACCGCCTGCAAAAATTGCTCTTTGGCCTGCAGTGCGTGATGCAGCTCGGCAACCCGTGCATCCGACTGGGCGCTGGCCTCTGGTGACTCTGGTGCCTGCCCAGCCGCTACCGCGGGTGCTGGCGGCACGGGCGCCTCTTCCATCACCACCAGGTACAGCGGGGCTTGTTCCCCCTGCTGCGGATCCATCGGAACCTGGCGCACCAGCAGGTTCACACCCAGCACCTCCTGGTTGAGCTTGACACGCAAGCCCGACACCCGCACCGGCGCCTTGCTGCTGAGCGCCTGGTGCAAGGCGGCACCCAATTCGTAGCGTAGGCCTTCACGTGCCATTTTCAAAATATTGTTGATGCTGACCTCGCCCTCGGCCGGCTCCAGGTACCTGCCGGTGCGGCCATGCAGGTAAAAAATATCGCCCAGAGCATTGACGAGCGCTGCCGCCGGGGCCACCTGCTCCAACAGGGCCCGCTCGGTCAACTCGCGCAGCGGCAACTTGACCGGCCGCAAGGCCCGACTATCACCCAGCTCAAAGGGTTTGGTAGGCGTCGTGGGGGGCCGAAACTCCGGCCGGCTTGGGCTTTGAAAGTCTGAACGTCGCCGGTACAACTTGGCCTTGCTGTCGAGCACGGTAAATGCGCTTTCATACGCACCTATGCCTTCTGAATTGCCCAGAAACATAATGCCGTTGGGGTTGAGGGCATAGTGAAACATGGGGATGAGTTTTTTCTGCAAACTCAGGTCCATGTAAATCATCACGTTGCGGCAACTGAGCAAGTCCACCTTGGAAAACGGCGGGTCGCGAATCACGTCATGGGTTGAAAAAATCAGCATGTCCCTGATTTTTTTTTGGATCCGATAGGTCTGGCCGCCCGGCTCTATCGAAAAAAACCGGGCCAGCCGCTGCGCTGTCACATCGGCGGCGATGCTGGCGGGGTACATGCCGGTGCGGGCAACCGCAATGGCTTGGCTGTCAATGTCGGTACCAAAGATTTGAATGCGGTAGTTTTGCCGCAAAGCGTCCATTTTTTCCTGCAACAAAATGGCGATCGAATACGCCTCTTCGCCCGTGGAGCAGCCCGGCACCCAGACGCGCAGCGCCGCACCGGGCTGCTTGCCTTCAAACAGGCTGGGAATGACTGTTTCTTCCAGCGAGGCGAACGCCTCCGGGTCGCGAAAGAAATTGGTCACGCCAATCAGCAAATCACGAAACAGCGCTTCGGTTTCGGCCGGGTTGTTTTGCAGGTAGCGCACGTAATCGTCGACGTTGTCCAACTGGTGCACCGCCATGCGCCGCTCAATGCGCCGGTGGATGGTGCTGGGCTTGTACTGAGAAAAGTCGTGCCCTATCTGGTTGCGCACCAGCACAAACACTTTGCTCAACGCGTTGTCAGAAAAAGGCTTCGCATGCCGCGGCGGCAGGACGGGCAAAGTAAATGCATATTTGGTGTACGCAATGATTTGGGCCGGCATCTCCACCGGGGTCATCACAAGGTCCACCAAGCCGGTGCTGATGGCGCTGCTGGGCATGCCGTTGAACTCGCACGAGGTCGGGGTCTGCGCCATCACCATGCCACCCTCGCCCTTGATGGCGCGCACGCCCAACATGCCGTCGCTGCCCGTGCCCGACAGCACAATGCCAATGGCCCGCTCATGCTGGTCTTGCGCCAGCGAGCGAAAGAAAAAGTCAATCGGCAAACGCCGGCCCCGCGGCTCGGCGGGCTCCAGCAGTTGCAGCTTGCCGTTGATGAAGGCCATGTCGCGGTTGGGCGCAATGATGTAGACGCAGTTGGCGTTGACCTGCATGCCATCCTCCACCTCCAGCACCTTCATGCGGGTGTGGCGCTGTATCAGGTCGGTCAGCACGCTCTTGTGGTCGGGGGCCAGGTGCTGCACCAGCACAAAAGCCATGCCGGGGTCGCTGTCTGCCGGCATGCCTGAGAAGAAGGCCTCAAACGCGGCCAAACCACCGGCTGATGCACCAATGCCCACCACCGGGCAGGGCAGCGCGGGCGAGCCAAGGTCTGTCACCTCCAGGCTTGGGGCGGTCGCTTCAACAGGGGTTTCTTCAACAGACATGCAGGCCACGCTCCTGAGCGCCAAGGGCGGCGCGCATTGAAGGGGCATGCTAGCCAGCGCTGGCGCGGCCGGCTTGAGGCAGCGCAACGGGGCGGGTCGTCCCTAGCCCGTTGAAGAAGTATGGCAAAGTGGGTGCAACAAATCAGGTGTAATTTTTAGAATGAAAAAACGGGTCGCATTGCCACTTTTGCTGTTGGTTCTGGTGGGGGTAAGCGCTTCACACCTGGGCATTAAATCTGCAGACAACAGCCACTTGTTGGTGCTTGATGGTCGGGAGATTGATGTCTTGGGGAAATTTAAAAACCACTGGGTAGCGGCCACCACCTCTTGCCAAGCTGTGGCCCAGCTGCAGGCCACCGACCCACCCTACGCCGAGGTGTTGCAGTTGATTCAATCGTACAGCCCACCCAGCTCTCAGTCGGCCCGGATTGCCAGCCTGTGGACGATGGGGGCGTGGACTTTGGCGGAGGTTGAATTCAAGGACCTGGTGCCCAGCGTGGTGGTCCTCCAGACCCTCAACGGCAAGCCGCAAATTCTGCCCCGTGCCATCTGGAGCGGCTACACCCGGCCTTGGGTTGCGGCGCCTTTCATTCGCCACTACCTGGCCACCCGGTCGCCTGAAATACCCCTCACTTTGCTGAATTGTTTTAAACCCCAATCCAGGTCGTTCCATTGAAAAATACTGATTTCGTATGAGTGATAACCAGCCACTGGCGCAGCATTCAGACTTTTCGGACTTTGCCGACTTTGCACCAACCCTTGAGGCGGCCCTGGCGCGCATTGCGGCGGTGCGCCCCGCCGATTACGCACGCAGCCGCAATGCCATTGAGGGGGCGGTCAGCCAGCTCTCGCCGTACATCACGCACGGCTTCGTCAGCCTGAGCGAGGTGCTGGCGGGTGTCGCCGCGCGTCACCCCTTGGACCGGCAGCACAAGTTTGTTTTTGAACTGGGCTGGCGCGCTTATTTTCGCCATGTGTGGCTGCACCGGGGTTCGGGCATTTTGACGTCGCTTCACGAAGGACTGCTGCCCGATCAGCAGTACGCCACGGTGGTGCCCGCAGACCTACGGCAGGGTTGCACGGGGGTGAATGTGATCGACCAGGCCGTGCGCACGCTCTACGCCACCGGCACCTTGCACAACCATGCCCGTATGTGGCTGGCCAGCTACCTGGTGCACATTCGCAAGGTGCATTGGCGCGCCGGCGCTGACTGGCTTTACGGCCATCTGCTTGACGGTGACCTGGCCAGCAACCACCTGAGCTGGCAGTGGGTAGCCGGCACAGGCAGCAACAAACCTTACCTGTTTAACGCCGACAACGTGGCCCGTTATGCACCCACGGCCTGGCACAGTCCGGGCAGTGTGATCGACACCTCGTATGAAGAACTCGACCGCATGGCCCGCCAGCCTGGGAGGCACGCGGACCGCGTCGATGGCCAGCACGCTACCGGTTCAGTGTGTAGCGAACCCACCCTGTACGCAGCACCTCCAACCGGCTTGGCCTTGACCGCACCGAGCGCAGAGATCGTCAAGGGCCGCGACGTTTGGCTGGTTCACCCGTGGAGTTTGGGAGCACTGCCCAGCAACTTGCCCGCCGACACGCTGGTGATCGGGGTCTTTGTGGCAGATTTTCACCGTGACTGGCCCTGGAATGCGCGGCGTTGGCACTTTGTGCACCGCCGAATGGCCGAGATAGCCAACGTGCGCTGGCACGGCGAAGCCGCCGCCCTTAGCGCTGCGCTACAAAGCGCCCGCAGCGTCCGCTGCCTGGAGGAGCCCCACCTGGCGCCTTGGCTAAACCCTTGGGTGCAGTGCGAGGTCGCGCCCACCCTGTTCGCCGCGGTTGAGCAGCGCTGCGACTCTTTTTCTCAATGGTGGACACGCGTATCGCGCGACAAGAAAAAACCCGGATAAATTCTAGATTTTTGTAAATTGACTTTACGAAGTAGCGCCTAAAGTTCCAACCATATTCTGTGTTGTACCTATGTTGGGTTTTTGGCAGGACTTGAATCGAGGGGAAACACCCCGAATCACCCCAATTTGAACCATGCGCGTGCAACTGGCGTAAACTTCAACCTATCATTTTGATAGGAATCGGCTTGGCAAACCCGTCCCACCACGAGCTTGAACGGCACATCCGTCAATCGTCAGCGGACAGTGCCAACGTGGCCTTTGTCAAACACGCGCTGGACCAGATGCGTGCACGGCATGTGAATCAAGCCATGGCAATGGCCGTGTTGCGCATGGGGCGTATGCACAGGCCGCCAGAGCCGGACATTCGCTTCGCAGGCTTGAAATGCCGCATGGAGCACTTTGTGTCTGGCATGAACGTGGCGGTGGTGGTTGCGGTGGAATTCCCCGAGCCCGGCATCACGGTGGTGACAGTCATTGACATAACGAAAGGCTAATAACTATGTACCACTACACCGACGGCGGACTGCGCAATGTGTGGCTGGCCAATGGCTTTGAAATCAAAAAAACGCCGTTTGGCGAAGCCGTGACGTTCCACGACAGTGACGGCCTAACCCAAGCAATTTGCCAAGCCTTGGCGGCAAAGATCGGCATCCTCACAGGCGTAGAACTGCGCTACATCCGCAGCGCGGGCCTGGGCCTGTCGCAGCCTGCGCTGGGCAAGTTGATGGGCATCGACGGCCAATCCATCGCCCGCTGGGAAAAGTCCGGCAAGGTGCCGCGCTGGGCCGACAAACTGGTGCGCCTGCTCTACGCCGGGCATGCCCAAGGCAATGAGCCCATTGGCCGCGTGATGGAACGCATCAAAGCGGTGGAGCGCATCGTCAAACAGCGCATCGTGGTGCAAGAAGACCGTGGGCATTGGACTCCCAGTGTGCAGGAAAGCGCTGAAGCGGTAGTTGCCTGACTTTTGAATGAGGAGAAGAAATCCCATCGAGCACGCCCACAAGGTAAGTTGCTTTTTAACGGTAACTCGAAGGGATCAACTGGGATGCCGGCACAAGATGCCTGGCTTTCAGCACCCCTAAAGCCATCCCTTCGGCCAGCACGGCGGTGGCGCTGACCACCGGGCGTATTGACAACAGCTACACGTCAACGTATCCTTTGTGTATCTTTTGTATAGGCAATCAAGGGGAAACTTATGCGTGATGCCGCTATCAACCTGCGCGCTCTGGCTGAGCAGCGCGACCTTATCGACTACGCCGCGCAATTACTCGGCAAGAACCGCTCAGATTTCATGCTGGAAGCAGCCTGCGATAAAGCGCAGTCCGTTGTGCTTGATCAGGCTTTCTTCGGATTGGACGAGAACAAGTTCAAGCAATTCACCGCCATGCTTGACGCCCCGCCCGCGCCTAACCCCGGTCTTGAGCGACTCATGGCTGTTAAGGCACCGTGGCGCACCGCCAAGGCATGAATTTGCAACTTCATGCGCCTGAGCCGCTGGATACGACCCATCGTCTGGATGAGTTCATCTGTGGCGAGCCTACCCTTGACGAATGGCTCAAGCGGCGGGCATTGGCTAATCAAATCAGTGGCGCGAGTCGAACTTTTGTCGTGACCGATCATGACAAACGGGTTTTCGGCTTCTATGCCATGGCGGCAGGAGCGGTGTCGCACCCAATGGCCACCGCAGCGATACGGCGAAACATGCCAGACCCAGTGCCCGTGATGGTTTTGGGGCGACTTGCGGTCGCCACTGAAGCACAAGGCATCAAGTTGGGCGGATCGCTGTTGCAAGATGCGGTTAATCGGGCCGTAGCGGTTTCTCACAATGCGGGTGTCAGAGCCTTGCTGGTGCATGCACTGCACGACCAAGCCAAAATGTTCTATGAACATTACGGGTTTCAAGTGTCCCCCGTGCATCCACTGACACTTATGCTGCGCCTGAACACGATTCGGTCAGTGGCTTGATCCGATTTTTTCTAAGAAGGCCAGGGACAACACCTTTAATCTGACCGCGCTCCCATGAAGAAGGCGGGGTTTAAGGTGTTCTGACGCGTTAAAAAACGGTCGATGAACGGTCGATTTGGTGTCAACTGGTGCGCTGGCGGGGATCGCAAACCGGGCTGTAACCCGCGTGGAATATAGATTTTCTGAATCGTTTATTTAGAGATACCGCCAAAAATACCGCAAATTTTTATCAACGGCGGTTGGCAGGCCCTACAAACGGACCATGGAGCGCCCAAGAGGCAGTTCATAAAAGATGGAATTTAACTAAATCATCGGGAGAGCAGTTCAATGTAGGCTTGGTAGCTGAAGCTGCGGTTCTTTTTCTGGCCCGTCATTTCCACCGCGATGTCCAGGTCCACCAACACCTTCACGGCAGCTGTCGCGGTGGGAAAGCTGGTACCCAGTTGCTGGCGAACGTGTTCAATGGTGAAGCGAGGCATCACCGGCAGCATCTCGAACAGCCGATAACTAGACGGGCCCGCCTTGGGTGACTGCAACAGCCGTTTACGGTCAGAGGCAATGAGGCTGGCGACTTCGATGATGTTTTTCTCTGCATCGGCCGCGGCGCTTGCCACCCCCTCCAAAAAGAAGGTCACCCAGGATTCCCAGTCGCCGTCGGTACGAATGGCCGACAAGCGACGGTAATACTCAGCCTGGTGCTGCTTCAGATAAGCGCTGACATACAGCAAGGGCTCCGACAGCACCCCCCAATATTCGAATAAGGCCGTGATGAGCAGGCGTCCGATGCGCCCGTTGCCGTCAAGAAAGGGGTGGATGGTTTCAAACTGGGCGTGGATGAGCGCCACTTTCACCATGGGCGGTAAATCCGACGCTGTATCGTGAATGAACCGCTCCATGTCGGCCAGCAATTCGGCCACGCGCTCCGGCGGCGGTGGCACAAAGAGGGCGTTGCCAGGACGTGTTCCGCCGATCCAATTTTGCGACCGGCGCAGTTCACCAGGCTGCTTCCCCGCGCCTCGCGCGCCATCAAGCAGCCGCCGATGGGCATCGCACAGCAGCCGTACGCTGATAGGTAGCCCTTTGGGGTCACGCAATTGCGCCTGAACCCAGCGGAAGGCTCGGAGGTAGTTCGTCACTTCTTCGACGTCGTCAGTGTTGCTGACCTTAAAGCCCGCCTCTTCGTCGAACAAGTCGGTCAACGTGGCCTGCGTGCCTTCAATCTGGGAGGTGAGCAAGGCTTCCTTGCGGATGGCGCTGTACAGCAGCCAGTCCACCGACGGCACCAACCCTGACACGCCACTTAAACGTGCGAGCGCAAGTTCTGCCTGGCGATTGCGGTCAGCGAACATTGAGGACGACAAGGCAGGGGCAGCCGGGGGCAAGGCATAAGGGACGAACGCTCGCACCGAATCACCCAGCGTCGTCGAAATCGCGTAGGTGCCAGTGGTTCGGGTCATTGAAAGCAAACTTTAATTTGAAAAATCACATTAAATCATTCTTTAATTTGATCCGCAACCATGGACGTGGGGCTTCATACCACGACCAAGTCAGAAGTCACTTGAGTCATCCGAGCCCATCGGATAACACGTTGCCCGATAAGTACGTTGGCGCTGATCTGACAACCCAAGCAGGTGGCAATGCGCCTAGTTTCGCGATCAAAGCGAACTGGGCTGATTTATAAAACCCCAACTCCGCACCGAAGCTGCGCCGGGCACGACCGTAGTCCCGGTGCACCGTTCTGCTGTGGGTATCGCAATAGGCGGGCTATGAGGTGTTATGACGCGTTAAAAAACGGTCGATGAACGGCCGATGAACGGTCGACTAACGGTCGATTTGGTGTCGAATGGTGCGGCTGGCGGGGATCGAACCCACGACCCTTGGCTTCGGAGGCCAATACTCTATCCACTGAGCTACAGCCGCAAAACTGAAGGCTGCATTGTAGGGGGCTTTACCTGAGGCGATGGCTATAATCCGGGCTGCTTTCACCGCCCCGCGATTTTTAGAGGACACCATGAGCGACAACAGTCACGACACCGTTCACGACGAAGACCACACCGGTCCGGTCAAAAACCCCAAGCAATTGCTGCTTGCCGTTTTTTTCTCGTTTGTTGTGCCAATTTTTGCCATCATTGGCTTGGTGTACTACGTTACCTCTGAGAACAAGCCAGCCGCTGGCGCAGTCAACATGGAAAAAGCCATTGCCGCCCGCCTGCAAAAAATTGGCACCGTTGAGATTCGCGATGCCAACCGCGAAATGAAAAGCGGTGAAGAAGTCTTCAAAGCCCAGTGCAGTGCCTGCCACACCTCAGGCGCAGCCGGTGCCCCCAAGTTGGGCGACGTGGCGGCTTGGGCTCCACGCATCAAAACAGGCTATGAGACTTTGCTGAACTCGGCCATCAAGGGCAAGAATGCCATGGGCGCTCAGGGTGGCGGCGATTTTGAACCACTGGAAATTGGCCGTGCCGTGGTCTATATGACCAACGCTTCTGGTGGCAAGCTCGAAGCGCCTAAGGCTGCAGCCTCTGCGCCTGCCAGCAAATAAACGCTTTCACCCCCCTCCCACAAAAAAGCCGGTTTTTTAACCGGCTTTTTTTCGTCTGTAGGGGCAAGCTGCTGCCTCCCTTTCAGTAACTTCAGGGCGTTTGGGTGCGCTCTTGAAGTGCTTGCGGGCTGCGCACGTACTTGAAGTTGGCCTCCAGGGCGGCTGATTCACAGTCTTGCGGCACCCACAGGCCCTGCTCCACGGCGTTGGCGGCCTGGTTCATGTCCATGGTGTGCACCAGGCCCATGCCGGTGTCGGCCTCGAGGTACAGGCGCCCTGCTTCGTCCAGCAGCACGCGCTGCAGGCGGCCAGGTTTGCCGGTGTGGTCGGTGATGCTGAAGTCCTCACTGACACGCCAGATCAGCGGTGTGCTTTCCAGTTCAACGTACACGCGCTGCGGGCCGTTCTGAAAAAACCACTGGCCTTCGGCGTCGTGCTCGTAGTTGCGGTTGATGAACTCAATGAGTTTTTCATGCTTGAGCTGTGAGCCCTTGCTGTCCACTGTGCCGCCCGCAAACGGGCCGAGGGCCTGCGCGCGGTCGTCGCGCATGAACCAGTTGCCGCGCGCGTCCAAGCCAAGCCAGCCGCAGCAGTGCGGCACATGAGGCCATTTGATGAGGGCTTGTTTAACAATATCGTCCATAGCTCAGGCGGTCTTCGGGGTTGAAAGGTGAGAGATGAGCCAGCCGCCCACGGCGTCTGGCATGGCGCGCACATGGCCGGGAGGCCGCCCATGGGCGAATCCAACATGACCGCCGTGCGCGGGCTGCCAGAGCGTAACGCAAGGACCCACATCTTGCTGGCGCGGCAGACTGCTGGCGGGCACAAAGGGGTCATTGCGGGCATTGACCACCAACGCCGGGATGCGAATGCGGTGCAAATGCGGCTTGGCCGAGGCACGCGCCCAGTAGGTGTCGGTGTTTTTGAAGCCGTGCAAGGGCGCGGTGAATACGTTGTCAAACGCATACAGGTCTTGTGCCGCCAGCAAGGCCTTGGCATTGAACAAGCCGGGGTGCTGGGCCAGTTTTTTCAGGGCTTTGGGCTTCATGGTGTTGAGAAACATACGGGTGTAGACCAGCCGGTTGAACCCTTGGCCGATGGCCCAGCCGCTGGCGGTCAGGTCGACGGGCGAAGACACGCTGGCCACGGCGTCGACCACGTGCGCCGCGTCGGCGCCCATTTCTTCGGCCCAGCGCAGGAGCGCATTGCCGCCTAGCGACACGCCCACGGCCAGGATGGGGCCTTTGTGCTTCTGGCGCAGGCGTGCCAGTATCCAGCCGACTTCTTCAAAATCGCCGGAATGGTAGGCGCGTGGGCCCAGGTTGAGCTCACCGCTGCAGCCGCGAAAGTGGGGCACCGCAAAGGCCAGGCCGCGTGTGCGGGCAAAGTCGGCAAAGGACTGGGCGTAGTGGCTGGCTGACGAGCCCTCCAGGCCGTGGAACAAGACCAGCAAAGTGTTACCGGGGGCGTCTTGCAGCCAATCGACATCAATGAAGTCACTGTCGGGGGTGGTCCAGCGTTCTCTGCGGAAGCTCAAGGCCGGGCCGTTTACCCGGCGTGCATACAAGGCCGGCCATATGGTTTGAAGGTTGCCACCGGGCAACCAGACGGGCGCTGCGTAGTTCATGAAATGCGGTGTGTCTTGATCAGAAGCCAGGGGCCTATTTCTTGCCGAAATCAGGGGTGAGTGGCCCGCCCAGTTGGCGCTGGGCGGGTCCACCTGGGGTTTGTAAGGCCTGCGTGCGATTTTGCCGTGATTTGCCGCAAATCGCGCCTGCCATGGGGTTTTGTTGTCTGGCGATCAAGTGCACCTTGGCTGGCCTGTGGTAGCGTCATGCTTCCATGGAGGAGAGTGATTATGAAGAAGATGGTAACGATGATATTGCTGGCGCTCACGCTGGCTTTGACGGGTTGTGGCTACAACGATTTTCAACGGCTCGATGAGCAGACCAAGTCCGCCTGGAGCGAGGTACTGAACCAGTACCAGCGGCGCGCTGACCTGGTGCCCAATATTGTGGCCACGGTCAAAGGCGAGGCAGCTTTTGAGCAGGAAACCTTGACGCAAGTGATTGAAGCGCGCGCCAAGGCCACTGCGATGCAGGTCACGCCCGAGACGCTCAACAACCCGGAGGCGTTTCAAAAGTTTCAGGCCGCGCAGAACCAATTGGGTTCTGCGTTGAGCCGCTTGATGGCGGTGTCTGAACGCTACCCCACGCTGCAGGCCAATCAGGGGTTTCGTGATTTGCGGGTGCAGCTTGAAGGGACTGAAAATCGGGTGACGGTGGCGCGTAACCGCTACATTCAGGCGGTGCAGGCTTACAACATTCTGGCGCGCAGTTTTCCTACCAATTTGACGGCCATGGCGTTCAGCTATGCGCCCAAACCCAGCTTTGCGGTGCAAAACGAGGCGGTTATTTCAGCCCCGCCCGTGGTGGACTTCAGCAAAGACAAGCCCAAACCTTAACCGCCCAGAACCGTTTTGAATTGAACTGAAGCGATGTTGGCCAGCTTGGGTATGAACTGGTTTCAGCGCACACGCAGCTCAGCACGCGCGTTTTTGCTGCTGCTTTGCGCCCTGTGTGGGCTGAACGGGCTGAACGGGCTGGCCTGGGCGCAGTTGGCGGTGCCCAACCTGACCGGCCACGTGGTGGACACCACCGGCACCCTGAGTGCCAGCGCTGCCGCGCAATTGGACGCCCAACTCAGCACGTTTGAACAACAGCAGGGCACGCAGTTGGTGCTGCTGCTGGTGCCCACCACGCAACCCGAGGACATCGTCAGTTATGCCAACCGGGTGGCCAACACCTGGAAAATTGGGCGCAAGGAGATTGGCGATGGCCTGCTGCTGGTGGTGGCCACGCAAGACCGCAAAGTACGCATTGAAGTGGCCAAAACCCTGGAAGGCGCTATTCCAGACCTGGCGGCCAAGCGCGTCATTGACGAGCGCATCACGCCGCGCTTCAAGCAAGGTGACTATGCCGGTGGGTTGGACGCCGGTGTCCAGCAGTTGATGGCGCTGGTGCGGGGTGAAAAGCTGCCGCCGCCGCAACGGGCGGCGAAAGATTCGCGGCAAATTAACACCGATTTTGAGTGGGCCGATCTGGCGGTGTTTTTGTTTCTGGTGGTGCCTGTGGTGGCAGGAACAGCGCGCCGAATCTTTGGCGCTAAAGCGGGGGCACTGGCCACGGGCGTGGCCGCTGGCGGCTTGGCCTTGCTGTTTACCGCCAGCCTGGTGGTGGCGGTGCTGACCGCCATGGTGGCCTTGATTCTGACCCTGGTGATGGGCACGTCTGGCACGCTGGGGGGCTCCGGATGGCGCGGCGCTGGCGGCTCCATGGGCTCGGGCGGCTGGGGCAGAGGTGGCTCTATGGGCTCAGGCGGACGCGGGGGCTTGGGCGGTTTTGGCTCGGGTGGCGGGGGTGATTTTGGGGGCGGTGGCGCCTCAGGAGACTGGTAATGATTCAACGACTGCAACGCCTCATCACCCACCGCTGGCGCGAAGCGGGTTTGCAGCGCACCTTTACGCCTGCGCGCCTGCATGCGCTGACCCAGCAAGTGGCCACCAGTGAACACCAACATTCAGGCGAGATTCGTATCGTCATTGAAGCCGGCTTGCCGCTGAGCTACTTACTTAAAAATCAGCCTTTGCGTGCGCTGGTGCGGGCACGCGCCCTGTCACTGTTTGGCAAGTTGCGGGTGTGGGACACGGCACAGAACAACGGCGTGCTGATTTACCTGCTGCTGGCTGAAAGAGCGATTGAAATTGTGGCCGACCGAGGCCTGAACGAGCAGGTGACGCCCGCCGTGTGGCAGGCCTTGGTGGCGCGCATGCGGGAGTCGTTTAGACAAGGGGAATTTGAAGCTGGCCTGGCGCAGGCGGTAGGCCATGTATCGGACTTGTTGCAAACCCACTTTGCCTTGCAGCCGGGGGCGGCCAACGCCAACGAGTTGCCCAACGAACCCCACCTTTTGTGAGTGCCGGGTGGCCATGTCGTAGCGCTTGAAGCGCTGGTAGCACAGGCTTCACGGCCTCATGAAAAAAGCCCCGGTTTATGCAACGCGGGGCTCGTTTTTTGCGGTGATCAAGAACACGGCAAGGGGCCGTGAACCCGCAGCTGTTATTTTTTCGACCGGTACTTGCGCAGTGCGGCCATTTGGGCCGCCATGACAGCGAGTTCAGAAGTGGCGCGGGCCAGGTCAATATCGCTTTTGGCGTTTTTGAGGGCTTCTTCAGCGGCGGCCTTGGCGGCGTTGGCTTTCTCGTCGTCCAGGTCTTTGCCGCGAATAGCGGTGTCAGACAACACCGTGACGCAGTGAGGCTGAACTTCCAGAATGCCACCGGCGACGAAGACAAACTCTTGCGTACCATCAGCTTTTTCAATGCGCACTGAGCCCGCTTTGATGCGGGTAATCAGCGGCGTGTGGCGCGGGTAAATGCCCAGTTCTCCGGCTTCGCCAGGCAAGGCAACAAAGGTGGCCTCACCCGAGAAGATGGATTCTTCAGCACTGACCACATCGACGTGGATGGTGTTCATAGGTTCTCTTTCCAATCAGTTGGACGCGGCGCCTGGCGCGTAGCCAGGTGCCATGCCGCAAGATTTATCAGATTTTCTTGGCCTTTTCGAAGGCTTCGTCAATCGTACCGACCATGTAGAACGCCTGCTCGGGCAGGTGATCGCACTCGCCAGCCACAATCATCTTGAAGCCGCGAATGGTCTCGGCCAAGGTGACGTATTTGCCTGGAGAACCGGTAAACACTTCAGCCACGTGGAAAGGCTGAGACAGGAAACGCTGGATTTTCCGGGCGCGGGCCACGGTCAGCTTGTCTTCAGGGGCCAGTTCGTCCATACCCAGAATCGCGATGATGTCGCGCAATTCTTTGTAGCGCTGCAAAGTACCCTGCACGGCACGGGCCGTGTTGTAGTGGTCTTCGCCCACGACGTTGGGGTCGAGCTGACGGCTGGTGGAGTCGAGCGGATCGACCGCAGGGTAGATACCCAGCGAGGCGATGTCACGGCTCAACACCACGGTGGAGTCCAAGTGCGCAAACGTGGTAGCAGGCGAAGGATCGGTCAAGTCATCGGCAGGCACGTAAACGGCTTGGATGGACGTGATGGAGCCCACTTTGGTGGACGTAATACGCTCTTGCAGACGGCCCATTTCTTCGGCCAGTGTGGGCTGGTAACCCACGGCGGAAGGCATACGACCCAACAAGGCGGACACTTCGGTACCGGCCAGTGTGTAGCGGTAGATGTTGTCCACGAAGAACAGCACGTCTTTGCCTTCGTCACGGAAGGACTCGGCAATGGTCAGGCCGGTCAGCGCCACGCGCAGACGGTTACCTGGGGGCTCATTCATTTGACCGTAAACCATGGCCACTTTGGATTCTTCGAGTTTCTCGAGGTTCACAACGCCTGAGTCAGCCATCTCGTGGTAGAAGTCGTTACCTTCACGGGTACGCTCACCCACACCGGCAAACACGGACAAGCCGGAGTGTGCCTTGGCGATGTTGTTGATCAGTTCCATCATGTTCACGGTCTTGCCCACGCCAGCGCCGCCGAACAGACCCACCTTGCCGCCTTTGGCAAACGGGCACACCAGGTCAATCACCTTGATGCCGGTTTCCAGCAGCTCTTGCGAGGGGCTGAGTTCGTCATAAGAAGGCGCTTTGCGGTGAATCGAGGCATATTGCTGAGTAGCCACAGGGCCACGCTCGTCAATCGGGGTTCCCAGCACGTCCATGATGCGTCCCAAGGTGGCTTTGCCCACAGGAACCATGATCGGGTTGGCGGTGTTGCTCACCATCAAACCGCGGCGCAAGCCGTCGGAGCTACCCAGCGCAATGGTACGCACGATACCGTCGCCGAGTTGTTGCTGAACTTCCAGTGTCAGTGCCGAGCCTTCGAGTTTGAGGGCGTCGTAAATTTTGGGCATTTGATCGCGTGGAAATTCCACGTCAACCACCGCACCAATACACTGAACAATTTTTCCTTGGGCTTGAGCCATTTGTTTGCTCCAATAAATTTGAATCTTGCTAGCTGCTTGCTTGTTGGGCCTAGGCCCCGATCGCTGCAGCTCCGGAGACGATCTCTGACAATTCTTTCGTGATGGCGGCTTGGCGGGTTTTGTTGTAAACCAGTTTCAGCTCACCAATCACGTTGCCGGCGTTGTCTGTGGCAGCCTTCATGGCGACCATGCGAGCGGCATGCTCAGAGGCCATGTTTTCAGCCACAGCCTGGAATACCAGCGCCTCGACGTAACGCACCAACAGGTCATCAATGACAGTTTGCGCATCGGGTTCGTAGATGTAGTCCCAGCCATGCTTGGTGCCAGAGGCACTTTGGCTGGCCTGGGCTTGTGCAGCCATAGCGTCCGCAGACAAGGGCAGCAGTTTTTCCATCACTACTTCCTGCCTCATCGTATTGATGAAACGGGTGTAGGAGAGGTAGACCGCATTGACTTCACCGCGTGCATAGGCATCAAGCAGGACCTTGACGGGCCCGATCAATCGCTCCAGATGCGGCTTGTCGCCGAGCTGCGTCACGTGCGCCACCACCTTGGCACCAATACGGTTCAGAAATCCGAACCCCTTGTTGCCGATGGCGACCGTTTGCACGGTAGCGCCTGCTGTTTGAAAGTCACGCAGTTTGTGGGTCACGCTGCGCAATACGTTGGTGTTGAGACCACCGCACAAGCCCTTGTCCGTGGTCACCACAATCATGCCAGCGACTTTGGTGTCGTTGTGTTTCATGAAAGGATGAACGTACTCGGGATTGGCTTCGCCCAGATTGGCGGCGATGTTGCGCACCTTCTCGGCATACGGCCTTGCAGCCCGCATGCGCTCTTGTGCCTTACGCATCTTGGACACGGAGATCATCTCCATGGCCTTGGTGATCTTCTTCGTACTTTCGAAGTTTTTGATCTTGCCGCGTATTTCCTTGCCTGTTGCCATATAAGGGTCCTTCGCTTTTCTAAGCCAGCCTTAAGCGAATGACTTCTTGAAGGCTGTAACAGCCGTGTTCAATTCCGCTTCAGCGTCTTTGTCCATTGCTTTGTCTGCTTCGAGCTTGGCCAGCAACGCTGCGTGCTTGTCTTTGAGGTAACCGTGCAGGCCGTGCTCAAACGCCAAAACCTTGTTCACCGCGATGTCATCCATGAAGCCTTTGTTCACGGCAAACAGGGTGGCACCCATCAGAGAGATGGGCTGTGGGCTGTACTGGGCTTGCTTCAGCAACTCGGTCACGCGGGCACCGCGGTCGAGTTGTTTGCGGGTGGCTTCGTCCAGGTCAGAGGCGAACTGGGCAAACGCGGCCAACTCACGGTACTGGGCCAGATCGGTACGGATACCGCCGGACAAGTTCTTGATGAGCTTGGTTTGGGCAGCGCCACCGACGCGGGACACAGAAATACCGGCGTTAATGGCGGGACGAATACCGGCATTGAACAGCGATGTTTCCAAGAAGATCTGACCGTCAGTGATTGAAATCACGTTGGTAGGCACGAAAGCCGACACGTCACCCGCCTGGGTTTCAATGATAGGCAATGCGGTGAGTGAACCTGTTTTGCCTTTGACTGCACCTTTGGTGAAGTCTTCAACATACTTTTCGTTCACGCGGGCTGCGCGCTCCAACAAACGGCTGTGGAGATAGAACACGTCGCCAGGGTAGGCTTCACGGCCTGGTGGACGGCGCAACAGCAAAGACACCTGGCGGTAGGCCACGGCTTGCTTAGACAAATCGTCATACACGATCAGGGCGTCTTCGCCGCGGTCGCGGAAGTATTCGCCCATGGTGCAGCCCGAGTAGGCCGACACGAACTGCATGGCGGCCGATTCAGAAGCGGTAGCGGCCACCACAATGGTGTACTCCATCGCACCGGCTTGCTCCAGCGCACGCACCACGTTTTTGACGCTGGAGGCTTTTTGGCCGATAGCGACATACACGCAGGTCACGTCTTGACCTTTTTGGTTGATGATGGCGTCGATGGCGACAGCCGTTTTACCGGTCTGACGGTCACCAATGATCAGTTCGCGCTGACCACGGCCCACAGGCACCATGGAGTCAATCGACTTCAGGCCGGTTTGCATGGGCTGGCTCACCGATTGACGAGCAATCACGCCAGGCGCAACTTTCTCGATCACGTCGGTCATCTTGGCGTTGATAGGGCCTTTGCCGTCGATGGGCTGACCCAGGGCATTGACCACGCGGCCTTTGAGCTCGGGGCCCACGGGCACTTCAAGAATACGACCCGTGCATTTGACGGTATCGCCTTCAGAGATGTGCTCGTACTCACCCAAGATCACGGAACCGACCGAGTCGCGCTCGAGGTTAAGTGCCAAACCGTAGGTGGGCAAGCCATCGCTGCCGGCCGGGAATTCGAGCATCTCGCCCTGCATCACGTCAGACAGGCCATGAATGCGGCAAATACCGTCAGTCACGGAAACAACCGTACCTTGATTGCGAATGTTGGCGCTGGCGGACAGGCCTTCAATGCGACTCTTGATCTGGTCAGAAATTTCTGCTGGATTGAGTTTCATGACTCTTTCCTTCTTTCGTTAATTGGGCAAACATCCAGAAGCTTGCGCTTCAGGCTGTCAGTGCCACTTTCATTTGTTCCAGACGGGCTTTGACAGAAGAGTCAAGAACCTCGTCACCCACCACCACGCGAATGCCCCCGATCAAGTCGGGCTGCAATTCGACCGACAAGTTGAGCTTGCGATTGAATCGTTTTTCAAGCGTGACGGCCAATTCGGCCAATGCGGCACTGTCAATGTCGAAGGCGCTGTAGATTACCGCATCAGACGATCCGCTTTGGGCATTTTTCAGTGCACGAAACTGCGTGGCAATTTCGGGCAAAACGCTCAAGCGTCCGTTGTCGATAACGGTTTTCAGGAAGTTCTTCGCCATCTCTGGAAGCGCCCCATGGGCAACACCCGCAACAACCTCAAACACCTGAGCTACCGTCACATTGGGGTTTTCAGCAAATTGAAGCAATTGCGGGTTGGCCGCAATGGTGCTCAATTCTTCAACCCAGACAGCTGCACCGTTCAAGTCTGAAGACGAAGCCTTGAACAAGGCTTCGGCGTAAGGGCGGGCAATGGTGGCAAGTTCAGCCATGGTTGTCCTCTTACAGTTCTGTCTTCAAACGGCTAAGCAAGTCGGCATGGACGCCAGCATTGACTTCCTTGCGGAGAATCTGCTCGGCACCCTTCACAGCCAGTGCCGCCACTTGCTCACGCAGTGCTTCACGGGCCTTGACGGTTTGCTGCTCAGCTTCCACCTTGGCGGCAGCAATGATCTTGCTGCCTTCTTCGGTGGCCTTGGTTTTGGCTTCTTCAACGATGGCCTGTCCACGACGCTCGGCTTCCGCCAGGCGAGCCGCAGTTTCGGTGCGCGACTTGGCCAGTTCTTCTTCTACCCGCTTGTTGGCGGAGGAGAGTTCAGACTTGGCTTTGTCGGCAGCCGCTAGGCCGTCGGCGATTTTGCTGGCACGTTCGTCCAATGCAGCTGCTATGGGCGGCCACACGAATTTCATCGTGAACAGCACCAGCAATGCGAAGACGATAGCTTGAGCTACCAGTGTTCCATTAATGTTCACAGTAAATCTCCCTTAATCGGGCTTGCAGCCAGGGCTTACTTGACCAGACGTGCGATTTGAGCGAGGAACGGGTTGGCAGTGGCAAACCACAGAGCAATACCGGTACCAATAATGAACGCAGCGTCAATCAGACCAGCCAAGACGAACATCTTGGTTTGCAGTTCACCCATGAGTTCAGGCTGGCGAGCAGCTGCTTCAAGGTACTTGCTACCCATGATGCCGATACCGATACAAGCACCCAAAGCGCCCAAACCAATAATCAGACCAGCGGCCAGTGCAGCAAAACTAATAACTTCCATGATTGACTCCTAAATTAACAAACAAAAACAAAAACAAAAACAAAAAACAACTAAACCAGATTAATGCGCGTCATGCGCCTGCCCGATGTAGACCAAGGTCAACATCATGAACACAAAGGCTTGCAACAGAATGATGATGATGTGGAACACAGCCCACGCCCATCCAGCCACTATGTGCAGCAACAAAAGCATCAGGCTTGCGGGCTCAGCCGAAAAAGCCCAGGAACCACCCAACAAGGCGATCAGCATAAACACCAGCTCGCCCGCATACATATTGCCAAACAACCGCATGCCATGCGACACCGTTTTGGCTGTGAAAGAGATCAGCTGTTCAGCAACGTTGACCACACCCAGAATCACGGCGAACACCGGGTTCTTGCTGGTACCAAAAGGAGCAGACACCAACTCATGCGCCCAGCCGCCCACGCCTTTGATCTTGATGTTGTAGAACAAACAGATGAACAAAACGGAGACTGCCAGACCCATGGTGACCGATAAGTCGGCCGTAGGAACGACGCGCAGATAGGCGTGGTGGGGGTCGTGGCCTGCAGCGCCGTAAGCCATGGCCCACAGGGTGGGCAGCAGATCCAGGGGCAACAAGTCCATGGCGTTCAGCAAAAAGATCCAGACAAAAACCGTCAAGGCCAGTGGCGCGACCAATTTGCGGCTTGTGGCGTTGTGGACGATGGATTTAGCTTGTCCATCTACCATTTCCATCAGCATTTCAACAGCGGCCTGGAAGCGTCCGGGAACGCCAGAAGTGGCCTTGCGGGCTGCCTTCCAGAGAAAGAAGGAACCCAACACACCGAGCAAAATCGAGAAAAACAGGGAGTCCAAGTTGAACACCGAGAAGTCAACAATCTCGGTCTGCGGCTTGTTTTGCCAATGCGTCAGGTGGTGAACAATATAGTCACTGGCTGACGGAGCGTTTGCTACTTCGGACATTGTTTACTCTTTAATCAGTTATTACGTTTTTGGCGCAACAAAAGCGCCAGCCAATATACCTTCAGGGTTACCACCAGGCCAATCAGCATTGCCAACCAGTCCAAGCCGGGAACCAACTGCGGGGCCGCTGCCATCATGCCGACACTCACGCCGATCTTGATCGCTTCCCACACAAAAAAACCAAATCCCGCTGTTGCCGCGTTGATGGAAGAGAACTGACTTGTCAGCCCCCGCGCAAACAACGCTGCCGGAATCACTACCGCCAACGCACCATAGGCCGTTGACCACCCCACATTTGTGCGACCACTTATCCACCAGGCCAGCAGAGCCACCAACACACCTGTGAGCATTTGCAATTGCACAATGCGCCAGGGTGACACGGAAGGCTCTTTGTCTCGCAAGGCTTGCGCCTCTTCAGCACTCAGTCGCTTGTAATCCTTCGCATCATCTTCTTCAGATTCGGGGCTTGAAACAGGCGAGATTATGGACATATCAAATTACACGCACTTTACAAGGGGCTAATGTCACAAAGTCTCGAATTATACGTAGAAACCCATAGCCCAATTCTGTCTCGCAGCGATAATTGAAACATGAGCACACTCCCCCCCTTGCCTTGTTACCTCAACGGTGAGTACACCGAACTCCCCAACGCCAAGATCAGCGTCATGGACCGTGGCTTTATTTTTGGCGACGGCGTGTACGAAGTCGTACCGGTATACGCCGGCCAGCCGTTTCGCTTTGCCCAGCACATGGCGCGACTGGACCGCAGCCTCGCCGAGTTGCGTCTGGCCAACCCCCTGAGCCAGGCCGACTGGGCAGCGATGGTGCAGCGCCTGATTGCCGACTACGCCGCCATGATGCAGACAACGCCCAGCCAAACCAACCAGCTTATCTATATACAGATTACGCGCGGCGTAGCCCTGCGCGACCACGTGATGCCGGTCGACCCCGTGCCCACCGTGTTTGCGATGACCAACAAGATGAACCTGGCCACCGAGGTGCAGCGCACCCAAGGTGTGGCCTGCGTCACGGCCGACGACTTTCGCTGGGACAAGGCCCATATTAAAAGCACCAGCCTGCTGGGCGCCGTGTTTGCGCGGCAGATCAGTTTTGACGCAGGCGCGGTGGAGACCGTCATGTTTCGCAACGGTTTTTTAAGCGAGGCGGCGGCCAGCAATGTCTGGGTGGTCAAAAACGGCCAATTGCTCGGCACGCCCAAGGACAACTTGGTGCTTGAAGGCATACGCTACGGTTTGATAGAAGAGATGTGCCAACAGCAAGGCATTGGTTTTGAGCTGCGCCGCATCAGCCGCGCCGAGGTGCTGGGGGCAGACGAAATTTTGCTGTCTTCCGCCACCAAAGAGGTGCTGCCCGTCACCCTGCTGGACGGCCTGCCGGTGGGCAAGGGGCTGCCCGGCCCGGTCTACGCCAAACTCTACGCCGCCTACCAACTCGCCAAGGCGGCCCAGGGCAGCACGGTCTAAGTACCAGCGCCCTACTTATATAGACAAGCACGTCCATGCCCACCACGCCCCCTGCTTCACAGCCTGAATCGCTGATTGAGTACCCCTCGCTGTTTCCCATCAAGGTCATGGGCATCAAAGTGGACGGACTGGTGCACGCCATTACCGTGATTGCCGAGCACTTCGACCCCGCGTTTGACGCCTCCACCATTGAGCTGCGTGAGAGCAAAGGTGGCAAGTACCTGGGCGTGACCATCACGGTCACCGCCACCAGCCGCGAGCAACTCGACGAGCTCTACCGCACGCTCTCCACGCACCCCATGGTCAAAGTGGTGCTGTAAAACCCGTGGACATCAGCCTGCGCCAACTCGGCCGCGTGGACTACGCCAGCACGGTGGCGGCCATGCAGTCCTACACCGCTGAGCGCACGGCAGAAACGCCCGACGCGCTATGGATTTGTGAGCACGCACCCGTTTTCACACAAGGCCTGGCGGGCAAGAGCGACCACCTCTTGAACCCCGGCAGCATTCCTGTTGTCGCCACCAACCGTGGCGGCCAGGTCACCTACCACGGCCCGGGCCAGGTGCTGGCTTATCCGCTCATAGACTTGCAGCGCGCTGGTTATTTCATCAAGGAATACGTTTACCGGCTGGAAGAGGCCGTCATTCGCACCTTGGCCCACTTTGGCGTTACCGGCCACCGTGTCAGCGGCGCACCGGGCATTTATGTGCGCTTGGACGACCCGTTTTCACACGCCCTGCTGGCGCAGCGCCCCACGCAAGACAACACCCGGCTTGCCGCGCCGCCCGACTTCACCGGCTTGGGCAAGATTGCCGCGCTGGGCATCAAGGTCAGCCGGCATTGCACTTACCACGGCATCGCGCTGAATGTGGCCATGGACCTGGAACCCTACTTGCGTATCAACCCCTGTGGCTACAGCGGATTGCCCAGCGTAGATCTTTCTACAATCGGCGTCTCGGTGACCTGGGCCGAAGCGGCCGACGTGTTCAGCCGCAAACTTCTCACCACCCTGGCGCCCTGAGCGCCAATAACCTTCACCGGACACCGCCCCATGAGTACGTCAGACACTGTTCGCGATATACCCAGCGTTGAGAACTACGACCCGACCGCCAAGCAAAAGGCCGGGGCCAAGCTCTCCCGTATCCCGGTCAAGGTTGTTCCTGGCGAGGTGTTGAAAAAGCCCGACTGGATCCGCGTCAAAGCGGGCAGCCCCAGCACCCGCTTTTATGAAATCAAGGACGTGCTGCGCGCCAACAAGCTGGTGACCGTCTGCGAAGAGGCTTCCTGCCCGAATATTGGCGAATGCTTTGGCAAGGGCACGGCCACTTTCATGATCATGGGTGACAAATGCACCCGGCGTTGCCCGTTTTGCGATGTCGGCCACGGCCGGCCCGACCCGCTGGATGTGAACGAACCCGACAACCTGGCCAAAACCATTGCCCAACTGCGGCTGAGCTACGTGGTCATCACCAGCGTGGACCGCGACGACCTGCGCGACGGCGGCAGCCAGCACTTTGTGGACTGCATCCGCAAAACACGCGCCTTGTCGCCCAACACGCAAATTGAAATTCTGGTGCCCGACTTTCGGGGCCGCGACGACCGCGCCCTGGAGATTTTGAAAACCGCACCGCCCGATGTGATGAACCACAACCTGGAAACCGTGCCGCGCCTGTACAAAGAAGCGCGCCCCGGCAGCGATTACCAGTTCTCCCTGAACCTGCTGAAAAAATTCAAAGCCCTGTTCCCGCACGTGCCCACCAAAAGTGGCCTGATGGTTGGCCTGGGTGAAACTGACGAAGAAATTCTGGACGTGATGCGCGACATGCGCGCCCACCACATCGACATGCTGACCATCGGCCAGTACCTCGCACCCAGCACCTCGCACCTGACGGTCAAACGCTACGTGCACCCCGACACCTTCAAAATGTTCGAGGAAAAAGCCTACGAAATGGGCTTCAAACACGCCGCCGTGGGCGCCATGGTGCGTTCCAGCTACCACGCTGACCAACAGGCGCATGCCGCAGCCACAGCCCAAGGGGCATGAACGGCGGCACGGTGGCCAGCGGCCTGAGCGCTCGCCTGCAGCAGCCCACGGTACTGGCACTGGGCGCCATTGTTTTGTGGGGCACGCTGGCCAGTTTTGGGGTGGCCTTGTCGCATGTGCCGCCTTTTTTACTGACCGGGCTGGCCTTGCTGGTGGGCAGCCTGATTGCCTTGCCGCTGTCCAACTTTCGCCTAGCCAAGTGGCGCGTACCCCTGTCCACGCTAGGCCTGGGCATCTACGGCCTGTTCGGCTTTCACTTTTTGTTATTTCTGGCGCTGCGGCACGCACCGCCGGTGCAGGCCAACCTGGTGAACTACCTGTGGCCGCTGTTGATGGTGGTGCTGGCGCCCTTGCTGCTGCCCGGTTTGACGCTCAAGCCCGTGCATATTGCGGCCGCCTTGCTCGGCTTTGCCGGCGCGGCGCTGGTGATTTTGGGTGGTGCGCCCGCTGACCCGGTTGGCGGCCAGTTCGGTGGCTGGGCCTGGGGGTATGTGCCGGCTATGTTGTCGGCCTGTGTCTGGGCCAGTTATTCGCTGCTGACCAAGCGGGTGCCGGCCTTCCCCACCGCCGCCATTGGTGGCTTTGCCTTGATTTCCGGGCTGTTGTCGCTGCTCTGCCACGCCCTGTTTGAAGCGCCCACCGCTTTAAGCGCGCGTGACGTGCTGCTGATTGCCGGCATGGGCTTAGGGCCCATGGGTGCCGCTTTTTTCATGTGGGACCGCGCGCTCAAGGGCGGCGATGCGCGCCATATCGGCATTCTTAGCTACCTCACACCGCTGGCCTCCACCGCCATGCTGATCGCCATCAACGGCCGTCCCTTCACCTGGAATATCGCCGTGGCGGCCACCCTCATTGTTGGCGCGGCCTTGCTGGGCACACGCCATCAACAAGGGTGAGCACCCCCAAAACGCGTAAGACACGTTGACAGCCCAGCGCCGTGGCCAGCAGGATCAAGTGCGGCAGTTGGCGCTGACCTGGTTAAAATTACCCGGAACTGAAATTCAAATCACGAGAGCACACCATGTCCAATCACACGCCCCACAACGAAACTCCCTCTGAAGATCCGGTGGAAGACATTGTTTCCGCCATGCCCATCGTGTTGCCCCTGGCTGGCGCGGTACTGATGTTTTTGTTGGCCTTTATTGCCATTTCCATGGCCTGATTGGGCTTCAACCCCAAGACAGCTCCAGCCTGCCCTGCTGTTTCTATCCCTGGTGATAGACCGGTAGCGTGGGCTTTTTTACGGGCGCAACCAGCGCTAACGTCAGCCGAGGCCTGAGGCGCACTCTCAGGCATAAGGCAATGCAAATATTGCATATCTTTCTGCCGTAACCGACTGGTAACTGGCACTCGAATTCATAGAATCATCTCTCAAGCGTTTCTCACGCTGGCTTGATGTTTGTGATTCACCCCATCACATCCCCTTGTTGCTCACCCGCCGCAACCCCTGCAAGTCCAGCTGCGCGCCTATAGAAAACTGCTTTTCAAAAGCCAATGGTGTGCCTTGTGCAGAACCCTGCCTTCTGGCTTTCGTTTCTTTTGAAAAGAAGATTTTTTTATCCTGGAGCTTTTTTCAATGAACTCACCCACGATGCAAGGCCTGGCCCTGAATGTCCCAAGCTACGTCAAAAACGCCAAGTTGATCGCCTGGGTGGCCGACATGGCCGCCCTGACCCAACCCGACAACATTTACTGGTGCGATGGTTCGGACGAAGAATATGCCCGCCTGTGCCAGTTGCTGGTGTCTGCCGGCACCTTCAAGAAGTTGAATGAAGCCAAGCGTCCCAACAGCTTTCTGGCCTGCTCAGACCCAAGCGACGTGGCCCGCGTGGAAGACCGCACCTACATCTGCGCCGATAAAAAGGAAAACGCCGGCCCGACCAACAACTGGATGGCCCCCGCCGAGATGCGCACCCTGCTGCAAAGCGGCGAGTCTGCCCTGTTCAAAGGGTGCATGAAGGGCCGCACCCTGTATGTGGTGCCGTTTTCCATGGGGCCGCTGGGCTCCCACATCTCGCACATTGGCATTGAACTGACCGACAGCGCCTACGTGGCGGTGAACCAGAAAATCATGACCCGCATGGGCCAAGCCGTGTATGACGTGCTGGGGGCTGACGGTGCGTTTGTGCCGTGCATGCACACCGTGGGCGCGCCGCTGGCCGCTGGGCAGGCTGATGTGAAATGGCCGTGCAACACAACCAAGTACATCGTGCACTACCCCGAAACCCGTGAAATCTGGTCTTACGGCTCGGGCTACGGCGGCAACGCGCTGCTGGGCAAGAAGTGTTTTGCGCTGCGCATTGCCTCCAATATGGGCCGCGACCAGGGCTGGCTGGCTGAGCACATGCTCATTTTGGGCGTCACCAACCCCCAAGGCAAAAAATACCACGTGGCGGCGGCCTTCCCCAGCGCCTGCGGCAAAACCAACTTCTCCATGCTGGTGCCGCCTGCTGGTTTTGAAGGCTGGAACGTCACCACCATCGGTGACGACATTGCCTGGGTCAAGCCCCATGCCGATGGCAAGATGTACGCCATCAACCCCGAAGCTGGCTACTTTGGCGTCGCCCCGGGCACCAACTTCCACACCAACCCCAACTGCATGGCCAGCCTGGGGAAAAACGCAATTTTCACCAATGTGGCGCTGACCGACGATGGCGACGTCTGGTGGGAAGGCATGGAAAAAGACAGCGGCAGCCTGCCGGCGCACCTGATTGACTGGCAAGGCAAGGACTGGACGCCTCAGATCGCCAAAGAAACCGGCGCCAAAGCCGCCCACCCGAACTCACGCTTCACCGTGTCTGCGGGCAACAACCCCGCACTGGACCCCGAGTGGGACAACCCTGCCGGCGTGCCCATTGACGCCTTCATCTTCGGTGGCCGCCGCTCCACCACCGTGCCCCTGGTGACCGAGGCCCGTACCTGGATGGAAGGCGTCTACATGGCCGCCACCATGGGGTCGGAGACCACCGCCGCCGCTACCGGACAGGCGGGCGTGGTGCGCCGCGACCCCTTCGCCATGCTGCCCTTCTGCGGCTACAACATGAGCGACTATTTCCAGCATTGGCTGGACATGGAACACAAACTCGAAGCCTCGGGTGGCACCCTGCCCAGCATCTTTTGCGTCAACTGGTTCCGCAAGGGCGATGACGGCAAATTTGTCTGGCCCGGCTATGGCGAGAACATGCGCGTGCTGAAGTGGATGATTGACCGCATTGAGGGCCAGGCCACCGGCACCGACCACATCTTCGGCGTCAGCCCCACCTACGAAGAGCTGACCTGGACCGGCCTGGACTTCAGCCCCGCTCAGTTCAACACCGTGACCCGCATCGACAAAGCCGACTGGGCGCAGGAAATGACCCTGCACAACGAACTCTTTGCGCAACTGGCCTACCACCTGCCGAAAGAACTGGTCGATACCAAAGCGCAACTCGAAAAGCGCCTGGCCGCCTGATATACCACTGACTGGACTGCGCGCCGCAAAGCGACCAGCCAGCACTTAGACAGCAAAAAGCCACCGCATGCGGTGGCTTTTTCAAGGGTGCGCCAGTTGATTGGCTGCCCCATTCACGGGGCGGGACGCACTCAAATTTCGATACGACCCATGGCCATCTTCAGATCAGCCATCAGGCGCGGATCGGCTTTGGCCATTGCCCACAAGCGCTGATCAGCGCGGCGGCGGGCTAATCGCACAGACCAGGCATCCAGCGAGGTCACCAAGGTGGCGGCCACATTGCGGGCAGCACCGGCAAAAAGTGCCAGGGCCGAGAAAGCCACCAGCCACAACACCACCCAAGCCACCATCAGGTGTCCGTCAGCCCAGGTTTCAATCAATTGGTCTGCCACCACCACCAGGGCCGACACCATGGCCGCCAACAACATGGCACTTAAACCTTTGGTGCTGTCAAAGCCACCGCGCATCGCACGCAAGGCGCCTACCGCAGCCGCCACACGCTCAACCCCTGCGTGTTGGTCAGAAAATCCCGGTTGAATAAAACTTGTCATGATGAACCTTCCTTGAGTTGCCATTACTTGCCATTGCTTGCCGTTACTTAACAGCGATGGGGCAGATCATAGGGTTAATACTTATATTTATTCAATTTATATGTGTGATGCTTTATATTCACAGCAGTGATTGTTAAGCCAACTCCAACCTTGCCGGCGCGTGAACACCTTTAACTTCAAAAACCTGGACCTCAATTTGCTTCGCGTCTTTGACGAAGTGATGACCGAGCGCAACCTCACCAAAGCCTCACTCAAACTGTCCATCACCCAGCCGGCTGTCAGCAACGCACTGCGGCGTTTTCGCGAGGCCATGGGCGACGAACTCATCAAGCGCAAGGGCCAAGACATGGTGCCCACGCCGCGTGCACTGTCGCTGTGGCCCGCAGTGCGCGAGGCCCTGCGCCAGTTGCAAGAAGTCATGACCCCCAGCGTGTTCGTGCCGGCCGAGGCAGACACCACCTTTGTCCTGGCCATGGCCGACGCCACCGCCGCCGAGTTGATGCCGGGCCTGCTGGCGGTGATTGACCGCGAGGCCCCCGGCATCTCAATCCGGGTCGTCCCTCTAACCACGCGCGACCCCCGGCGCCTGCTGGAGGACGAAACGGCCGACCTGGCCATCGGTTTTTTCCCCGCCGCCTTGTCTGACTTGACCGTTCGTGCGCAAGCTGGCGAAACCGTGGCCTATGCCTACCAGCGCCTGTTCAGCGGCGAATACGTGTGCGTGATGCGCCGCAACCACCCGCTGGCCAGCCTGCCGCTGACGCTAGACCGCTATTGCGCCGCACGCCACATGCTGGTGAGTTTTTCCGGGCGGCCATTTGGTTTCATCGACGAGTCGCTGGCGCTGCTGGGTCGCCAGCGGCGCATTGTGCTGACGGTTAACCAGTTTTTCACCGCCGGCCAAGTGGTGGCCAGCTCAGACCTGCTCACCGTGTTGCCGCGCCACTTCGTCAAAGTCACCGGTATTGCCGAACAATTGGTGCTGCGCGAGTTGCCCTTTGAGGCGCCCACGGTGCATATAGACGCCCTGTGGCACCACCGCTTGCACCGCGCAAGCGCCCATAAGTGGTTGCGCCAGACCCTCATTGCCTTGACCCATAAGGCAGTCGCTGCTGACGGCGCCGACCCCTTGCCCGACGACACTGCGATCACCGCCCTCACCACCACTGCCCCATGAAACTCCAGTTGCTCTCGGACCTGCACCTTGAAGTCCACCCCGGCTGGACGCCGCAGCCCGCACCCGGCGCCGAGTTGTTGGTGCTGGCCGGTGACATTGGCTCCTACCAAGAAGGCACGCTGTTGCGCGATGATGACTTCGGTCTGGCGCGCTTTTCGCCGCTAAAGGGTTGGCCCACGCCCGTGCTGTTTGTGCCGGGCAACCATGAATACGACACGCTGGACTTCGACCAGGCCCACGCACGCCTGCTTCAGACCTGCGAACGGTTGGGCATCATCTGGCTGGAGCGCGAGGTCATCACCTGGGCACAAATTCTGGCCCAAAGCCCCTTACCCACAGCCGCCCCCAAAGCACAAGCACTGCGCTTTATAGGCACCACCTTGTGGACCGACTTTGACGCCTTAGGGCCCCTTGCCGCTCAGCCCGCAGCCCATACGGGAGCGCCTAATAAAACGTCAGCGTCAACGCCCACCACGTCGGCGCTGACCCAGCAACTCAAGGCGCGCGACAAAGCGTTTCGAGCCGCCAACTATTACTTGAAAAAAACCGCCAGCAGTCGCCACGGCGCGCCTATGCTGGCCGAGCAGGTGCGGGAACAAGCCCTGCTGTGCCAAGCCTGGCTAACCCAGGCCTTGAACGAACCGTTTGACGGCGACACGGTGGTGGTCACGCACTTTGCACCCAGCCTGCTCAGTGCAGACCCCCGTTACGGCATGGCACCCGGCACCGCCGGTTTTTGCAATGCGCTTGACCCTCTGTTGCCCAAAGCCAAGCTGTGGCTGCACGGCCATTTGCACGCCCCCAGCCAGTACACCAGCCAGGGCTGCCGCGTGGTGGCTAACCCGTTGGGCTATGCGCGAAAAAACGAACAAGCGGCTTTCAAGCCCGACCTGTGCCTGGAAGTTTGAGCCCTTGGGATGACTTGGGTCAAGTCCAGCTAGCGAGACTTGCCTAAACTGATTTGCACCCCCATTTGCGCACGCCTCTGTGCACACAAGAACCAAGGAGCCACCCCATGAAAATTCTTCTCGCCGTCGATGGCAGTGCCTACACCAAGAAAATGTTGGCCTACCTGGTCACGCATGAACAATGGCTGAACCCGGCCAACGACTACACCGTGCTGACCGTGCAGCCCCAATTGCCACCCCGCGCACGTGCGGCCGTAGGCAAAGCCGTGGTGGAAGACTACAACCGTGAAGAGGCTGAGAAAGTGCTGGGGCCCGTCAGCAAGTTCCTGGTGCGCCACAGTGTGGACGCCAAAACCACCTGGAAAGTGGGGCACGCCGGCGAAGTGATTTCAAAGTTTGCGCAAGACGGCAAGTTCGACCTGCTGGTGATGGGCTCACACGGACACGGTACGCTGCTCAACTTGGTCACCGGCTCGGTCGCCACCGCCGTGCTGGCGCATTGCACCGTGCCAGTGCTGCTGGTGCGTTAAGTGCACCGGCCAGCCTAGCCCGCGTTAAGTCCCTCGAAACAGGTGGCCAGCACCAGCTCAATGATCTGCGCATCGTCATACAAATCGCCCATGCGCAAGAACTCCAGCACGGGGTCACAGGCCCGCGCGTAGCAGGTGTACAAAATTGCAATCGCGGGCAGTTTGGGGTTCAAGTCACCGCTGGCCTGAGCCGCCTCAATCCAGGCGCCCAGGCGGTCGCTCACGTCCATCAGGCCGTCCATGTAGTCGGTGTTCGCCATCAGGGTGGCGCGCAAACTGGAGTTCTGGCTGGGCAGAGAGGGCATATCGCCCGCCAATTTAACCTCCAGAATCCACCGCACCACGGCGCGCAACTGCTGCAAAGGGGGCGCCTCGGGCAACTCGGCAATAAAAGCCTGCGCCCGGTGCATCACCGACACCATGGCCGCCGCGGCGAGTTCTTCCTTGCTGGAGAAATGTTTGTACAAACTGGCTTTGGCAATGCCCACTTGCGCGGCCACTTCGTCCACCGTCATGGCGTCAAAACCCTTCTCCGCCAACAAGCGGTTCACGGTTTGAACAATGGCCGCCTCGCGCGCCTTGAGCATTTGCTGCTTGAACGAGGGTTTGGCTGTGACTTCTGTACGCATGGCTGAATTTTATCCACGTACGTCGAGAAACAGATGGTCGGTATTTTTTATTACCCGGCGGTCTATTTACGCAGCCTTCAAACTTGTTGGCCTGGCGTCCAGGGTTTGACCGGCGGCCAACATCAGCGCCTGGGTCAAGGCATCGAGCACCGCCGACTCCAGGTTCCAGCAATGCCAGTACAGCTCAATGGGCAGCACATGACCAGGGGCGATATTGACCAGCCGCTGGCTTTTCAGATGCTCGCGCACCAGCAACTCAGGCACCACGCTCGCCCCCCAACCGGCCAGCACCGCGCGCACCTGTCCTTCGCTGCTGGGCACGTGCAACTGGTTCAAACCCACCCGCTTGAGCGCACAGGCCCGGGCGATGAATTCGGCCTGCATATCGTCCTTGCGGTTGAAGGCAATAAAGGGCACGGTGCGAAAGTTATGCGGCGTCAGACCGTCAGGAAAATGCGTGGCGGCGTACGCCGGCTGCGCCACGGCCACATAGTTCATCGCCCCCAGCGGCACCACCTTGCAGCTGCGCAAAGCCTGTTTGAGGGTGGTCACGCAGCCCAGCACCTGGCCTTCGCGCAACCAATCGTGGGTGAAGTCCTGGTCGTCCGTGATGATTTCCATCATCAAGCCCTGGCGCGCCAGGTCACTCAAGGCCGGCAGGGCCCAGGTGGCAATGCTGTCAGCGTTGATGGCGATGGACACCCGCTCTTCGTCACCCCCGACACCACTGCTGGCCGACGGCGCCAGGTCTTGAAGGTCGCGCTCCAGATCGGCCCGCAAAAGCCGCATCTGCATGGCGTGCTTAAGCAGCAAGCGCCCCGCCGAGGTGGCTTTGAGCGGTCGACTGCGCACAATCAGTACCGTGCCGACCTGAATCTCCAGCGTGCGAAGGCGCTGCGATACCGCCGACTGGGTGATGGAGAGCCGCACAGCGGCGCGCTCAAACCCGCCCTCTTCCACAATGGCGGCCAGACATTCAAGCGCATCCGGATCGAAGGTACTCACATTAGCTCTCCTTATGTTTTCTTTGTTAATTTAATTCTACTTTTATCCCAAGGCCACATCGCGCACACTGCGCGCTATGAAAATTATTGTTCTAGGCGCCGGCATCATCGGCATCAGCACCGCTTGGCATTTGCTTGAACTCGGCCATGAAGTCACCGTGGTAGACCGGCAAAGTGACGCCGCCATGGAAACCAGCTTTGGCAATGCCGGGCAAATCTCGGTCAGCTACTGCGAACCCTGGGCCAACCGCGACGCGCCACTCAAGGCCTTGAAATGGATGTTCAGCAAAGACGCGCCGCTGTTGTTCAGGCCCCGGCTTGACTGGCAGCAGTGGCGCTGGTCCCTGCTGTTTTTAGGCCAGTGCAACGACGCCGCTTTTGAACGCAATGTGCAGCAACTGGTGGCTCTGGGTGCCTACAGCCACGCCGCGCTCAAAGACGTGGTGACCGCCACCGGCATTGACTACCAACGCCTGGAACACGGCATTGCGCACTACTACACCGACCAGAAATCGTTTGACACCGCCGGCGAAGCCGCCGCGCTGATGCGCAAGTACGGCGTGTCGCGCCAGGTCGTCAGCAGTGACGACCTGCTGCGCATCGAGCCCGCCTTCAGCGCCTTTGCGCACCGCATTGTGGGCGGCACCTACACCCCCAGCGACGAAAGCGGCGACGCCCGCCTGTTCACCCAAGCACTGGCGCAGCGCTGTGCCGCCCGTGGCGCCACTTTTTACTACGGGCACGACGTGGTTCGCCTGAACAAAGCAGGCGACACCATGGCCTCCATCGCCATCCGCCCGGTCGCGTCAGACGCTAGCGGCGCCAAACCCCTGGTGCTAACAGCCGACCAATTTGTGGTTGCCTGCGGCTCGTATTCAGCCCCCCTCTTGCGCACCGTGGGTGTTGACTTGCCCATTTACCCCGGTAAAGGTTACAGCGCCACCTTCAAACTGTTGCAACCGGGGAAAGCGCCACGGGTCTCCACCATCGACGACGAAAAGAAAATTGCCATGAGCCGGCTGGGCGACTCGCTGCGCGTGGCCGGCACCATTGAAGTGGGCGACTACAACCTGTCGCTGGATAACGCCGTGGCACGCGCGCGCTGCCAGATGCTGTCTGAACGGATTGAGGCCGTGCTGCCCGGCGTGTGCGACACGCGCAACGAGGCCCAGGGCGGCACGCCCCAATACTGGGCCGGTTTGCGCCCCGCCACCCCCACCAACGTGCCCTACATTGGCCAAACCAAAGTCAATAAATTGTGGGTGAACGCAGGCCACGGCACCTTGGGCTGGACGCACGGTGCGGGCTCGGGCAAAGCCCTGGCTGAGCTCATGAGCGGCCAACAACCAGACATGGCTTTCAACTTCCAGGCTTAAGCTGTGAAGGCGTCAAGGCTTTGAGGGGGTTTTACGACTCTGTTGGCCCAAAGATGTAACGCCTAACCTTGCGGTGCCATAAATATTCAAGGATAAATGTTCGCATGGCGGCGGATCCTGTCGTAGAGATTTGCGATCTGCCTGCTCCATTGCAGACGCTGGCAACTTGTGACTGACCGGTGGTTTGTGTTGACCAGCAAGTCAAAGTGGACACTCACCATCGGTTAACAGCGGGTGTTTTACAACGTTCACTTGAACATCCGGGGAGGCTCGCACAGCGGTAGTTGACCGCCAGCGTTACCTCCAAACCAGTAGGACGCTACCGTAAATTAGTTTCAACGCTTGTTTAAGCTGCCAGCTTTGCACTGGCAAGACGATTGAGGCTTACGCCTTGCTCGGCAGCCATCAGTGCAAGATTGCGGTGAACAAGCGGTGGAATGCGAACGCGGAACTCACCGCTATAGCTTTTTTCGGCCATCGCCACTGGAACGGATTCGCCACTCGCTAGCATGTCGGCCACAACATCGCCCACCACCTTTTGGATGCCTTTGAGCGCCGCTTCGGGCGTTTTCGCCAACCAGCTCAGAGAAGCAAACTCGGCGCACAAGCCTACATGTTCACCATCTTCTGGCGACCAAGTAACGCGGTAGGTGTAGTGTTTAATATTCATGACTTGATTCCTAATTTTTCAATAGCTTGAAGAACTTGTCTGACTTGATAGGGCTTTGCCTTGCCTCTGGCATTCTGAATATTGACGCGTGGATCGCCGGGCCAAGGAGTCTTGAAAATGGCGTGGCTACTACCGTCTTGCCTAGGCTTGCCGAAGCAAGAAACGCACACCTTCTTGAAATCATTGAAGCTTACATTTCCCGGTTCCCGGCGCATCATCTCTAGGATTTTTTCGATTTGTGCCATAGGCTCCAATGGTGCCATTAATGACACCATCTGTCAACCAAAACTATTGACCAACTTGATGGTGTTTACTCCGGCGCCAATCGTGAACAATGTCTAGAGTCCCTTTCATTGCTGTCATTCGCCGGAGAAGGTCTGCTGGACTGCTATGGGCAAGCTGCCTGTCGAGACCGTCGGCTTTGGGTCTAAAACTGCCGTACAAACATCCTGAAACCTGCATGCTTATTGGGTTTGCGGGTTTGTTGGGCCAGCAGCGTAATAAAACCCCTTTGAGGCGCTAAGGCAACCAAGCGGCAAGCCAGCTACTGCGTTCTGCGCGCTTTCAAAATATCAACCACCTCGGCATCGCTCACCTGCGGAAAATTACGGTAGAACTGGCCCACGGCCTCAAAGTCGTCGGGCGCTTGCAGGCACACCACTTCGTCTGCCAACTCGGCCACGCGGGCCAAGGTATCGGGGGGAGAAACGGGCACCGCGCAAATCAGTTTCAAGGGCTTGGCCAGCCGCACGCTGCGTAAAGCCGCCATCATGGTGGCGCCCGTGGCCAGGCCATCGTCCACCACAATCACCACACGCCCCGCCGCACTGATGGGGGGGCCGAGCTGCTGGTACTGGGCGCGCCGTTGTTGAATGGTGGCCAGTTGCGCTGCTTTTTCTTGCGCCAGATAGGCGGCATCCGCGCCAAAGTAGTTGGCCTGCCGGCTCATGAAAACTTGGCCGCTTTCATCCAGCGCCCCCATGGCCAACTCCGGCTGGTGCGGGGCGCGCAATTTGCGCACCAACACCACATCGAGTTCACCCTTCAAGGCGTGGGCCACGGCTTGCGCCATGGGTACCGCGCCTCGTGGAATGGCCAGCACCAGGGGGTTTTTCCCCCGGTACTGATTCAACCGTGCGGCCAAGCGACTGGCCGCGTCGGCCCGGTCACTGAATCTGAATCCGCTTGTGCTCAGCACTGGCTTTCTTGGGCAATTCCAGCGTCAGCACGCCGTCTTCATACTTGGCTGTGACCTTGGTGTCGTCCACGTCCTGCGCCACGGTGAAGGCACGCGACACAGACCCATGCCAGCGCTCGCTGCGCAGCATGCGGCCACCGGCCTCCTGCGTTTCTCTCTCCTCTTTGGTCTGCGCATCAATTTGCACCATATTGCCGTCAATGCGTATGCTGATGTCGTCCTTCTTCACACCCGGAATGTCGGCGCGCACCTTGTACATGCCGTCCACATCGGTTACATCGACACGCATGTCGAGCGCGCCACTTTCAAAATCCATGCGCATGGGTGTCATGAAACGCTTGAACATGGACTCCAGAGAATCGCTCAGCATGGGTTCAAACATACGGGGCTCAAATAAACGAATACTGCTCATGGTGATTACCTCAATCAATGAAATGTTGGAAGAAATATTGGGTCGCCTGCAGGCCTTCATTCACAGCCTGCAACATCGATCCACTGACAGGTTAATCGCCACATGCACCCGGTGATTTGCGAAAATTCAATCGCGCCATCCCCTTACAAAAGGGGCTCCTTATTGCAGCACCTGGCCACTTGGGTCGGTAGATTTTTGAATGAAATCGCTCAAAGCCGTCAGGTTTGGAATACTGATATCGCGACGGCCTTTTTCATTGAACTCAATCACCCCGTTGCGCGCCAAACGCGACAGCGCGCGGCTCACCGACTCCAGCGTCAGCCCCAGGTAGTTGCCGATGTCAGCGCGCGTCATGTGCACGTTGATCTGGTCAGTACGCAAGCCGCGCTCGGCCAATGAATAAGCCCACTGCAGTAAAAAATCGGCCACCCGCGCATCGGCCGGCAACGTGCCCATAGCCAACATGGCATCGCGGTTGCGCGCCAGTTGTGAACTCATGGCGGCCAGCACCACGCGCATCAAAATCGGCTCCTTGGCACTGGCCGCCAACAGCGCGTCATAGCGAATAGTCCACACCTCGCCACTGTCCAGCGCAATGGCCGAGCAACCGTGACGCCCCCTTGGAATACCGTCAAAACCCAACCAGTCGCCCTTGAAGTAAAGGCCTGCCGGTTGCTCGCGGCCATCGGGCGCCAAGTTGACAACTTTGAACAAGCCCATGCTGATCAGGTACAGCGTGTCAAACGCTTCGCCACACAAGTACACCCGGTCCTCTGTACGCACCTTGCGCCGGCCAAACGGCACGTACTGCTCCATCAAGGTCAGCGACTCACGCCAGAACGAGCCCACGCGGGCGCCGCCGGGGCCGGGGGCATTCTTGGTGACGCCCTGGCTGGTCATCAGGGCGCCTAAATCGCGGTTACGCGTGTCGTAGCGCTCCATGCCAGGGGACTTGGCTGCAGTTCCTGTCGGTGAAACTTGAAGCTTCTGTGCATCGTTGGACAGGGGCATATTGATCTTCATCATGGGTCATTCGTCGTAAGGCTGGGTTGAAAAAAAGGTGACTCCAAGAACAAACCCGCTGTTCAATCCAGCGGGTTTGGGCTTCAGAGTTGGCGCTCCCTGTTCGAGTCGTTCTAAATTCGAGCCACGAGAGTACCCAAGCAAGTCGAGCCGGCGAATACTTGAATAGGCTGAAATTTATTACCTGTATCTAGGTATTGCGTGCGCTTTGTCGCAGACCGGCGCAATGCCGCACGGGCGCATCAGCAACCGGCCATCTGCAGGTCTGCTACTTGCGCTTTCGCAAGACTGGCGGGACACGGCCAACTACCCTTTAAGGCTAATTTTTGTCACCCCTTGCACTGGAGAAATTGCCATGAAGACTGATTCCGATTTGAAAAAAGATGTGCTTGACGAACTCGCCTGGGACCCCCTGGTGCCGGAAGAACGCATTGGTGTTGCCGTCAGGGACGGCGTGGTCACCTTGACCGGGCACCTGGACAGCTACGCTGAAAAAGTAGCCGCCCGCCGCGCGGCAGAACGGGTCAGTGGCGTCAAAGCCATTGCCATGGAAATGGACGTCATCCCGGTCGGCCTGCACCAGCACAGCGATACCGAGATCGCCACTGCGGTAGAACACGCCTTGAGCTGGAACAGCGCCATTCCGGCCAACCAGGTACGGGTCACCGTCGAGAAAGGCTGGGTCACCCTGAGTGGCGAGCTGGACTGGAATTTTCAGCGCCGCGCCGTCGAGCGCATGATCCGACCCCTCAAGGGCGTGGTGGGCATCATCGACAACATTCGTCTCAAAGCCCAGTCAGTACCCAGCAACTTGAGCACCCGCATTCAAGACGCGCTCACGCGCCAGGCCGAGCGCGAAGCCAAGCGCATTGAAATCTCGGTGGACGGCAGCGTGGTGACCTTGCGCGGCAAGGTGCACTCCTGGGCCGAGCGCAGCGCGGCCGAAGGTGTTACCTGGGCCGCGCCCGGGGTAAGTCGCGTCAACAACCAGCTCACGATTGAAGCCTGAAGCCAACCCGGAGTCGGCGCGCATGACTTACTTGCTGAAAGACCTGGCCAGCACCACGGTCGCCGTGATTGAACCCGAGGCCACGGCACAAACCGTGGCGCAGGTCATGCGGCGCGACCACGTGGGTGCCCTGGTGGTGGTGGATGCGCTGAACGAGAACAAGCCGCTGGGCATCGTGACCGACCGCGACCTGGTGATTGAACTCATGGCCGAGGGGCTCGACCCCGGCATCTTCACTGCCGGCGACATCATGAGCGTCAACCTGGTGCTGGCCAGCCCGGAGATGGACGCCATGCAAGCCATTGAGCGCATGCGCACGCACTGCGTGCGCCGCTTGGTGCTGGTGGATGCGGACGGACAACTCGCAGGCATCGTCACGCTCGAAGATTTGCTGCAGTTTTTGTCGGCCGAACTCGGCGGCTTGGCCGGTGCCTTGTCTGGCGCCAAAGACCGCGAAACGGCAGAGCGGGCCTGAGCGCCGCCCATTCAGCCATGGACCGCCCCGCTGTCATCGTCAAAACCGCCGCAGAACTGCGCGTGCCGCCACATTGGCGCGACTACCAGCGCGAGCGCCAGCAAGACCCCTGGGCTGCGGCCCGGCGCGACCTGCAGCTTGACCCCCAAGGCCCCATGAACATGGCCGTGCTGGCCGTTGACCGTCACCTGCAACAAGGTCTTGCCGACAAAACCGCCTTGCGCTTTGTCGCCCGCAACGCCCCCGCGCTGGACATGAGCTACGGCACGCTGGCGCAGCAAACTAACCGCTTGGCCAACGTGCTGCAAGCCCTCGGTGTGGCCCCCGGAGACCACCTGTTTGTGCTCGCAGGTCGGCTGCCGGCCTTGTATGTAGCGGTGTTGGGCGCGCTCAAGGCGGGTGTGGTGGTGACGCCGCTGTTCAGCGCCTTTGGCCCTGAACCCATTGCCACGCGCATGCAACTGGGCCAAGCCCGTTTGCTGGTAACCACCGACATCCTGTACCGGCAAAAAATACGCGCCCTGCGCGCGCAACTACCCACCCTGCAACACGTGCTGCTGGTCAACCCTGATGGCCAGCTCACCACGGAGCCCGACACGCTGGACTGGACGACCGTTATGGCCGGCGCCTCAGACCACTTCACCCCTGCCCCCACCACCGCCGACAGCCCCGCCCTGCTGCACTTCACCAGCGGCACCACCGGCACGCCCAAAGGCGCCTTGCATGTGCACGGCGCGGCCATTACCCACTACGCCACCGGACGCCACGCGCTGGACCTGCACCCGCAAGACCGCTTCTGGTGCACCGCCGACCCCGGCTGGGTCACCGGCACCTCTTACGGCATCCTGGCGCCGTTGCTGCACGGCGTGACCTCGCTGGTGGACCGCGAAGAATTTGACGCCGAGCGCTGGTACACCCTGCTGCAAGACGAACGCATCAGCGTCTGGTACACCGCCCCCACGGCCATTCGCCTGCTCATGAAAGCCGGCCCCGAACTGGCGCAGCGCCACCAATTTCCCGACCTGCGTTTTATCGCCAGCGTGGGCGAACCGCTCAACCCGGAGGCCGTTTGGTGGGGCAAGGAAGTACTGGGCCTGCCCATTCATGACAACTGGTGGCAAACCGAGACCGGCGGCATCATGGTGGCCAACACGCCGGCGTTTGACATCAAACCGGGCGCCATGGGGCGGCCGCTGCCCGGCATTGACGCCTACCTGGTGACGCAGCTGCAAGCCCCCGGTGAGGCGCCCCGCGTGCGCGTGCTCGACGCGCCCGAGGCCCAAGGCGAGCTGGCGCTGCGCGCGGGTTGGCCATCCATGTTTCGCGGCTACCTGAACAACGAGGCGCGCTACCAGCAATGTTTTGCAGATGGCCTGTACCTCACCGGCGATTTGGTGCGCCGCGATGCCGAGGGTTATTACTGGTTTGTTGGCCGGCTCGACGACGTTATCAAATCTGCCGGCCATTTGATTGGCCCGTTTGAAGTGGAAAGCGTGCTGATGGAGCACCCAGCCGTGGCCGAGGCCGGTGTCATTGGCAAGCCCGATGCTCTGGTGGGCGAGACGGTGAAAGCCTTTGTGTCGCTGAAAAACGGCTACCTGCCCGACGAGGCTTTGCGCAGCGACCTGCAAGCCCACGCGCGCAAGCGACTGGGCGCTGCAGTGGCCCCCAAGGAAATTGCTTTTCTGCCCACCTTGCCACGCACCCGCAGCGGCAAGATCATGCGCCGCCTGCTCAAGGCGCGGGAGCTGGGGCTGCCTGAAGGCGACACCTCCACGCTGGAAGCCGGCGCATGAGCGCCCCCGCTGCGACCCCAACCAGCCAAGCCAAGGCGCACACCCTGCAGCTGGACATGCTGCTGGACATGCTTCGTATCCGGCGCCTCGAAGAAAAAGCAGCAGAGCTTTACGGCCTGCAAAAAATACGCGGTTTTTTGCACCTCTACATTGGGCAAGAAGCGGTTGCGGTGGGCGTGCTGCACGCCCTGCGCACGCAAGACAACGTGCTGGCCACCTACCGCGAGCATGGCCACGCGCTGGTGCGCGGCGTGGGCATGAACGCCATCATGGCCGAGATGTACGGCAAACAATCGGGTTGCTCGCGCGGGCGCGGCGGCTCCATGCATTTGTTTGACCGAGCCACCCGCTTTTACGGCGGGCAAGCCATTGTGGGCGCCGGCCTGCCGGTGGCCGTGGGCCTGGCGCTGGCCGACCAGATGCGCCAGCGCGCCGCCGTCACCGCCTGCTTTTTTGGCGAAGGTGCCATGGCAGAAGGGGCATTCCACGAGGCCATGAACCTGGCCGCCCTGTGGCACTTGCCGGTGCTGTTTTGCTGTGAAAACAACCTGTACGCGATGGGCACCGCCCTGGCCCGCTCTGAATCACAAACCGACCTCTGCGCCAAAGCCGCCAGCTACGGCGTGCCCAGCCGCATGGTGGACGGCATGGACGTGCTGGCCGTGCACCAGGCTGCCAGCCAGGCGGTGGCGCACATCGAGCGCAACGCCGGCCCCATGTTCTTGGACCTGCAGACCTACCGCTTTCGCGCCCACTCCATGTTTGACCCCGAGCTCTACCGCGACAAAACTGAAGTGGAGCACTGGAAGCAGCGCGACCCGGTGCAACACTTTGGCGCGCAACTGCAAGCGCAAGGGCTGTTGACCGAGCCCGAGCGCCTGCAGCTCGATGCACGCGCCCTGGCCGAGGTGAGTGCCGCCGTGGCCTTTGCCGAAGCCGCCCCCTGGGAGCCCACGCAAGACCTGCTGCTTGACGTGTACAGCCCGGCGGCCACGCCTGAAGCAACACCCTGAAACGACGCCCATTCAGACCCAGCCCATGGCACAAAAAAGCAGCTACCGCGAAGCCCTGAGAGACGCCCTGCGCGAGGCCTTGCGCAACGACGAACGGGTGTTTTTAATGGGCGAAGACGTGGGCGCCTATGGTGGCGCCTATGCCGTCTCCAAAGGCTTGCTGGCAGAGTTTGGCCCGCAACGCATTCGCGACACGCCTTTGTCAGAGCTGGGTTTTGTGGGCGCGGGTATTGGCGCGGCCTTGGGCGGTATGCGGCCTATCGTGGAGGTGATGACCGTCAACTTCAGCCTGCTGGCGCTGGACCCCATTGTCAACACCGCGGCCCTCTTGCACCACATGTCGGGCGGACAGTTTTCGGTGCCGCTGGTGCTGCGCATGGCCACGGGCGCGGGGCGCCAAATTGCAGCGCAACACTCGCACAGTTTTGAAGGGTGGTATGCCCACATTCCCGGCCTGCGCATTTTGGCGCCCGCTACTCTGCAAGATGCGCGCGGCATGCTGGCACCCGCCCTGGCCGACCCCGACCCGGTGCTGATCTTTGAGCACGCCCAGCTCTACAACCTGGAAGGTGAATTGACCGAACCAGGCCCGGTGGACATTGAACGGGCCTGCGTGCGCCTGCCCGGCACACAGGTCAGCCTGATCACCTACGGCGGCTGCCTGCCCAAAGCCCTGCAGGCGGCGCAAGAACTTGAAGCGCAAGGCATCAGCGCCGAAGTGCTGGACCTGCGGGTGCTGCGCCCGCTGGACGAGGCCAGCATTTTGGCGTCGGTGCGCAAATGCCGGCGCGCCGTGGTCATTGACGAAGGCTGGCGTTCGGGTGGCCTGGCCGCCGAGGTGATGGCGCGCATTGGCGAGCAGGCCTTCTACGAGTTGGACGCCCCACTGGCCCGCGTCTGCAGCCAGGAAGTGCCCATTCCCTATGCGGCGCATTTGGAGCAAGCCGCCCTGCCACAAGTGGCCCAGATCGTGGCCGCAGCACGCCAACAGTTGGGGCTGCCGACGCTTGTGCCACATGCAAACCAAAATCCAAACCCAGGCTTGCAAGGAGGCGCCGCATGATCGACTTTGCCCTGCCCTCACTGGGTGCCGACATGAGCGAGGGCACCTTGCTGACGTGGCACGTGCAACCCGGCGACACCGTCAGCCGTGGCCAGGTGGTCGCGGTAGTGGACACCTCCAAGGCGGCCGTCGATGTAGAAATATGGCAAGACGGCGTGGTGGACGCACTGCTGGTTCAACCGGGCGAAAAAGTGCCGGTGGGCACCGTGCTGGCGCGGCTGCGCACCGCACAAGAAACCCCTTCAGCCCCCTTGCAGGCGCCCCAACCCGTTGCACCTTCTGCGCCTGCAGCCCCGCGCCTGCGAATCTCCCCAGCCGCGCGTCAGCGTGCGCAAGTGCTGGGACTCGACCCGTCGCAACTCCAGGGCACAGGGGCGAATGGCGCCATCACGCTGGCCGATGTGGAGGCGGCTACTCACGCGACTCACGCGACGCATGTTACTCACGCCACTGAAACAGCACCAACGTCATCACCCACATCATCGCCAACGCCAACGCCAACGCCATCACCAGCCCAGCGCCAGGCCGCCATGCGCAGCGCCATTGCCGCCACCATGAGCCGCTCCAAGCGCGAGATACCGCACTACTACCTGAGCCACAGCATCAACCTAAGCCCGGCACTGGAGGCGCTGCAAAACGTCAACCAGAACTTAGCCCTGACCGAGCGCATCCTGCCCACCGTGTTGCTGCTCAAAGCCGTAGCGCTGGCGGTGCAGCACACGCCCGAGTTGAATGGCTTCTACTTGGACGGCCAATTCCAACCCAGTGCGGCGGTCCACCTGGGCGTGGCCATATCGCTGCGCGGTGGCGGCTTGGTGGCGCCTGCGCTGCATGACGTGGCCGATAAAGCGCCCGCCCAATTGATGCAGGCGCTAGCCGATCTGGTCAAGCGCGCGCGGGCCGGTTCACTGCGCAGCTCGGAGATGAGCGACCCCACCCTGACCGTCACCCACCTGGGCGACCAGGGCGTGGAAGAAGTTATGGGTGTGATCTACCCGCCGCAGGTGGCGCTGGTGGGTTTTGGCAGCGCGCTGGCGCGGCCCTGGGTGCTGGGCCGCCGCGTTGCCGTTCAGACCGTGGTGCGCGCCACCCTGGCTGCTGACCACCGCGCCTCTGACGGCCACCGGGGCGCCCTGTTTTTAAGAGCGCTCGACGAAGTGCTGCAAACCCCCGCGCAACTGTTTGCGCCCCACCCCCAACAGACGCCCACCCCATGAACGCCGAACCGCAGAATCTGTTGCCCCTGCTGCCCACGCTCATCCAACTGCTGCAAAAAATTGCGCCGGAGTTGGAAGCCAACACCCTGCGCCCCGAGCAACCGCTGCGCCAACAGCTAGACCTCGACTCCATCGACTGGCTCAACTTTTTGATCAGCGTGCACCAGCACTTTGGCGTGGAGATCGCAGAAGCCGATTACGCGCAGCTGCAAAGCCTCAATGACCTGGCGGGGTATGTGCAGGGGAAAAGCGGCTGAGGGCAGGTCGCAGAAAACACCGCCTGACCAGGCATCCATAACAATCAGTAGCCGCGTCCGTTGCTGTCAAGCTTGTCACGGGCACTTCGGTATTCCTGGTGCAAGCGTTCAACCACTTGCGCTGCGGAAGCGATGTCATGCACCGCACCAATACCCTGACCACAACCCCAAATGTCGCGCCAGGCTTTGGCTTTGGCGCCACCCCCTTCAAACCGCATGCTGCTCGGGTCATTGAGAGGCAAGTTGTCAGGGTCAAGGCCGGCGGCAATGATGGAGGGGCGAAGGTAATTGCCATGCACCCCAGTGAAAGCATTGGTGTACACAATGTCTTGCGCTTGCCCACTGACAATCCCCTGCTTGTAGGCTTCGCTGGCGTTGGCCTCGTGGGTTGCGATGAAGGCCGATCCGATGTAGGCAAAATCGGCGCCCAAGGCCTGGGCTGCCAACACGGAGGCGCCGCAGCCTATAGAGCCAGACAACGCAATCGGGCCATCAAACCACTCACGCGTTTCTTGCATCAAAGCAAACGGCGACTGCCGTCCTGCATGGCCACCCGCACCCGAGGCCACCAGAATCAATCCATCCGCCCCCCTCTCAATAGCCTTGCGCGCAAAAGTTTGATCAATCACGTCGTGAAACACCAGGCCGCCGTAAGAGTGAATGGCGTCGTTCACTTCAGGACGCGCACCCAGCGAAGTGATTATTAGTGGCACTTTGTACTTGACGCAAAGTTCTACATCGCGCATCAAACGGTCGTTGGTCTTGTGCACGATCTGGTTGACCGCGAATGGGGCTGACAGCTGCGTTGGATGCAGCCGGTCATGTTCTGCCAGTTCATCCCTGATGCGCACCAGCCATTGCTCCAGCAACTCAGCCGGCCTGGCATTGAGGGCAGGAAATGAACCCACGATGCCGGCTTTGCACTGCGCAATCACCAGGTCTGGATTGGACACAATGAAAAGTGGCGAACCAATGACTGGAATCTTCAATCGCTTTTTTATCTCATCAATCGTCATGCTTGCGAAATCTCGCTAAAAAATTTTGGGAGGAAAAATGGAAGAAAGGCACGCATGGTTTGCGTGCCTTGGCTGCGCTTACTTGCCGCGAAAATCAGCCGATCGCTTCTCGCGGAAGGAGGCAATGCCCTCCTGGCCGTCGGCACTCGCCATGACATTGGCTATCAGCCGATTGGCCCGAAAGTTTTGCTCCATGGGGCCTTTGGGAACACAGCCCAGCGCAATCGCCTTCATGGCCTGAACCACCAGGGGTGCGTTTTTGGAAATTTTTTCGGCCATTTCCAGCGTGCGATCCAACACCGTGCCATCGGCATAGACTTCATTGATCAGGCCAATTTCTCGGGCGCGTTTGGCGGTCAAGGGGTCGCCCGTCATCAGCCATTGAAGGCCCGCTTTGTACTGCAGGCGCCCTGGGAACCCGCCCATCATTCCCTGGAACAGGCCCAGCTTGGCCTCCGGGTACAGGAAGTAAGCGCTTTCACCCGCAAACACCATATCTGCCAACTGGCACAGCACCGAACCAAACCCGATGGCAGCGCCTTCAACCGCCACCAGAATCGGCTTGTCACAGGGCACTGATAAATTGGGCATGCCCATGACAGCATCTGAGGGTGGCGCCTTCAGGTCCAGGCCCGCCGTGAACAGCAGACCATTGCCGGTCACCACACACACGCGAAGATCGTCGTTTTGAGCAAAGCGAAGCCAGGCTTGATGCAAGGCTTTAACCATCTCATCGTTCCAGGCATTGCGAACCTCTGGACGGTTAAGTGTTACCACCTGAATATGACGTCCGACATCATGAATAAGTACTGTCATTGCCAACCTCTTAAAAGGGCGTGTTGATGAAAGGCGCGAGTGGCAGGGGACTCATTCGCGACCTGAAAACCTACTGACTACGACCTTATTCCACCGGAATTTTGGCGAACTGAATGGCCTCTTTCCATACGGGGAACTGCGATTTCAGAATGGCGCCCAAGGCGGCGGGGGTGCTGCCTTCCAAATTACTTCCCAGTTTCAAGAAAATGTCCTGCAAATCAGGGCGCTTGAAGACCTTGACCATTTCCGAAGACAGTTGCTCAAGAATGGGCTGGGGTGTCTTGGCTGGGGCAAAAAATCCAGTCCATGCCAATATATTCACCTTGGGAAACCCTATCTCGGCCAGCGTGGGCGTGTCTGGGCGCAACGAACTTCGCTTAGCTTGCAACACCGCGAGCGGGTGAGATTTGCCCTGCATCTTGTCGTCTAGATCCAGCGGCCCCACCATCGCTTGAATGCGTCCTGCTGCAAAGTCTGCGAAAGCTTGCGCGCCACCTTTGTAGGGAATATGGGTCATATCCAGTTGTGCATGCATCTGCATCTGTGCCATGGTCACAATGCTGGTGGAGTCGCCCGTGCCATAGGACACCTTACCCGGGTTGCTGCGGACATAAGCCATGAACTCCTGGATGTTCTTGGCCGGCACACTTTTATGCACATGCAAAAAGTAGGTGAATGAACTGAACATGGACACCGGTGAAAAATCAACCAAGGGGTCATAGGGCGGTTTTGAGGCCCGAATCAGTGGCGTATAAATAAGCGGCGTTGCCGTACCGAACATGAGCGTGTAACCGTCGGGTGCCGATCGGAGCAGCTCCAGGGCGGCAATCACCCCGTCACCCCCGGGTTTGTTATCAACCACAATTTGTTGACCCATAGCATCTGCCAAAGACTTGGTCACCATGCGAACCGCTGTATCGCCAGCACCACCGGCGGGAAACGGCACAATGATCTTGATGGGTTTATTCGGGAAACTGGTCTGAGCCGCCGCTTTGAAAGCATAGGCACCGCCCATGGCGGCCACCAGAGTCAGCAACCGACGACGTTGTATTGATTCACCATGCATTGAAAGCTCCTGAGATTGGATATAAGAATTGGCTGGTACTGTTGCAACTGCTTGGCATTGATTCGGGCAAATTCATGGGACATATTCGCTGGACATCGTTACCCGCAAAATTTACGGCCATGGATCGCGAAAATTTTTAGGGACTAGTCCAAAGATTTACCTTTCCATCTGCCTTTCATCAATGCGATCTCAGTATAGGATTTGGCGAAACAATACGCTCTATAACTCTATTGATCAAGTCTATGGATATCACCTTATTGCAACTGCGCTCTTTTTTGGCCGCCGCAGAAGCCCTCAATTTCACGGCCGCAGCGGAGAAGCTGCGCATCAAGCAGCCCACGCTGAGTTCAAATATCAAAAGCTTGGAAGCCGCCGTTGGCGGCAAGCTGTTTGATCGGGATACTCACCGCGTCAAGCTCACCGACCTGGGGCTGGAATGTCAGCGCCATGCACACCGTTTACTTGAAGATGTGGACCGGACACAGTCCGAGCTCAAGAAACGCGTGCTGGGCGTGGCTGGCGCCATTCGCATGGCCGCACTGCCGTATATTTTCCCCACCCTGCTGGCGGGACCCTTGGCGCAATTTCGCCGGCAATGGCCCGAGATCAATTTTCAGTTTCAAGACGTATCCACCCGCGAAGCCATTGAGCTGCTACGTCAGGGCCATGTGGACCTGGCCGTTGCCAATGAACTCTCTCAAGTGTCAGACATCCGTTATCACCTGCTGGCCGAACGCCGTTTGGTTGCTCTGATGCGCCAGGACCACCCACTGGCGGGTCTGGAACACCTGGGTTGGCGGCATTTAATGGGACAAGACTTGATCGTTATTCAATCCAAAGAAATGGATGCCTCCCACATCATTGAGTCATTGCGCAACGCCGATCTGCTGCCGTCCATCACCCACAAGGTCAACCAGCTGTCCACCGCTGTGGGCTTGGTGGAAGCCGGCTTTGGCATCGCGCTGATGGCACACCACACCGCAGCGCATGCCAAACAAGCGAATTTTGTGATCCGTAAATTGGTTGAGCCCGAGCTCGTTGGGCGTATCAGCCTGATGACCCTAGCGCACAAGGAACTTTCACCTCAAGTACGCCTGCTGCAAGAAACCTTGGTGACATTTTTAAAATCTCCCACCCGAGGTTGAGCAGACATCGCTTGAACGCCTCCCTACATAGGGCAAATCAATCAAGTTATAGAACCGGCAGTGGCTCAATCGGTAAATACTCTTTTACCGAGCAGGGCGCCATCAACATCACTTAAGGTAGATGAATAGCGTCGGAGAAAAAGACTATGGCAAATATTTTTCATTATTGGAATTGAACATGACAACCGCTTCGCCGCAATTCATCGGCTTCCCTGCCTTCGCTCAACGCAACCCTGACAAACCAGCCTTGATTTTTGAGCCCAGCGGACTGCGCATGACTTACGGCCAGTTGGACGCTCAAGCCAACCAATATGCGCACGCCTTTAGATCACTGGGTTTGGCAAACGGTGATTGCATGTCCATTTGCCTGCCCAACTGCATCAGCCTGGTGGCCGCCATTTTGGCGGCGCAGCGCATTGGCATTTATTTCACGCTGATTGCGCCCAAGGCCTCTGCTGCAGACATTGCATACATCACCACCGATTCAGGCTCCAAGCTACTTCTGACCTCCGCCGATACAGCTTCGCCAGTCGAGTCCAGCCCTGGGGCTTACCAACGCATCATTTGCAGCCCGAACGCTGATGGACAAGAGGCATGGGACAAACTGGCCGCCGCCCAACCAGCGACACTGCCTGCCAACCCCAAGCCAGGCATGGAGATGATCTATTCGTCTGGCACGACGGGTCGCCCCAAGGGAATACGCCGCGACTTTCAATGCAAAACCTGGGGTGAAGTGGACACCCGCAATATCGGCGCCCTGGCGTGGTTTTCAGCCTCCGAAAGCAGCATGTACCTATCTACATCCCCGCTGTACCACAGCGCCCCGCACCGCTTCATGATGGCATTTCTCGATGCTGGATCAACCGTGGTTGTTATGGAGCACTTTGACCCGCAGCTCAGTCTGCGCTGCATTGATAGCTATAGCTGCACGCACAGCGTTTGGGTGCCCACCATGTTCCAGCGTTTGCTCAGACTGGAGGCCGCCGAGCGTGCTGGCTATTCGGGCAAAACCATGACGCACGCCATCCACGGTGCGGCACCCTGCGCCCAGCACGTCAAGCAATCCATCATCGACTGGTGGGGGCCCATTGTTTATGAGTACTACTCCGGCACCGAAGGCGTAGGGCGCACGTTCATCGACTCTGCTGAGTGGCTGGCACACCCGGGCTCAGTTGGAAAGCCCAGCGGCTGCATCGTTCATATTTTGGACCCCCAAGGCGATGAGCTTGGACCCCGCCAGATTGGCGACATCTTTTTTGAAAGCCCGGTTACGTTTACGTATTGGAACGACCAAGAAAAAACGCGTGCCTCAGAGAGCCGGCAGGGCTGGCGAACCTACGGTGACATTGGCTTCGTTGATGAAGCGGGCTATCTTTACTTGACGGACCGCAGCAGCGTTATGGTGATTTCTGGCGGCGTCAACATCTACCCTCAAGAAATTGAAAACAACTTGCTGGCACACCCCGAGGTAGTGGACGCCGCAGTCTTTGGCGTACCGGACGATGACCTGGGGGAAAAACTGGTGGCCGTTGTACAGCTCAATTCAGGCCTGACCGGTGACGCAGCAAAAGCCATTGAGCTTCAAGAATTTTGTCGCCAGCAAGGGGGCAGCATCAAGACGCCCAGACTGTTACGGTTCTGCACCGACTTTCCACGGCTGGACACCGGCAAAGTTCAGAAGCGTTTTTTGCGAGAGCAACTGGTAAGGGAACCCCAACCCTGGGCTGCAGTTGGCCAGTTACTGGTCGCGCAGCCATAAGCTAGATAAGGGCCAGGGTTAGCGCGAGGGTGTTATGTGAGAGGTTAACGTCCGGTGAAGCGAGCTGGGCGTTTTTCAATAAAGTGTTGCACGCCCTCACGAAAGTCCTCGCTCGACAAAGCGCTGGGTAACTCTTGGTAGAAGGCACGTACCGCATCGCCCAACGTGGACGTGCAGGCCTCGTACGTCAGCCGTTTGATGATGCGCGCCGAGCGCGGTGATACCTCGGTGGCCAGGGCTTGCGCACGCTGCGCAACTTCTTGCTGAAACAACTCGTCTGGGAACACAGCATTGACCAGTCCTATGCGCTCTGCCTCGGTGGCTGTTACCCATTGGCCCATCATCATCAACTCCATCGCCCTCGGCAACCCTATCAAGTGCTGCAGTAACCAAGGCATGCCGTGTTCTGGAATCAGGCCGCGCCGGGAGAACATGGTGGACACCCTGGCGCTGGCCGCTGCGTAGCGAAAATCACAAAACAAGGCCAAAACCAGACCAATCCCTACCGCTGGGCCATTGAGCGCGCAAATGACCGGCTTGGGAATACCCATCAAATAGCTGTAGCGTTGGTTCATGTCATCATCACTGGGCGCCCGCTCAGGCACAGGCGGCACGCGCCCCTCGCGTACGTCCTTGATGTACTGCATATCCAAGCCACTGCAAAAACTGCTGCCAGCACCGGTAATTACAACCACCCGCACCGACTCATCCTCCCCCAATTGGCGCACGATGACTTCTAGGTCAAGCCCCATCTGTGGGTGCCAGGCGTTATGCAACGCGGGTCTGTTCAACGTAACGGTCGCTACAAAACCTTCACGGGATACCAAAAGATAGTTTTTGTCGGTGGTCATGTCACAACGTTATTAAATAAGCCAACGGGGCAAAAACACTTCAGTGCCCCTTAAGCGGCTGAAGGTCATTGAATCATTTGTTTATTGTAGAAACGTGTCGCAGCGCATGGTGGGGGCTATTGATAATGCCCACGACAGGCGATGACGGCCAACTCGCCATCGTCAGCGGCATAGACGAGACGGTGAACATCGTCAATTCGCCGGGACCAGTAACCCGACAGGTTACCCACCAGTGGCTCGGGCTTGCCAATGCCGTTGAACGGGTCACGGCGGGCCGTTTCGATCAGGGTATTGATGCGGCGCAGGGTCTTTTTGTCCTGCCCTTGCCAATAGGTGTAATCGTCCCAGCCCGCAGCCGTAAACAACACAGATCGGCTCATGCGTCCAGCAGCTCGCGGCGTTTGGCTTTGCCTGCCTTGTGCTGGGCAATGGACACGGCCAAGTGGGCCGCATTGGCAGGGTTGGAAAGCAGGTAAAGGGTCTCGGCCATGCTCTCGTAATGGGCCTGAGACATGACCACGGCGTTGCCACCCTCACGGCGCGTGATAACGGCAATGTCTGCATCGTTGACCACGCCATCAATCACGGCCTTCAAACCGTTGCGGGCATCGGTGTAGGAAATAATTTTCATGGTTAACCTGTGCAGATAGTTGGACAGGTTATTCTAGCGCCAGCAAATACCCCAGGGCCGAAAAGTTGGCGGCGCGTTCAATCACTTCGCCTGCGGCCAAGGCGCGGTCTTCGCGGAAGCGCCCTGTGACCAGTTGAACCCCTACCGGCAGGCCCTGCTCCACACCGGTGGGCACGGCCAGCCCGGGCAGGCCCAGCATGGCGGTGGAGAGTTGGGGACTTTGGGCGCGTAGCATTTGGACCATGCGCTCGGCAGAGCGGGTGTCGTCGTCCAGGGGGAACTGCTTTTCCCAGCTATTGGGCATCAGCAGGACCGGGTATTTTTCCAAGAAAACCACCCAGTCACGCAGAATATTGAAGCGCCGCGTCAAGGCCTCCAAGTAGTCGTCGCGGTCCCACACGGGCACACCGCTCAAGTAATGCCGCATCGCTGCCTGAACTGACGCATCGCCCATTTTTTCGATGGCGGGTTGGCCGCCACGGCGCATGTCGTTAAACACCAGGTGGTGCCACAGCGTGGCGGCTTCTTCAAAATGGGGCGGCTCGACTTCTTCCACCTCGTAGCCGGCGGCTTGCAGCCACACGGCGGCCTGCTCCAGTGCGGCCACCACACTGGCATCGGCGGCGTAGTACGGGTGTTGCTTGAAGAGTGCAACCTGGGTTGGCCGCGCGCTGTCGGCGTAGTGCAGCGGCGCCGGTACCCACTGGGGGTCTAGCGCAGAACCTTCGGCCATAACCTTCAAAGCCAGCCGCGCATCGCCCACGGTGCGTGTCAACGGGCCTTGCACCGACATTTGCTGGTTGCTGATGAGGCGGTTGGGGCCGGTGGCCTTGTACGAGGGCACGCGGCCTACCGTGGTGCGCAAGCCCACCACGCCGCAGGCCCAGGCGGGGTAACGCACCGAGCCCCCGTAATCGTTGCCGTGCGCAATGGGCCCCATGCCCGTGGCCACCGCGCAGGCCGCCCCACCGCTGGAGCCGCCCGGTGTGCGCGTGGCGTCAAACGGGTTGAGGGTACGGCCATGCAAGTCGTTGTCGGTGAACCAGCGCAGAGAAAACGCCGGCGTGTTGCTGCGCCCCACGATGATGGCGCCGGCCTTGCGCAAGGCGCTGACCAACGGTGAATCAGTGGCCGCCGTGTTGTGCTGCGCCGCCACGATGCCATCTGTGGTGGGACGGCCTGCGGTGTCGACGTTGACCTTGATCGTGACGGGAACGCCGTGCAGGGCGCCCAGGGCCAGCCCTGCGGCTTGGGCCTGGTCTGCCTGCTGCGCCGCCGCCAGCGCTTGCGCATGCAGCACCTCGGGCAATGCCTTGTAGGTTGGGTTAACGGCGTCAATGCGGTCCAGCACGCTTTGCGTTACTTGCGTGGCCGTCACCTCGCGCCGGGCAATGCGTGCTGCCAGATCTTGGGCGCTGAGTTGCCAGAGCGGCAGGGATGTAGTGAGGGATTTGGACGGTGTCATGGGAAGTGTCATGGGGATGTTTGGCATGCTTGGGTGGATCGGCGTTCAGGCATTCAGGTAGTCAAGAAGTCAAATACCGCTGCGTGAGCAAGGCCCAAAACGCAGCGCCAACGGGCAATATCGCATCATTGAAATCGTAGCCTGGGTTGTGCACCATGCAGGCGTGGGCCGACAGGCCTTCACCGGTACCCTGGCCAAGACCATTGCCAATCATGAAATAACTGCCGGGGCAGTGCTCCAGCATGAAGGCAAAGTCTTCGCTGCCGGTCAAGGCGCGGCCCTGGCGCGTGATGCGCTCGGGCCCCAGCAACTCGGTGCCCACTTGTCTGGCCAGCTCGGTCTCAGCGCTGGTGTTCACCAACACGGGGTAGTCGCGTTTGTAGTTGATCTGCGCCTCTACGCCCAGGCTTAGTGCCTGCGCGGTAACCAAGGTGGTGATGCGCTCTTGCAACAAATCGCGCACAGCGCTGTCCAAAGCACGCACGCTCAGCTCCAGTTGGGCGCTGCCCGGTATCACGTTGTTGGCTTTGCCCGCCACCAGCGCGCCCACGGTGATAACCGCCGTGTGCTGCGGATCAACGTTGCGCGAGACGATGGTTTGCAACGCCATCACTATGGCTGCCGCTGCCACGATAGGGTCTTGCGCGCGGTGCGGCATGGCGCCGTGCCCACCCAAACCGGTGAGTGTGATGCTGACGTCGTCTGAAGAAGCCATGGCCGGCCCGTCAATAAACACCAGTTCGCCCGCCGCAATGCCTGGCATGTTGTGCGCGGCAAATACCGCATCGCAGGGAAAGCGCTCAAACAGGCCCTCATTAATCATCAATTGGGCGCCACCGGGGTGCTCTTCGGCGGGCTGAAAAATCAAATTCAGCGTGCCCGAAAAGTTCACCTCTTGGGCGATGTAGTGGGCCGCTGCCATCAGCATGGCGGTGTGGCCATCGTGGCCGCAGGCGTGCATCACGCCGTCGTGCACGCTGGTGTGCGCAAAGCGGTTGGCTTCCTGAATTGGCAAGGCATCCATGTCAGCCCGCAGGCCCAGGCGTTTGCAGCCGTCGCCGCGTTTGAGTTGCGCCACCAGACCGGTGGTAGCCAGCCCCTGAGTGACGGTGTAGCCCCAAGCCCGCAGTTGCTCAGCCAGCAGGGCCGAGGTGCGAAATTCCTGCAGCCCCAACTCGGGGTGGCGGTGCAAATCATGGCGCAGCGCCACAAAGGGTGCTGCACGGTTCTCCAACTCAGTCAACAAACTCATTGCGCTTGCAGGTTGATGGTTTTGGCAATGCCTTGGTAGCGTTTGACTTCATCGGCATAAACACGGGTGGCCTCTTCCAGGCGCAGGGGTTCGCCTACTTCCTGGCCCATGGCGACCATGGTGCTGCGGAAGTCAGGGTCAAACATGACCTTGGTCAGGGCGCGGTGCAGCGCTTCGACGATGGGCTCAGGCGTGCCTTTTTTCACGTAGTAGCCGCTACCAATGGTGTAGTAAAAATGCTTGAGTTCCGGGGCCTCGTCGACCGAGCGAACCTGTGGCATCAGGCGCTGGGGCTTTTCAGACAAGGCCACCACAAACTTGATCTTGCCTTCTTTTTCCATGGCCACATGGGGTGCGCCATAAGGGGTGATGAACATGTCAATCTGGCCACCCAACAAGTCCGTCAAGATCGGACCGCCGCCCTTGTAGGGCACGTGCAGCATGGTGGTGTCCATCTTGCGGGCCATGTCTTCACCCATGAGGTGGTACAGGCTGCCGGTGCCCACGCTGGCGTAGCTCACAGGCTTGCCTTCTTTGGCCACTTTGCGCGCATAAGCCACCAGTTCTTTGGCATTGTTGGGCGGGAAGTCCTTGCGCGCCGAGATAGCAATGGGCGCCTGTGCGATTTCTTGCACCATACGGAAGTCTTCAGGCTTGTACTTAATGGCTTTCAGGGCCAAAGGGGCCAGAATCAATTCGTTGGGCGAGCCTTGAAAAATGTAATACCCGTCGGCAGGCGCATTGAGCACCTTTTGGGCCGCGATGGCGCCGCCCGCACCGCCCAGGTTTTCAATGATGACGGGCTGCTTGAGCTCGGCGGCCAGCGCCACGTTGACCTTGCGGGCAATGATGTCGGACAAGCCGCCCGCCGGGTACGGCACCATCAGGGTGACGGGTTTATTTGGGTAGGTTTGGGCTTGAGCGGGGGTGGCCGCAGCCAAAGCCGCACCCAGCAGCCAACCCAGGGTTTTGAACGCATTCATGTCAGTCTCCACATTCCAGTTGAAAGATGGCGCGATGCTAGACTTGAGATGAGACAACTGAAAGACAATATATTTTCTTCATGACAACCAAAAGTTGTCATCAGCCCAAAGCACACCATGATGAAACTGCACCAACTCCAGGCCCTGGTGGCGGTGGTCGCGTACGGCAGTATTCGCGCCGCCGCCCGTGAGCTGCACCTGACGCAGGCGGCCCTCACCAAATCCTTGCGCCTGCTGGAAGAAGACAATGGCGTGGCGCTGTTGATTCGCAAATCACGCGGTGTGGTGCTCACCGAGGCAGGCTTGCGTCTGCATGCGCGTGCGCAGTTGGTGATGCGCCAGATGGCGCTGGCGCAAGACGAATTGCAACAAGCGCAGGGCGACAACGCGGGCACCGTGCGTGTGGCGCTGACCCCATATTTGATGCTCACCGTGCTGGGCGAAGCCTTCCAGTGGTTTCGCAAACGCTACCCGCGCATTGAGCTGCGCTTGTCTGAAGGTCTGGTAGCCCGGGTCTTGCCCGGCCTGCGCGACGGCACCGTAGACTTTGCGGTGGTGGCCGACAGCGGCGACGTGACGCCGCAAGAGTTTCACAGTACCCGTTTACAAAAAGAAGAACAACACCTGGTGGTGCGCTCGGGTCACCCGGTGCTGCTGCAGCCCACGGCGGCCCGCTTGGTGGCACTGGAGTGGGTCTTGCCCGGCCCGCTGACCCACGGGCTTGATGACGGATTGCGGGCCATGTTTGAACAAGCCGGTGTGGCGCCACCCACCCTGATCACCCGCTGCGACGCCATGGCCGCTATGGCCTTGGTGCGCCAGTCCGATGCAATCAGCGTGATGCCGGCCCCCTTGTTGGCCCAGCCCGAGGGCCATGGCCTGGTGCAGTTGTCACTGCGCAACCTGCGCCCGCCTGCCATTGAACTGGTCTTGCTGTCGCCGCCCGACGTACCGCTCACGCCAGCGGCGGCCTATTTGGCGCGCTGCCTGACGGATGCGATTGCGGCGGGTTCAAGCCCTAAAGTCGCACCCCGTCAAACGCCTGCCGCCTGAACTTCACGCGGTACAGCGGTTGCCTCTGCGTTCAGCAAGGTGCCAAACAGATTCTTCGGATCGACCATTTGGGGAATCAGCGCCAAGCGTTCGCCTAAGCCGCACGCCAGCGCGGCATCGTGCATGAAACGCAGGGCCGAGAAGTCTTCCAACGCAAAGCCCACCGAGTCAAACACGGTGATTTGTGCTTCGTTCTGGCGCCCGGGTTTGGCCCCGCTGAGCACCTCCCACAACTCGGTCACGGCAAAGTCGCCGGGCATTTGCTGAATGTCACCCTCAATGCGGGTTTGCGGCGCGAACTCCACAAACACCTGGGCGGCGTGCAGCACACCCGCGGCCAGCTCGGTCTTGCCGGGGCAGTCACCCCCCACGGCGTTGATGTGCATGCCGGGCGCCAGCATGTCCGGCGTGAGGATGGTGGCGTAGGCCTTGTCGGCGGTGACGGTGGTCACAATATCGGCGCCCTGCACCGCTTGGGCCGCACTGGCACACACCTGCAACTGCAGGCCGCTGCCGCTCAAATTGGCCACCAGCTTGGCCGTGGCTAGGGGGTCCAGGTCAAACACACGCACGGTGTCTATGCCCACCAGGTGCTGAAAAGCCAGGGCCTGAAACTCGCTTTGCGCGCCGTTACCAATCAGCGCCATCACGCGGCTGTTCGCGCGGGCCAGGGTTTGGGCCGCCAGCGCCGAGGTGGCGGCGGTGCGCAGCGCGGTGGTCAGCGTCAACTCGCTAACCAAGGTGGGGGCGCCGGTAGCCACATCGGCCAGCACGCCAAACGCCATCACGGTCGACAAACCAATGGCGGTGTTGTTGGGGTGACCATTGACGTACTTGAAGCTGTAGGCGGCGTCATCGGAGATGGGCATTAGCTCAATCACGCCGTTCTTGGAGTGGTTGGCCACGCGGGCCGATTTGTCGAAGTCATGCCAGCGTAAAAAATCACTCCGAATTTTCTCTGCAATCCCGGCGATGCAGTTTTTCAGGCCTTTGCGCTGCACCAGTTCAACCGCCGTGGGGGCGCTGATGTACAAGGGCATGGTCCCAAAGCGTGGGGTTTTGGGGGCAAAAGCAGGCGGGGTGTTGGGGCGGTGCATAGGCAGCTTTGGTGGTCTTTCAGACCTGGTGTTGTCGAAGCAAGAAGTTTCCAGCCCGCGCAAGTCAATGTAAATCGACAAAAATGTACTGTTTTGACTATTTATTTACCATAATGACACCCATGAATGACAATATGCGCCATGGATGCCACTGACCAACGCCTGATTAGCCTGCTGCGCCAAAGTGCCCGCATGAGCATTGCCGACCTTGCCCACAAGCTCGGCGTGTCGCGCGGCACCGTCAACAACCGGCTGCGCAAACTCGAAGACCAGCAGGTCATCGTGGGCTACACCATCAAGCTGCGCCCCGAGGCCGAGCCCGAGCGCATCAAGGCCTGGATGGGTGTGCTGGTAGAGGGCAACACCACGCGCCAGGTGATCGCCAGCTTGCTGGGCGAACCGGGGGTGGTGGCCTTGCACGACACCAATGGCCGCTGGGATTTACTGGCTGAAATTGAAGCCTCTGCCATGAAAGAGTTGTCCGAAGTGCTGGAGCGCATTCGCCTGATCAGCGGCATACGCAGCACCGAGACCAACATCCATCTGGCCACCTACCGCTAAGCCGTATCCGCCAGTGGGCAGGCCACGCTTGCAACCCGCACGGCTGGGTCAGTCGCCCGGCACCACCCGGGGCCGCCCCAGTGTCTGGCACATGAGCACTTGCTGCTCATTGCCTAAACCCATAGCCTGCGCCAGTGCCTGGCGGTCTACCCAGGCGCGCAACACGGTGGCCAGGCCTGCGCTGGCGCAGTACAGGTACACGTTTTGCGCCATCGCACCGGCGCTGGCCCAGGCGTAAGACTGGCGCTGACTGGCCGGCACCAGGGCCATGCCGGTATGGTCGGCTACATAGATCAAATCCACCGGCGCGTTGTCCACAAAGTCTTGGTAGCCGGTGACGCGGCGCACATCGCTGGCCACCACCAGATGCAGGCTCTGGTCAGCGGCGGCATAGCGGTACAGCCCATCGGGCAATGCGGCGTAGACACTGACCTCTTGCGCATTCATGGCACTGGGCACGGTGCGCCCGCCCAACTCAGGGCGGTTGATGCCGGCAGCGGCCCACAACACATCAGACAAGACCTGCGCAGGCAATGGCGACGACTCAAACGCCCGCTGCGACTGGCGCAGCAGCAGCGTTTGCATCAAGGGCAAGCCGCCACTGATATGGGCCTTGGGTAACTGCGTGATGCTGTCTGCGGGGGTGGTGACCGGCTGGGGCTTGAGTTGACCCATCAAACCCAGGGCCATTTTGGTGAGCGTACTCATTTACTGCGCCTCAAACAGTGCACGGACCACACGGCCGCCTGTCAACTGACACTCACCTTCGCCACCACCGAGCATGCCCCGTGCGGGTTCGGCCAAATGGAAGCGGCAGCGCAAACGCTGGTTGCCGGGCGACTCCAGCGTGGCCACCACCTTGCCGGAGTAATGGGTGATGAACTGCACCGTGGGGTAGGGATAGGGATAGGTGTAGGGGTAAGGACCCTGCGCCACGCCCCCCCAATACGGCCAGTCGTACCACCCCAGGCTCCAGTGCGTCCACAACGGCGCCAGCACTTCGCTGCGCGTTTGCCGCGTGATCTGAAAAAACCGCCCGGTGTAGGTTTCGTTGGGCAGCTGCGCGTTCATGGTGCCGGAGATGGCACCGTCGGTACTGCGCCAGGTGAAGACCACCGCTTGTTCATCGGCGCCGGCACCCATCAGTTGACCGCCGCCCATGCCCGTGGTGGTGCAGGCCGTCAGTAGCGCTGAAACCGCCAGGGTCAGCGCGGCCAGCCAAGACCCGGCCAGCCGTGCCGACGCTCGATTTTTTTGCATCAATGACTCCCAAAATTTTGCTGTGCCAATCTAGCGCACAGGGGCCACCCCAGGCTTGCGAAAACACAAACTCAGCGGCACGGCGCAGGGGCCAGCTGCCTTGACTTTTCTCAAGCCCACCGGCGTGTGCTGGCCTAGCATGCCGAGGACTGATCGCCCACCCACTCACCGCTCACCCGCCGCTCACCCACCTCCCACCCACGCCGCCAGAACGCCCCACCATGCAGCTCAAAAACAACCGCGCCGAAAGAAAATCTGACGCCGCCAGCGCAGCCGAAACGCTGACCATTCCCGACGATGCCATGGTGATCCTGCCGGTGCGCAACATGGTGCTGTTCCCCGGCATGGTGGTGCCCATTGCCATTGGGCGGCGTGGCTCCATTGCGGCGGCCCAATTCGCCATCAAGGCCGAACGACCCCTGGGTATCCTGATGCAGCGCAACGCCCAGGCCGAGACGCCAGCCCGCGAAGACCTGACCACCATGGGCACCATGGCCACCATCCTGCGCTACGTCAGCAGTGCCGATGAAACCCACAACATCATCTGCCAGGGGCAGCAGCGGTTTCGCATCACCGGCTTCATGGAAGGCTATCCTTTTCTGGTGGCGCACGTGGAATTGTTGCCAGATGAAGCCGAGAGACACGACCCCGAGATTGAGGCGCGTTTCATGCAACTCAAGGAGCGCGCCGTCGAGGTACTGGACCTGTTGCCGCAAGTGCCACAAGACATGCTCAGCATGGTGCACAACCTAGAGAGTCCTGCCAAGCTGGCTGACTTGGTGGCGGGTTACCTGGACATTGCAGCCACTGAAAAACAGGTGCTGCTGGAAGAGCTGAACTTGCGCAAACGCCTGGACGCCCTGCTGGAAATGATTGCCCACCGGATTGAGGTGATTCACATTTCGCAAGAAATTGAGCAGCGCACCAAAGCCAGCATGGGCCGGCGCGAGCGCGAGTTTGTGCTGCGGGAGCAAATGCGCTCCATCCAGAAAGAACTGGGCGAAGACAGCGGCAGCCACAGCGCCGAGATGGACGAATTGCGCAAGCAAATCATGGACGCCGAAATGCCGCCAGAGGTCGCCGAGCAGGCCAACAAAGAACTCAAGCGCTTGGCGCGCATGGCCGACAGCTCGGCCGAATACGCCATGACGCGCACCTACCTGGACTGGCTGGTGGAGTTGCCCTGGAAAGCGCCAGAACCCGATCAGATTGATGTGGCGCAGGCCCGACAAATTTTGGCGCAAGACCATTTCGGACTGGAAAAAGTCAAGAAACGCATTCTTGAATTTTTAGCCGTGCGCAAACTCAAACCCGGGGGCCACGGTCCTATTCTTTGCCTGGTGGGGCCACCCGGTGTGGGCAAAACTTCCTTGGGCCAGTCCATTGCCAAAGCGCTGGGGCGCAAATTTGTGCGCGTGTCGCTGGGCGGCGTACATGACGAGGCCGAAATTCGGGGCCACCGCCGCACCTACATTGGCGCCCTGCCCGGCAACATCATCCAGGCGCTGAAAAAAACTGGCACACGCGGCTGCGTCATGATGCTCGACGAGATTGACAAACTTGGCAGTGGCGCACATGGCGACCCGTCTGCCGCGCTGCTGGAAGTGCTGGACCCCGAGCAAAACCACAACTTTCGCGACAACTACCTGGCGGTTCCCTACGACTTGTCGCAGGTGCTGTTCATCACCACCGCCAACGTGCTCGACCCCATTGCCGGCCCGCTGCGCGACCGCATGGAGGTGCTGCAACTGGCCGGTTACACCCATGAAGAAAAACGCGAAATTGCCCGCAAGTACCTGGTGGGGCGCCAGCTCAATGAATGCGGCCTGACCCCGGAGCAATTGCAGATCAACGACGCCGCCTTGAGCGCCATCATTCGGGACTACACGCGTGAAGCCGGCGTACGCAACCTGGAGCGCCAGATTGGCGCGGTGTGCCGGCGCGCGGCCATGCGCATTGCAGAAAATGAAACCCTCGCCTTGCACGTGGACGCCCCAGATCTGGCCGACATTTTGGGCGCCGCCAAATACGAAAACGAAGTGGCCTTGCGCGCGGCCGTGGCCGGCGTGGCCACAGGCTTGGCCTGGACCCCCGTGGGTGGTGATATTTTGTTTATCGAGGCCAGCCAAACCCCAGGCACCGGCCGGCTAATTCTGACCGGGCAACTCGGTGAGGTCATGAAAGAGTCGGTGCAGGCCGCGCTCACGCTGGTCAAGTCGCGCGCCCAGGCCATGGGGCTGGACCCCGCCTTGTTTGAAAAATCAGATGTGCATGTGCACGTGCCGGCAGGCGCTATTCCCAAGGACGGGCCCAGTGCCGGGGTGGCTATGTTTGTGGCTTTGTCTTCGCTGTTTTTGGACCGCCCGGTGCGCACCGACCTGGCCATGACCGGCGAGATCAGTCTGCGCGGGCTGGTGCTGCCGGTGGGTGGCATCAAGGAGAAAGTGCTGGCCGCGCTGGCCGCCGGCATACGTACCGTGATGCTGCCCGCGCGCAACCAAAAAGACCTGGAGGAGGTGCCGCAAGAGGCGCGCGAGCAGTTGCAGTTTGTATTTCTGAACGATGTGGCGCAAGCCGCCCAAGAGGCACTTAGCCCATCGGCTTCGACTTCATCAACTTCATCAACTGCGCAGGTTTCATCTGCCTTGCCACCCGCGCCAAACCAGCCAGCACTGACCCGCATCACGCGGGGCTAAGTTGCGCTTTCTCAAGCTCGATTCATGCCTTGCAACCTAGCATGACTTCAGCATTTTTCTTTTAAGCAGCGTGCTTTTTTTGGCGCGCGGCTGGGTGTTTATTGATTCAACAAGGAGCGTTACATGCTGAAAATTTTGATCGCCGTGGATGGGTCCGATCATGCCAACCGGGCGATTGAGGCTGTTGGCAAAATGGCCCGCTCGGCGCTGGACCTGGAGGCCATTTTGATTTGCGTCAGTCCTGAGCCCCTGTTCTATGGCAACTACACCGCCGCCACCATTGCACAAATAGAGTCCGACCAAAAAAAGCAGCAAGACCTTATCTTGTCCCAGGCTGGCGTGCTGGCCCGTGCGCAAGGCATCAAGCTGGCAGAACCGGCGCGGGCTTACGGCGTGGTGGCCAACGAGATTGTGCGCATGGCGAAAGAGCTCAAGGTAGACCAGATTGCCATGGGCACGCGCGGCATGGGCGCAGTGGGTAGCGTGATGCTGGGGTCGGTGGCGCAACGCGTCATCCACCAATCGACCCTACCTGTTCTGTTGACCAAATAAGGCCCTGCGCCAAAGGAGGCCCGACATGCGATCACTTCAACCCTTTATCGCCACCGCCCTGTGCGCCACCCTGCTCATGGGCTGCGCCAATTACCAGAGCCAGCAAGAACAGTCCGGCATGGTGATTGGCAGCGTGCTGGGTGGCGTCATTGGCTCGCAGGTGGGCGGTGGCCATGGGCGCACCGCGGCCATCATTTTGGGCACGCTGGCGGGCGCGGCCATTGGCGGCTCTATTGGTAACACCATGGCCGAGGTAGACCGCATCAACACCGCGCGTGCGCTGGAGCATGTGCGCACGGGCGTACCCTCGAGCTGGAAAAACCCAGACACCGGCAACGCTTACGTGGTGGTGCCCACCCGCACCATTGAAACGGGCAGCGGCCCGTGTCGCGACTACACCATTGACGCCACCATTGGCGGGCGCAAAGAGCAGGTGTTTGGCAGCGCCTGCCGCCAAGCCGACGGCAGCTGGCAGGTCAGCAAGTAGCGTGCAGGGTTTGCCGCCAACGCTACCGCCTCCAGACAAGACATGCCCATGAACTGCGTCAGCGACAACGTACACATTGGCGCGCTGGGCTTGCCCGGCACGCTAGAGTTGCCCCCGCACCCCATTGGCATGGTGGTGTTTGTGCCGGGCGAACCCGGCAGCCGCTTCAACCCACAACAACAATATTTAGCCCGTCAACTGCATGCGTTTGGCCTGGGCACGCTGATGTTTGACGATGGCTTGGCACGCCACGCCACCAAGCGCAACCCGGTGCTCGACATTGCGCGGGTGAGCGCCTGCACCGCCGAGTCGCTGGCCTGGCTGGTGGCACAACCGGGTGTAGCCCGCGTGCCGGTGGGGTTGTATGGCGCCAGCACCGGTGCTGCTGCAGCCTTCTTGGCAGCAGCGCGCGTGCCCGAGCATGTGCAGGCCTTGGTCGCCCACGGCGGCCGGCCTGATTTAGCCGGCACGCACCTGCGTCGGGTTTACGCCCCCACCTTGCTGCTGGTGGACGACGACGACCCGGGCCTGCTCGAACTCAACCGCCATGCCCTGCACGGGCTGCCGGGCGTGCACCGCTTGCAGACCCTGAACGCCAGCCAGAACGCAGCCCAAGCGCTGGAGGCACTCAACACCTCAGCCACCTTGACCGGCAGCTGGTTTCAACAACATTTACCGCAAACCCTGGTGCATTGAACGCACCCGAACCTAGAAAGAACACGATGGGCAAGACCTGGATACTGCTGGCCAACTCGCACCGCGCCCGTTGCCTCGAAAAAAATGGCACGGGCCGCGACCTGCTGGAGGTGGCCGATTTCGTCAACCCGCACTACAAGCTCGACAACCGCAAGGCCCTGGGCGATGTCAGCGGCGACGCCGACAAAGGCCATGGCCGCACCGGCCACAGCGGCACCCAGTTTGAGCCACGCACCAGTACCCAAGCCAAAGAGCGCGCCAGCTTTGCCCGCCAACTGGCCGACTACCTGAACCAGCACAGCAGCGAACACCATTTCGAGTCGCTGGTGCTGATTGCCTCCAGCCCCATGCTGGGTCAAGTAGAACCCTTACTAGGCCACGCCGCCAAACAAAGCCTGCAAAAAAGCGTGGTGGCCGACCTGACCAGTTACCAAAAAAACGAACTCCGTCAACGCGTACACCGCGCCATGGCTTTGTCAGAAAGCTAAAGCGCTGGCCCGCCAGCATCAATCGCCACGGCTCTACTGCACGCGAAAGTTTTTGAATTGCCAGGGGTCCTGCTGGTCGAGGTCTTCTTTGAACAGGCGCGAGCGCCCCTGCAGGGGCGACCAGTTGGCGTACACCCCCACCAGCTCGCCCAGGTAGGGCCGGGCGATGGCCAGCACCTGCGTGTGGTCCAGGTCGTCGGGCTCCACCACCCCTGCTTGCGGGTTTTGCAGGGCCCACACCACGCCAGCCAGTACGCCGGCGGCCACTTGCAAACTGGTGGCGCTGTTGAAAGGCGCCAGGTTGCGTGCCGCCTGAATCGACAGGCGTGAGCCCAGCCAGTACACGCCGCGCGGATTGCCCATGAGCAGCACGCCCAGCTCATCGGTACCCTCTTTGATCTCCTGGCGCAAGATGCGTTGGGTCTGCGGCGTCTGCCAGTTGCGCCCGGCCATGTCATGGATAGACAACTGCGCGTCATCGCACGGCAGGTACGCATAATGAACGGTGGGCCGGTACAACAGCGTGCCGTTCTGCTGCAGCGTCAGGTGGTCGGCAATCGAGATCGACTCGCCATGCGTCACCAGAAAGCCTTGGTAGGCCCCTTGCAGCGGCGTCCAGCTGCGCACCTGGGTCGCCAACCCGGGACGGTTCAGGTAAATGGCCGCATCGCAGCCATAGCCGTGGCGCATGGCATCGGCCGGCCAATGGCGTTCATGGCTGCCCCAGCCCAACTCGGACGGTTGCAAACCTTCGCTGATGAAGCCATCCACCGACCAGGTGTTGACAAACTCCTGCGCCTGCCTGTGCCGGCAGGTGGACTGGCTGTCACGCTCGGCAATGTGAATAGTGCGTACAGACAAACGCTGCGCCAGCGCGGCCCAGTCTTTGGGTTGGCGGGGCTGCACTGCGCCCAGGTCGGTGTCGTGCGCCATGTTGAGCAAGGCCTGCTTCACCAGGCTGGACACCAGGCCTGGGTTGGCCCCCTGCGTCAGCACCGCGGTGGGGCCATGGGGTGCGGCGCGGCCAAAGGCCAGGGCCTGTTCGCGCAAGCGGTAGTTGGAGCGTTGCGAGGGCGACAGGTAGCCGTCGGTATAGGTGCCAGCCCAGGGCTCGATGCAGGTGTCCAGGTACAGCGCGCCACGCTGGCGGCACAGGGCCATCAGCGACAGGCTGCAGACACCGACCGACAGGTTCAACAACATATCGCCCGGGGCCAGCCGGGGCGCCAGCTGCGCTTGAAAGTTGTCCTCGGTCAGGCGCTGCACGGTCAAATCCACACCCATATGTTGGGCCTGTTCAACCCCATTTTCGCTGGCGGCAATGAGGCTGATTTGCCCCGTTTTTACAGTTAGGTGGCGCAGCAGCAAGGGCAACACCGCCTGCCCCACGCTGCCAAAGCCCAGCATCAACAAGCGCCCTGACACCGGCGCGTACTTGGTGGGTGCACACAGGCTGGCCACCGTCATGAAGCGGGGCCACTTTCACGCACGACGGTGCAGGCTTTGAGCCCCAGATGCCAGGCCGACAACAGCACCTGCTCCACCGCAGCACGATCAGCGTCGGCGGGCAGGTACACCGGCTGGACCACGGCGCCGTCCACCACGCCTTGCGCCGTCGCCTGCATGTGCAACTGGTCTTGCGCTGGCGCCTGGGCGGCCGTTACAGGCCCCAAACCGCTGGAGACATTGTTGGCCAGCAGGCTGGCCGAGCCCAGGGGCATGACCGCCAACAGCTGGCTGTTGCGCAGGCCATATTTGGCTATGCCGTCTTGCAGCGCATGCGGCAGGTTGAGCACATTGGGGCTGGCTACAAAACGCAATTTGTCAAACGCGGGGAAAGGCGCTTTTTCCTGCGCCAGTTCAATGGAGGTCAGGTAGGCCGTGTCGCGAATGGCGCTCAAAGCTTCATGCACCAAGGTCTGGCTGGCGGGTGAGCCGTAACGCAAGCCCAGCATCTTCAGCATATCGGCCACCCCGGTCACACCCAGCGCCAGCGGGCGCGTGGCATGCGCCTCTTTTTCTTGCGCCTTGAGGGCGAAGTTTGAAAGCTCGTACACGTTGTCGAGCAGGCGAACGGCCACCGCCGTCAGGGCCCGCAGGCCACCCATGTCGAGATGCGGATGTTGCCCAAACGGATGCTGCACCAGGCGACTCAGGTTGATGGCGCCCGCGCTGTAAGCACCGTGGGCCGGCAAGGGCTGGCCACACGAACTGGCCGCTGTCATGGGCTCGCTGTACCAAAGGTTGCGGGCCTGGTTGGTGCGGTCCATGAACAACACGCGCAGCCCCGCTCCGGCATGCACGGCGGCCACCAATTGCTGCCAAATTTGGCTCGCTGGCACACGCCGGTGCACCACGCAGCGCTGCGGCTCGGTACGGCCAGACCAGCTGCGCTCACACAACTCAGCCCCCTCGGGTACCGGGTGCGCGCCCAGCGGAAAGAGCAGCGGCCACAGCGCATCGTCCTGCACGGCCTGCATGAAGTCCTGCGTGAGCAACACGCAGCGCCTGACCTGTGCCAAACCGCCACTTGTTGGCTGACCATGGATGAAGGCTTCGATGTCAGGATGGTCACAGCGCAGGCTAACCAACACCACATTGCGCCGCGACTGGCCCGATGCCAGCACCGCCATGGCCAGCTCCCACACCGGCATGAATGAGACCGGGCCGCTGGCTTGGCCACCACTGCGAGCCGCCTGGCTACCCGCCGGGCGCAGGGTTGAAAAATCAAGCCCCACAGCCGCACCCGCATGCAGGGTCAACAAGGTCTCGCGCAAGCTGTTGAAAATGCCCTGGATCGAATCTTCTGGGGCCGGCAGCACAAAACTGTTTAACAGGGTGCGCTGGTGCGCGGTGCCGGCATGCGCCAGCACACCCCCGGCCGGCAGAAAGCGAAAGTCTGCCAAGGCGGCGCGAAAACGTTCACGCCAGTCGTCACGGTGATGCGCCTCAGGCGCGCTGAGCGCCAGGGCCACCCGGTCCCAACTGGCCTCAATAGAAGGTTCCTGCATATGACCGCCCTCGGTCCATCGGTAATGCGCACGCCAAATATGTTCTGACATTGGCTCGGTCAACACAGGTTTTTGCATGGGGCAATCCAGAGAGGTGGCGGGAAATACCAGCGTAACCACGCGCCCAAAAAGTCACTTGCGAAAGCGCAAAACCCCAGGGCAACCAACACCCTGGATTGCCACGCCTTGGCCTGTCCTGAGCCTGTCGAAGGGCTCGCAATGACGGAAGCCGCGCCTTGGCCTGTCCTGAGCCTGTCGAAGGGCTCGCAATGACGGAACGTTTAAGGGCTCCTTCTTAAGTCCCCCTGTGCGTTTGCAAACCAGCGGCCAAGGCTTGGATGGCGGGCTCATCCAGTGTTTCCTGGGCGAGCAAGGCTTGGGCGCCGCGCTCCAGAATGGGGCGGTTGGTTTGCAGAATCTGCGTGGCGCGGGTGAAGCCAGCCATGACGAGTTCGCGGATGGCTTCATCCATGCGGCGCAAGGTGTCGGGCGAGGCCTGGGGCGCGCGGGGCATGAAGCCGTCGGGCAGGTCGAGCAGCGGTTGGCGCTGGGGTTCAAACGACACGTAACCCAGGCCTTCGTCCATGCCGTAGCGGCTGACCATGTCGCGCGCGATGTCGGTGGCTTTGGCCAGGTCGTCTGCCGCGCCTGACGAGAGCACGTTGAACACCAGTTTTTCGGCGGCACGCCCGCCCAACAGCACGGCAATTTTTTGCTCCAGCTCGGGGCGCGTCATCAGGTAGCGGTCTTCGCTGGGGCGCTGAATGGTGTAGCCCAATGCACCAATACCGCGCGGAATGATGGAGACTTTGTGCACCGGGTCGGCCCCCTGCTGCGCCAGCGCCACCAGGGCGTGGCCCATTTCATGAAAAGCCACCGCTTGGCGCTCCTTGGGGTTGAGCACGCGGCTGCGCCGCTCTAGGCCGGCGACGATGCGCTCCACCGCAGCAGTGAAGTCGGCCATCACCACCTGCGCTGCCTTGCGCCGGGTGGCGCCCAACGCAGCCTCGTTCACCAGGTTGGCGAGGTCCGCGCCACTGAAGCCCGGCGTCAGCGCGGCGACGTCTTGCAGGGGCAGCGCCGGGTCCAGCGTGATCTTGCGTGTGTGCACTTTCAAAATATCTACACGGCCCTGCCGGTCAGGCCGGTCCACCAGCACCTGGCGGTCAAATCGGCCGGCGCGCAACAGCGCCGGGTCAAGAATTTCGGGTCGGTTGGTGGCCGACAAAATGATCAGCCCCACCGAGGAGTCAAAGCCATCCATCTCGGAGAGCAACTGGTTAAGCGTTTGCTCTTTTTCGTCATGCCCGCCCAGGGCCGGGAACGCACCGCGGGCGCGGCCCAGAGCGTCGAGCTCGTCGACAAAAATAATGGCCGGCGCCTGCAAACGCGCCTGCTCAAACAGGTCGCGCACCCGCGCGGCGCCCACGCCCACAAACATCTCCACAAACTCGCTGCCCGAGATGGAGAAGAACGGCACCCCAGCCTCGCCCGCCACGGCTTTGGCCAGCAAGGTTTTGCCGGTGCCAGGCGGCCCCACCAACAACACGCCTTTGGGAATGTGGGCGCCCAGACGGCCGTATTCGCGCGGGTGTTTCAAAAAGTCCACCACCTCTTCCAGCTCATGCTTGGCCTCGTCCACCCCGGCCACGTCGGCAAAGGTAACGCCGGTGTCGGTCTGCACATAAATCTTGGCGCGGCTCTTGCCAATGGACAGCAGGCCGCCCATGCCTTGCTTGTCGGCCATGCGGTGAAAGACGAAGTACCACAGGCCAAAGAACACCAGCACCGGCACGGTCCAGGACAGCACATCGCGCAACACGGTGTTTTCCACCACGCGGGTGTAGGGCACTTTGTAGGCATTGAGACGCTCGGCCAGCGCCGGCTCTACCAGGGCAGCGGCCATCAGGGTCTTGCCGTTGGCGGGCGCTTTCAGGTGGCCGGAGATGGTGCGGTCTGTCAGCGTGATGTCGCTGATGCGGCCATCGGCCAAGGCTTTTTCAAACTCGCTGTAGGGCACGGTTTGAATCTGGTTAGCGCTTTGCCACACGTCTTGCAGCAAAAAAAGCAGCACCAGGGCAAAGACCCAGTAGCCCATGTTCCAGGTCTGTTTTTTGTCCACGTCGTTTCCTTGAAAGGCGAGAGATTACGTGGCGCAAGAGGGCAGCGTTTGCGGTTTCGCAAAAGCGCGGCGCGCACTTTTTCTAGCATGCAGACTCATCGCCAGCGCGTGTCGGGTGGTGCGCCTTTTCACCTTCCCTGGAGCGTTCCTCATGACCATTACAAGTTCTTCGAGTTATTTTTCAATCGCCGACGTCACCGCCAACAAACTGTTGGGGCGCGTCACGGAGGGGCTGGGCGATACCCACACGATTCCCTTGCGGCTGTCGTTGTGGAACGGCACCCACTACGACCTGGGGCCCGACCCGAGCGTGACGGTGCAGTTGCCCAGCCCACGCGCCTTGAAGTACTTTGTGCCGCCCAGCCTGGACAACCTGGCCGAGGGCTACGTGAACGGCCACTTTGATGTGCAGGGCCGGGTGCATGACGTGGTGCAGGCGGCCTCGCAACTGGCGCATGTGTCGGTGCCCATGCAGGGGCGCTTTGCGCGCCTCTTCACCCCGGTGCGGCGTAACAAGGCGCAGGATGCGCAGGCCATTGAGCACCACTACGACGTGTCCAACGACTTTTACCGCCTGTGGCTTGACCCGCACATGGTGTATTCCTGCGCCTACTTTCCGCAGCAGAACGAAACGCTGGAAGAGGCGCAATGCGCCAAGCTGGACCACATCCTGAACAAGATCATGCTCAAGCCCGGCGAGCGCTTGCTGGACATTGGTTGCGGTTGGGGTGCACTGGCGATACGGGCGGCGCAAAAATACGGTGCCCACGTGGTGGGCGTCACGCTGTCCAGGCAGCAACAGGCGCTGGCGCTGGCGCGGGTGGCGCACGCCGGCTTGAGCGACCAGGTGGAGATTCGCTTGCAGGATTACCGCGACCTGCAGGTGAGCGACACCGAGCCGGCGTTTGACAAGATCACCTCGATTGGCATGTTCGAGCACGTGGGGCTGGCGCACCTGCCGTCTTACTTTGCCAAGGTGAATTCACTGCTCAAGGAAGGTGGCTTGGTGCTTAACCATGGCATCACCTCGACCGACCCGGGCAGTGGCGCCACCCCGCTGGGGGCGGCCAGCTTTATCGACAAATATGTGTTCCCCAACGGGGAGCTGCCCCACATCAGCCTGGCCCTGAAAGGCATGCAAAGCGCCGGCCTGGAAACGCTGGACGTGGAATGCCTGCGCCGCCACTACGCGCGCACATTGGGCTTGTGGGCCGACAACTACGAACGCCACAGCGACAGCATTCGCACCTTGGTGGATGAGACCACCTACCGGGTCTGGCGTATTTACCTGGCGGGCAGCGCGCACGCTTTCACGCAAAACTGGATTTCGCTCTACCAGGTGCTGGCCTGCAAAGCGGGTGTAACCGAGCAGCTCAACCCGACGCCCTGGTCACGCGCTTATATGTATGCGTGATGGGGTTGAGGCGTGACTAGGGTGCTTGCGCAACGTCGGCCGGGCCGGCGTGGGCCTTGCGCAGGCAATTCTGAAACGCTAGTGTCACGCGCGAAGGCTGGGGTGAGCGCCGCACGATGCCAAAAAAACCGCATTCGTAGCGAAACAGTTCGGGCTTGACGGCGCGCATCAGCCCAGCTTGCACAAAGCCCAGGGCGTAATGGTCGGGCAAAAAGCCCAGAAACCGGCCCGACAGAATCAAGGTGGCAATTGACTCCTGGTCGTAACCGGTCGCCTTGCGCGGCAGGCGCACCTGCTGGCTGATTTCCATATTCGGCGAGTGGTAGCCCAACCCGGCGAAGTCATGGGCGCGCACGGCGTCCCAGTCAAGGGCGCTGGTATCGGCGGCAAACCACGGGTGCTGGGCGCCGCAGTACAACAGCATGGTTTCGTTGAAGAGCGGGTCGTAGGTCAGCGTGTCGGAGCTGCGGTGGCCGGGAATCACACCCACCTGGAACTGGCCGTCAATCACGCCACGCTCTATGGTGTTGAGGGGCGCCACGTGCAATTGCAGGTTGACATCGGGCGCCAACTCAGAAAACAGGGCAATGGCCGCCCCCACATGGGCTAGCGGGTTGCTGGCGGTTTTGTCAAACACGGCAATGTGGAGCTCGCCCCCCATGCGGCGGTGAATCTCGTCCACGCGGCTGCGAAACGCGTCGGCCCCAGCCAGCAGGCGCAGGGTTTCCTGGTAAATCTGCTCGCCCTCGGGGCTCAGGGCAAAACCGGCACGGCCGCGGCGACAGAGGCTCAAGCCGAGGCGGGTTTCCAGGTCTTTGATATGGCGGCTGACGGTGGAGATGCCAATATTGAGCTCCAACTCGGCGGCCGCCATGCCACCGCACTCCACCACGCTTTTGAACACGCGCAGCAAGCGCAGGTCCATATCGCTCAATTGGCCCCAGGGGGCACGGCTGTTTACTTGCATGAATTGACAACTAAATTGTGATACATATACATTTGCAAGAGTAACAGAGCCCTTCAGAATCTGCTTTTTATCCACCACCGAGGATGCCGCCATGGACATGAACGACGCCAAGACCCTGACTCAACCCCGCACCGACGCTGCCTGGCTGGATCCGCACTGGATGCCCTACACCGGCAACCGCAACTTCAAGGCCAATCCGCGCATGATGGTGGGCGCCAAGGGCTGCTACTACACCGACATGGACGGACGCCAGATTTTTGACGGCCTCTCGGGCCTGTGGTGCTGTGGTCTGGGCCATGGCCGCACCGAACTGGTGGAGGCCGTGCAGCGTCAGATGGCCACGCTGGACTACTCACCAGCTTTCCAATACGGCCACCCGCTCTCCTTTGAGCTGGCCAACAAGCTCAAAGAACTCACACCTACCGGGCTGGACTACGTGTTCTTCACCGGTTCGGGCTCCGAGTCGGCCGACACCTCCCTGAAAATGGCACGGGCCTACTGGCGCGCCAAAGGCCAGGCCAGTAAAACCCGCCTGATCGGGCGCGAAAAGGGCTACCACGGCGTCAACTTTGGCGGCATCTCGGTGGGCGGCATTGTGGCCAACCGCAAAATGTTTGGCCAGGGCATTGAAGCCGACCACCTGCCCCACACCCAGTTGGCCAGCAACGCCTTCTCGCGCGGCATGCCTGAAAAAGGCGCTGAGCTGGCCGACGATTTGCTGCGCCTGATTGCGCTGCACGATGCGTCCAACATTGCCGCGGTGATTGTGGAGCCCATGTCGGGCTCGGCCGGCGTGGTGGTTCCACCCCAGGGCTACCTGCAACGCCTGCGCGAGATTTGCACCGCCAACAACATCTTGTTGATTTTTGACGAGGTCATCACCGGCTTTGGCCGCCTGGGGGCTTACACCGGCGCCGAGTACTTTGGCGTGACGCCCGACATCATGAACGTGGCCAAGCAAATCACCAACGGCGTGCAGCCCATGGGCGCAGTGCTGGCCAGCAAAGACATTTACGACACCTTCATGGCCCAGGGCGGCCCCGACTACATGCTGGAGTTTGCCCACGGCTACACCTACTCGGCGCACCCCGTGCCGTGCGCGGTGGGCCTGGCTGCGCTGGACCTGCTGGTGAAAGAAAACATGGTGGAGCGCGTGAAGGCGCTGGCCCCGCATTTTGAAAATGCGGTGCACAGCCTCAAAGGCGTGAAGCACATCACCGACATCCGCAACCTGGGCCTGGCGGCCGGCTTCACCATCAACGCCGTGCCCGGCGAGCCTGCGCGTCGACCCTACGAGATTGCCATGGCGATGCTGAAAAAGGGTTTTTACGTGCGCTACGGCGGCGACACCATTCAGCTGGCGCCTCCGTTCATCTCCACGCCCGCCCAGATTGACAGCCTGCTGGACGCGCTGGGCGAGACCATCAACGCCACGGCCTGACCTGCGCAAGGGCGAAGCCCAGGCGCGTGAAGTGGTGCATTACTTTGCGGGGGTGGGGAAGGTTCTGGCGACCCGAAACCACCCTCGACGGATCCGGACGACGCTAATAATTCGCTCCCCGCGCCCCTATTGCTTACCTTTTCAACTTTAAAGAACCCCCATGTCCACACTTCCTGAAATTCACCACCTCATCAACGGCAAGACCGTGGCCGGTGGCAGCCGCCACGCCGACGTCTTCAACCCCGCCACCGGGCAGGTTGAGAAGCGCGTGCTGTTGGCCGACAAAACCACGGTGGAGCAAGCCATTGCCTCGGCAGAAGCCGCCTACCCGGCCTGGCGCAACACACCGCCCCTGAAACGGGCGCGGGTGATGAGCAACCTCAAAGTCTTGCTGGAACAACACGCTGACGAAATCTGCGCGCTGGTTACCGCCGAACACGGCAAGGTGCTGGGCGACGCCATGGGCGAGCTGCAGCGCGGCATTGAGAACGTGGAATACGCCTCTTACGCGCCCGAGCTGCTCAAGGGCGAGCACAGCAAGAACGTGGGTCCGGCGATTGATTCGTGGAGCGAGTTCCAGGCGCTGGGCGTGACGGCCGGCATCACGCCTTTCAACTTCCCCGTGATGGTGCCCTTGTGGATGTGGCCCATGGCCGTGGCCTGCGGCAACACCTTTGTGCTCAAACCGTCCGAGCGCGACCCCAGCAGCGCACTGCTGGTGGCGAAGTTGGCACAACAAGCCGGCCTGCCACCGGGCGTGCTCAATGTGGTCAACGGCGACAAGGAAGCGGTAGACACCTTGCTGACCGACCCACGCGTCAAAGCCGTGAGCTTTGTCGGCTCCACGCCCATTGCCGAATACATCTATGCCACCGGCTGCGCCCACGGTAAGCGCGTGCAGGCTTTAGGTGGCGCCAAGAACCACGCGGTGGTGATGCCTGACGCCGATGTGCCCAACGCCGTGAGCGCCTTGATGGGCGCGGCCTACGGCTCCTGCGGCGAACGCTGCATGGCCATTCCGCTGGTGCTGGCGGTAGGCGACGCGGCAGCCGATGCGGTGGTCGCGGCGCTGAAGGTGGAGATTGCCAAAATGAAAGTCGGCCCTGGCACCGACGCCAGCAACGACATGGGGCCACTGGTGACCAAGGCGCACTTTGAAAAAGTGAAAGGCTACGTGGCACAAGGCATTCAAGAAGGTGCCACGTTGGTGGTGGACGGCCGCAACGTGCAGGTGCCCGGCCATGAAGCCGGCTACTTTTTAGGCCCGTGCCTGTTTGACCACGTCAAACCTGGCATGACCATTTACAAAGAAGAAATTTTTGGCCCGGTGCTGGGCGTGATGCGCGTGAAAAGCCTGCAAGAAGCGATGGACCTGATCGACGCACACGAATACGGCAACGGCACCTGCATCTTCACCCGTGACGGCGAAGCCGCCCGCTACTTCAGCGACAACATTCTGGTGGGCATGGTGGGCGTTAACGTGCCCTTGCCCGTGCCGGTGGCCTACCACTCGTTTGGCGGCTGGAAGCGCAGCTTGTTTGGCGACCTGCACGCCTACGGCCCCGATGCGGTTCGTTTCTACACCAAGCGCAAAACCATCACGCAACGCTGGCCGTCAGCCGGCGTGCGCGATGGCACGGTGTTCAGTTTCCCAAGCAACCGCTGAACAGATAGCGCCGCCTGAGGAGGGCGGCGGCTGGTCTTACTTGCCCCATCGCCTAGGCGTATGGCGGCCCTCCGACACAGGTCGGCCAGCGCAAACGAGAGGTCAAGGACAAGGTCCAAGCCCAGGCCCTAGCCAAAGTCCGTTAGCCAGCTTGCGTGCGCCACCACCGGTATGAAGACGTTCTGATCCTGACACTGGATCGGGCTCATGCCGATGCAACGTAAAAGTTCCCATGCGCTAGGACCGCTGCTTCCACTTAGCCGCTTGATAAGTTGCTGCGCATGTGCGCCTATTGAAATACGGGGGGATCAGGTAGTCGAATTTTGAAATGCCGCATCAGAATGTCGGCAATGTTTTCAAAGCAGGATCCGAAACGAACCACTTCTAAAGTTTCGCAATTTAACAGCGTAGAGGAAGCCTGCCACGGATGGTATTTCATCAAACCATGGTCAATCGTCACATCAGCAATTTTCATGATCTCAGGCTCAATGTCTTCCACCCGAAACTTGGTGCCATGCAAAGACAAGTTGGCTGATGAGCCAAACAACAAGGTGCCCGTTTGAAAGCTTAAGTCTGTAATGGCCTGATGCAGAGGCCCGGCATTGAGCAGCATGAGGAGCGTGCTATCGCGTGTACTTCTGGAAAAAATGTCGGGATCCAAGGCCTGAAGCCATGGATGCTGTGGATCGCAGGGTGCAATCAAGCCGAGGGGAAGGTTGTAGTCACCCGTGATGGCCTGAACAATTTCTCGTCCGCGAGTCGACACTCTGTGCAACGCCTGATGATGCGCATCGTTTCCAAGCATGGCATTGAGCTTTTGGGGCGCTCTGCGCTTGGTTTCAAAAATCCGATGAAGCGCCTTGGGTGTGGATGCAATGAGCGAATAGCCCACATCGTTGGGCAAAATTGAAATGCCCCCGGACTGCATGACTTCCATGGCTTTGCGGGCATCCGCTTCAGGGTGGAGAACACTCATGATTTCAATTTTTTTGGTTTAGACAATGGGGCCGATGTTTCAAGTTCCACCGCTAGGGGTGGTTTTTTGTTGGCGAAAATAACTTGTTTGCCAGACAACAAATGCGCCATCATGGTGGCACGGGCCCACTCACGGTCCTTACGAGATATGGCCTGGACCAAATCCTGATGTTGAGAGGCGCTGCGGCGCAGATCTTCAAGCTCATAGCGGGCAAACGTTTGGTGAACCATCGGCACTTGCACGACTGCTACTAACAATGTCGAAAGCCGCTGATTGCCGCAGGCTTGAAGAATTTTTTGATGGAGCTCATTGTTGGCCAGCGTTATTTTTTGCCTCAAGTGCTGGTGGTCTTTCTCCACCAGTTCGGAAAAAAGATCGGCTTGTTTTTTCATGGTAACGATGTCCAGGGCGCTTGCACGCTCTGCTGCCAATTCGCAGGCATAGGACTCGAGCATGACACGGACATCAAAAACTTCGAGCAAATTCTCGTCATTCCAATCAACTACCATGGCACCGCGGTTGGGGTGCAACTCTACAAATCCCTCGATTGCCAACACATTCAGGGCTTGGCGAACAGAGGTGCGAGAGACCTTGGCCAATTGGGCAATGGTCATCTCGCGTATCCACGAGCCACCTGGATAGGTGCCCGCTTGAATACATTGCCTGATGACGTCACAAGCGCATGCAACGCTTGTCGTCATCTGGATTGGCTGGCTCATGCTTATCGCCAGTACTCAGGACGGGAGAAACCCTTGGCTTTGGGGTCTGTTTCGACAAATCGGCGGTACTCAGCAGACTTGTAGCCATTGACCAACTTGGCAATCAGGTCGCCTTTTGAAACATCCTGGCGTGCCGCCAAAATGATTCGGTACTGTGGGGCTGGATCTTCAAGCGCCAGTGCAGAGCTTAAGAGCATGCCCGCTGCAATCACGTGATTTCCCAAAATTGCTGCAGCATCCATCTCTGGCATGGCACGGGGCATTTGCGGTGCATCCAGCAGAACGAGCTGAATGTTTTTGGGGTTGGCTGTGATGTTTTTCTCGGTGGCGCGACCCGCTGGAATAGCTGGGTCGACCGTGAGCAGACCTTGCGATTGCATGAATGCTAAAGCCCGGCCTAAAGAAGTGGGATCATTAGGGACCGCCACCTTGGCACCGCTGGGTAAGGCTTTCAAATCACGGTGTTTAATGGAGTACAGACCCAGGGGTGCACTAGGCACTTGGAGTACTTCAGCCAGCGTTGCCTTGTACTGCGTGTTGAAGGTATCCAAATAGGCGCGATTTTGGAATACGTTGGCATCTAGTGAGCCGTCCATCAATGCAGAGTTCAGCTGAATGATGTTGGAAAATTCCGTGGCCTGGACTTTGATACCTTGGCTTTCAAGGTACGGCTGAACGCCACGTTTGAATTGATCCGCATAAGGCCCAGGAAAAAATCCAATGCGTAGTACGCTTTGCGCATGCGTCAAGCCA
>CAJCCO010000113.1 GCA_903960915.1 uncultured beta proteobacterium
ATTCGCTCGCACGCCTTGGTGTGTTTCATGGCGCTGATCTTGTACCGGGTGATGCGCATGCGGCTTTCAACCGCCAAGAGAGCGGAGTCCCCGGCGACGCTGCTGGAGCAGCTCAGGCGTATTCATCAGCAGACCGTACAGACTGCGGATGGCAGGACGCTGACCGGTTTGACCGAGATGACGCCCGCCCAGAAGTCGCTGTTTGCAGCTTTGGAGTTGGCACTGCCCACCCCCGAAAACCTCACCAAACCCGCTTTGTAGTCTGCGATTGGACACCCGTTTCCAATGAAATCAACCACTTACGTGCCGGTGTGAACGGCTTTCATTTTCCGTTTAAATCTGGTGTCGGCAGCCTGTCGATCGCATTCAGCGGCTGAGCACGCCGTCTTCGTTGAACTTCCTTTTTGATCGAATTGGGGTGCCCGTTCTGTAGGGCACGGATGGGTCCTGGGCGAGCGTGCTTTGTGGATTGGGATGGCGGGAGTGAGCCAGCGCAGGGCCTTGGCACCTCGATGGACTTTGCGTTACAAATCGCCTTGCCTGTGTGAGAAGCAGGCGCGACAGTGGCAATAACTTAGCCGGTCAACCCACTGCCGCGCCCCGAGACCCTGCTGGAGAGCAACGTTGCACGCGTAGTATTTCACGAAGCGGGCGTGCCTGTCCAGAAGTTGGTTGCACGCATGGGCATGAACGCCCATGTCAACTACCCAGCCGCCGCCCAGGCTCTTTCTGTGCGCCCGCTGCCACAGCGCTGTCACCATCTGCAGCCACTGCGACCGGGGGCAGCGCTATTGCAGCGCCGCTTGTTCGCGCCAGGCCAGAAGTTGCGCCCAGCGCGATGCGGCCAAGCGCTACCAGGACAGCCGCAAAGGCCGTCATGCGCATGCCCGGCGCCAGGGGCAATGGAGGGCACGCCAACAAATGGTGACGCATCAGGGTAGCCCACCACTGCCCTGTGCTGATGTACTCCCACCAGGCGAAGCAATAGCCCTGCAAGCCGGTGCAAATCAGAGCTGCCAGTGCCACTTCTGTGGCCGTTCGGTATCCGTGTTTGTGCGCCTGGGCTTTTTGGGTTACCGCTTTCGTCACCCGTTGAACCGAACCTTAAGGAGTGCCGATTTACATGACTATTGCCCCTGATCTGACAGCGCAAATCCTGCGCTACCACCACGCCGAGCGCTGGCCGGTGGGCACCATCTCGTCCCAACTGAAGGTGCACCGCGATACCGTCATTCGCGTTCTCACCCAAGCCGGCGCCTCGCCCATCATTCCTGCACAGCGCCCCTCGGGTGTAACCCCCTATCTGCCCTTTATCGAGCAGACCTTAAAGCAGTTTCCCAATCTCACCGCCAGTCGCTTGCACGCCATGGTCGTGGAGCGAGGCTATGGTGGACGCCCCGACCACTTCCGCCATCTCATCGCCAGGCACAGACCACGCCCGCCAGCCGAGGCCTACTTGCGCCTGCGCACCTTGCCCGGCGAACAATGCCAATGTGACTGGGGGCACTTTGGTCACATCCAACAAGGCCAAGCCAAGCGACCACTCATGGCCTTTGTGATGGTCTTGTCCTGGTCCAGACGCATCTTTCTGCGCTTCTTCCTGGGCGCGCACATGGAGAACTTCCTGCGCGGCCACGTCCAGGCCTTTGAATCCTGGGGTGCCGTGCCCAGGGTCACTTTGTACGACAACCTCAAGAGCGCCGTGCTCGAGCGCAAGGGGCAGGCCATTCGCTTCAACCCCGTAGTGCTGGCACTCTCGGCGCATTACCACTTCGAGCCACGCCCTGTGGCACCAGCCCGGGGCAATCAGAAGGGCCGGGTGGAGCGCTCGATTCGCTATATCCGTGACAACTTCTTTGCTGCACGGACCTTCACCGACATCGACGACCTCAATGCTCAGGCCGACGCCTGGGTGGCTGGAGCCTCCAGCCAGCGCCCCTGCCCCGAAGATGCCAAGATAACGGTGCACGATGCCTTTGAGCAGGAGAGGCCCAGCCTGATGGCGCTACCCGCAACCCCGTTTAGTTGCGACGAGCTGCGGGCCGTCTCAGTCGGCAAGACCCCCTACGTGCGCTTCGATCTGAACGACTATTCGATCCCCCACACCCATGTGCAGCGTAGCCTCACCGTGCACGCCGACCTGCGCGAGGTACGCATTCTGGATGGCCAACAGGTGCTGGCCACCCACCGGCGCTGTTGGGACAAGGGCCAGCAAATCGAGGTCGAAGCCCACGTGGAGGAACTGGTGCAACACAAGCGGGCCGGGCGTGCCCACCGCGACACTGACCGCTTGGTGCACGCAATTCCTCAGATCCAGACGCTGCTCAAGGAGGCTGCCAAGCGGGGGGAGCCGCTGGGGCGCACAGCCAGTCAGTTGCAGGAACTGCTTAATGTGCATGGGCGAACGCAGATGACTGCGGCCGTTGCCGATGCGCTGAACCGTGGTGTGCCGCACCCCAACGCCGTTCGCATGGCATTGGAGCGCCAACGCCAGGGGCAAACCCCGCCCCCACTGGGCGTGGCCCTGCCCGAACATGTACGCGAGCGTGACATTGCGGTACGGCCCCACAGCCTGAGTGGCTATGACCAACTCATTGGAGACCAAGGCGATGCAAACGACTGATCCGAGCACACTCAAACGCCGTGCCCAGACCCTGCAACTCAACGGCTTGCTGTCCAACTGGAGTGCATGCTGCACCGAACCCTGGGTGGCCACTTTGCTGGACTGGGAGGAGCAAGAGAATACCCGGCGCTCCATGGAGCGGCGCCTGCACAGTGCGCACATCGGGCGTTTCAAGCCCTTGACCGACTACGACTGGAGCTGGCCCGAGCAGATTGACCAGGGGGCCGTGAGCGACTTGATGACGCTGCAGTTCCTGCAGAACGCAAGCAATGCCATCCTGGTGGGGCCATCAGGCGTGGGCAAGACCACCATTGCCCAGAACATCGCCCACCAGGCGGTATTGCAGGGGCACACTGTCATCTTCACCACGGCCGGCAAGCTGCTGGGCGAGCTTGCCAGCCTGGACAGTGATTCGGCCCTTCGAACTCGATTGCGTCACTACGCCAGGCCTACACTGTTGGCCATTGACGAGGTGGGGTATCTCTCTTATTCCAGCCGCTATGCCGACCTGTTGTTCGAGCTGGTTAGCCGCCGCCACGAGCAAAAGAGCACGCTGCTCACCACCAACAAATCATTTGCCGAATGGAGCGAAGTATTCCCTAACGCCGCCTGCGTGGTGGCACTGGTTGACCGACTGGTCCATCACGCCGAGATCGTTGGCATCAAGGGTCAGTCGTACAGGCAGAAGGAAGCACAAGAACAGGCCAAAGCCCGCGCTGGCAAACGCAAAACCACAAAGGCGACAACATGAAGAAATGGCATCAACCCTCGGGGCTCTCAAGGGGACTGCCCTTCAAAGTGGACGCCAACTGGACGCCGGAGCAAGCGTTGGCGGTGTGGGAGTTGCTTGATGACCTGCGCGATCGCGTGGGGACCCATTACGGCCTGGCCATGCAAAACCTCATGCGTGAACAGCGCGTTACCCATCAACCGCTTGACGACTTTGACCAAGACATGCTGCTCTGACTAACGGCGAACTTCTAACCCCATCAGCAAACAGGGCCCCTCTCGGGGCCCTGGCTATTGGTGGCGCGGTGAGCACCGGAATCGGCCACCAGATCCGGTTGCCAATTCACACCGCCATTTACCGCCGCCAAATTTATGCGGGTTTAGACCGCCGGTAACAGCCGGAAGTGTTGAACTTAAGTTGGATTGTTCGGGCGTGTCCACGCGCAGATTGCGGTGGCTGGTCATGGTCATGCCGAAGTCCTCGGGGTGGATTTCGTACTCGGTGATCTAATACTGTGTATTTGCACAGTATTCATGCTGTGAAACGAACTAAAGTTGAAACGTTTGTGACGTAAAGTTGTAATTGCAGTTCTTGCTGCCCTTGCGTCGGATGGTGAGCGAAATAGCTCGGACGATGGCGGTACCGCAATATCTCTGGATTTGCCCCCAGAACGACCTAAAGATGTAGTTGGTCCCGCCTAGCGAGCACAATGGTACGGTTCAGCTTTGGAGCCCAGACGTGATGCAAATTTTGCTTGCGAAAGCGATTGGCTTGTAGAGCGATGGGATCTGTCATGGGGCAAACTTCGTTCCATGCGAGATCACAACTTTACGTCACTTTCCACGACAGTTACAACATTAAGTCAATTGAGGTTGACGTAATGTTGTATCTAAATGGATCCAAAAGGTAGGCCTTCCCTCTGAAGCGGTCAATTGCCGGAGATACAACTTTAGTTCGTGTGACACCAGCAGCCTCAAGTCCCAGGCCGGCGATCTGGTGGATGTGGTCGGCGTGTTCAAGCTGGCGTCGCATACCCCCCAACCCTCCTACAAGCCGCAGCGCAGTGCCTTGGCACCAGTGGCCGCACCGCACCGGGCCAGCGTGGCGCCCGCGCCGCGGCCCGTAGCCAAGGCCGCAGTTGCCAAGCCTTTGGCCTCGGCCGGTAAACCACAGGCCCCCGCACCGGCTCGGCCCGCCGCGGCCAAGCTGCCAGCGCCTTCGGCCCGCAAGCCCGTGCCGGCCAAACCCGCCAGGCCCGCAGGGGGCGATGACGACTGGGAGACCTTTTAAGCACACGGCCAGGCACGCGTGTAGCAAGGGTGTAAAGGCCTGGCATTGGTTCGCGTGCCGACTAGAATCTGCGCCTCATGAACAACGGCACGCCCCCCATGGACACCTTGTCGGTCCAAAGAATGCGGCGATCGCGGACCCTGGGCGTTTTGCTTGCCGTGTTCATGTTGGCCGGCGCCCTGGGCTACCTGGTGGTGAAAGATGCGGTGACCAATACCGTGGAACACCAGGCTCTCGCCATTGCCGAGATCGTGGCCAACCAGGCCACGACAGCGCGCTCGGTCTATTCCCACGATGTGGCGGAAAAGCTGGTGGAAGAACGCGTGGTAACCCTGCTGGGCCAGCTACCCGCGACAGACGCCATCCCGATTCCTTCAAAGTTCTTGAAGCTGGTGGGCCAGGCCACATCGGCCCAGTCGAACAAGCTGTACGAATACAAGCCCATCAGCCGCTGGAACCTGGAGCCCAGCCAAGGCCTGGGTGACGACTTCTTGCGCTGGGCCTGGCCGCAGCTGGAAAAGCAGGACCACGCCAAGCCGGCGGCCCCGATTGCCTGGCAGGCGGTGTCGCGCTACGAGCAGCAGAACGGCCAGCGCGTGCTGCGCTATCTGATTGCCGACCCCGCGTCGCAGCAGGCCTGTGTGGCCTGCCACAACAGCTTTGAGCAACGGCCCGAGATCATGGCCATGCGCGCTGCCAGCGGTGTTCCCGTGGGCAAGCAGTGGGTGCAGCACGAGCTGCTGGGCGCCCTGTCGATCACGGTGCCGCTGGACCGAGCGGAGCAGGTGGCCGGTATCGAGATTCGCCGCGCCAGTGTGTTCATCTGTGCGATTTTGGTGGCCAGTTTTCTGACGATGGCCTGGTTCAATGCCCGGCTGGCCAAGCGCGAAACCAGCCTGCGTGAGGCTGCGCAGCGGCTGGAAAGCGCCGAGCGGGAGATGCAATCTGCCCAGGCCTTGCTAGAGGCCAAGCAGGGCGTGGAGTCCGCGCTGACCGAGCTGTCCAGCTATATGCAGGCGATCGACCAGCATGCAATGATGTCGGTGTCGGACACCATGGGCCGCATTCTGCAGGCCAACGACAAGCTGCTGGCCTTGAGCGGCTATGCCCTCGACGAACTGCTGGAGCAGGACTACCGGGTGCTGAATTCGGGCGCCCACGGCGCAGCCTTCTGGGAGCAGTTCTGGCAGACCATCCGGGCCGGCGATACCTGGCGCGGCGTGATCTGCAACCGCAACAAGGCCGGCGATTTGTTCTGGGTGGACGCAGCCGTGGTGCCGTTGAAGGACGGCAAGGGCCAGGTGGCGCGCTTCATCTCCATCTGCATCGATGTGACCGAGCGCAAGCTGTCCGAGCAAAGCATGCTGCACGTGGCCACCCATGACGTGCTGACGGGGCTGGCCAACCGGCGCCTGCTGCGCGAGCGTATGGCCCACGCGCTGAACGATGAGCGGCGCGCCAGCGCACTGGCCGCCGTGCTGTTCATTGATCTGGACGCGTTCAAGGTGATCAACGACTCGCTGGGCCATGACGTGGGCGACGCACTGCTGGTGCAAGCGGCGCAGCGCCTGCGCGCCTGTGTGCGCAGCGAAGATACCGTGGCGCGCCAGGGGGGCGATGAATTTATCGTCTTCATGCCGCACCTGGAAAACGCCCATGGCCCCGCCACACTGGCGGACAAGCTGGTGGCCGCGCTGTCCCAGCCATTCCATGTCGATGGCCAGACGCTGAACATTGGTTGCAGCATAGGCATCGCGGTCTACCCGGTCGATGGCGAGGATGTGGACAGTCTGCTGAAGCACAGCGATACCGCCATGTACCGCGTCAAGAAGGACGGGCGCAACGGCTACCGGTTCTATGCACCATCCATGGACGCCGGGGATTCGCGCCTTTAGAGGTTTTGGCAGCCTCAATGCCTTTTATGCCTTTGGCGCAAATACTCTCTGTGTAGGCAGCTATCAAAATAGAAGCAAGCGCGGCGATGGGCCGCGCTTGCCAGGCGTCGCTACTAGGCGTTGGTCGCCTGCACCAGCTGGGCCAACTTGGCCTTGGCCGCGCCGGATTCAATCGCGGTCCGTGCCAGCTGCAAGCCCGCTGTCAGTGAATCGGCCACGTTGGCGGCATAGAGTGCTGCGCCGGCGTTGAGGATCACGATGTCACGTGCGGCGCCGTGGTCGTTGTTCAGCACACCCATCAGCATGGCCTTGGATCTTAAATTCGACACTTCCGAGCACTTTTCCTGTAATTGGCGATCCCCGGCTCAATGAAATCAACGGGTTACGCTGGTTTTTGTGCTGAAATCTCCAAAAGTCTGTAGTGGCACGTTATTGATCATATGTAGTTTTATTTGC
>CAJCCO010000114.1 GCA_903960915.1 uncultured beta proteobacterium
GGCCAGTGAAAAGCACGTTGGCTCCCAATTACCTTGACGATCATGAGGCCTCTTTCGGTTTGGACACAATCCGGTAACGAATTTAACGAGAAGAAGCAATGAAACTTCATTTGAGCAGATATCGCCTAGCGAACCTTCCGGAGCGATTCCGCGGCATGTTTAACCTGAACGACCCCCGTTGGGGCCGTAGCGAAGACCGTCCCGCCGACGAGGGTAAACCACCACCCGAATCGGGTACCAAGGACGAGCAGGAGGATGCGCCCAAAGCAGCACCCCAGCGCAACCGCAAGCCCAACCAGGGGCCACCAGATCTTGATGAGCTGTGGCGCGACTTCAACCGCAAACTCGGTGGTCTGTTCTCCGGCCTCCCCAAGCCAGGCCAGGGCGGTGGCGGCGATGGTTCAGGTGGGGGTTTCCAGCCTGATATGAAGAATGCCGGTATTGGCGCAGGCTTGATTGCTGCCGTGGTTCTGCTGATTTGGCTCGGCACGGGCTTCTTCATCGTTCAAGAGGGTCAGCAAGCTGTGATTACGCAGTTTGGCAAATACAAAAGCACGGCAGGGGCCGGTTTCAACTGGCGCCTGCCGTTTCCCATCCAGCGCCATGAGCTCATTTTTGTGACGCAGATTCGCTCGGTCGATGTGGGCCGCGACAACGTCATCAAGGCCACAGGCCTTCGTGAGTCCGCCATGCTGACGGAAGATGAAAACATCGTCGAGATCAAATTTGCTGTGCAGTACCGTTTGAGTGACGCCCGCGCCTTTTTGTTTGAAAGTAAAAATCCCAGCGAAGCCGTGGTGCAAGCTGCTGAAACAGCGGTGCGTGAAGTCGTGGGCAAGATGCGCATGGACAGCGCCTTGTCTGAAGAGCGTGACCAGATTGCCACCCGCGTTCGCGCCCTCATGCAACAAATACTTGACCGCTACAAAGTAGGTATCGAAGTGGTGGGCATCAACTTGCAACAAGGCGGCGTTCGTCCACCAGAGCAGGTTCAGGCCGCATTCGACGATGTGCTGAAAGCGGGGCAGGAGCGTGAGCGGGCTAAAAATGAAGCACAGGCGTATGCCAATGACGTCATTCCCCGTGCGGTAGGTTCTGCCTCGCGACTGAAGGAAGAAGCCGACGCCTACAAGTCCAGAATTGTGTCGCAAGCCCAGGGTGATGCCCAACGCTTCGCCTCCGTGCTGGCCGAGTACCAAAAAGCCCCACAGGTCACGCGTGACCGCATGTATGTGGACACGATGCAGCAAATCTACAGCAACGTCACCAAAGTGCTGGTGGACTCTAAACAGGGCTCCAACTTGCTGTATCTGCCTTTGGACAAAGTTTTGCAGATGACCAGCCCAGGTGCTGATCCCGCGCTGAATGCAGTGGCTGCCCCTGCTGCACCAGCTGCTGCCACGGCAGTCCCTTCCCCAGATGCTCGTGTTCGGGATGCAACCCGTTCACGTGAGCGCGATACACGCTAGGAGCCCAACATGAACCGGCTTGGATTTATTGTTTCTTCACTTCTCGTCATGCTGGCATTGGCGAGCTCCATGCTTTTTGTGGTGGACCAGCGCCAATTCGGCGTGGTCTACGCCCTGGGTCAGATCAAGGAGGTCATCACCGAGCCCGGTCTGAACTTCAAGCTGCCGCCGCCATTTCAAAACGTGTCCTACATTGACAAACGCTTGCTGACCCTTGAAACCTCCGACACCGAGCCCATGCTCACCGCAGAAAAGCAGCGCGTCGTGATTGACTGGTACGTACGCTGGCGCATTTCGGAGCCTACCCAGTACATCCGTAATGTGGGCTTGACCGAAACCGAAGGTGCCAACCAACTCAA
>CAJCCO010000115.1 GCA_903960915.1 uncultured beta proteobacterium
CCGCGCCTGCATTGAGCCTCAAGCCAGCGGCCAGGATGTCCTGGTCGCCATCATTGGTCGTGGTGACCGCGTCGGCATCCAAAATGCTGCCCGCCGTGGCCGTGATGCTGACCGTGCCCGTGGCCAAGGTAATGTCACCCACCGTCACATTGGTGGCCGCCAGCAGCCGAGCCGTGGCGCTCGCACCCGTGCTCAGCAGCACGCTGCTGGCGCTTTGCGTGATCGAGCCCGTGCCCGCTTCCAGGTCAATGCTGCCGTTGCCTGCGACCGTGCTGGCGGTGCGCACATCGGCATCTGCCGCAAAGCTCAAGGTCCGGGCGGCCCGCACGCTCACGTTGCCGTTGGTGCTTGAAATATCGGCGTTGACCGTGATGTCTGTGCCCGCGCCCAGGGTTTGCAAAAGCACGTTGCCCGTGCCGTGGCTGCTCACAGCCACGCCGTCGGTGTTGCCGTCATTGAGCGTCAAGCTGCCCGCCGTGGTGCGCAGCACAATGGCGCTATTGCCTGCGCTGGTGCGCAAGTCGAACTGGCTACTGATCTCGGTGCCACTGGCGCCCGTGCTGCTCAGGCGGTTGACGGTGACCGTCAGGCTGTCGACCACCAGGGCATCGGTTTCCAGCACAAACACGCCGCCACTGCCGGCAGCACCCGAGAAGGTGGCCACGGTGGTCTCCAATGCGTCGGCAGATGTGCCCACGCCACCGGCCGCACCGGCTTGCACCAAGAGACTCGCAGCGCTGACGTCTACCAGTGCGTCGGCATCCCCGTCGATGATTGAGCCGCCTGCGATCAGCGCGACATTGCCAGAGCTTTGAATTTTGCCCAGCGCCAAACTGGTGCCCGCTTGAACGCGAATGTCGCCCACGGCTTTGAGCGTGCGTCCGGTCAAGACCATGGCCGAGCCAGCCTGTAAGTCGATGGTGCCGCTCATGGGATCGGTTTCGGTGCCGTCGTCCGTGCCGTCGGGGCGCACCAGGTCGGCATGGGTGCCCAGGGTCAGGATGGCGCCCGCGCGCAAACTCACGGAACCCGGGGCCGACACGTCGGTGACTGCGGCCAGGGTCAGCGTGAGGTCGCCGTCGGTGGTCGACAAGGTTTGCACCGACACCATGCCGCTGGTGATGGTGGTGTCGCTGGCGTTGCCCAGCTTGGCTTTGAGCAGGGTCAGCGCGCCGCCGGCGGCCGTTTCCACCAAGCGAATACTGCCGCTGCCGGTGTTGCTCAGGCTGGCGGTGTTGACCTCGGTGGCAAACAGGTTGATGCCGGTGACCGCGTCCACCAGGAGAGCCGCGCCTTGCAAAGGCTCACTGCTCACGCCGTCTCCCAGGCTGGCATTGGTTTCATCGCTTTGCTGCACGTAGCCGGTGGCCGAGAAGAGCGTGATGTTTTGCAAGGCGCTGGCCTGGCTCAGGTCGGTAGACGCCAGCAGGCGGTTGCGGATGTCGATGTTGCCAGTGGCATCCAATTTGACTGAACCTTTGATGGCCAAGCCGGGGTTGGCCGCACTGGAGATGTCTTCAATGGTGATGGTGTTGCCATAGACCTCCAGTGGGGCCTGAAAGGTGTACTGGTTGGCACCCACTGCGCCTGCAATGCGGACCTGGCCCTGGCCTGCCGTGGCGTGGCCGTTGCCGCCCACATGACCCAAAATGATTTTTGAAAAACCACCCGCACTGATGGCTTCCAGTTCGGCAGCACTGATGTCGAGTTTGACCACGTCCACACCCGCCGGGCTGCCGATCTCCATGCCCAAATTGAGCGTGGTGCTGCGCAAAGTGAGCACGCCCCCCGTGGATTTGAGGGTGGAGCTGCCCTTGAGGTTGATTTCATCGCCCTCCAGCAAAATGGCGCCGCCATTGACGTTGACCGTGTCGTTGAACTCGATCAGCGAGGCACCTCGAATGGTCAAACTGCCGCCGGTGATGGTGAGCTTGCGCGAGAAAACAACAGCGCCGTCGGTGTCAATCACCAGCGGGCCATGGAGCACCACATCTTGGTCAAAAAATACCGATTTGGGCGAACCGGTGGGCGTGATCGGGCTGGCCGCGATGGTCAAGCTTTCCAGCGGGTCAGCTGCACTTGTGGCAGAGGGTATGCCTATAGCGGAGTTGAACCGAACCACGCCCGTGGCCTGGATGGTGAGGTGGTCAGCCACCTGTGGGGCGTCGGAGTCCCCGTTCAAAAAACTCGCTGGCAGGTTGGCGCTGCCAGGGTCGCCAATGACGATGGAGCCGTCATCGCCCCCACCCACCAATGACGTAGAGGTCAAGATCACGCTGCCGGTGATGGTGTGGTTCCCAGCGAGTTGCACACCGGTGATGTTTTGGTTGCTGCTGAAGTTGGCCTGCTCCACTGCAAAGCTGCTCATGCCCCACCAGAGCACGGCGTGGTCGTCTTCCAGTGCCATGCGCTGGCGCTGCGCCGGCTCCAGCGGCAGGGCCAGCACATGGGCGGCAAACAGTTCGCCCTCGTCACCCGGGCTGTCGCGCTCGCCGTTCAAGGCTGCATCCAGGCCATGGCCCAGTTCCTCGACCAGCACGCGCAGCAAATCGGCGTCTGAGCCCAAGCCGTTGAGCCATTGGCGGTTGACAAACACCTCGGCGCCGCCCGAGGGGCCGCGCGCGGTGAAGGCGGCCATGGCGCCGCCCAGTTGCTCATTGGAGACCAGCGTCAGCGCGACGCCGCCTGCCCCCTGCAGCCAGTCTTGGCGCACCGCCTCGGTGTGCAGCAGCACGCGGGCATCACTGCCGTCACCAGGAAAAAGGGCTTGGAGATCCAGGGCGTGGGTTTGGCTCAAAAACGCTTGCACGGCCGAGCGGGCCTGGCCATACACCGACTGCAGCCGGGCATCTCCCAAGTCACTGCCCAAGCTGTTGGGCACAAGCAGGCTGGATTGCGCCGCATCGACTGTGGCGATCGCCCAGGTCCCAGGCACGCCCTGGTTGGGCCTGTCTTGGCTCAGGTCCAGTTGGCCATTTGCCGCGGGGGTGGCCGTGTCGGCGTTGATCTGAGCGGGCTGCACCACGCCTTGCCACAGGGGCTCAGGCTCTTGCACAGGAAAAGCCGCTTGCAAGGCAGCGGCGACCGGTGTGGCCGACAACAGCCAGCGCGGCTCCAGCCCCTCAAGGGCAAAGCGGCGTGCGCGGCCAGTCTCCTTTAGGGTGGATGAAAAAGACGACGGCAAGAAGGGCACTGGGGGCATGGTGGGCTCTGAGGGTGAGGTTCAAACGGCAATCAGCGCAGGTTGCGCACCAAGCGGACTAGGGCTTTGACATTACTGACGTTGGTCGTATTGACTCCACCAGGGTCCAGTCCAAGATCAAAGTTCACAACCCAAACCACTGGGTCAGTGGGATCAGGTTTTTCTACCGGAGCTTCTGTACTGGTCCAGTATTCCAGTGGATTATTTTTAGTCGACCAATCGTTCAAAGTCACCCGTTCTACAACAGAAAAGGGAGCAGCCAGCAACGAACCGTTGGCATTGCTCAGACTGAGCATTTGTTGGAGCTCCTCCTTCGTGGGAAGACGCCAACCGAAATAGCCGCCGTACCTTTCGTTCGATAACTTTGAGGCCAAGTCTTTTGCTTGATTGAATTCGAAGGCCTCAGGCACGCCTTTGCAGACACCACTGATGGGGTCATATGTTGTGCCGCGGGTACACAGCTGCCACATTAAGTTTCCTTGCCACGCCACATCGAAGAGGATTTCACCACGGACGAATTTAGGAGGAGGACTGTATTTGTCGCGGTCAAGCACTCTCAAGATGGAAAATGGGGCTCCAGCCAAGGGCTCTCCATCCCTGACTTCGCCAAGGTTGCTGGGCGAAAAACTGACCAACCATGGAAGAGTCATTCGTGATTCATTGCTTTGAATTTCTTGATTCAAGAAAAGAGGGAAGTTTTGCGCAATCGCATCTTTTCCGGCATCGGTCAATGTCAGCAACTCCTGGACGGAGGGAGAGGAACCTGGACTTTGTTCATTCACAGCGGGCTGTGCAGCCCAAACCAGGCCCGTGCTGTTGTCTATGACCGCAGCAACAGCGCCCAGCGAAACCTGCTCAAAACGCAAGGTGGGGGACCCCCCACCCCCACCACCACCACCACCGCATGCAGAAACAAGTGCCAGCAAAGCAACACCAAAGGTGTTGAAAATCAAATGGTTGAATTGAGGAGAAAGCATTTTTACTGTTTCGACATTGAAGTTATTGAAGGATCACGGCTGAACCAAGTAGTCGAACAAGACCTCGTTGGAAGGCAGTAAACCGCTGCTGGCTGGTTGCAGGCCGGGCAGGCCCATCACAAAAGATGGCGCTTCAGGCTCTGATGAAAAGCCGTAGGCCAGGTCGCTGAGCAGGTCTTCGTTCTCGCCCACCAGCTCGTTCAGCAAAATCCAGCCCTCTTGCAGCTTGGTACTTAAGGTGTCGGCCACCACCATGGCATGGACCGGGCCGGCCAGGTAGGCCCGTGCCTGCACAGAGCTGGCCTGCGCCACAGGGGCTGGCCACACCAGGGACTGCACCTGCTGCACAAAGCCGGAGGTGGAGGCTGCCCCCACGGCCAAGGAGGCCGCAGCTTGCAGCGGATTGCCCGCCACTTCGCTGGCTGGCAACATCACGCGCTCTGGCACCTGGCCGGTGACCAACAGTTGAGCGTAAGCCTTACCTTGGTCCATCAGGCGGTAGTACAAGCCACTGGTAGACAGTCCGCGTGAAGACACACCCGAGGGGGCCGATACCTGCAGGCGCTCGGACTCCACGCGCAGCACGCGGTCGCCGTCGGTGGCCTTGTGCGCCTGGCCGTACCCGAAGAAGGACACGGACTGCGCGCTGACGCCCAAGTCCCGGCTGGCGGTGTAGGTGTCGGCCAGCACAATGCGCCCGCCTGCACTGTCCAGCGCCACGGCGCCTTGCAGACCATCCGCAGACGAGGTGTCAATGCGGCCCACTTCAATGCCGCTGGCGGCCTTGACGGTGACCAGCGCGCCTTCGCTGCGAATCTCG
>CAJCCO010000116.1 GCA_903960915.1 uncultured beta proteobacterium
ACACCCAAGCAATCTACAAACCCCAAATGCGCAACCTCAAGCGACTGAGCGGACAGATCTTCCAAACGGCATTGGTGGCTCCAGTGCGCATATTGCCGTGTCAGAGGGCTTTGCAGATTTTTTTGCATTTGGCTCATTTTGTATGCAATTTATTGATTTATTTTTAAATAATTCTATAGCTCATTGGGCAAATATCTTGATGCTTTGCATTCATGCGTCTATTATGCATACTATTTAGAATTTTCAAAATCCAGTTAAACGCCTACATGTCAGACTCACTTTGGCAACTTTCCGCTAGTCAAGCTAGTGCTTTGATGGCTCGTCGTGATCTCACCAGCGAGGCCTACGTGCGCGCCTGCTTGCAGAGAATTCGCGCACAAGATGGCACCGTGAAAGCCTGGGCATCGGTGGATGAGGCGGGAGCCATTGCACAGGCCCAGGCCTGCGACGCGATGCCGCGCAAGGGGCCATTGCATGGCATACCTGTTGGCGTAAAGGATGTGATTCGCACAAAGGACCTGCCCACTCAGTTCAACTCGCCCATTTATGAAGGATTCCAAGCGGGAGAGGATGCCCATTGTGTTGCCGTGTTGCGGGCCATGGGCGCTGTGATTCTGGGTAAAACCAGCACGCTGGAATTTGCCTGTGGCGGACAGTTCCCCGCCACGACCAACCCTTGGGATGCTGCGCGTACACCGGGCGGCTCTTCTTCTGGCTCTGGTGCTGCCGTGGCAGCTGGCATGGTGCCTCTGGCACTGGGCACCCAAACGGGCGGCTCCACCATCCGGCCCGCTGCTTTTTGTGGCGTTTATGCGCTCAAGCCCACTTGGGGCAGTGTTCCTTTTGATGGGATCAAGGGCTTTTCACCCCCATTGGACACCGTAGGATTTTATGGCCGTTCCACCGAAGATCTGGTGATGTTGGCACAAGCCTATCGTCTGCTGGAAGACGAGCCAATAATTCTGACGAGGCCTCTGCGGCTGGGCATTTGCCAAACCCCGCTGTGGAAACAAGCTGAACCCGAGGCGGCACTGGCCTTCGAGGCACTGATTCAAAAACTGGGACAACTTGGGGTTGAATTTCAGCCGGTCGAATTGGGTCCCATGTATGCAGACATCAATGTCTGGCAGGACGTAGTAATGCAAAACGGAGGGCGTTTTGCATTTTTGCCAGAGGCTTTGACAACGCCTCAATTACTGCATGATGATTTCAAGGCCAAACTGAATAACCACTTAGGCCTCAAGGGTGCCGTCATTCGGAATGCACTCGATCAAATTGATCGCTGTCGCATGCATTTTGAAGCGCAGCTTGACACCTTGGATGGCGTACTCACCCTCAGTGCGCCAGGCATTGCACCGCTCGGCCTGCACACCCAAGGCATGGCCACCTTCAACCGAATGTGGACTGCCCTGCAAGTGCCATGTATCAATGTGCCCGCCCTGTGGTCTTCTGCGGGGCTCCCCATCGGTTTGCAACTGGTCCATCGCCGATACGAAGAATCAAAGCTGTTGTCTTGCTTGTTGTCGCTCATGCCGCACCTAGATGCACAACGAAATCCCTGGAGTCAAACATGAAACTGATTGATCGCGTCCATGAGCCGGATGTTGCGCAGCAACAGGCAGATGCCCGTTTAGCTTTTGAGTGCATGACAAACGGGGGCGTGAGCGTCTTGCCACTGAGTGTTTCTTATGCCATCTTTGCTCACACGGCGGAAGGTGTTGAGCGCATCTATAAGCTAAAACAAAGGCCAATGACGAAACCCAATGGGGTGATTGGCAGTTGGGATATTTTTCGTGAGGTTTTTAGCGTCGGGCAACGCGAACTTGACCTGGTCCGCTGTTTAACCATTGACAACGATTTACCCTTGTCGGTAGTGGCCCCTTTCAATCCCGGACATGATTGGTTAAAAACCGTTCAATATGGCGCGTTGCGCCTGGCCACCAAGGGCAACACCATGGACCTTTTGATGAATGCGGGTCCTTTGCACAATTCGCTTGCCAAGATGAGTCTGGAAGCGGGTAAGCCATTGATGGGATCGTCTGCCAATGTTTCAAGCTCTGGCAGTAAGTTCAAATTGGAAGATGTTCAATCCGAGCTCAAGGAAGGCTGTGATTTGGTGCTGGGCTATGGCACCTCTCGATACGATAACGAATATGGCATGGGTAGCACCATTGTTGAACTCCCTAGTTGGAAGATATTGAGGTGGGGAGGCTGCTTCGAAGCACAAGCCAAAATTGTTCAACGTGAATTTGGTGTCAGTTGGCCAGAGCGGCCACGTGAAGGCTCTTGGACATTGGTCTGAACAGCATGACGAAGACACAAGTCGCCAGATCACCCTGTCAACTTCTCAGTTTGCAAAAACTCAATTCTCTGGCCGCGCTCATCAGCAATACGTCCGTGCGCCATCTTCGCTATTTTTTTCCGCGCCAAGTCTTTTGGCATCACTTGGATGCTCTTTCCAGCCCCAAGGCACTTTCGGCTCATCATGGCACTTGAACAATTTACAGTCTTAGATTTAACCCATATGTTGTCTGGCCCTTATGGCAGCATGCTTTTGGCAGACTTGGGCGCCAGAACCATCAAAGTGGAACCGCCAGGCCAAGGTGAGGGGACTCGGCGATTGCTTGAAAACGACCCCAATTTTTCCCGGCAAGGCATGGGCGCTTATTTCCTCACCCTCAATCGAAACAAGCAAAGCGTTTGCATTGATCTGAAGCAAGCGCGCGGGTTGGAGGTGTTCTACGACTTGGTGAAGCGCGCTGATGTGGTAATCGACAATTTCAGCGTTGGCGTGACCAAGCGACTCAGGATTGATCAAGAAAGCCTGGCCAAGGTGAATCCGAAAATTGTCACTTGCTCGATTACAGGCTTTGGCGAAACTGGCCCTGACATACATCGCCCCGCATTCGATCAAGTGGTGCAAGCTATGGGTGGCGGCATGTCCATTACCGGCAATCCTCAAACCGGACCCATGCGAGCAGGCATCCCTATTGGTGATTTGGGTGGAGGCTTGTTTGGCGTAATTGGTATTTTGTCAGCATTGGCAGAGCGAGAGCGAACTGGGTTAGGTCAGCATGTCGATATTTCGATGCTGGACTCGCAAGTCTCTTTGCTGAATTACATGGCCACCATGTATTTGATGTCAGGGCAGGTGCCAGAGGGCATTGGCAACAGTCACTTTGTTCATGTGCCCTATAACTGCTACCCCACAGCAGATGGTCACATCATCATTGCGTGCATTGGCGATCCCTTCTTCCAAATTTTCAGTGAAATCATGGACATCCCAGCCTTGCGCGATCCATCGCTCAAAGCTCAACCGATCAGGCAAAGTCGAAAGGCTGAGATCGATGCCTGGGTGACAGAGGTCTTGCTAAAGCAACCTAGTGCACACTGGCTTGAGTTGCTCACGAAGGCCAGAATCCCATGCGGCCCCGTGAATCGATTTGATCAAGCCTTGCAAGACCCACAGGTGTTAGCACGCAACATGGTCGTGCCGGTTCAATTGAATTCGGGTGAGACCGTCAACATGCCAGGCAACCCAGTGAAATTAGAGCGAGCGAAACAGACTTACACGTCACCCCCCACAACTGGCCAACATACGGACGACATATTGAGTCATTTGCTGGGCTACAACGCTCAAGAATTGGCGCAACTCAAAGCCGATGGCATTGTTGCTTGAAAAGAATGCAGTGAAAAAACTTTTGATTACCGATGTATCGCCCCGCGATGGCCTACAAAATCAAGCCAAGTATTTCAGTACGCAAGACAAGCTTTGGCTGGTAGAGGCGCTTTCTGCTTGCGGTGTACCACGCATAGAAGCCACCAGTTTTGTAGCGCCGACTGCGGTGCCTCAGATGGCTGACGCTGCAGATTTGTTAGCGGCTGTAAGCGATTCCACAAAAGACAAATTGTGTGTGCTGGTGCCCAACCAGAAAGGCTTGTGGCGTGCTCAAGAAGCAGGTGCGCGTGAAGTCTGCGTCGTACTCTCCGCCACAGAAACCATGAACCAGCGCAACATCCGCATGAGTCTGGCGAACGCATTGTCAACCTGCCTTACAGTGCTGGCGCAAGCTCAAGAAGCGGGTATTCGTACCCGGGCCTATGTCGCCGTAGCATTTGCCTGTCCTTTCGAAGGACAAACATCTCCCGATGTGGCGCTGAGGTTGGCAAAGCAAATGGCAGATGCGGGTGCAGATGAAGTGGTGATTGCAGACACCATCGGTGCAGCGCATCCCGTGCAAGTGTCTAACTTGATGCGTCTTTTGATGGCCGATATTGGACCGGGCCGCTTGGGCATTCACTTACATGACACACGTGGCCTAGGTCTAGCCAATGCTTGGGCAGCCATGCAGGCAGGCGTTCAGCGCTTTGACAGCAGTGCTGCGGGAATGGGCGGGTGCCCTTTTGCGCCAGGTGCTGCTGGTAATTTGGCCACTGAAGATTTGGCATGGTTAGCCCACGAAAGTGGTTATGAAACAGGCATTGATTTGCCCGCACTGCTGCAAGTCGTTGAGGGCCTTTCAAACCGTTTGCAAAAACCATTGGGTGGCAGAAGCTACGCATGGTTAAAGCAACATTTTTCTCGGTTTCCAGGCACTACCGACCTAGAGGCTGCTTCTGGATTTCCATCATGAACACACCTTCTAAGCCCCCTGAATTGGCTCTCGACCATGTTGGCCTTATCGTGCCGGATCTCCAAGCTGCGCACGATTTGTGGAGTGCGCTTGGATTTAATTTAACCGCACGCGCAGACCATACCCGAACCGATCCCCAGGGTCATCGTGTGCCTGCTGGCAGTTCCCAGCACAGCGTCATGTTGTCCGATGGATACATTGAGTTGATGCAAATTACCGACCCTCTGGCAGGTCATCCGCTCACTCAGGCTATGCAACAACGCTATGGCCTGCATATTTTGGCTATCGCAACACCCAACTCACACGCCACGCACCAAGCTTTGTCTGTGCGCGGATGTCCAATCAGTGCTGTCATGGACTGGTCGCGTCCCGTGAAAGAGGGCGATTTTGAAGGCATGGCAAGGTTTAGTTTTTTCGATACCCCTTGGCGCTCAAGTGACGCCGCATATGTCTGTTGGGTTCAGCATCTCACTCCAGATTGCATCCGAAGGCCTGGCTCCACCACCCATGCAAATGGTGCACAGGCTTTAAGGTCTGTGATCTTTGAGGGTGTTGGTTACGATTGCGTCGACTGGACGCAACGATTAGCTTCCCTAGGGCTAGCGCCAAAGGTGAATCAAGACAAAGATTCAGAATATCAGGAGGCGGTATTTGATTTGGAGAATTCCAAATTATGGGTTCAAGCAATACCAAGCAGTGATCGCATCTTGCCTAGCGCCATTCAAATTGAAGTCGATGATGTCGCAGTCATCTTAAAAAGAGCGCAAGCTTGTCAACTGACCGTGGTGGTGCAGGGCCCAGATTTTGAGATTGACTTGGGCGCAGTCAGTCCGATACGACTGCGTGTGACCCAAGGTCGTCGATAGTTGCAAGTGTTACTGATCACCAACTAGCGGCTATCAATAGTCGCTGCGTCGCCTTGAATTGGAAGAACTCCCGCAACAAGAGCACCCGTACCGCCCATGACGCTCACTGCCGATGCGTTCATGCACCGGTCCCGGTTGCACTTTCTGCTGGGCGGTTTTAATCGATCCACCTCTTAGACCTGATCGATAACAACGGGCAGAAGATGAGGCTTGCGCTGACCCGAAGGCTCTTGGAGGTGGCAACGCCACCGGTGCACCAGCGCTGCTGAACACACCTAATCGCTCCCCAACTCCTGGTTGATATCGTCCACCACCTGCTGGCGCTGCTGGGCGCGTTTGCCCAGGCGGACGGCCACGTTTTGCACCAGCAGATGCAACATGCTGGCCGCAGCCATGGCTGAAAAGGCGTGGTCTGAGCTGCTGCTGTAGCAGGGCAGCACCACTTTGGCAAAGCGCTTCGCCCAGGCGGCGTGGCGCACGTCGACCACGGCCACGGTTTCTACCCGGGTGGTGGCTGCGTGGGCGGCCAGGCGGTCTATCAGGGCGTCGCGCGGCTGCGTCATCACCAGGAGCAGGGTGTCGCGTGGACCGGCCATGGCCAGGTCTTCAGCCCAGACACCGCTTTGCATGCCCAGGCAAACCACCTCGGGGCGAATGCGCGCCAACTGCGGGCGCACAAAGCGCACCAGGCCCTCGTCTATGCCCAAGCCTAGCAGCCAGACCTTGGGCGCCTTGGCCAACTGGCTGGCCGCGGCCTGCAAGGTGTCGCTACGCAGTGACTCAAAGGTGCGCACCAGGCTGTCGCCCTCGGATTGCAAATGCGCGGTGATGGACTGGTGGCGCACCGGCGCGGCGCTGGTCGGAGTGGTCGCCTGAAAGGGTGGCGCCAGGTTGCGCTCTTCACGCGCCTGCAGGCGCACTTCGTTGAAATCGGCATACCCCAGGCTGCGAAAAAGGCGCGCAGCCGTCGCTTTGGACACCTCGGCCATGGCGGCGAGTTCGGTGGCCGAATAGGTGAGCATGTCGTCGGCGCGCTCCAGCAACAACGCGGCAAGCCGGCGCTCGCTGGGCGAGAGCTGCTCAAAGTGCTCCTGGATGGCCAGCGTCAGGCGGGTGGTCATGGCGTTTTCAGGCGCAACAGGGACAAGAGGCAAACGGGGGGCAGCAGGAACATCAGTGGCATTAGTCTAAGCGGGCGTGGGGCCTGAAGCGGCCCCGCAATGATGCCATTGTGCCCAAATAAAATTCAGTGTGAAACAATAATTTCATGCTACGATGAATTTATGAAACAAGAGTTCCATAAGCCCACGCCCTCCAGCGCCTGTACTTGCGTCTTTGAACGCGCCACGGTCAGCGCACTGTGCGGCTTGGCACCCCGGGAGTTCTGATTGGCCCACTCCAGTTTTGCACGTGAACTCCTTTGGGATAGCCTGCGGGCGGTGGCCGTGCCGGACTCGCGCTTTCACCACCGTTTTTCCGAGTTTATTCCCGACTTTGCCGGTTCGGCGGCGGCCATTGACCGCTTGTGCGCGCTGCCCCCATTTGCCACGGCGCGCCATGTATTTGTCACGCCCGACAACAGCCTGATCGAGCTGCGCCGGCGCCTGCTGCAAGCCGGGGTCAGCCTGGTGGTGTCGAGCTACAACATGGCCAGCGGCTTTTATTTGCTGCGCCCGGGCGCCGTTCCCCAGGGCCATGAGTTGTATGGTGCCTGGCCCGATGGGCTGGCGCATTTTGGCCAGGCCCTGAGCCTGCAGGCGCTGGCCGATTTGGGGCGCTTTGACTTTGTCGCCACCGGCGCCTCGGCCGTGGCCACCTCGGGCGTGCGCTTTGGCCGGGGCCATGGTTTTTTTGACCTGGAGTGGCGCATCTTCAGCGACATGGGCCTGGTGGACAACGCCACGCCGCTGGTCACCGCCGTCCATGATTTGCAGGTGCTGGACAAAAAACTCTTTCCCAGTCCCGACGACGTGTTGGTCGACTGGATTTGCACCCCCACGCGCAGCCTGCAAGTACAGCGCGAAGCGGCGCGCCCGCGCGGGGTGAACTGGAAAGACATCACCCCCGAACAAGTGCGCGCCATGCCCGCGCTGGCCGAGTTACACCGCACGGTGGGGCTGGCCTGAGCGCCGCTCCTTCTTCCGTCACGCTGCCCTAGAACCCATTTTTTAACATTTATTTCACTGTTTTCTCCCTGTTCCCCGTTCCCTGCCGCCCTCCTTTAACTACCCCCAAGGACCTCACTATGCAAGCCTCCCGCAGACAGTTTCTCGCCACTTCCGCCGCCCTGGCCTCCGCCGCACCGCTGGCCGGCTGGAGTCAAACCATGGCCAAACTCACCATGCAAGCCGCCTGGGTGAATGACGCCGAATTCATGGGCTACTTCATCGCCATGGACAAGGGCTACTACAAGGCCGAGGGCCTGGAACTGACCTATTTATCCGGCGGCCCCGACGTCATTCCTGAAGCCTCGCTGCTGTCCAAAAAAGCCGACCTGTGCTTGACCACGGTGGAAACCGCCATCAAGGCCATCACTGAACAAAAGGCGCCACTGGTCATCATCGGTGCGCAGTACCAAAAGAACCCGGTGGGCATCGTCAGCCTGGCCAGCAAGCCGCTCAAGAAACCGCAAGACCTGATTGGCAAAACCATTGCTGTGCCGCCGGTTAACCGCCTCACGGTTGAAGCCATGCTCAAGCTCAATGGCATCGACAAGAGCAAGGTCAAGATCGTGCCCTACGCCTACGACCCCACGCCGCTGATCAAGGGCGAAATCGATGGCTCGCTCGACTTCACCACCAATGTGCCCTTCACCATCAAGAGCCTGGGCAAAGACGCGGCGAGCTTTCTATTGGCCGACTTCAAGCTGCCGCTGTTCAACGACGTGCTGGTGGTTACGAAGGATACGCTCAAGACCCGGCGCAAGGACATCGTGGCCTTCATGCGCGCCAGCCGCAAGGGCTGGGACGAAAACTTCAAAGACACAGCCGCCTACCCGCCAAAGTTCAAAGACACCTGGTTCAAGGGCACCGGCCGCAGCGTGGAAAACGAGCTGTATTTCAACCAGGCACAAAAGTCACTGATCACCCACCCCAAAGGCGTTTTCACCATGACCGACGAGGCGATTGCCAACTGCATCGCCGCGCTCAACGCGGTGAATGTCAAAGCCGACAAGTCGCACTTTGACACCAGCTTGCTCAAAGAAATTTGAGATGCCCCAGCAGCAACTCAACCGCGAATTACGCATTGACCAGGTGCGCCGAAGCTTCGCGGTCGCCGGGGCGCCGCCGCTGGTGGCGCTGGGCGGCGTATCGCTGCACTGTCCCAGCGGCTCCTTCACGGCGCTGATCGGCCCCTCGGGCTGTGGCAAGTCGACCTTGCTGCGCCTGATTGCCGGGCTAGAACAGCCCGACAGCGGCAGCCTGCAGATCGGCGGCGAATCGCCGCTGGCGCTGCAGCGCCGGGGCAAGCTGGGCATCGCGTTTCAGGACGCGGCGCTCTTGCCCTGGCGTTCGGTGATGGACAACGTGCGTCTACCCCTGGATGTGATTGGCGGCGCCACGGCGGCCGATTTACAGCGCATTGGCACGTTGGTGGAACTGGTCGGGTTGCGCGGCTTTGCGCAGGCGCTGCCCTCGCAGCTCTCGGGCGGCATGCGCCAGCGCGTGGCGATTGCGCGCGCGCTGGTCACGCAGCCCGAGGTGCTGTTGCTGGACGAACCTTTTGGCGCGCTGGACCAGCTGCTGCGCCGCAGCATGAACCTGGAGTTGCAGCGCATCTGGACCGAGCGGCCGACCACCACGGTGCTGGTTACGCACGGCATTGATGAGGCACTTTTTTTGAGCGACCGCGTGGCGGTCATGCAAAGTAAGCCGGGGCGTATCAGCGAAGTCATTGAGGTGCCGTTTGCCCGCCCGCGCAGCATGGAGCTTTTCAACACGCCCGAATTTCGCGCGCTGGAAGACCATGTGGCCCACATCTTGTACCGCAGCGATGCGCCCTGAAGCCTGCCCGACATGAGCGCTGAAAAACCTTCGCGCGCCGCCCTCTGGGGCCTGTTGCTGCTGCTGGCCGTGTGGGAGCTGGCGGGGCAAATGCAATGGGTGGGGCAGGGCGCGCTGCCCGCGCCCTCGGCCATTCTGCGCCAGGGCTACCTGGATCGCGCCGACTACCCGGCCCATCTGTGGGGCACCCTGAAAACCGCGCTGGCCGGCTTTGCCATTGGCAACCTGGTGGCAGTGGCCTTGGGCATGCTGTTTGCCTGGTACCGCCCGGCCGGACGCCTGATGGCCGGGGTCAACGTCACCTTGTTTGCCATGCCGGCCATTGCGCTGGTGCCGATCTTGGTGATCGCCCTGCCCGGTGATGCACCGCGCGTGGTGCTGGCGGCCTTGTCGGTTTATTACCCCACCATGGTGGCCACCGTGCTGGGCCTGACCCAGGTGGACGCCCGCCTGTTGGACCTGGTGCGCGTGTATGGCGGAGGCGAGGCGAAGATGCTGCGCTGGGTGCGCCTGCGCAGCGGTTTGCCGGCCTTGTTGTCGGGCTTGCGGGTGGCGGCTCCGGCGGCCGTGTTGGGCTCGTTGCTGGCCGAGTTTGGCAGCGGCGGCAGTGCCGGATTGGGCACCTATTTAATTGGCTCGCTGGGCCGGGGCGACCCGGCGCGGCTGTGGGGCATTGGCCTGACCGCCACGGCGATTAGCGGCCTGGCTTACTTGCTGGTGGACCAGTTGGCGCGCCGCTTTGCCGGCAACACCCAAAGTGCCAGCACGCCGCTGGGCTTTGTGCCCGGCGCCGAGCGCGAATCCAGCACCCGGCGCTGGCTGCTGCGCGCAGGCGCTTTTGCCATGCCATTTGTGCTGTGGTGGGGCGTGGTGGCAGGGTTTGAGGCGCTGGGCGTGTCCGAAATTGTGTTGCGCGGCCCGCTGGGCGTGGTGGAGCATCTGTTTACCCAAGACAACGCCAGCGACAACCGCGCGCAGTTACTCGGCGCCCTGGCCGAGACCCTGCCCTACACGCTGCTGGGCATGCTGGCTGGGCTGGCGGTAGCGCTGGTGCTGGCGGTGGCCACCACAGTGTGGCGCGGCCTAGGCCACAGCCTGTTGCCGCTGGCGCTGGTGAGCCAGTCCATGCCACTGGTGGCACTCACGCCGCTGGTCGTGCTGGTGTTTGGCCGCGACACCGCAGGCATCTTGGTGGTGACGGTGTCCGTCACGTTTTTTCCGGCCTTTGTCACGATTGCCCAAGGTCTGTCGTTGGTGCCGGCCAGCGCGCACGACTTTGTACGGGTCTACGGCGCCGGGCGCTGGCGCCAGTTGCGCCTGATTGCACTGCCCTGGTCCTTGCCTTATCTATGCGCTGCAGCCCGGCTGGCTGCGCCGCGTGCTTTTTTAGGCGTGATGATTGCTGAATGGCTGGCCACCGGTACCGGCATTGGCAACTTGCTCAATGTCTCGCGCGGCATGCTCGATTTCGGAATGATCTGGAGCGTGGCGGTGGCCGCCATCGCCATTGCCGTGGCCCTGAACAGCGGGGTGGGGCTGATCGAGCGCAGCGTGCTGCGCCGTTACGCCATGGCGCCGGCGTCCTGACTGAGGTCTGTGTTCCGCCCCTTTTTTGATTCTTTTTTATCCTTTTTTGAAAGCACCCCATGCACCCAGACCGCACGGACTCCAGCGCCCACACAGACCACCCCGAGCATAAAAGCGCTGTGCGCGAACGCGTATTTGCCGACCTCCGCCAAGTGGCTTTTCCGGACAGCCGGTTTCACTACGATTTTGGTGAATTCATCACCGACTTTGTCGGCAGCAGCGCCGCCACTGACCGGCTGATGGCGCACCGCTTTTACCAAGACGCGCAGTGCATCTTCATCACCCCGGACAACTGCATTGAAGAGCTGCGCTACCGCACCCTGTGCGAAGGCAAGCAGATTTTGATGACCACTTATTCCATCAAGCGCGGCTTTTGGCTGCTGGACCCCGCCAAAATCCCCAAAGACCGCTACCTGTACGCCGCCACGCTGGACGGTATGGAGCGCCACGGTACGCCCATGTCGCTGGCGCAGATTCGCAGCGATTTACCTACGCTGGACTACATGATTACCGGCACTGGCGCCATCAACGAACAAGGCGTGCGCTTTGGCAAGGGCCATGGCTTTTTTGACGCCGAATGGGGCATGCTCTACCGCATCGGCAAGATCTCGGCCGCCACCCCTACCGCCGCCCTGGTGCACGACTGCCAGGTGCTGACCGAGACCCTGTACCCCGAGGTGTTTGACACCGTGGCCGACGCGATTTTTACGCCCACCCGCACCATCGAGGTGGCCAACCCGCACAAGCCGCGCTGCGGCATTGTCTGGGACTTGCTCGATCCGCATATGCTGGCCACCATTCCGCCGTTGCAAGAGCTGCAGGCCATGGAGGCATCACTGCCACCGCTGGCCGCCTGAGCGGCGTCCGTTAACCCACCACTCACCGCCTGCCATGGACTTTTCCCACCTCTCCCGCGCCCAACTTCCCGCATTGCTGGCGCGCATGCCCAAGGCCGAGTTGCACATTCACATTGAAGGCTCTTTGGAGCCTGAGCTGATCTTTGCCCTGGCGCACAAAAACGGCGTGGCACTGGCCTACCCGAACGTGGTGGCGCTGCGCGCAGCCTATGCGTTTACCGACCTGCAAAGCTTTTTAGACCTGTACTACGCCGGGGCCTCGGTGCTGATCGACGAGAGTGATTTTTACGCCATGGCCATGGCCTATTTCACCCGCGCGCACGCTGACCATGTGGTGCACGCTGAGCTGTTTTTTGACCCGCAAACCCATACCGAGCGCGGTGTGCCCATGGGCGCGGTGATTGGCGGACTGGCGCGCGCATGCACCGACGCCCACACCCAATTTGGCATCAGTGCCAGCCTGATTTTGTGCTTCTTGCGCCATTTGTCTGAAGCCTCCGCCATCGACACCTTGCAAGCCGCCATGCCCTTTCGCCAACACTTTATCGGCGTGGGCCTGGACTCAGGCGAACGCGGCAACCCGCCCGAAAAGTTTGCCACCGTGTTTGCCCAATGCCGCGCCCTGGGCCTGCATCTGGTGGCGCACGCTGGTGAAGAAGGACCGCCTGCGTACATTACCAGCGCGCTGGACGTGCTGCATGTCGAGCGCATCGACCACGGTGTGCGCTGCAGCGAAGACCCGGCGCTGGTGACGCGCTTAGGCCAAAGCCGCATGCCGCTTACCGTGTGCCCGTTGTCTAACACCAAGCTCTGCGTATTTGGCACCATGGCAGAGCACAACCTAGCCACGCTCTTGCACGCCGGTCTGTGCATCACCCTCAACTCTGACGACCCGGCCTACTTTGGCGGCTACCTGCTGGCCAACTATGAAGCCGCCTTTGCTGCCCTGCCCGCGCTCACTGTGCAAGACGCCTGGCAACTCGCCCGCAACAGCTTTGAGGCCAGCTTTGCCAGCGATGCACAAAAGGCGGCGTGGATGGCCGAGTTGGATACAGTGTTTGCCCAGCTGCACTGAGCTGATTCAGCGGGCTGGTAGCCCGCAATCTATGACGAAGCTGGGCAACCTCTGAATCAAACGCCGATCAAGCCGCCGTCTTGACGGGTAATGACCAGTGTGGCTGAACGCGGGCGTCCGACGGGGCCATAACCCTGGTTAGCAGGCCAGCCGCTTTCCAGTGTGTATTGCGCCGCAGCGCCCATGGCTGGCGTGTTTTCACCGGGATGCTGGATGTTCACAAACAGCGTCTTGCCATCTTCTGTCTCGGTAATGCCCGTGACTTCAGCACCTTTGGGCGCCACCAAAAAGCGGCGCAGACGAGCCTCGCCCAGCGCGGCACCAATGAAGGTGTCTTGCTTGCCCGTGACTTGTGCGCCGTTGACGGTCATGGTGTTGCTGACGGTGATCTTGCCGCCATCGCCCACCTGACCGGGCACGGCGGCCAGCAGCATGCAGTTGGTTTCATCTGTCATGGCGCCGTCGTCGGTCTGAATCCAGCAAATGCCTGTGGCCTTGCTGAACCACAAACCGTCTGGCGAGGAGAAGGCGTTCTTGGCCGTCAGACCCGACAAATTGGCCGCGCCCGCATCTTCTTCGGCACCAAAGACAAAGATGTCCCAGGCAAAGCCCATAGCAGTAGAACTGTGGCCGTCTTCCTTGAATCGGATGATGTGCCCGTTCGGATTGCCTGCACCCTTTTTGCCATCCGCATCCATGTAGGCGCGCGGGTTGGCCGCATCGACCTTGACCGGTGTACGGTTGCTGGCGTTGTTGTTGGTCAGCGCAAAGTAGATTTCACCGTTGCTGTGGTTAACAGCGCCCCACTCGGGACGGTCCATCTTGGTGGCACCCAGGGCATCAGCGGCATGGCGCGCATTCACCAGCACGTCGGCCTGGTTGGCGAAGCGGTAAGCCGTGTGGTTGGCGATGCGAGGGTCCGCAAACGTCATCTCAATCCACTGGCCTTTGCCATCGGCGTTGAATTTGGCCGCGTAGAGTTTGCCTTCTGACAAATACTTGTCGCCAGCCGCCATGCCGCCGCCCACATCTTTGGCGTCCCACAAGGCCGTGGACACGAATTTGTAGATGTACTCGTTGCGCGAATCGCAGCCCATGTAAAAGGCCAGCGGTGCGCCCACTTTAGGCAGACCGCAAACCGCTGCCTCATGGGCAAAGCGGCCCATGGCCACGCGCTTGGCGGGTACGGCATTGGGTGCCAATGGATCGATCTCAACGTTGAAGCCAAAGGTGTTGGGCTCGTTGCGGAAGTCTTCAGCAGCTGTAGCGCCCACGGCGGCAATATTCCAGCGGGCAAACCGGTCGTCAGTCGTAGACACGGTGTGCCAGCCTTGGCTGCGCTCTGCTTTGTTTGCGCTGGTCAATGGCGTATTCACCACGCCGTAGCGTTTGCGCGAAGCCATGGCTTTGGCATCGACGGGATTGCTACCCAAGGGCATCTGAAAGTACACAGCCCAGTTTTCTTCGCACGCCAAGTAAGTGCCCCAGGGCGTTTTGCCGTGGCCGCAGTTGTTCAACGTGCCCCGGCTGGTGGCGCCGGAACGGTCGTAGCGGGTCGCCATGAGGGCGCGAATATCGGCCAGGTGCGCGGACGGGCCGGTGATGCGCACCGGCGTCTGCGCTGTCACGCGACGATTCAGCGGCGAGTCGAGCTTGTAGCTCCAGCCGGCGGCCGTCTTGCTCAACTCCACCACAGACACGCCGTGCAGATTGATTTCTTTCAAGACTTCAAGCTCCGGGCGGGTGCCCAGATCCCATTGGCCAAACTGGTCAAATTTGCGGCCCGAAATACCGTTGGAGGTTTGGCCCTTGGCGTGCAAAAAATGCGCCTCGGCCGAGCTCTCGTGGTTCACGCTCAAGACAGCGCGACCGGTGTCTTTGACGGAGTATTTGCCTGCGGCGTCGATGTAATAAATGTCCATGCCGTCATGCTGATCGCCGATGCGGGCAGACCAGTCGTCGCTTTCCACGCCACGGTTTGAATAGGCCGGGACGCTGGCGTTGAGGGGGTCACCGCTGGCGTGCAAAATCTTGAAGCTGTAGCCAGGCGGCAGAATCACGTTGTCCAAAATGCTCTTGTCGACCGAGGCAAAACCCAGCGCAGCGGCCTTGCCGGCTGCAGCCGACTGGCCCACGCTGGCGCAACCGGGCAGCATGGCCAAACCCGACAGGGTAGCCAAACCAAAACCGCCTTGAATCAGGCGCCGACGTGACGGATTTTCAAGCGCTTGACTCAGCACCGTTTGAAAATGCTCATTGGTCGAATGGTTGCAACTATCGTCATCAAAATCATGTGCCATGAAAGCTCCGCAAAAATATGAAATAAGAGAAAAAACATCCGGCTCACTGGCCACTGACCAGGAGCACCCGGCAGATTGAAACGCACGCATGTGACAAACTGATGTCACGCGCAGCAGCTAAGGTTTTGTCATGGAACTGACATCCAGCGAAGCGAAAATAAACAATTTTTCTAAGCTTGCAGACATAAAAGGGAATTGCCATGAAAGTCGGTATCAACGGTATGGGGCGTATCGGTCGCTTGGCACTGCGGGCCGCCATGGGTGCGGCGCACCGTCCTACCGATGACCCACGCCAGGCCAACCGCCTCGAGGTCGTTCATCTCAACGAGATCAAAGGCGGTGCGGCTGCCACCGCCCATTTGCTTGCGTTTGACAGTGTTCAAGGCCCCTGGCGGGCCGACATTGCTGGCATGAGTGACACGTCCATTCGCATCAACGACCAGGTCCTGTCATTCAGCGACCATGGCGCCACCGCAGACATCGCCTGGGGCGATATGGGGGTAGAACTGGTACTGGAGTGCACCGGCAAGTTCCTCACGCCTGAGACCCTGCAAGGTCATTTTGACCGCGGTGCCAAGCGTGTCATCGTGGCCGCGCCGGTGAAGGTGGGCAACATTCTTAACATCGTCGTTGGCGTGAACCACGATCGTTACAACCCGGCAAACGACCGCATCGTCACCGCCGCGTCCTGCACCACCAACTGTCTGGCGCCAGTGGTGAAAGTCATTCAAGAAAACCTGGGCATCCGGCATGGGCAGATCACCACCATCCACAATCCAACCAACACCAACCTGGTTGTTGATGCGCCACACAAGGACTTGCGCCGTGCCCGCAGCGCCATGATGAGCTTGGCCCCCACCACGACCGGGAGTGCTACTGCCATTGCCCTGATCTACCCAGAACTCAAAGGAAAACTCAACGGCCATGCCGTCCGCGCGCCCGTGCTCAATGCCTCTTTGACCGACTGCGTCTTTGAACTCCAACGCGCCACCACAGCTGAAGAAGTCAATGCCCTGTTTGCAGCTGCTGCACGCGGTCCACTGGCCGGCATTCTGGGCTATGAAGAGCGTCCCTTGGTCAGCGCTGACTATGCCGGCGACACCCGCAGCTCAATTGTTGACGCCCTCTCCACCCTGGTGACTGACGGCACGCTGCTCAAGATTTACGCCTGGTACGACAACGAAATGGGCTACGCCTGCCGCATGGTGGACCTGGCCTGTTACATGCAAACTCAAGGCGTCTGAAGCCAATGACAAGCGCTTTGACGCCTGAACTTGCCGAGCGTAACGCCGCCGTGCGTGATTACGCCATTGTGACGGCCGCCTACTGGGGTTTCACCCTGACCGACGGCGCGCTGCGCATGATGGTGCTGATGCATTTTTACCGCCTTGGCTATTCATCTTTCACCTTAGCCCTGCTGTTTTTGCTCTACGAGGCCGCCGGGGTACTGGCCAACTTGATTGGCGGCTGGCTGGCAACGCGCTACGGTATCGCCCGAATGCTCAGCGTCGGCATGACGCTGCAGATCGTTGGATTCATGCTTCTTTCCATGCTGCAACCGGAATGGACGGCGGCGATGTCGGTGGCTTGGGTGGTGGTGGCACAAGGCATCTGTGGCGTCGCCAAAGACCTGACCAAGACGGCCAGTAAATCAGCCATCAAAATCACGGCAGACCGGGCGCAAAGCCAGGGATCCGGACAACTGTTCAAGTGGGTCGCCTGGTTCACCGGCAGCAAAAATGCCATGAAAGGCATTGGTTTTTTCATGGGTGGTTTGCTCCTTGATCTGCTCGGATTTGGCATGGCGCTGTGGTCTATGGCCGCTTTGCTGGGCGTTGTTCTGGCCTGTGTGCTGGCCTTTGTACCGCGCTTGATGGGTAAGCGCAAAGCCTCTCGATCCGCGAAAGAATTGTTTGCCAAAAACCGCGGCATCAACCTCTTGGCACTTGCACGGGTGGTGCTATTTGGTGCGCGGGATGTATGGTTTGTAGTGGGGGTGCCGGTCTTTCTTTACGCCTCGGGCTGGACCTTCACCATGGTGGGCGGTTTCTTGGCGCTGTGGACCATCGGCTACGGCTTGGTCCAGGCGCTGGCACCGTACATCGTCACGCGCAGCACGGACGGGCTGAGCAGCGAGGTACCTGCAGCGCGTTGGTGGTCTGCGGGCCTGGCTGTTGTCACCATTGCCCTGACCATCGCGGTGGGCATGCAGGTGCCCCATCTTCAGTGGGTTGTGGTGGGCGGGCTGGTGCTGTTTGGCGCCGCCTTTGCCGTCAATTCTTCGGTGCACTCTTACCTGATCCTGGCCTATGCTGGCAGCGAAAAAGCGGCTGAGGACGTAGGTTTTTACTACGCCGCCAATGCGCTCGGTCGCTTTGGGGGGACCCTGTTGTCGGGCTTGCTGTACCAGTGGGGTGGACTGCTCTTCGCGCTGGTCGGCTCGGCCCTCATGCTGACCGCCTGCTGGCTGGTCACGCTGGCGCTGCCGGTGGTACGCGCCCATCTGCCGCAGACGCCTTGATCAGACGCCGCCATGAAGCAGCGGCTGCGCTGACCGGTCCAAATTTCTACGCGTCTGCCAAGCGAGCTTAGTCAGCCGCAAGGGCGGAAGAGCGTGCGAAGGTGTAGGTCATGCCAATACCCACCGTAGAGGCCGTTGTTTGGCGCGTCAGGGGGCTGGCCGTGTTGGCGGCGCCCTCCACCGAGGCCAGGCGCGCATACCCAAAAATGCGCCAGTCAGGGGTCATTTTTCGGCTCACGTTCAAAGACAAGCGTGACATGATCAGGCCGTCCTTGGCGGTGTAGGCCGGTCGGCTGGCGGTGGCGTAGGCGGGCGCCACGCCGTAAAACGTGTCGTTCAGGCGCTGGTCACCAAACACCAGCCCCACCGACGTGCCATAACGCCAGCCACTGCTTGAACTGCGCTCGTAGACTAGCTCGGGCTCCAGCGCAAACCCCTTGTCTTTGAATTGGTCGGTCAGGTCAAACACCCCGCGCAGGGCGACCTCGGCGCGCCACTTGCCGTTGCCAGGCGCTGCGCCCAGGTTCCATTTGAGACGGGGCCCAAACTCCACCAAGGTCCCCAGGTCAGGCATGCCGTTGCGGGCATCAATCTCTTTGGAGGTAGAGCCAAAGGCGCCCCCAAAGCCCACGTCCAGTTCAAACTCCTCGGTTTTGACGGCGCGCACGCCGAGGGAGCCTCGGTCGGCCCGGAAATACTTGCCACGGTAAATGAAATACGGCAAGACCAACGCACGGCCAATATTTTGCGAGGCACCGGGATAGGCTTGCTGGGATAAGGCCGAGGCAAAGCCACCGATTTCCCATAGCGGCGAATCGCTTTCCGGCAATTGTTGGGCCTGAACCTGTGCATGACAGGCCATCACCAAGGCCCCGAGCGTTAACAGGCGACGAGAGGTGGTGTGGGTAAAAGCGCGTGCGGGCATGGTGGATGTCATGAGTTGTCGATGGTGAGAGTATGCCGTCTTGAAGAATCACCCTAGGAAAAGATGGGACGAGGGGCATGCTTTGAGGCACTATTCGGTTTTGGTCTGTACATTGGATACTGCTGACTACACATTCATTCATGCTCACCCACGGACAACACCATCATGCTGAATTTTCTGCGCACTCTATCTGGTTTGGCACTCTCGCTATTGGGCAGTGGAGCCGTCATGGGCATTGAAATACCGCCCTACAAGGTACTGTCTTTAGAGGCGGCTTTTGAAATCAGGCAGTACGAGCCTGTGCTCATCGCAGAGACCGTGGTGGAGGGCGATATGTCAACCGCCTCAAACAGCGGGTTCCGTTTGTTGGCCGACTTCATCTTTGGCAACAACCTGGTGCCTGGTACCGACCAAGCGGGAAAAATCGCCATGACTGCGCCGGTCACCCTGGAGCCGCAGTCGGCCAAAATTGCCATGACAGCACCCGTCACGCTGGAGCCCCTGTCAGGTGAAACCAATATGCAAACCGCGACCCAATGGCGCGTCGACTTTGTGATGCCGCGCCAGTACACGCTTGAAAACATTCCCAAGCCCAAGAACAGTGCTGTGAAATTACGCCAAGTCCCAGGCAAGGTGTTGTTGGTTCACAAGTTCTCAGGCCTGGGCTCGCTCTCCACCGTCCAGCAAAAGACGGACGAAATGCTCGCGTGGGCCGCACGCAAAGGCTACAAAACCATCGGTTCAGTCCAACTGGCCAGGTACGACCCGCCTTGGACCCTGCCCATGTTTCGCCGCAACGAAATAATGATCGAGATCGCCAAGCCCTGAGTACGGGGCGCAACCGGCCGTTTTACTGCTTGATCGCTTCAACCTGAACCACCAGACGCACACCTTGCAAATCTCTACAGCCCCTTACCCGCGCCTAAACCTCACATGCCCAAGGCATACCGGTGCGCACCCCGTGGCAGCGCGGGAATAGCGCGGGCAGCGTCGAGCATGGTGCGGGCGGTGAAGGCGATGTTGTCCAGGCGGGCCTCTAGCAGCAGCGTGGGGTGCGGGCCGTGGTTGCCGCTGCCCAGCCGTTCCAGCAATACGCCCTGGCCGTCTTCGCCTTCTAGCTCAGACACGTGCGCCACCTCGAATACCTGGGTGCTTTCTCCGGCAAACAGCGGGTCGGCGGCGATTGCGTCTTGCACGTTTTGCAGGCTGGCCTGGGGCGCCAGTTCCACATAGACCAGGTGCTGTGGCGCGCCATGTTCGCCCCGGTACTGGCCGGCCAACGCGTCCTTGACACCCGGCACGCGCGCGGCCGCCGCCGTGTGGTGCAGGCTGATGCCTGGGTGCCGGTGAAAGTGGGTGCGGCCCTGCGGAATGAGCATCTCAAAAGCGCCGCGCAGCACGCTCAGCACGCCAGGCTCCCAGCCCGCCGCCACCACGGCAGCCACGTGGTGTTTATCGGCCGCCAAATGCAACGCCGCATGGTGTTCACGCAAGGCCTGGTCTTCAAAACTGGCGCACTCCACCACGGGCATTCGCACCTGCAACAGTTCACGCGCCACGCCCAGCACGTCCAACGCAGGCACGCACACCAGCGCCACGCGGGCCAGTGGCAACTCGCTGATGTGGGTGACCGCCGGGTAGGGCTGCAGGTGCGCCGGCATCACGCCGCGCGTGTCGGCACGGCGCACGATACCGGCCAGCGCCAGTTGCTCGCTGGCCAGCAAGGCCTCGGCACAGGCGCGGCCCACCTGGCCCAAACCCACCACCGCCACTTGCAACTTGGGCGCGGTTTCGGGGGCTGCGGCCAGCGGCACGGCCTGGGCATTGGCGCGGGCATCTGAGTGACCATTGGCATGCATATTGGCATGTAAATTGGCGTGAGCGCGCGTCATACCGGCTCCTCTTTTGTCTGCGTTTTTTTCTCGGGTGGCATCGCATAGGTTTTGCGTATTTCGCGCAAGGCCAGCACGCGTGACGCCACCAAGTGGTTCAGGCTGCCCGGCGGGTAGCTGCCGTCGGGGGCCAAAGCACCTGCCTCCAGACCGGTCAGCAAAGCGATGGCCTGGTCGACCTGTTCGACGGCGTAAATATGAAATTGCCCGGCCTGCGCGGCGGCCACCACGTCATGGCGCAGCATCAGGTGCTTGACGTTGGCAGCCGGTATCAGCACGCCCTGACTGCCGCTTAGGCCACGCTGCTGGCAGACGTCAAAGAAGCCTTCAATCTTTTCATTGACCGCGCCTATCGCCTGCACCTGGCCCTTCTGGTTGATGGAGCCGGTGACCGCCAGCGACTGCTTGATAGGCACTTGCGCCAGGCTCGACAGCAGCGCGCAAAGCTCGGCCAACGAGGCGCTGTCGCCATCAATATGGCCATACGACTGCTCAAACACCAGACTGGCGGCCAGCGCCAGCGGCTGGTTGCGCGCATAGCGGTCGGCCAGGAAGGATGCCAGAATCAACACGCCCTTGGAGTGAATGGCGCCCGAGAGTTTGACCTCGCGCTCGATGTTGACCATCTCACCCTCACCCAGGCGGCAGGTGGCCGTGATGCGCGCGGGCTGCGCAAACATGAACTCGCCCAGGCTGATGACCGACAGCGCATTGATCTGCCCCACCACCTCGCCCTGCGTGTCAATCAGCAAGGTGCCGCGCTCAATGGCCTCAAGTAACTGGCCGTGCAGCCGGTTGCTGCGGTGCACCTGGGTCTCAATGGCTTGTTGCACGTCTACCGGCGCTACCGCCAGGCGGCCGGACTGGCGCGCCCAGTAGTCGGCCTCTTGCAGCAGGTCGGCCAGGCTGCGCATGTGGGTGGACAGGCGCTCGGCGTCGCCAGCCAGGCGGGCGCTGTGCTCAATAACGCGCGCCACGGCGGGCGCGTCCAGCGGTAGCAATTTTTCCTGCCGGGTGAGCGTGGCCACCAGGCGGGCGTACAGCTGGTGGTTGTCGGGCGTGCGCGCCACGCGGTCTTCAAAATCAGCCGCCACCTTGAACAGCTCTAAAAAGTCGGGGTCGAACTGCTGAAGCAGGTAGTACAGCAGACGGTCGCCAAACAGAATGATCTTCACGTCCAGCGCCATGGGCTCGGGCTCCAGCGACACGGTGCTCACCAGGCTGTACATCTGGCCCAGCGATTCAATGCGAATCTCACGCGATTGCAAAGCACGCTTGAGCCCGTCCCAGGCAAACGGTTGCAGCAGAACCTTGCGCGCATCCAGCAGCAAATAGCCGCCGTTGGCGCGGTGCAGGGCGCCGGGTTTGATGAGGGTGAAATCGGTCACCAGCGCGCCAAGTTGCGCCACATATTCCACCCGCCCCACCAGGTTGCTGTAGGTGGGGTTGTCTTCGGTCTCTACCGGTGCGCCGGCGTGCTCGCCGTTGGTCACCAGCACATTGACCTGGTAGCGGTTGAAGGTTTCACGCGTGACGATGTTCAGGCCGGCAATGGCGCTGGTTTCTTCGGGCTTGCGAAAGTCGTCGGCGTTTTCCACCATGTCTTGCTGCACCACGTCCAGGTGGGCCAGCACGGCAGGCAGGTCGGCAAAGCGGGTGCGCAGTTCGTCAATCACGTGCTGCACGGCTGACAGGGTGGTTGCGCGGTTGAGTTGTTTGATGCGCTCGCTGCGCTCCTTGGACCACTGCGGCACGTGGCTCAAAATGGTTTCCAGTTGTTCCTGCAAGGTGGTGATGTGTTGGGTAATGCGGGTGCGCTCTTCTTGCGGCATCTTGGCAAAGTCTTCGGGCGCCACCACCTCGTGGTTGCGCACGGGCGCAAAGGCAAAGCCGCCGGGCGTTCGCAGCAGCACAATTTGGTGCTTGGCGGCCTCTTCGCCTAGCGCTTTGAAGGCGCGCTCTTGCTGCTGGCTGAATTCGTCTTGAATAGCACCGGCCTTGGCGCGGTATTCATCGCTTTCAAACAAGGCCGGAATAGCGGTGCGCAAATAGTCCACCAACTTCGCCATCTCGCGGCGCAGTTCGGCACCCCGGCCCAAAGGCAGGCGCAAGGCCTGCGGCTTGTGGGGCTGGCTGAAATTGTTGAGGTAGCACCAGTCGGCCGATTCATGCGCCAGGCCTGCCTGGCTGGCCAGAAACTGGCGCACCAGCGTGCGCTTGCCCACGCCGGGTGGCCCCAGCACAAAGGTGTTGTAGCCCGAATGGCGAATGCCGGCGCCAAAGCGAACCGCGTCCATGGCGCGGGTCTGGCCCATCAATTCGCCCAGACTTTCAAGCTCGGCGGTGCTACAGAAGCTGAACTGTGCCGGGTCGCAACGCTGGTACAACTGGCGCGTGCTTAGAGGACTGACCGCACCGCTTGGGCTTGCCGGAATGAGGGGGATGAGGTGGTTAAGGGGATTAGGGGGCGTGGTCATCCGTCGCTACGAGTGGGCTGGGTTTAAACCCCGGCCTGCTCACCGGGAACTGGCTGCCACTCTACGACGTTGACCTGGGTTAATGCTTGATATTTCGCAGCCAGCGCAGCACCGCCGCTGCACTCCACAGGTTCCGCACCGGCTCAGCAAAGGCTCAGAAAAGGCTCAGTAAGGCGCGCGCGTGAGTTTGCCGCAGTAGCCCTTGATGATGTCGACCTTGCGGTCACCCTTGAAGGTGACGGTCTGGATGAATTTGCCGTCCTTGCGGTCCAGTGTGAACTGCTCGCCAATCACCATCTCGCCAAAGCGCTCGAACATGGCGGGGCGGCTGACCACGGCCTTGCTGCCCTGCATCACCAAGGCACCCTTGCGCGACTCGGAGATGGAGAAATCGCCCTGGTACCAGCCATTGAGGTTTTTGAAATCAAGCCCGGCAATCAGGGTTTCGGTGTGCACCTTGGGCGGCGTGTCCAGGCTATTGACAGGCATGGACACGGCCACTTCGCAAATCAGGGTAATGGCCTCTTCATCGGCATTTTTCAGGTCCATCTTGAGCTGCTGCGCGGCGGTGAGTTTGGGCACGATGCCAAACTGCACCCAACCCAACTCATAGCCCAACAAGCCCGCCGCGGCGCACACGGCCAGACTGGCCACGACGGAGACAAGACCTACTGTAGATTTTTCCATGACGATACTTCCTTGTTGTGACCCGCTTGCAGCGCTGTTCTGCAGGTAAAGCATCATAAACCTGCCCACAGCCAGGGCCAAGCCAGCCCCCCTACAATTTCAGCCATGAACTCACCCACCCTCACTGTTGATGTGGTCTCCGACGTGGTCTGCCCCTGGTGCTACATCGGCAAACGCAAACTCGAAGCCGCACTGGCCCTGCCCGAAGCCGCCGACCTGCCCAACATCGTGTTGCGCTGGCACCCGTTTCAGCTCAACCCCGACATGCCTGAACAGGGTGTGCCACGCAAGCAGTATCTGGAAGACAAGTTTGGCGGCGCGCAGCGGGCCGCAGAAATTTATGAGCGGGTGCGCGCAGCCGGCCATGCCGTGGGACTGACGTTGAACATTGACGGCATTACCCGCCAGCCCAACACGCTGGCGGCACACGCGCTGATTGCCTTTGCCCAACTCGGCGACGCTGACGGCAGCGAGATCAAGGAGCGCATTCTCAAGGCCTACTTTGTGGAAAACCGTTTCATTGGCAGCCCCGACGTGCTGGCCGCCATTGCCGAAGAAGCCGGGCTCAACGGGGGCGATGCCTATGCCTTTGTGACCGACCCCGACCAGCTGGAGGCGGTGGCCCAGGCTGACGTGCAGATGCGCCAGATGGGCATCAGCGGTGTGCCGTTTTTTATCTTCAACCAAAAAGTGGCCGTGTCAGGCGCGCAAGACCCAGCCACTTTGCTGGCCGCCATGCAGCAGGCGGTGGCAGCTTAGGTCTCAGCCCGGGGGGCCAGCGGCGTGCATTGGTAGTGCGCCGCGTTGAAGTGGCGTGTTTTGAGCCAGTACTGCCAGGTGAAGCCCGGCCACAGCAGGTCAATTTCCCCGCGCTCGTTCTGGTACCAGCTGTGGCAGCCGGAGGCCCAGACGGTGCGCTTCATGCGTTGCTGCATGTCGGCGTAGCTGCGCTGCTGCACCTCCGCTTTCAAGGCCAAAACACCTTGCTGCTGGGCCTTCAGATGCTGGAGCGCACGCACCACATAGTGCACCTGCGCCTCGATCATGAAAATGATGGAGTTGTGGCCCAGCCCGGTGTTGGGCCCCACCAGCAGAAAGAGATTGGGGAAACCCGCCACCGTGATGCCCAGCTGGGTGGCCGCGCTTTGCTGGCGCCACAAGGCGGCCAGCTCCAGCGGCGTGCTGTGCCCCGTGGGCACTTCGCCAAACACCTGCAAGGGCGTCACCAACTCGGCGGCCTTGAAACCGGTGCCCCAGATGATCACGTCACACGGGTGCAGCACGCCGTCGGCGCTCACCACGCCTTCAGGCCGCACGGCAGTGACGGCCTGCGTCACCAAGCGCACGTTGGGGCGCTGCAAGGCCGGGTGCCAGGTGTTGGAAATCAGCAGGCGTTTGCAGCCGGGGTTGAAGTTGGGTGTGAGCGCAGCGCGCATCGTGGCATCTGGCACCTGCGCCTTGAGGTGGCGCCCGGCCATGCTGCGCAGCCGGTTTTGCACCCAGCTCGAGCCCATGAAGCCCATGCCCACCAGCTCATTGAACCAGTACACGCGCCAGCGGCTCAGGCGTTGCACGCCCGGCACGCGCTGAAACAGCCAGCGCTTGAAGCGCCCGTAAGGCACATCGTCGCGCGGCAGCACCCAGGCAGGGGTGCGCTGAAACACCGTCAGGTGCGCGGCCAGCGGCGCTATCTCGGGCACGAACTGCACCGCGCTGGCACCGGTGCCCACCACGGCCACCCGTTTGCCGGTCAAATCCAGATCGGCACGCCACTGGTTGGAGTGAAAAGCCACGCCGGCAAAAGTGTCCAGGCCAGGCACCTGGGGAATCAGCGGCTTGTTCAGCGGGCCGGTGGCCAGCACCACATGGCGCGCCAGCACGGGCGCTTGGCCCGCCCGCTCCACTTGCCAGTGTTGCTGCTGGGGCAGCCAGCGCAGGGTCTGCACCTCGGTGTTGAACGCAATGAGCGGACGCAGTTGGTAGGTGTCCACCAGACGCAGGATGTAGTCTTGAATTTCCTGCTGCTGCGGGTAGGGCCGGCTCCAAGCCTGGTTGGGCTCAAAAGACAAGGAATACAGGTGCGAGGGCACATCGCAGGCGCAGCCGGGATACACGTTGTCGCGCCAGGTGCCACCCACTTGCGCGCTTCGCTCCAGAATCAACACCGAGGTATGACCCGCCTGCTGCAATTGAATCGCGGCGCACAAGCCGCCCAGCCCTGCGCCAACTATTGCTACCTCAACCACTTCGGCCACTTCGGCCACTTCGACTTTTTTCATGGCGGCACAGTAGCACAATAGGCCCCTTTGGTCGCATCGCTTCAGCGACTCTCACCCAGGGCTAAAGCCACTGGCAACCTGCCCCTATCTCACCATGCGACAACGTAAAGAACACATCGATGTGCTGGCCCTTGGCCTGCTGCTGTTTTGCTGCCTGATCTGGGGCGGCCAACAGGTGCTAGCCAAAGCCACCCTACCCGAGGTTCCGGCCATTTTCATGGCGGCTTTGCGTGTGGGCGGCGCCACCGTGCTGATTTGGCTGTGGTGCCGCTTACGCGGTATTCCCCTGTTTGGGCGCGACGGCACGCTGGGGGCCGGGCTGTTGGCGGGCAGCTTGTTTGCGCTGGAGTTTGCCGGCCTGTTCAGCGGTCTGCGCTTTACCACCGCCTCCCGCTTGACGGTGTTTTTGTACATGTCGCCGTTCTGGGTGGCGATTTTATTGCCGCTGTTCGTCAAGTCCGAGCGGCTCAACCGGGTGCAGTGGCTGGGTCTGGGCATTGCCTTTGTGGCCCTGGTGTTTGCCATGCGCGAAGGCCTGGGCCGTGATGCACCGCCGCAACAACTGCTGGGCGACCTGCTGGGCCTAGGCGCGGGTCTGGCCTGGGGCTTGACCACGGTGGTCATTCGCAGCACCAAGCTGGGCTCGGTGTCGGCAGAAAAGCTGCTGTTTTACCAACTGGCCGTGAGTACGGTTGGCTTGGTCATTTTGTCGCAGGGGCTGGGCGAAGTCTGGTCCTGGCACTTCAGCCCCTTTGCCAGCCTGTCGCTGTTGCTGCAAATTGTGGTGGGTGCCTTTTTGAGCTACCTGCTGTGGATGTGGATGCTGGTTCACTACCCAGCCACCAAAATTTCAGTCTTTGTGTTTTTGACCCCGGTGTTCGCGCTGATCTTTGGCGCCCTGTGGTTGCAGGAGCCTGTCACCCCCACCCTGGTGATTGCGCTGGCGCTGGTGGCGCTGGGCATTGTGCTGGTGAACCGCAAGGCCCCGAGCTAAGGCCTCACACCACGCCGCTGGCCCTCAGGGCGGCTACGGCGGCAGCGTCCAGACCCAAGGCGTGCAGCACTTCATCGGTGTGTTCGCCCAACAGGGGCGGCGCACGGTGCAACACCGGCGGATTGGCCAGCAGGCGCAACGGGCTGGCCGTGCCGGCAATCGTGCTGATGCCAGATTGCTGCGCACTGGCCGCGCTCAGCGGCTGCTCCACGCGCAAGCCACGGGCCTGCACCTGGGCATCGTCAAAGGCCTGGCCTATGTCGTTGATGGGGCCGCAGGGCACCGCCTTGTCTTCCAGCAGCGCCACCCATTGGGCGGTGCTGCGGGTGCGTGTGACTTGCTCAATCAAGGGCACCAGCGTGTCGCGGTGGGTCACGCGCAAGGTGTTGGTGACGAAGCGCGGGTCTGTGGCCCAGCCGGGTTGGCCGGCGGCCTCACTGAAGCGGGCAAACTGGCCATCGTTGCCCACGGCCAGCAGCATGGCGCCGTCTGCGGTTGCAAACTCCTGGTAGGGCACCAGGCTGGGGTGGCTGTTGCCCTGGGCGCGCGGCACGGCGCCGGTGTTCAAAAAGCCCGCCGCCTGGTTGGCCAAAATGGCCATGCCGACATCGAGCAAAGCCATGTCAATGTGCTGGCCCTCGCCGGTGCGGTGGCGCACCTCGATGGCCGCCAGAATGGCGCTGCTGGCGTAAACCCCGGTGAAGAGGTCGGTGAGCGCCACGCCCACGCGCATGGGGCCGCCGCCGGGCTCGTGGGCCGGGCGCCCGGTGATGCTCATCATGCCGCTCATGGCCTGAATCATCAGGTCGTAGCCGGCGCGCTCGGCATACGGGCCGTCCTGGCCAAAGCCGGTAATAGAGCAGTAAATCAAGCGCGGATTGAGGGCTTTTAGGCTGGCGTAATCCAAGCCATAGTGCGCCAGGCCCCCCACCTTGAAGTTCTCCACCAGCACATCGCTTTGCAGGGCCATTTGCCGTATCAGCGCCTGGCCCTCAGGCTGGGCCATGTCAATGGTGATGGAGCGCTTGTTGCGGTTGCAGGCGGTGAAGTACGTGGCCTGGTTGGTGTCCTTGCCTGCCGCATCTTTGAGAAACGGAGGGCCCCAGTGCCGGGTGTCGTCCCCCGCGCCGGGACGCTCGACCTTGACCACATCGGCCCCCAGGTCGGCCAGTATCTGGGTGCACCAGGGGCCCGCCAGTACGCGGGACAGGTCGAGTACTTTGAGGTGGGACAGTGCGCCGGGGGCTTGAGGGGTGGTCATGGTTTTGGGTTTGGGTTGCTGTTGAGTTTCGCTGATCTATTGCGCTGAAATTGCAGGGGTGGATTTCATGGGGCGGTTGTTTGCAGGCTTTTTCCCCCACTCACTCCCCCCGCCCTCTCTCGCCCCGCCGGGCGAAAGAGGGAGCCGAACCGCCCATGTGGCCGCGTGTTGGAAGAGCGGGAGTGCACGCGCCATGGCTGGTTGCAGATGAGTTGCTGTTTAGCTGCTGGTTGGCTACGGAAGGTTTGAAGTGTTGCTGTATCTGTTGGCTGCGATGTTGACTAAACGAGGTTGCACTCAGCAACTCCCACACACGGCCAAATTGGTGGTTGGCTCCCCTTTCCGCCCCGGCGGGGGTGGAAAGGGGCGGGGGGATAGGGGGGGAAGACAAGCCGATTGAAAAGCCAAGCCCCAAGCAAACCCAAAAAACAGATCAGTTAGAAAAAGCCGCAATCCCCGTCTGCGCCCGACCCAAAATCAGCGCGTGAATATCGTGCGTGCCTTCATAGGTGTTCACCACTTCCAGGTTCACCAAATGCCGGGCCACACCGTATTCGTCGGAGATGCCGTTACCGCCCATCATGTCGCGCGCCAAGCGGGCAATGTCCAGCGACTTGCCGCAGGAGTTGCGCTTGAGAATGGAGGTGATCTCCACTGCGGCCGTGCCTTCGTCCTTCATGCGGCCCAGGCGCAAGCAGCCTTGCAGGCCCAGCGCGATTTCGGTTTGCATGTCGGCAAGTTTTTTCTGAATCAACTGGTTGGCGGCCAAGGGGCGACCAAACTGTTTGCGGTCCATCGTGTACTGGCGGGCGCGGTGCCAGCAGTCTTCGGCCGCACCCAGGGCGCCCCAGGCAATGCCGTAGCGGGCGCTGTTGAGGCAGGTGAACGGGCCTTTCAAACCTTGCACTTCCGGGAAAGCATTTTCTTCAGGGCAGAACACGCCATCCATCACAATTTCACCGGTGATGCTGGCACGCAAACCCACTTTGCCGTGAATGGCCGGCGCGGAGAGTCCCTTCCAGCCTTTTTCGAGCACAAAGCCGCGAATCGGGCCCACGGTGCCGGACTCGCTGACCTCTTTGGCCCAGACCACAAACACATCGGCAATCGGGCTGTTGGAGATCCACATCTTGGCGCCGCTCAGTTTGTAGCCGCCGGGCACTTTGTGCGCGCGTGTCACCATGGACTGTGGGTCAGAGCCGTGGTCGGGCTCGGTCAAGCCAAAGCAACCAATCCACTCGCCCGTGGCCAGCTTGGGCAGGTATTTTTGGCGCTGGCCTTCGGTGCCAAACTCATAAATGGGCAACATCACCAGCGAGCTTTGCACGCTCATCATGGAGCGGTAGCCCGAGTCCACGCGCTCCACTTCGCGGGCGATCAGACCGTAGGCCACGTAGTTCAAGGCCGGGCCACCGTAGGCTTCAGGAATAGTGGGGCCAAGCAGGCCGAGCTCACCCATTTCACGGAAGATGTTGGCATCGGTGGTCTCATTGCGAAAGGCTTGCACCACGCGCGGCTGCAGCTTGTCCTGGCAGTAGGCGGCGGCGGCTTCGCGCACCATGCGCTCATCGTCGCTGAGTTGGCTGTCGAGCAAAAAAGGATCTTGCCAGTTGAATGCAGCGTGGGCCATGAGGGATGCTCCTGTCTAGGTAAAAAATATGTGCGACGAACCAAGCCTCTCTTGGTGCTTGAGTCGGTCTGGATGAACGTCATCTTAAAGGCCTGCGGCGAATAGGAGAAACGGTGATTTAACATCCAGATATGCAATTACCTAATATCTGAGCCAAAAATGCGCCGCAAAATACCCTCTTTGCAAGCCCTGTTGTGCTTTGACGCCGCCGCTCGCCACGAAAGTTACACCCGCGCGGCCCAAGAACTGGTGCTGACGCAAAGCGCGGTGTCGCGCCAGATCACGCTGTTGGAAGACTACGTGGGGCAAACGCTGTTTCGACGCACCCGCCACGGCGTGGCGCTGACCGAGCGCGGCGCCGAATACGCCCGCCAGGTGGCGCCGCGCTTGCAAGGCCTGGAGCGCGACACGCTGGACCTGATGTCGCCCCAGGGCCGCGCTGGCACCCTGCACCTGGCGGCCGTGCCCACCTTTGCCACGCGCTGGCTTATTCCGCGCCTGCCCGAATTGGCCGTCTTGTACCCCGAGATCACGGTGCATATTGAAACCAGCACCCGCCCTTTCATGTTTGCCGACACGCCCTTTGACGCCGCCATTTACGCCGGCACCCCCGAGCAGGTGGCCAACTGGGCCGGCACCCACGCCGTGCGCTTGCTGCCCGAAGACATGGTGCCGGTATGCAGCCCGGCCTTGTTGCAAGGTCAGTCTTCACTCACGCCGCAAGCCATGGCCAGCCTGCCCTTGCTGCAGCAAAGTACCCGCCCGGAAGGCTGGCGCCAGTGGTTTGACGCGCTCGGCGTAGAGGCGCCGCTGGCCTTGGCAGGGTCGCGCTTTGAGCTGTTTTCCATGACCGCCGCCGCTGCCGCGCACGGCCTGGGGCTGGCCCTGGTGCCACGGCTTTTGGTAGCAGCCGAGTTGGCCCGTGGCGAGCTGGTGCTGGCCTGCACCGAAGCCCTGCCCGGCCAGCGCGCCTACTACCTGGTGAGCCCGCAGCGCGCCGATGAAAAACAGGCGCTGGCGAGTTTCAGACCGTGGTTGCAGCAAGCGGCGGCAAACTCCTTGCTTGACGGTTAAGCCTCACAACCCGTCAAAAAGCTTCTTTCTCAGCCTCCAAATAGGCCAAACTGACGTATTTGCCAATGTTCCCCGCAAAGCCCTGCATGGAGAAGGCACGCGCTGCAACTCTGGGGTCCTTCAGCACCAGGGCTTTGGCCTGAGCTTCTGATTTGCCGTCTTTCACGGCTTGCAGACACGGCTCCCAGATTCCAGCCAAAAATTCGCCGTAGGACTGGAGCAAGTCCTTGCGCGGTTCGCCATGGCCCGGCGCCCACAGTTGCTCACCCGTGGCCGACAAAAGGGCTTTGTAGTACCGGAAAGTACCCGGGTAGGAGCCTTCGTCCATATTGGCAATGCGGTTGGTCATGGCTATATCTCCCACCGCGGTGAGTTTGTCCTGCACCACCTCCACACACAGGTCAGACGGCGTATGGGCCGTGCCGTAATGGTGCATGCGCAGGGTGATGTCGCCAAATTGAATGGTCTGCCCGTGCATGACCGTTGTATTGGGCAATACCACCTGGGTCCCTAGCGTGGACTGGTTGGTCCAGCGCTCCATCAGGCTGCGCCAGAGCGTGCCCTCTGCCCCTTTGAGCTTTTCTAGGGTGCTGGGTAAGGCGTAAATCGGCAGTTTTTCACCATAGGCTTTCACAAAAGCATGGTTGCCTAACCAATGGTCGCCGTGGTAGTGGCTGTTGAACACCGCCACGACCGGCTTGTTGGTCACCTTGCGGATCATTCGAATGGCCATCTGACCAATTTGCAGCGAGGCGCCTGAATCAAGCACAACCACGCCCACTGAAGTCACCACAAACAGCACGTTAGACATCATGCCCCGGTTCTCTGGCGTGGGGAAACCATCCGGGGAGTAAATCATCCAGACATGGGGGGACACCTGCTGGGCCGCAATATCCGCCACGGGCGGGCCTTCAACAAAGTCTTGAACTTGCTGCGCCAGCAAGCGCGCCTCGGGCCATAGGGCAGTGCCGCTCAAGGCGGCCACAGTCGTCAATAGGTGTCTTCGCTTCATGGCGTATTTGCTTTCTTCAACCGGGCCAAGATGGAAGGCCTCTCGGCACGTTCACCCCGCCCTTTCACCCCAGCCCTAAAAAATCAAACCACAAACCCTTGGTTGGGTAGCCCGCTTGTGATCTTGGGTGTGTTGAGCTTGCGGGGTTTGACTCGGCCACCCGGTTGCAATTTAAGCCATGTCTCCACCAGTTCCCACACTTGCTTGTTGCCTTGGGTGCGGGCTTCTTCGGCCACAGGCGCCCATCCGGCCACCTTGTATTTTTTGCTGGCATCAATCAATTGGCCATTCAAGCGCATATCGCCAATACGGGTGCCCATCTTGCCCAGCGGGTTGCAGCTGTAACTCAGCCCGCCCACCCGAACCATGTCACCGCCCTGCTGGTAGTAAGGGTCTGGGTTGAACAGGTTGTCACACACATCCTCCAGAACCGTCTTGATGGTGTCTCCCGTCATTTCAGTGACGGTGGCATAGGAGTAAGTGGTGGCGGTCATGTCCATCAACCATTCACGGGTTATGGCTTGGCCTGGCAGCAAGGATGTGCCCCAACGGAAGCCGGGTGAAAACGCAATTTCAGCACTTTGCACCTCCAGCAATGCGTCCACCAGCAGTTGATCGCCCGTGCCGTTGAAGTTGCCACGGCGGTAAAGCAGACCCTCCGAGATGCCCAGTTTTTCGTTCAGCTTGGCTTCATACGGGGCACGAACTTTGGTTATCAAGGCGTCCATCTCTGGGTCGGCGGGGAGCATATTGGAAAACACAGGCAGCAGCTTGTAGCGGAAGTCACTGACCCGTTTGTCTTTCACCTCGAAGTCCAGCACACCCAGGAACTTGCCGTTGGATCCTGCGTTGGTCACAATCGTTTTGCCACTCTTGTTGGACACCAGGCTGGCCACCGGCATGCCGTCATGGGTGTGGCCGCCCATGATGGCATCGATACCGCTCACCCGACTCGCCATCTTCAGGTCCACATCCATCCCGTTATGGCTGAGAACCACCACGACCTGGGCACCTTTGCCCCGGGCCTCATCCACCATTTTTTGCATGTTGTCGTCTTGAATTCCAAAGGCCCAGTCAGCCACCATATAGCGTGGATTGGCGATTGGGGTGTAAGGAAATGCCTGACCAATGATGGCGCAAGGCACACCATTGATTTCACGCAGCACATAGGGCTTGAAAACGGGATCACCAAAGTCGTTGGTCTTGACGTTCTGCGCCACAAAATCAACTTTGCCCGCAAAGTCTTTCTCAATGATCTCCTTGACACGCTCCATGCCCAGGGTGAATTCCCAGTGCCCCGTCATGACGTCCACACCCAGCAGTTTGCAGGCATCCACCATGTCCTGGCCGTTGGTCCACAAGCAAGTGGCCGAACCCTGCCAGGTGTCCCCCCCATCTAGCAGCAAAGCGCCGGGACGGCTTGCCTTCATGCGCTTGACCAAGGTGGCCAGGTGGGCAAATCCGCCGACCTTGCCGTAGCGTCTGGCAGCTTTTTCGTAGTCCAGAAAAGTTAAAGCATGCGCCTCGGCCGAGCCAGGCCGGATCTTGGCCACCTTCAACAAATGCTCGCCCACCAAATGCGGCAAGTTTCCCTGCATGGACCCGATGCCCATGTTGATACTGGGCTCCCGAAAATAGATAGGCTTGAGTTGGGCATGACAGTCGGTCATGTGCAAAAACGAGACCTGTCCAAACTTGGGGATGTCATACAAGCCTTGTGCAGCCGTGGCGGCACTGGCCTCAGAAAATTTTCCGAGACTCATGCCAGCCATGGTGCCAGCGCCAATTACCTGGATAAATTCACGTTTGGTCAGATTCATAGTTGCGATTACTGATGCGTTCGAAGCAAAAAAAACCCGGGGGTCCGGGCTTGAAAGTGTTATTGGTTAACGGGAGATTTGGGATCAAGCAACAAACCAACCACGTGCCGTACTTGGGTTTCGTTCAGGATACCCATGTGGCCCGCGCGTGGCATGTTGGAACAGGCGTTGTAGGCCTTGGCGTTCCAGATCTTGCCCCAGGTGTATTCGACGATAGCCTTGCTGGCCGGGTCGTTCGGGTTGCTGACGCCACGGATCTTGCCGTAGTTGTAAAGACTAGGTCCGATGGTGCCAAAAGAAATTTCTTTCTTGTCGATCTGATGGCAGTTGTAGCAGTTGCCGCCATTGACGGTTTTGGCATCATCTGTCCAGGTCAGGCCACGGCCACTTTGGGCAATTTTTTCACCCTCCTTCCAGTCGCCAATGAACTTGCCGTCTGACGGCCACTTCACTGTTTTCAGGTTCGCCGCTTCAATGACTTTGGCCGCACTTTCCTCCAGGGGCTTGCCGGCTACGTCGGCTTCGCTGCACGCGCGGTTGGTTTCATCGGTATTCAAGAGACGATCGGTTTTTACAATGCCTTGATCGCGAAATGAAGTTTTGACTATTTGGTTGGTCAAGGCGTTGAGTTCAACCACCGAGGGCACCGTAGCACAACCGGCAACAAACAGAGCAGCCGTCAAGCTCGCCAATAGGGTCTGGGTCTTTTTATTCATGGATAGTCTCCTGATCAGATCAACGCTTGATGGCTGGTGCTACCGAAGCCGCACCTTTGGCATTCACGCCCAGGTAAGTGGCCAGGGCGATAGTGGCATCACTGCCAAAACCAGGGTAGGGGAAGCGTTGCTGCCGGTAGCAATCGTTCAGGCGCAGTTGCATGCTCCACATTTGTCCGTTGGAGACGCGGTAAGCAGGCCAGGCGGCAAAGCCTACGCCATCACCGGGGTTTTTGGTCAGTATGGGCAAGTCTTGCAAACGGATGCGCTTGCCTTCTTCACCATGGCAAGAGGCGCAAGAAAAGTCATGCGAGCCGCCACGTTGAAAGAACAAACGCTTACCCACTTCATAAAAGGTTTTTTCCTGAACGTGTGCCTGCGAGAGATTGAACCTGGCGCCCTTGGACTCCGCCGCCACCCAGGTGGCCAAGGCCGTCACATTGGCCATTTCTCCACGGCCAAAATTGGTCTTGGCTATTTCAGCGCCGTTGAAACCTTGCAAGGTTTCCATGCAGGTGACCAAGCGCGACTCCAGGTCTTGTACCCTCTGGGTATCAGCAAAATACCGGGGCAGCTCCACAAAAGCACCCTTCACCACGCCCGGCCCTTTGCCCAGATCACATTTTTCAAGTGAGGCGCTTTTGGGTCCGCGCACTTTTTTCCAAAGATCTTCTCCTTTGGCTTCAAAGAGCTCGGCAGGGTTGCCGTCTTGCAGCATGGCACGGTATTCATCAATGCCCTGGCTGGCCGTTTTCTGCGCCATAGCCGGTGCACTGGCAATAGCTGCTGCTAGCGCAATGGAGAGTGGAAAAACTGCTTTCATGGTCACCTCGGTTGTTGTTGTTGAAAACGAAAAAGGGTGAAGAACCAGACCTCACCCTTTGCACGCAACCGTATTTATCAGGATACGGTGGCTTCGTCGGTGCGCGAGTCACCCTTGTTGTCTTTCCAGGTTACTGCAATCTTGTCACCCGCTTTTGCACCTTTGACTACAAATTGCAGAAATGGGTTTTTGGAGACTGCTGGCCCCCACTCTGCGGCCAGCACTGGCTTGCCGTTGTGGGCGGCTGTTACCTCCTGGATATACCAGGCCGGCACGGTGTTGCCGGCAGCGTCTTTGCGCTGACCCGACTCCATCTCATGATTCATAAGCACGCGTACGGTTGCTTTATCTCCAGCGGCCTGTGCACGAATGCGCATTGGATCTGCCATTTTTCTCTCCTAAATAGTTCAGTGAAACAAGGTGGGAACAGTGCCGTGCGGCCTTAGCCGCCGCAACCACCCAGGGTAACTTTGACTTCTTTTTTAGCCCACAGGGCTTTTCCGTCATTCATGATGGCTACCGCATAAACATCTGAAGACTGGCCCATCTTGGCACGGGTGGAAAAATTGGCCTCCACCGAATCAGACACATGGAACAAAGCCACCAGAGCCGCTGGATTTTTTTCTACCAGAACCAGCAACTGCTTCACGCCAGCCAAGGAGGTGCTCGCCCCCAGGGGAACCACTGCACCGTTTTCTGCAATGTCAGGGCCTGTGATCGTTACGTCTTTGCTCTCGGCCATGCTGGCGGCACCTGCGGCTTTGGCCGCGTCTTGCACCGACTTGGCTTCGAACGCAGCTTTGTTGAAGGCGGCGTGGGCGAACTGGGGAAAGCCAGCAGAGGCCAGAAGGCCCGCCAAAACAGCGCTTTGCTTAAGTGTCTCGCGACGGGTTTGCATCTGATATCTCCTTGATGGTTGCGTGATGCTAGTGAAACAGGAACAGCTGTGCAACAGGTTGAACCCGTATCACTTGCTGGCCCCCTTAGAAATCCATTCGGCAATTTTCCTGGCATCGGTTTCAGGCAGGGTTTGCGCTGGCATGGGGATGGGCCCCCAAACGCCTGCCCCGCCGGCCTTGATTTTTCCAGCCAGGTAGTCGACCTTGCCCGGGTGCTTCTTGGCTATTTCATTGAATCCGGGCCCGAGCACTTTTTTGTCCACGCCGTGGCACGCGGTGCAACTGTATTTATTCAATAAGGCAATCACAGCCTTGGCCTCACTGTTGTCGGGCTTGGCCTGCGCTGCAGCAGGCGCTGCTGCCGCGGCTACAGGGGCCATGCCCAACTTGACTTCGGGTTTGGTCGTGTCGGCCCCGCGCTGTTGGCCTACCAAACGGTTTTGTTCGGCCAAGTTGCCATGGGCATTGCGGGCGAAGTCTGGCAAAAACGAGGCAACTTTGGGCTCAGGGGTGCAGTCTTTCATGCACAGTTTGTTGGCCGTGTCGGCTTTGGCAACGCCGCCAAACTCTTTGCCTGGCCACATGGCGTGCTGTGTTGTCATGCCATTGCGGTTGGGCATACGCGCCTGAACCTCGGCCATGTTTTTGTCAGATAAAACAAAGTTGTCCGGAACAATGTTGGCCAAATTCAACATGAAAGCCGTCACAGAATAGACCTCGTCGGTGGAAAGCGACTTGGGGCTGGTCCAGGGCATGGCTCTGTTGATGTAGTCCCACAAGGTGGAAAGCGTGGCCACCTTCATGATGGTGGTGCGGCCAGGGTAGTCGGACCGATTCAAGTTGGCAACCCGACCGGTTTTGATGTCCTCGGCCGATGTGCCGCCAATCAAAGGGCTGAACACCTCGCCCGATTCTCCAAACACGCCGTGGCATTGCGCGCACTTGCTCTCCCAAATGTCTTGGCCCTTGGCGACCGAGCCCGAGCCCGCAGGCAGACCCTTGAAGTCTGGCCGCACATCAATATCCCACTTGGCCACTTCTTTAGGCGTTGCCTCGCGGCCAAGCCCAGGAAATTGGCTGGCTTGTGCAAACGCGGCGCCCGCTACTGCCAGCCAGGCAGCCGCCATCAGGGCATTACGAAACCTGGACATTTTTCACCTCGCCGTTTTCCTGCACCAGCCACGACTGAATGGCATTGTTATGGTAGATAGAGCGCGTACCGCGAACGCCCCGCAATTGTTGGTAGGTAGGCTGCACGTGCCCGGTTTCATCTTGCGCCCGGCTCTGGAGAATGGCGGGCTTGCCGTCCCAGACCCAATCAAGGTTAAAGCGGGTCAGTGCTTTGCTCAACACCGGGGTTTCCAGGCGCGCCTGGCGCCAGTTGCGGCCACCGTCCACCGACACGTCGACGCGCTTGACTTTGCCCTTGCCCGACCAGGCCAAGCCGGTGATGTTGTAGAAGCCTTTGTCGAGCAAGACCTGGCCACCGGAGGGGGTGGTCACCACGCTCTTGACTTCTTGGATATTGGTGTACTGCCGGTGCAAACCGCCAGGCTGCAAGTCCATGTAGTGAATGGCCTCATCCTTGGCGGCGTAAGGCTTGTCGCCCACTTCAATGCGTCGCAAATACTTGACCCAGCTCACCCCTTGCACGCCAGGCACAACCAAGCGCAGGGGATAGCCATTTTCCGGACGCAGCATTTCGCCGTTTTGACCATAGGCCACCAGCACCTCGCCAGAGGTGATCAGGCTCATCGGGATAGTACGCGTCATGGAAGAACCATCACCCCCTTCGGCCAGAATGAATTTGGCATTCTTCAGGTCAGCGCCTGCCAGCTCCAACAAGGTGATCAGGGGCACACCAGTGAACTCACTGCAAGACAGCATGCCATGCGTGTATTGCACGGTGGGCACAGCCACGTTACCCCAGTCCACTGCCGTATTGGCACCACACTCAATGAAGTGAAAACGCGACACACTGGGCAAGCGCATGATTTCGTCCATGGTGAACACCATGTTTCTCTTCACCATGCCGTTGATCATGAAGCGGTGCTTGGATGGATCAATGTCCCACCAGCCTTGGTGATGCCGCTCGAAATGCAAGCCGCTGGGCGTGATGATGCCGAACAAGGACTGCAGTGGTGCGAATGAAACCGAAGCCTGGGCGGTTTGCGTCAACCCAGGGCTTTGACGGCGCTGCAAGTTGGTTTCAAATTTTGAAGGCTTGCCATAGCCCTCCGAGGCTACGCCCTGGCCCAAGCCAGTTGCGTGCTCAGGCAGATTCAAAATATTTGGGTCTCCACCCTCTGTGGGTACAGGGTTGCCTTGCGCCATAGCCACGGGAGCCGCTACGCCCGCAGCAGCGGCTGCAAACGCATTGCGAATGAAATCGCGTCGGCCTTTTTTGCCTTCGGCAAATACTTCCCTGATGCCACTTTGCGTCAGAAAGTTTTCTGGTGCCTTTTGCACCTTTCCCGACATGATGCTGTTTTCTTTCACACAAACTCCTTGTTGACTTGCCGATTCACATTCAGATCAAAGTCCACGCGCTGGCAGCCAAATAAATATATTCGCAGTTGCAAATATATACGATAAGCCACGAATCTGAACCGTGAATTACAAGCCAGTGTCTTTCTGCTCAGGGCAAACCCTGACAAGAAGCATCCGTCTCATCAATATCGGTAGCTCAACAGAAACTGGTAGTTGGTCTGGCTGTGAGAGATGGGCAACCCTTGGCCGGAGGTCACACGCACTTGGGGCGCGTGTGACACCGCCACATCCATGGCAACTTGCTCGTTGATTTTGAAGCCCACGCCTGCCGTCAGGTGCTGCTTGACGATAGCGGGAAACAAGGGGTGAACCGTGGCATCCGGCACGGGATTGGTGGAGTGGCTGTAACCCGCACGGAGCGTCACTGCCTCGTTGAGGCGGTAGGCAGCGCCCAGGGAAATCACGGTTTGGTCTTGCCAACCCTGCGGCATCGTGAAGCCCATGGTGCCCGCACCATTGGCTTCTATAAATGTCATTTTGAAGTTACTCATGACACTGGACCATGCGATCTTCTTGACATCGACAGCCAGCATCAATTGCGGGGTGGCTTGCCAGGCGGCACCCACACCCATGCTGCTGGGCATCTGAAAATCTCGAACCACCATTTGCCCCGTGAACGGCATTCCCATGGTCAAGGTCGCGCCGCTTGTGGATGTCTTCATGTCGCCCAAATGTGTTTTCATTTGGTAGACAGCCGCCAAGGTCAGCTCTGTACTTACTGCAAAGGTGGCACCCAGCTTGCCGGTGATGCCCGTGGATTTAGCCGCTCCGGTGAAGTTGCTGTCGTCGGAAAAATCGATGCGAACCGGCATACTGGCCATCGCCGCCATGCCAGCTGGCGTGGTGGGCATCATGGCAGCAAAGGCACCGGTTGGCTCCGGATTCATGCCGGCCATGGCGCTGAAGAGCGCGGCCATGCGCATGTCCAGACTGGCCCAGGTGTAGTCCAACGTTCCACCTAGATTCAGTTGCGAATTGACTTTGTAGGCCAGCGGAAAAATCACACGCCCTACCGCCAGTTCGGAACGCACGGGCTCACCAGTTCCTGCCGCCAAGGGGCCCGAACCCGAGAACTCCGTCCCCATTCCACCTTGGCCAAAGACACCAATGCCCCAGGTAAATTGGTCATTTTTCCGGCTCCAGCCGAACGCGGGCATCACATAAGAGCTTCCACCCGATTTCTCGCCCGCCACCATGACATCAGGGCCCAGCACGCCGAGCGCCACCTCCAGGCGGCTGCCATTGGCACCCAACTGAAGTGCCGCTGGGTTGTTCATCATGGCAGCGTTGCCATTGTCATAAGCCAGGGAGGCACCACCCATGGAGAGTGCCACCGGGCCATAGCCCTCCATGAGCATGCCGTTGGTTGCGTAGACAGATGCGCAGTTGATCAAGAGGGCGCTGGCGATGGCCGTTGTACGCAATGAAATGCCGTGTTTCATGTAGTTCTCCAATGAATTTTGTTAGGTCAAAACTCACCTTTGGAGCCGCGTTCCATCATTTCCCAGATGGTGTCGCGCACAGCATTGGCCTCTTCCTTCAGCGGCGAGGGCAGTTTGCGGCCCATCTTGACCATCATGTCCATATTCAAGGTGTACAACCATAGGCCATCGTCTCTTTCAACCAATGAGATTCGACAAGGCAAATAGGCTGCCATGTGGGGACTGAAGTCCACCATTCTTCGTGCCGTGGTGGGGGTGCAGAACGAGTAGACGGTCAGCAATTTTTGCTTTTGCCCGGTGCGGGCCTCGAGCTCCTTGGACAGGGGCAAGGTGCCAACGTCCTTCATGTTGCGCTCAGTTGCCACTTGCCTGAGAACCTGCTCAACCTCGCTGGCAGTCACCCCTGTTTTGACTTTGCGCTCCCAGGTGGTGGCTACTGCAATATCGCCATTGCCGTCGATCCAGCGGTCCCACATGCGCCCTGCTTCAGTGGCTGCACCCGTTTCCAACTTGCCCATCGTGTTGATGGTGCCGCAGCCCGCCAACCATACGGCGCCAGCCAACACGGCCCACTTCATACAGGTCCAAGATTTACGCATGTGTATCTCCTTCTGATTTGCTTCCAACTTTGAAAAGCCAGCGAAAAAATCACCAGCAACTGTTGATTCAAATCATCCGATAGATAGCTCGCCGCTTATATAGTAATTACCCTATATAAGCCATTATTTATTTAAACTTGTAGTGATCTCGGTTCAGAACTGCGGCGACTGCATTGACTTCTTCAGGGAACATGCCCATGTTCAATTCGGTGTTGCATTGCTCAACCATGCCGCGCAAATAGCCCGCCGTATTGATGCGACCCATCGGCTTGTAAATGGCGCTGCCATCCCCCGGAACCTTTGAGGCATGGCACGCCACACACTTGTTCTCAAGCATCAGTTTTTCACCCAGCTTCAGGTCAGCCCCTTTGAACATTTCAGGTTGGGCCTGAGCCAGCGTTGCCAGCCCACTGATCAGCAGCGGGAGCAACCATGACCTCAAATTTTTCGTGCGCTCAACCCCATTCATAAATGTCTTAGTCTGACATGAGGGAGCCGTTGCACGCTGCATGCTTGGTTTTGTCTCAACTGGATAAGCAGGCCTACTTGGCGCCTGCCAGAATCCAGACAGCCAGGGCCGTTGCATCGGCCTCACTTAAAGCAGTTTGAGCGGGCATGGGTACTTGCCCCCACTTGCCAGAACCACCGACTTTGATGCTTTTCGCCAGCGCTATTGCGGCGTCCTTTTGTCCACTGTATTTTTTAGTGACGTCCTGATAGGCCGGTCCCAAGACTTTTTTCTCCACGGCATGGCAGGCCATGCACTGGTTTTTTTTGGCCAAGTCGAGATTGGCGAAAGCAGGAAAAGCTATGAATGCACTCGTGGCAACAAATACAGAAACCAGTTTCATGAAAGCACCATGTAGAAAAATTGATATGTGCTAATTTAACGCAAAACCTTTCTTTTAGCTGCTTGATAGAGGCTGAAAAAATCAGGGATTTCACCCATCCCTCTTCACGTCAGAACTTGCGTTGGGTCCTCCCCACAGAGGGCTCAAGAAGGCGCCGTGCAGCGGGTCCTGGCGCAGTCCGTATTTTCTTGGCCGGTTGTGCTTTACAGTGCCTGTCGTCCTTTGGCCAAACGCTCCTCCAAGTAGGGGCCATAAAAATCTGGCAAATAACCCCCTTCCATTCGCTCTGCAACTTCTTTGCCGCCAGGTCCAAAAAACAGCAGCGTAGGCGCAATTGACACGCGCCATTGGCGCACCAACTGCTCATGGGTCGTGCTGCGGCCATTGAAATCAAGCACTGCCTGCGCACTGCGCATATCGACTTGAACGATGACAGTGCCCGCTTTTTGCATGGGCACCAGATGACTTCTGCGGGCAATACGGCAGTAAGGGCAACCCTCCAGACTCACCATCACCACCAGCGCCTGCTTTTGCTGCAATGCCCGCCCCAACTCTTCAGTCAAAGCCCGCGCGGGCGGCAGCATGCCTGCCGCGTTTGATTGCGCATGCGCCATTGAACAGGCAGAACCAAGTGCCACACCAAGCAACTCTCGGCGCGTCAACAGCAATAACCGGGATGGATCAGACATGCAACTCTCCTGAATCTGGTGAAATTTAAAAAGCTTAACCCCCTGCGAATTGGTCCACCATCAACCTGGCCAATTCCTGCAAACTCGTGTAACTGACATCCGCACATTAGCGCCCTGCAGCAGGCTGTGTCAGCGCATCCGGAGCTGTAGTAGACCATCCCCCGCTGAGCGTGTATCAAGAACAGTTGACCCAGGTCAAAGGTGGATGGGCCTGTGAACGTACCATGTATATCAGTAATCAATGATATCAATGGAGAACGCCATGGCAATGGCTGAATGGCTGGAGACCTACGGCAACCCTGCTGTGTTGGCAACTGGCGGCGCGTTAATTGGTGGGCTGTTTGGTTTTTTTGCGCAGCGCTCACGATTTTGTTTGCGGGCCGCGGTCATCGAATTCTGGCATCGCCGATTTGGAGACAAACTCACGGTGTGGCTGCTGGCCTTTTCTGCGGCTGTGATTTCGGTCCAAGTCATGGCTTTGATGGGCTGGCTGGACACCAGCAATGCCCGACAAATTTCAGCAACTGGCAGTATCTCTGGCGCACTCATCGGTGGCCTGTTTTTTGGCATCGGCATGATCATGGCTCGGGGCTGCGCCAGCCGTTTGCTGGTGTTGTCGGCTACTGGCAACTTGCGCGCATTGCTTTCAGGCTTGATCTTCGCCGTCACTGCACAGTCTGCGTTATCGGGTGTTTTGTCGCCCTTGCGTTTGGCCATCAGTAGTTGGTGGGCCGTCGATGGGGGGGCGTCCCGCGACTTGCTCGCTTTAGCAGGCCTTGGGCATGGTGCTGGCTTGGCCTTGGGCCTCCTGTGGTTGCTCGCTGCGTTGTATTTTTCTTTGCAAAGCCCTCGCCGCGGATTGTGGATGTGGGTCGGTGGGATGGGCACGGGTTTAATGGTTGCTGCGGCCTGGGGCTTTAGTCAGTGGGTCGCGCGTGAATCGTTTGATCCGGTCCAAATTCAAGGATTGACATTCAGTGGGCCATCGGCTCAATGGCTGATGCGCTTGGTACAGTGGCCCGCGCCGCCGATAGGATTCGATTTTGGACTCCTGCCGGGGGTGTTTATTGGGTCGCTGGTGGGCGCCTTGGTTGGCAAAGAATGGAAGCTTGAAGGTTTTACCGATGGCTACAGCATGCGACGCTATATGGGCGGCGCGGTCCTGATGGGATTTGGCGCCATGCTCGCAGGAGGCTGTGCCGTAGGCGCTGGCGTAACAGGAGGTGCCATCTTTGCCTTGACCGCTTGGATCAGCCTGGCCGGGATGTGGCTGGGTGCGGGATTGACCGATCGCTGGCTCGATGGCGCCATACCCGTCGCCACACAGCCTCGTCAAACCTGAATCGTCAGAACTGCGCCAAGATGACGCAGGCAAGCTGCCCATCAAGCGCGTCGTTATTTGCCGCTCAGGTACTCGGCTACCGCCGCGATTTCAAGGGGTGTCATCTTGCTCACGATGGCGTGCATCACCGCGTTGTCGTTGGTTCGCTCTCGTTTGTTGAATTGCTGCAACTGGGCTGCGGTGTATTCAGCATACTGGCCTGCCAACCGGGGCAAGGCCGCCGTACCCTTTGCATCTGCACCATGGCAACTGGCGCACGCCGCCAAACTGCTGAATTTATTGCCGTTGTGGAAGATGTACTGACCAACAGCCGCCAAACCCTGGTCCTTGGCAGGCTCAACGACCACCGCTTGCTTCTCGAAATACTTGCCCAGTGCCACCATTTCGTCAGGCGTCAGCTTGGCCACCATATCGGCCATGGCTGTGCTTTTGCGTTTACCGGTTTTGAAATTTGACAACTGCTTGGCCGTGTATTCCCAATGCTGACCGGCCAGGCGTGGAAACACCTCGCTGGAAGATTCGCCTTCTGCCCCATGGCAAACGAAGCAAACGCCACTGACAATTTTTTTAGCCCGGGCTTCATCGGCTTGGGCCATGGCCGATAGGCCAGTTAAAGCCGCGCTCAGCACGATGACAACTTGCGCCAAACATTTGGCTGGATGGTGTGTGACCATGAGCGACCTCTGTTTCACCTCTGTTTCGAACCCCTCACGGGCATCGGCTTCAGGCCAGCGTATCGGCCCAAATATTTCGCGCCCAAGCCAAGGCATAGCGGCCCTCCAACTCGTTGGCAGCACTAGAGACGCCGCCAGAGCCTGGTACGGTCAGCATGGTCTTCTTGTCTGCATCGTAACGGTGCACACTGGCCACATGCACCACATCTTCGGAGCTAACAAAACTGTAACAAGTGTTGTTGTAGATTGGCATGGTGTTGACCTCCTTGCCGGTCAACAAAGCAACGACCGCAGCAGCACACGTTTTTCCATGTTGGTTAGCCATGTGACCAGATTTGGGCATGGCCGGGGCTATCTGAATGGAATCACCCAACACGTGCACATTTTTTGCAACCTTGGATTCAAAGGTCAAAAAGTCTACGTCGCACCACCGCTTGTTGGCGGTAGCCAGCCCAGCTTTGACAGCAATGTCGCCAGCTCGCATGTTGGGGATGACGTTGAGCACATTGGCTTTGAGATCATCATTGAATTCAAACTTGAGCGTGTTGGTTGCCGCATCCACATCGGTCACGTTGTGTTTGCCGCGGTACTCAACAATGCCTTTGTAACGCTCTGCCCAGGCTTTCTTGAACAATGGCCCCTTTGAAGTTACATCGTCATTGGCATCCAAAATCAACACTTTGCTCTTGGGTTTGGACTTGCTGAAATACTCGGCCACCTGGCAAGCCCGCTCATAGGGGCCGGGTGGGCAACGGTAGGGTGCCAGCGGGATCGACATGGCGAAAACGCCACCATCGGGCATTGCTTCAAGCTGCTTGCGCAAAGCCACGGTTTGTGCCCCTGTTTTCCAGGCGTGCAGCACCTTGTCTTGTGCGCCGGGCTTGCTCATGCCAGGCAAGCCTTCCCACATGAAATCCACACCGGGAGAAACGATCAGACGGTCATAGCTCAACTCGGCCCCACCGGCCAGTTTGACCACCCGCTTCTCTACATCGATCTGGTTCACACGGTCTTGCACCAACTGCACACCATGGCGCTTGACCAGGCCATCGTAGGGTGTGGTGATTTCAGCGATGGTCTTGCTGCCGCCGATGACCAAATTGGAAATCGGACAGGAAATAAACATGGGATTTGGCTCTACCAAGGTCACCTGAATGCCCTGATCTGACCACATGCGAATATATTTAGCGGCCGTAGCCCCCGCATAACCCCCTCCGATGACAACCACCTTGGGGCCCTTGTTGGACGGCACGTTGGCACAGCCCGAAACCATAGCCATTGCCCCTAAAGCGGAGCCCGTTTGTAAAAAATGACGGCGTTGCATGATGGGCTCCTTATTTTTTCTGGGCGGCGAAGTAGCCGGCGATGGCAACGATTTGCTCATCGCTATAGCCTTTGGCCAACTGATGCATGATGGTGGCGGGCTTGCGTCCAGCCTTGAAGTCCAGCATTTTCTTGACCATGTCATCTTTGTTAGCGCCAGCCAATGCTTCCATGCCCGGCTGGGCTTGGCCATTGGTGCCGTGGCAGCTCGCACAGGCGGCGGCCCAACTGCGCACCTGCAGGGCATCCGGTGCCTGGGCTTGCGCCAAACCAGATATGGCCAGCAAAGCCAATGAACTTATCGCTGAAGTTAATTTCATGAAATTTCCTCGTTAATACGTTAAGGAGGCCGGACCCTTTAAGAGTACGAGCTTGTCTTTTTCAACGGGCACAGACCACGCCAACATGCCTGAGAATTACAAAATGAAAGGCTTAATCCGTATCTCCTGATGTATGGATATTAGCGCGCTCAACGTCTGACTGGCGTCAGTGGAAACCCGGCTCGAAACTGACTGCTAACTTTCAAGTGCAGTCTGCTGGCAGACTGCACGACAGATGCTGACGATGTGGTTATTGACAATGCGGTAAAAAATTTGAACGCCTTCGCGGCGCTTGTCCAGCACGCCCGCCAAGTAGAGCGCGTTCAGATGCTGCGACATATTGGGCTGCGTGGTATTGATTTCGCCGAGCAACTCACCCACATTTTTTTCGCCGTTGCATAAGCAACTGATGATGCGCAGACGCATGGGCGCCGACATCACACGAAAGACCTCGGCAGCCTTTTCAATTTGCGCGTCGGTGACGGCAATGGATTTGTCCGGAGCGGAAGTTTTGGTCGCTTTGACCATACGAACTCTCACTGGTTATTGATTAAAAATACATTGTGACCTAAAACCCAGGCCAGCCAGAAGGCTACGACCTCAATCACCAACTGGGGGCTGAGTCTGGCGCGCTTGTGGGAGGTGAATGACCGGGTGCTGGGTTGGCAGCTGGACATGCAAACGGGCACCGCCAATAAATCACCGTTTCAGCAGGTCTTGTCCTATACCTGGGGCGACACCCGCCTAGTGCAAACCCCTAGTTACATCGCGGCACATGTATTGCTAGTATTCGACCGATAAGTTGACTGGATGGTCAACTTCGACTTGTTTTTGAGTCATTCTCTGCCAGGAGTTGCCCGCGTGTCCACTTCATCTGTTCCCGATGTTCGCTCTGGTCGGTTAAGCGCTGCCGAGTACGCCCTGCGCTTTGCCGATGCCAGCCCCCGCCTGACGCAGGCCCAGGCCGTGCTGGAAGCCGAGCGCTGCCTCTATTGCTATGACGCGCCCTGCGCCACCGCCTGTCCCACCAGCATTGATGTGCCGTCCTTCATCAAGCGCATTGCCGACGGCAACCTGCGTGGCTCGGCCCGCGCCATTCTGGAGGCCAACCCCCTGGGCGGCATGTGCGCGCGCGTCTGCCCCACCGAGAACCTCTGCGAGGCGGTGTGCGTGCGCACCACGCAAGAAGGCAAGCCCGTGGCCATTGGCCGCCTGCAGCGCCACGCGGTAGACGCGCTGATGGAGAGCGCGCAGCCCCAACTCTTCACACGCGCGCCGGCCACTGGCAAAACGGTGGCGGTCGTAGGCGCGGGTCCGGCCGGGCTGGCCTGCGCCCACGTCCTGGCGCGCCTGGGCCACCAGGTGGTGGTGTTTGACGCCCGCCCCAAAGCCGGTGGCCTCAACGAATACGGTCTGGCCAGCTACAAGACGCCCGACAACTTTGCCCAACGCGAGGTGCAATGGCTGCTCGACATCGGCGGCATCGAGGTGCGCCACGGCTGGAAGCTGGAAACCAGCGCCCAACTCGCCGCACTGCAACAGGACTACGACGCCCTGTTTCTGGGCATGGGCCTGGCGGCCACGCACCAATTGAACGTACCGGGCGAGTCGCTGGCGGGGGTACATGACGCGGTGGACTTCATTGCTGCCCTGCGCCAAAGCGCCGACCTGGCCACACTGCCCGTGGGCCGGCGCGTGGTGGTGATTGGCGGCGGTATGACCGCCGTAGACGCCGCCGTGCAAAGCAAGCTGCTGGGCGCGCAAGAAGTGCACATGGTGTACCGGCGCGGCCCGCAAACCATGACCGCCTCCACCGCGGAACAGCAATGGGCGCAAACCCATGGCGTCACCATTCACCACGGCCTGGCGCCTTTAGAGATTACCGGCGGCGAAGGGCATGTGGCGGTGGTGCGGTTTACCCGGCAAGTGGAAGTCAACGGCCAGTGGACGCCAACCGACGAGATCCAGAGTTTTCAGGCCGACATGGTGCTCAAAGCCATTGGCCAAAAGCTCGGCAACCCGGTGCTGGGGCAAGCCGGGCTGGTGCTTGAGCAGGGGCGCATTGCCACCGATGCCCAAGGGCAAACCAATTTACCCGGCGTGTGGGCCGGCGGCGACTGCCGCGCTGGCGGCCTGGACCTGACTGTGGAAGCCGTGGAACACGGCAAACAGTCGGCCCACGCCATCCACGCCCACTTGAGCCGCTAAGCCTGGGGCCGCGGCAGTCCATGCATTACCCGTTTTGAATTGAAAGCACACCATGGCCAATCTGCACAATAATTTTGCGGGCATTCACAGCCCCAACCCGTTCTGGCTGGCCTCGGCGCCGCCGACCGACAAGGCCTACAACGTCAACCGCGCGTTTGAAGCCGGCTGGGGTGGCGTGGTCTGGAAGACGCTGGGTGAGGCCGGGCCGCCGGTGGTCAATGTCAACGGCCCGCGCTACGGCGCGCTGCTCACGCCCGACCGGCGCCTGATGGGCCTGAACAACATTGAACTCATCACCGACCGCGACCTGGAACTCAACCTGCGCGAGATCACCGAGGTCAAGCGCGACTGGCCCGACCGCGCCATGGTGGTGTCGCTGATGGTGCCGTGTGAAGAGGCCGCCTGGAAAGCCATTTTGCCGCGCGTGACCGACACCGGCGCCGACGGCATTGAACTCAACTTTGGCTGCCCACACGGCATGAGCGAGCGCGGCATGGGCGCCGCCGTGGGCCAGGTGCCGGAGTACATCCAGATGGTCACCGAGTGGTGCAAGCAGTATTCCAAACTGCCCGTCATCGTCAAGCTCACCCCCAACATCACCGACATTCGCCAGCCCGCGCGCGCGGCCAAAAAGGGCGGGGCCGATGCGGTGTCGCTCATCAACACCATCAACTCCATCATGGGCGTCGACCCGGCCACGCTGCGCATGAGCCCGTCTACCGGCAGCAAAGGTTCGCACGGCGGCTACTGTGGCCCGGCGGTCAAACCGATTGCGCTCAACATGGTGGCCGAAATTGCGCGCGACCCGCTCACCGCCGGTTTGCCGATCTCGGGCATTGGCGGCGTGGGCAACTGGCGCGACGCGCTGGACTTCATCGCACTGGGCGCGGGCAATGTGCAGGTCTGCACGGCGGCAATGGTCTATGGTTTCAAGATCGTGCAGGAAATGAGCGACGGCCTGTCCAACTACATGGACGAGATGGGCTTCACCTCGCTGGACGACATTCGCGGCAAGGCGCTGCCCACCGTGTCCGACTGGCGCTACCTGAACCTCAACCACATCAGCAAGGCCGTCATCAACCAAGACAGTTGCATTCAATGCGGGCGCTGCCACATTGCCTGCGAAGACACCTCGCACCAGGCCATCACACTGGAGAAAGACGGCAAGCGCCATTTCGAGGTGAAAGAAGACGAATGCGTGGGCTGCAACCTGTGCACCCTGGTGTGCCCGGTGCCCGAGTGCATCACCCTGCGCGACGTACCCGCCGGCGAGAAAGACCTGCGCACCGGCCAAGTGGTCAGCGCCGAACACGCCGACTGGACCACCCACCCCAACAACCCGATGCGGGTAGCGGCGTAACAACAGCATTTTTAAGAGAACCTAAACCATGACCACACTCTTGATTCGCGGCGGCACTGTCGTCAACGCTGACCGGGCCTTCAAGGCCGATGTACTGACCCAAGACGGCAAAATCATCGCCGTGGGTGAAGCCCTGCAAGCGCCCGCTGGCGCCACCGTGGTGGACGCGGGAGGCCAGTACGTCATGCCCGGCGGCATCGACCCGCACACCCACATGCAATTGCCGTTCATGGGCACCACCACCATGGACGACTTCTTCACCGGCACGGCTGCGGCCATGGCCGGGGGCACCACCACCATCATCGACTTCGTCATTCCCAACCCGCAGCAGCCGCTGATGGAGGCTTACCAAACCTGGCGCGGCTGGGCAGAAAAAGCCGCCTCTGACTACACCTTCCACATGGCCATCACCTGGTGGGACGAGACGGTGCGCCGCGACATGGGCACGCTGGTGCAGCAAGAAGGCATCAACAGCTTCAAGCATTTCATGGCCTACAAAAACGCCATCATGTGCGACGACGAAACGCTGGTGAACAGCTTCAAGCGCGCGCTTGAACTCGGCGCCATGCCCACCGTGCACGCCGAAAATGGCGAGCTGGTGTTCTTGCTGCAAAAAGAAGTGGCGGCCATGGGCATTACCGGCCCGGAAGGGCACCCGCTCTCGCGCCCCCCCATGGTGGAGGCGGAAGCCGCCAACCGCGCCATTGCCATTGCCGACGTGCTGGGCGTGCCCATCTACGTGGTGCACGTGTCCTGCGCCGAATCGGCCGAGGCCATTGCCCGCGCCCGTGCCCGTGGCCAGCGTGTCTATGGCGAGGTGTTAGCCGGGCACCTGGTGGTGGACGAGAGCGTCTACCGCCACCCCGACTTTGCCACCGCAGCGGCCCACGTGATGAGCCCCCCGTTTCGCGCCAAAGGCCACCAGGAAGCGCTGTGGCGCGGCCTGCAATCGGGCAACCTGCACACCACCGCCACCGACCACTGCACCTTTTGCGCTGCGCAAAAAGCCGCTGGCAAAGACGACTTCTCCAAAATCCCCAACGGCACCGGCGGCGTAGAAGAGCGCCTGGCGGTGCTGTGGGACGCCGGCGTCAACACTGGACGCCTGACCCCCTCGGAGTTTGTTGCCATCACCTCGGCCAACACCGCCAAGCTGTTCAACATCTACCCACAAAAAGGCAGCGTCTCAGCCGGCGCCGATGCCGACCTGGTGGTGTGGGACCCGCAGGGCAGCAAAACCCTGTCGGTGAAAACGCAGCACAGCAAAGGCGACTTCAACATCTTTGAAGGCCGCACCGTCAAAGGCATTCCTAGCCACACCATCAGCCAGGGCGAGCTGGTGTTTGTGCAAGGCGACCTGCGCGCGGTGGCCGGCAAAGGCCGCTACATCAAGCGTCCGGCCTTTGGCCCGGACTTCCAGGCCGTGCAACAACGCGCCGCCAGCCTGACGCCCACCGCCGTCAAGCGTTGAATCCAACTCGCCATTGCAAGCGCAACGCTACCCGTCATTGCAAGTGCAACGCTACCCGTCATTGCAAGTGCACCGCGACCCGTCATTGCGAGCGAAGCGCGGCAATCCAGGTAGTTCGGGCTGCATGACTTCATCACTTAACCACTTCTTCTTTTCTCAAAGGACCACCCCATGAACACCGCCACCCTCGTTGACATTGACAGCCTGCGCATCAACGGCGAGCGCTTGTGGGCCTCGCTCATGGAGCTGGCGCAGATTGGCGCCACGCCCAAAGGCGGGGTGTGCCGCCTGACCCTCACCGACCTGGACAAACAGGGCCGCGACCTGGTCACGCGCTGGGCGCGCGAGGCGGGCATGACCGTCACCATCGACAAAATTGGCAACGGCTTCATGCGCCGCGCCGGGCGCAACAACAGCCTGCCCCCCATCATGACCGGCAGCCACATTGACACCCAGCCCACCGGCGGCAAGTTTGACGGCAACTACGGCGTGCTCGCCGGGCTGGAAGTGGTGCGCACCCTGAACGACCTCGGCATTGAAACCGAGGCGCCGATTGAAGTGGCGTTCTGGACCAACGAAGAAGGCTCCCGCTTTGTACCGGTGATGATGGGCTCGGGCGTGTTTGCCAAGGCCTTCACGCTGGAGCATGCCTATGCCGCCACCGATACCGAGGGCAAAACGGTCAAAGACGAACTGGCGCGCATTGGCTACATCGGCACCGAAGAGCCTGGCCAGCACCCGATTGGCGCTTACTTTGAAACCCATATTGAACAAGGCCCGGTGCTTGAAGACAACGACATCACCATTGGCGTGGTGCAAGGCGTGCTGGGCATTCGCTGGTTTGACTGCACCGTCACCGGCATGGAGGCGCATGCCGGCCCCACGCCCATGGCGCTGCGCCGCGATGCCATGCAGGTGGCCACCCACATCATGCAAGAGGTGGTGGCCAGCGCGCTGCGCCACGCCCCGCATGGCCGTGGCACAGTGGGCATGGTGCAGGTGTTTCCCAACAGCCGCAACGTCATTCCGGGCCGCGTGAAGTTCTCCATTGACCTGCGCAACAGCACCGACGCCCTGGTGGACCAGATGGCGGACGAGGTCAAGGCCTTTGCCGCCAAGTTGTCCCAGAGCAGCGGGCTGGACGTGAAGATTGAAATGGTGTCGAGCTACTCGGCCATCGGCTTTCACAGCCACTGCATTGACGCCGTCGCGCGTGCCGCCGCCAAGCTGGGTTACTCCAACATGCCGGTGGTATCAGGCGCTGGCCACGATGCGGTCTACATGGCCAAACTGGCGCACAGCGGCATGATCTTTATTCCCTGCAAGGACGGCATCAGCCACAACGAGATTGAAGACGCCAAGCCCGAGCACATCACCGCTGGCTGCAATGTGTTGTTGCACGCCATGCTGGAGCGCGCCGGGACCTGAGTGGCCTAGTGCCCTTTTTTTCAGCACCTCAACCCGCTTAAACTGTGGGCCGCTAAATCCCTTTAGCGGCTGAATGTGTGTCATCAACCTGGAGAAACTATGTCGATTCAACTTAGTCGCCGCCATGCGGTCATCCTGGCCGCCGTCGTGGCCACCCTCGCGCCCACCCTGGCGCTGGCACAAGCCAAACCCAAAGTGGCCGGCATCTACACCGTGCCGTTCGAGCAGCAGTGGGCCGGGCGTCTGCACACCGCGCTCAAAGCCGCCGAAGCGCGCGGCGAAATTGAATACAAGGCCAGCGAGAACGTCAGCAACGCCGACTACGAACGCGTCATGCGCGAGTACGCCACGGCCGGCAACACCCTGATCGTGGGCGAGGCCTTTGCGGTTGAAGCTGCGGCGCGCAAAGTGGCCAAAGACTTCCCCAAGGTGTCCTTCCTGATGGGCTCCAGCGGCAAACCGCAAGCCCCCAACTTCAGCGTCTTTGACAACTACATCCAAGAACCCGCCTACCTGTCGGGCATGATTGCCGGCGGCATGAGCAAGAGCAACAAAATCGGCATGGTCGGGGGCTTTCCCATCCCCGAGGTCAACCGCCTGATGAACGCCTTCATGATGGGCGCCAAAGAGGTCAACCCCAAGGTCGAGTTCAGCGTGAGTTTCATCAACAGCTGGTTTGACCCACCCAAAGCCAAGGAAGCCTCGTTCGCCATGATCGACAAAGGCGCCGATGTGCTCTACGCCGAGCGCTTTGGCGTGAGCGATGCGGCCAAGGAAAAAGGCAAGCTCGCCATCGGCAACGTGATCAACACCCAGGCCCAGTACCCCGACACCGTGGTGGCCTCGGCGCTGTGGCACTTTGAACCCTCGGCTGACCGCGCCATCAAACTGGTCAAAGAAGGCAAGTTCACCGCTGAAGACTACGGCCAGTACTCCATGATGAAGCACAAAGGTTCTTCGCTGGCACCGCTGGGCACTTTCGAGAAAAAGATCCCGGCTGATTTGGTCGCCAAAATGCGCGCCAAGGAAAAAGCCATTCAAGAAGGCAAGTTCAGCGTCAAAGTGGACGACAACCAGCCCAAGTCCACGACCAAGTAAGCCCCGGCTTGTGGGCTTGTCCCCAAGCTAAACGCCCATGACGCCTCCTGTCCTGCAGCTCACGGGCATCACCAAGCGCTTTGGGGCGCTGGTGGCCAATGACCACATCTCGCTCTCGCTCCAAGCGGGAGAGGTGTTGGCCTTGCTGGGCGAAAACGGCGCCGGCAAATCCACGCTGGTGTCCATTTTGTTTGGCCACTACACCGCCGACGCCGGCCACATTGAGGTGTTTGGCCGGCCTTTGCCGCCGGGCGACCCCAAAGCCGCACTGAACGCCGGCATTGGCATGGTGCACCAGCACTTCACCCTGGCCGACAACTTGAGCGTGCTGGACAACGTGATGATGGGCTCGGAGCCGCTGTGGCAGCCCTTCACCCGCCGCCACCAGGCGCGCCAAAAACTGCTCGACGTGGCGCAACGCTTTGGCCTGCAGGTGAACCCGCAGGCCTTGGTGGGCAACCTCTCGGTGGGTGAGCGCCAGCGCGTCGAGATTCTGAAAGCCCTGTACCGGGGTGCCCGTATTCTGATTCTGGATGAGCCCACCGCTGTGCTGACGCCGCAAGAAAGCGAAGCCCTGTTTGACGTGCTGGCCCAGATGGTGGCGCAAGGTTTGTCCATCATCTTCATCAGCCACAAACTGGGTGAAGTGCTGCGCGTGTCGCACCGGGTTGCCGTTTTGCGCGGGGGCCAACTGGTGGCACAGGCCAGCGCCGCCACCACCACGCAGGCGCAACTGGCGCAGTGGATGGTGGGCCATGCCCTGGAGGCGCCCCAACGCCACCCCACGGCGCACACCGGCGCGCCCGTGTGTGTGCTGCGCAACGTGTCTACGCGCCACGCCCGCGAGCGCCTGGCGCAGGTCTCACTGACCCTGAACGCCGGAGAAATTGTGGCCATCGCCGGCGTCTCCGGCAACGGCCAGGTGGCGCTGGCCGAGCTGCTCTGCGGCACCCGTAGCGCCGACAGTGGCCAGGTTGAGTTACTGGGCCAGCCGCTGCCCGCGCACCCGTCCCAACTGGTGGCGCTGGGGGTGGCCCGTATTCCCGAAGACCGCCACACCGTGGGCCTGGTGGGCGATTTGCCGCTGTGGGAAAACGCGGTGTCGGAGCGCTTGCGAAGCCCCCTTTTTTCACGCTGGGGCTGGGTGCGCCGGGCTGCAGCGCAGGCCTATGCCCAGCGCGTCATGCAAGCGTTTGACGTGCGCGGTGGCGGCGCCCACAGCGCGGCCCGGTCTCTCTCGGGCGGCAACATGCAAAAACTGATTCTGGGGCGCGCCCTGCTGCACCCAGGGCCCACCCAGTCACCCACGGGTGCCGCCGCCGAGTCCACCGTAGCGCGCCTGATCGTGGCGCACCAACCCACCTGGGGCCTGGACATTGGCGCCGTGGCCTACGTGCAGGCGCAGTTGCTGGCCGCGCGCGATGCCGGCGCCGCCGTGCTGCTGATCTCTGACGACCTGGACGAAGTGCTGACGCTGGGCGACCGTGTGGCTGTGATGCACGCCGGCCACTTGAGCGCGGCCCTGCCCGCACAAGCCTGGAGCCGCGAGGCCATTGGCCTGGCGATGGCCGGCGCCACCACACAAGCTGCTGGGGAGACCGCGCATGCGACTTGAAAAACGCAGCCACAGTTCGCCCCTGGCCCTGGTGCTGGCACCCATTGGCGCCGTGTTGTTTACCTTGCTGGTGAGCGCCTTGCTGGTGCTGTGGGCCGGCGCGCCCATTGGCCCCACTTACGGCCTGTTGCTGCAAGGCGGCTTCGGCTCCGTGTTTGCCCTGAGTGAAACCCTGACCCGCGCCATTCCCCTGATCTTGACCGGACTAGCCGCCACCGTGGCCTTCAAGGCGCGGCTCTTCAACATTGGTGCCGAGGGCCAGTTGTACGTGGGCGCACTGGCCGCCGTGGCGGTAGGCGGCTTACACGGTGGTGAGGGTTGGCCGCTGCCGCCAGCGCTGCTGTTTGTGTTGATGATGCTGGCCGCTGCGCTGGCCGGCGCGCTGCTGCTGCTCGGCCCGGCTTTGTTGAAAGCCCGGCTCGGCGTGGACGAAGTGGTCACCACGCTGCTGCTCAACTTCATCGTGCTGTTGCTGGTGTCTTTGATGCTGGACGGCCCCATGAAAGACCCCACCGCCATGGGCTGGCCGCAAAGCGTGGCGCTGATGGGCGAGCTGGAATTGTCCAAACTGATTGCGCAAACCCGCGTGCACACCGGGCTGCTGTGGGCCTGCACCTTGTCCGTGGGGCTGTGGGCCTTGCTGAAATACACCGTGCTGGGTTTTGATATTCGCGCGGTTGGCCTGAACCCGCGCGCCGCCGCCTTTGCCGGCGTGCCGGTCACGCGCACCGTGGTGCTGGTGGCCTTGCTGTCCGGTGGCCTGGCCGGTCTGGCCGGTGCCATTGAGGTGGCCGGGCGCACCAGCTACCTCACGCTCGATATGTCGCCAGGCTACGGCTACTCAGGCATTGTGATTGCCATGCTGGCTGCCCTGCACCCGCTGGGCGTGGTGGCCGCCAGCGTGTTTGTGGCCGGCGTGCTGGTGGGCGCCGACAGCATGAGCCGCGCCGTCGGCGTGCCCACCTACATCGCGGATGTGATCGTGGCCGCCTCGCTGATTTCTGTGCTGGTGGCTACGCTGCTGACGCAATACAAGGTGCGCTGGAAATGACGCCCGCCGGCCCGCGGCTTGGCGCTGCGCTTCTTGTTGACCCATCCAGGCAGGAATGGCCGGGAGGACGCTGATGGAACTGTTTGAAATTTTGTCCAACCAGTCCTTTTGGGTCGCCGTGCTGCGCATCGCCACGCCGCTGATTCTGGGCACGCTGGGGGTGCTGCTGTGCGAGCGCGCCGGGGTGCTGAACCTGGGCATTGAAGGCATCATGGTGGCCGGCGCCTTCACCGGTTGGCTGGCGGTTTATCTGGGCGCGCCGCTGTGGCTGGGCGTGCTGGCAGCGGCGCTTACCGGGGCCGTGCTGGGCTTGCTGCATGCCTTCTTGACCGTGGTGCTGGCGCTGTCGCAACATGTGTCGGGTCTGGGCATCACGCTGTTGGCCACGGCCCTGAGCTATTACGGCTACCGCGTGAGTTTTCCCAAGGTGTCCACGCCCCCCACCATCACGCCATTTGCGAGCCTGTCCGCGCTGGACTGGCTGGGCCTGCCGGTGCTGACGCTGCAAACCCCGCTCACGCTGCTGGCGCTGCTGCTGGTGCCGGTGCTGGGCTATGTGCTGTACCGCACGCCGCTGGGGCTGGCGGTGCGCATGGTGGGCGAAAACCCGCAGGCTGCTGAAGGCCAGGGCATTTCGGTGGCCGCGGTGCGCACCGGCGCCATTGTGGCGGGCTCGGCGCTGATGGGCGTGGCCGGCTCGTTCCTGACGCTGTCGGCCTTCAATGCTTTCTTTTTCAACATGGTCAACGGGCGCGGCTGGATCTGCGTGGCGCTGGTGGTGTTTGCCTCCTGGCGCCCGGGCAAGGCCTTGCTGGGCGCCTTGCTGTTTGCCTTTTTTGATGCGCTGCAACTGCGCTTGCAACAGTCAGGCGCTGCCGTGCTGCCCTACCAGATGTACCTGATGCTGCCCTACGTCCTGTCCATTCTGGCGCTGATTTTGGTGGCGCGCAAAGCCAGCTACCCGCAGGCGCTGATGAAACCCTACCGCAAAGGCGAACGCTAAATGCTTGATCTGCTGATCCAAAACGCCAACCTGCCTGACGGCCGCACCCACATGTCGGTGGCGGTGCGAGGCGGCAAAATTGTGGAAGTCGCCCGCGGTCTGCAAGCCCCGGCCCACCAGACGCTAGACGCGCAAGACCAGCTGCTGTGCCCGCCGTTTGTCGATGCGCACTTTCACATGGACGCCACGCTGAGCTACGGCCTGCCGCGCGTCAACCAGAGCGGCACGCTGCTGGAAGGCATTGCCCTGTGGGGCGAACTCAAACCGCTGCTCACCGCCGAGGCCTTGATTGAACGCGCGCTGGCCTACTGCGACTGGGCCGTGGCCAAAGGCTTGCTGGCCATTCGCACGCATGTGGATGTGTGCGACCCGCGCCTGCTGGCCGTGGAGGCCTTGCTCGAGGTGAAGCGCCAGGTGGCGCCTTACATCGACCTGCAGCTGGTGGCCTTTCCGCAAGACGGCGTGCTGCGCGGCCCCCAGGGGCCAGCGCAGCACATGAACAACTTGAAGCGCGCGCTCGACCTGGGTGTGGACGTGGTGGGCGGCATTCCCCACTTTGAGCGCACCGCTGAACAGGGCGCCTTGAGCGTGAAGCTGCTGTGTGAACTGGCCGCCGAGCGTGGCTTGCGCGTTGACATGCACTGCGACGAGTCGGACGACCCGCTGTCGCGCCACGTTGAAACCCTGGCCTTTGAAACCCAGCGCCTGGGCCTGCACGGGCGCGTGACCGGCTCGCACCTGACCTCCATGCACAGCATGGACAACTACTACGTGAGCAAGCTGCTGCCCCTGATGGCGGAGGCGCAGTTGCAGGTGGTGGCCAACCCGCTAATCAACATCACCCTGCAAGGCCGCCACGACAGCTACCCCAAACGCCGGGGCATGACGCGGGTGCCCGAGCTGATGGCCGCTGGCATCAACGTGGCTTTTGGCCACGACTGCGTGATGGACCCCTGGTACAGCCTGGGCAGTGGCGACATGCTGGAAGTGGCCCACATGGGTCTGCACGTGGCACAAATGACCAGCCAGGCCGCCATGCGCCAATGCTTTGACGCCGTCACCGTGAACCCGGCACAGGTGATGGGCTTGAACGGCTACGGCCTGCAAGCCGGTTGCTTTGCCGACTTTGTGCTGCTGCAAGCGCGCGACCCAATCGAGGCGCTGCGCCTGCGCGCCACCCGGCTCCAGGTGTACAAGCGCGGCCGCCTCATCGCCACAACGCCGGCCGCCACCAGCGCGCTGCAGCTTGCCGGTCGGCCGGCCCACACCAGCTGGATGGCACCTTGAACACACTGCCCCCCAAGGTGGAGGGCAGCACCAGCCCACGCTTTGAAGCCGTGCGCGAGGCCTTTGCCCGCAGTTTCACCGACGGCCTGGAGCACGGCGCCGCCGTGTCCGTGGTGCTGGACGGCGAGACCGTGGTGGACCTCTGGGGCGGTCACCGCACGACAGACCGCAGCCTGCCCTGGGAGGCCGACACGCTGGTGAATGTCTGGTCGGTCACCAAAGGCGTGGTGGCTTTGGCGGTGGCCATGCTGGTCGAGCGGGGCTTGCTGGATTACGCACAGCCGGTGGCCCGCTACTGGCCCGAGTTTGCGGCTGGTGGCAAAGAGCACATCACGCTGGATTGGGTGATGTCGCACCAAGCCGGCCTGGACGGGTTGCGCGTCGCTTTGACACACGAAGCCATCTACGCCCGACAACCAGTGGTCGATGCGCTGGCGGCCATGACGCCGCTGTGGCCTCCGGGCAGTCGCTGCGTCTACCACCCCTTGACCTATGGTTTTTTGGTGGGTGAGTTGGTGCGCCGAGTCGACGGCCGCAGCCTGGGGCAATTCATTGCAGAAGAAATTTCTCAGCCCTTGGGCTTGTCATTTTTCGTTGGTCTGCCTTTGGCAGAAGAGCCGCGTGTGGCCGAACTGTCAGCCCACGAGAAGGCCTACGACTGGGTGCGTTTTGGTGCGAAAAGCGATTACCCGCACGCGTTTCAAAAACCCGGCCTGAACGCCTTGCTGGCCAATGAACGGGTCTGGCGCGCGGCTGAAATCCCGGGCGCCAACGGCCACGCCGACGCGCGCTCGCTGGCCCGCCTCTATGGCCTGATGGCCGGCGGGGGCACCGGCTACGGCGTGTCCTTGATTTCACCGGCGGGTCTGGCGCGCGCCACCGCTACCCGCTTTGACGGGCTGGACGCTTGCTACAGCGCCCCCACGGTGTTTGCCGCGGGCTTTCGCAAGGGGTCTAGCGGCTTTGGCGCACACGCTGGCGAGGCCCATTTTGGCCACACCGGCTGGGGTGGTTCAGTGGCCTTCGCCGACCCGGACCAGCGCCTCGGTTTTGCCTTCGTCAGCAACCGCATGCTGGGCTTCGATGACGGGCTGGACCCCCGGCGCGAACGCTTGCTCGATGCGGTGTACTCGGCCTTGTAAAACGACCAACCCGCAAGGGGCTCAGGCCTGATTTTTTGCCAGGGCCTGTCATTAGGTCTATCAATGTGGTGTCGGTGCCGGGCCAAGTCAGGCTTGGATTTAAGCCCGCAGGCGTTCGTTTTTCGGGTCGTACAAAGGCTCGGCGTGCACTGTGGCGCTGCGCATGGTGCCCAGCACATTGACTTGCAGCTTGGTGCCGGGCGCCGCTTTGTCGGCTTTGACGTAAGCCAGGGCCACGCTCTTCTTTAAGGTGTGGCTCCACACGCCCGAGGTGGTCAAGCCCACATTGTTTTCGCCGTCAAACACTTGCGCGCAATACGGGCTCTCCGCATCGCCATCCTCATCAAAAATCAGCGGCACAAAACGTTGCGCCGCGCCGCGTGCGTGTTCGGCGACCAATGCGGCTTTGCCAATGAAGTCGGCCTTGGTCACATCCACAAAACGGTCTAGCGAAGCCTCCAGTGGCGTGTAGCCGCTTTCCAAATCGCTCTTCCAGCCACGGTAGCACTTGTCCACACGCAAGCTGTCCATCGCATAGAGGCCAAAGTCGCGGATGTCGTGGGCCGTGCCCGCAGCCCAAATGGCGGCGTACAAGGCGGGCAATTGGCCCACCGGTGCATGCAACTCCCAGCCCAGTTCGCCCACGTAATTAACGCGCATCGCCAGGCAGCGGCCTGCTACGGTTTCGATGTATTGCGCCGTCAGCCAGGGGAAACCAGCATTGGACAAATCCGCTTTGGTGACTTGGCCGAGCACATCGCGCGCACGCGGCCCGGCGATGATCAAGGTGCCGAAATCGGCGGTGACATCGGTCACGCTTATGGGGCTGCCCTCGGGCAGACCCTTTCGCAGCAAGTCCATATCGTGCGTGGCGGCGATCGCGGCACTGATGATGTAGAAATGGTCTTCGCCCAGGCGCGTGATGGTGAACTCACTCCACAACTTGCCGGTGGGCGTGAGCGCATACGCCAGCGACACGCGACCCTGCGAAGGCAGTTTGGAGCAAGACAAATAATCAAGGTGCTTGGATGCGCCCGGGCCTTTGAGTTCGTATTTGGTAAAGCCTGGCAAATCCAATAGGCCCACGCGCTCGCGCACGGCTTTGACTTCCTCGGCCACTGCGCCATGCCACACGTTTTCACGGCGGAAAGAATGCGTATCTGCTGGGATGTCACCCTTTAAGTCGAGGTACACCGCACGCTCCCAGCCGCCGCGTGCGCCAAAGCGGGCGCCCTTGGCTTTGAGCGTGTCGTACAGCGGCGAGGTGCGCAGCGGGCGTCCGGCGGGACGCTCTTCGTAGGGGAAGGACGACGCGTATTCGTTTTGGTACACCTCGATGGCTTTGGCTACGGTGTACTCGGTGGTGGCGTAGTCGCCGTAGCGGCGCCGGTCCAGCGACCACAAGTCCCACTCAGTCTGTCCGTACACCACCCATTCGGCCAATGCTTTGCCAGCGCCACCGCCTTGGGTGATGCCAAAACTAAAGGTGTTGCAATGGAAAAAGTTGCGCAAGCCCGGCTCGGGGCCGATGTAGGGATTGCCATCGGGCGAGTAGGGGATGGGGCCATTCACACCGCGCTTGATGCCGGCACGCGACAGCGCAGGCACGCGGGCCATGGCGTCTTCGATGTATTTTTCCAGGCGCTCAAAATCGTCGTTCCACAACTGGTTGGCAAAGTCGTCGGGCATGCCGTCCAGCCACATCGGCGTGGCTTTCCACTCATAAGGCCCGAGGATGAAACCTTCGCGCTCTTGGCGCAGGTAATAAGAAGTATCCGGGTCGCGCAACAGCGGCAGGCGCGCATCGCCGCGCGAAGTGAGTTCGGGCACATCTTCCGTCACCAGGTATTGGTGCGACATCACCACGATGGGCAAGTGGCGCCCCACCATCGCCATGACTTCACCCGCACGAAAGCCTGCGGCGTTGACAATGATTTCGGCGGTGATTTCACCTTTGTCCGTGGTGACCAGCCATTCGCCATTGGACTTTTGCGCCAGCGCAGTAACGCGGGTATGGCGGCGGATGGTGCCGCCCAAAAGCCGCGCTTCGCGGGCCAGGGCTTGCGTCAGCTGCGAGGGGTCAATATCGCCATCGAGCGGGTCCCACAGCGCGCCTTGCAAGTCGTGGGTTTCGATCAGCGGGTAGCGGTTTTTCAGGTCTGAGGGCGAGAGGATTTCATACTCCAGGCCATTGGCCTTGGCCATGCTTTTGGCATGGTGGAACTCGTCCATGCGGTTGCGGCCATGGGCCAGGCGCACCGAGCCAGTCAGGTGGTAATTGATGGGGTTTTCAGCCGACGCGGCCAGCTTGCGGTACAGCGCAGCCGAATACTTTTGCAGCTTCAAAATACTCCAGCTGCTCGAAAACGTGGGCAGGTTGCCCGCCGCATGCCAGGTGGAGCCCGAAGTCAATTCATCGCGTTCCAAAAGCAGGGCGTCTTTCACCCCTAAAGCGGCCAGGTGGTAGAGGCAGCTACAGCCCACCACTCCACCCCCAATGACAACGACGCGCGCATGTTCTGTCATGAATCAAGCTCCAAAGACGGTCTCACACCAAGGCCAAGGGTCAGAATGCCTTGACGCGAATTTTTTGGATTGTAGGGATAGAAAATTAAAATTTAGCGCTAATTTTTTACAATAGAATAATTTTAGACAGTTTTTTTACCAACGGGGGTCGTATGGATCTACCTCAACAGGCCAGTGTGGTCATTGTGGGCGGCGGCATCGTTGGATGCAGCTTGGCGTATCACCTGACATTGCGCGGGTGCCGGGATGTGGTGCTGCTCGAACGCAAGCAGCTCACCTGC
>CAJCCO010000117.1 GCA_903960915.1 uncultured beta proteobacterium
CCGACATCGGGGGTCACAATGCGCTGGCGAAAATCAGTGACGTCGGTCAAAGCCAGCACCGTGTGGCGGTAGGCATCTGGGGGCATGTGGTTGATCAGGTTGACGATGCCATTCTCCAGCCCACCGGTGTCAAAGCGGTGCATGACGTGCAGCACAAGGGGTCTGGGATCGGTGCTCAAACAAACTCTCCGCCAAAGTACACAGGGCTTACAGGGTTTGAAGCGCTTACAGCCGCCATAAGCGGTAGCCCGCGGCTTCAATGGCGCCACGGTCAAAGGTGGACTTGACGTCGATAAAGGTGCCACCCTTGACCAACTTTTTGCCAAAATCTTCGGTCGACAGCGCGGTGAACTCGCGGTGCGCCACCGCCGCCACAATGGCATCGGCACGTGGCAGATCAGACCAGGCCAACAGTGGCACGCCGTACTCTTGCAAAGACTCGCTGGACTGGGCCTGGGGGTCGGTCACAAACACCTCCACCCCATAGGCCTTGAGCTCGTTGATGATGTCGATCACCTTGGAGTTGCGCAGGTCGGCGCAGTTTTCTTTGAAGGTGATGCCCAGCACATTGACCTTGGCGCCTTTGACGTAACTGCCAGCGGCAATCATGTGCTTGATGGTTTGCTCGGCCACAAACTTGCCCATGCCGTCGTTGATGCGCCGTCCCGCCAAAATAACCTGCGGGTTGTAGCCCAGCATCTCGGCCTTGTGCGTGAGGTAGTACGGGTCCACGCCAATGCAGTGCCCGCCCACCAGGCCAGGCTTGAAGTTGAGAAAATTCCATTTGGTGCCAGCAGCTTCCAGCACCTCGGTGGTGTCGATGCCGAGCTTGTCAAAAATAATAGACAGCTCGTTCATGAGCGAGATATTCAAATCGCGCTGCGTGTTCTCAATCACCTTGGCCGCCTCGGCGGCCTTGATGCTGGAGGCCCGGTGCACGCCGGGCACGATGATGGTCTCGTACAGCTTGGCCACGGTGTCCAGCGTTTGCGGCGTGTCGCCCGAGACGATTTTCAGAATCGTGGTCAGCGTGTGGTCTTTATCGCCGGGGTTGATGCGCTCAGGGGAATAGGCCACAAAAAAGTCCTGCTTCCAAACCAGCCCCGATTCACGCTCCAGCACCGGAATACAGACCTCTTCGGTGGCGCCCGGGTACACGGTGGATTCATAGACCACAATGGCGCCCTTTTTCATGTGGCGCCCCACGCTCTCGCTGGCGCCTATGAGCGGGCGAAAGTCTGGAATATGCGCGTTGTCTACCGGTGTGGGCACCGCCACAATGACAATATCGGCCTCGGCCAGCAGGGCGTGGTCGGCGGTGTAAAAAGCCAGTGGCGACGCCCCCATTTCAGCCGGGCTCAATTCACGCGACGGGTCCTCACCACGCAGGCAGCACGCTACCTTGTTCAGCGCAATATCAAAACCAATGGTGCGCATGTGTTTGCCAAACTCCACCACCAGGGGCAGGCCCACATAGCCCAGTCCAATTACCGCAAGCACAGTCATTCAAAGTCCTTTAAGAGTCGGGGTTGTCGCTGGCTGTTCCAGCCAGGCGTTAATGGCGGCGTAGTTGCCGTTCACATAGGCGTGCAGCAGCGCATCAGCACCGGGCCCCTGCGCGGTGTGCAGCACGATGACGGCACTGGCATCGCCGCGGCCCATCAGGCGGTTCAGGGCAATCAGTGCCTTGGCCTGGTAGTCACTGGCGGTCAATCGCCCGTTGATCCAGTAGATCTGCCACACCAGCAAGCCGGGGTCGTTGCGCAAGGTGGCCGACGGCCTGGGGCGCAACTGCGCTGTGCGCACCGACACCGTCTGCGCACCCCACACCCCGTCGCGCGGCGCACTGGCCACCTGCACCCAGTGCGGGTCTTTGCTCAGCAGCAGCACGTTGTCGGAGCTGACCAGTTTGTGCTGGTAGTTCTGCGCCTGGTAGTAGCCCAGGTACAGGCCCACCGTGCCTGACGGTGCCACGTAGCGCCCTCTAACTTCAGCCGAGGGGTTTTGAAACGCGGGTTTGAAATCTTCTTCGGTGCTGGGCTGCAAAGCCCAACCGGCCGACAATGCCGGCGCTTGCGTCAGCCGCAAAAGATCTGCTGTGGCCGGCGCGCCCACCGTCTGCAAAGCCAGCGGCGGCAACGCCAACAAGCACAACAATCCCGCTGTCTGCGCCCAAGCTTTGGTGTCTTGCGCAACGGTTCGGCCACTGCGCACCGCCACCTCCGCTGGCACCGACTCTGCCACCTCTTCCTGTGCCCAGCGTGCGCCCACCAGGTACATCAGCAAAATCACCACGCCAAAAAACAACCAGCCATAAATCAGGTGGTCCACCCCAGTGGCCAGTTGATTGCCTGAGAGGTGGCCCAGCATCACAATGAAATAGGCCCGCAGCCAATTGGCCGCAATGGGCACCAGCAAAGAGAACAGCACAAACAACAAGCGCCGCGCCGTGGACTGGTAGCTCAGGTAGGCAAACAAGGTGCCCACCGTGAGCGAGGCCATCAGGTAACGCACCCCGCTGCAGGCCTCCACCACAGACCAATGGCCCGAGGGAATCACAAACTGCAAGCCTTCGCGGTACACCGGTATGCCACTCAGTCGCAACGCCAGAACAGTGAAGTTAGCGGTCCACTCCATCAACTGCGGCATCATGAATTCACCCACTGGCACAGCAAAAAACAAAAAGCCCAAGGGGAACATCAGGCGCTGGGCAATACGCCAACCCAGCACCGACGGCACCAGGCACACCAGCGTAGCCATGAAGGCGAGTTGCGTTACCGCATGGATGGAGGCCAGGTCGCCCAGCACCCAGGCCAACAACGCCACAGCCACCAGCGGCCAGGCGCTCAGCGCATGCTGGGGCGTCAGGGCCAGTACGGCATGGCGGCGCCGCCACACCAGGTACAGCGCGATGGGCGGCACCAGGAAGGCGTGGGCAAAGGTGTCGGAGCGCGACCAGATGGCCACCATGGCCAAGCCGGTGTCACGGTACAGGTAGCCCACCACGGCCAGCAGCAGGCCCAGCGTGCGCAAGGCCTGCGGCCAAGGCCGGGGCAGGCGAAGCTGCGCCCAAGACCAGGAGGCCGCCAAGGCCTTCATGCCAGGCCCTCCACCACAGCCGGTGTTTGCAGCTGTTGGTCCAGCGCCGCCAGGTGGGCCTCCCAGCTGTAGCTTTGCACCACACGCTGGCGCGCCGCCTGGCCCAAGGCCTGGGCACGGGCTGGGTCGCGCAGCAAGCGGTTTATTTCGCGGATGAAATCTTGCGGGTCCACCGCCGCCAACAGTTCTTCGCCGTTCAGGGCATGAATGGCCTGTGCGCAAGCGCGCGAGGCCACCACCGGGCGCGCCATGGCCATGGCCTCCAGAATTTTGTTTTGAATACCCCGCGCCACCCGCAGCGGCGCCACCACCACATCGGCATGTTGCAGGTAGGTGCGCACATCGGCCACGGTGCCGGTCACCACCACGCCGGCGCCCTCCAGGGCCTGCACGCTGCTAGGCGGGTTGCGCCCCACAATGTAGAAAACCAGTTGCGGCCAGGCCTGGCGCAAGGCCGGCAGCACCGAGCGGGCAAACCAGATCACGGCATCCACATTGGGCCAGTAATCCATGGCCCCGGTGAACACCAGATGGACCGGCGCAGGGTGACCCGCCAGAGCGGGCTGGAACGGGCTGGGCCGCACTGCATCGACTGAAAAATAGCGCAGGTCTACGCCGTTGCTCATGGCTTGAACCTTCAAACGGGATTCAGGGGCGAGTTTGACAAACAGGTCGGCTTCTTGCTGGGTGACGAAGTAAGCCCGCTGGGCGCGGCGCGCCACCGAACGGTCAAACGCCAGCAGGCACCGGGCCTCGCGCCGGTAGAGCCAAGACCAGGGCCAGGGGCGCTCTTTGGCGTATTGCGCCCATTTGAAGGAGTCCACGTCAACAAAATCCACCAACTGCGGCACACGGGGCCGGTTGCTGAGATGAACCGTGTATTGCGCCATGACCGACGAAAAAATAACCACTGCATCTATATTTTCAGTAACCAGTAATTGATTGACCCAGGCTTGCAGGCGCGCATCACGGTAATAAGGCAGGCTCAAGGCCTGGCCGGTAAACAAACCACTGAGGCTGCGCCACCGGCCCCGAGTGGGGGTCAGTGGCAAGGCCTTCACTTCAGCGCACAAACCGCGCAGCACGGGCACATGCACCAGGTCGTCGGGGTCATCCACAAAGGTGCCCAGAAACACGCGGTGGCTTTTGGCCATGTGTTTGAGCAAATGAAACGAGCGCACCTTGTCACCCTTGTTGGGCGGGTAAGGCAGGCGGTGCACCAGGTACAAAATATTGGCCATGGCGTGTCTAACCCAGGTTGCGCACCACGTGCGGGCCGAGCCAGTTAGCCAGCCCTTGCGGCAGGCGCCGCCATAGCGAAATCAACTGCTGGTAGCGGGCGTTGGACGGGTTGTGTTGCGGCACGCTGTCGCGCTGGTACAGGCAATACTCATAGTGCAGCGGGGTGGGCTCAAAGCCCCAGTTCTTCTTGAACGCATACGAGCCTGTGCCCTGCTTGCTGCGGCCAAAATCAAAGCGCTTAAGGCCACGCTCACCGGCCCGGCGCATCAGCTCCCAGTATTTGAAATCGTTGGCGGCGAGCGCACGCGCGGCGGGTAGATCGCCGGCGTAATAAGGCAACACCTCTTGCCGAAAGTAAAAACTCAGCACACTGCTGACCGCCTGGCCCTGGGGGTCTTGCACCGTCATCACTTCGCAGTCGTCGCCAAATTCAGCCTTCAAGGCTTTGAAGTAAGACAGCGGCAAAGCGGGCGTGCCGTGGCGCAACATGTTGTTGGCGTACAGCGCAAAAAACCGATTGGGCTGCGGGTCGAGCACACTCACCAAGCCGTGTCCCAAGCCTTTGCGAATCATGGCGCGCTGCTTGCGCGGTATGGCCAGCAGGTTGGTACTTTCGTCAGGTTCCAGGTCTTTTTGAAACGTGACGTAGAGACCCTGCTGCGGCCAGTCCGGGTGGTGGGCCTGGCGGTGGCGCAGCTCCAAATGAGCCACCCCCAGCTGTTGGGCCAGCGCTTGCGCCTCGCGCTCCAGGGCTTGCGCCACGCCGGGCTGGTTGGCGGCCACGCCACCGTACACCGCAAACGGCAGGCTGACCAATGAGCGCCCAAACAGCCAGCTTTGCACATGTGCCAAGGGCAACACGCCCAGCACCTCGCCAGCATGGTGGGCATACAAAAAATAACAGGGGTGCTTGAGCACACCCGACAACACGTTTTGCCAGCCCGCCCGGTGGAAAAAAGTGGCCTCGGGACAGGCCATCACAAACGCATCCCAGCGCTGGGCCATGGCCTGGTCGCCGGCTTGCAGGCGCGCAATGCTGAAGGGGCTGGACTCAGGCAGCGACTGCATGCGCGGCCTCACTGGGCAGGAACACCTGGTCCATCCGGCCCCATTTGAAATCACCCAGCAGCTGCGTCAGGCGCTGCTCCATGTGTTGCAAATTGAGGTAGTGGCGAAAGCGGGTTTTACGGTCGATGCCGGCCACGCGCGGTTGTTCAGCATCTAGCTCCCACGGGTGAAAGTAAAACACCCCGGCCTGCTGCTCGTGCGTGTTGACCCGGCGCAGCATCCAGCGCGACAAGGCGTAGGGGTAGAGGCGAAAGTAACCGCCACCGCCACAAGGCAGGTTGTTGTTGAACAGGCGCACACTGGTGATGGGTATTTCAGTCAGCCCCGGGCGCACCTGGTGCACAAAGCGCGGGGCGTCGGGGCGCCCATAGTGGTCGTGGCGAATGGGGTAGGTGCTGGAGCTGTAGCGGTAGCCGGCCTGGGCCAGCGCGTCATAGGCCCAAGGGGTGTCGTCGTTGATAGAAAAACTCGGGGCGCGGTAGCCCGGCACTTCACACGCGGCCAGGTCTTCCAGAATGCATTTGGCCAACCCGATGTCGGCGGCAAAGGCGGCCGGCGTCTGGGCGTTGACGCGCTCATGGCCGTAGCCATGGCTGGCCAGCTCATGGCCTTGCGCCACGATCTGGCGAATCAGCGCCGGGTAACGCTCGGCAATCCAGCCCAGCGTGAAGAAAGTGGCCTTGATGTTGCGGCTGGAAAGCAGCGCCAGAATACGCGTGAGGTTGGCTTCAATGCGGCAGTCTTTCAGGTTCCAGTCCAGCCTTGGAATGTGGGCATTGAAGGCCGAGACTTGAAAATAATCTTCCACATCAATCGTCAAGGCATTGGTCAGCGTGTGCATGTTCAAGCCACCCCCACCGCGCCGGCTACCGGCTGGGTGTGCAACCAGCGGTAGAGATCGGCAGCAATGCGAACAGCGGCCTGGCCGTCCCACAGCTCAGGGCGTTGGCCGTGTTTGCCACGACCCGCCAGGACGGCGTGCACGGCGTGCAGAATGCGCGCGCGGTCATGCCCCACCAGCGTGTTGCTGCCCTGCTCCACCGTGATGGGGCGCTCGGTGGTGTCGCGCAATGTCAGGCAGGCAATATCCAGCGCCGTGCTTTCTTCTTGCAGTCCACCTGAATCGGTCAGCACCAGCTTTGCGCCTGACAGCAAACCCAACATCTCCAGGTAGCCCTGGGCTGGCAGAAGCACCAGGCGCTTGGGGTCGATCAAGTCCATCAAACCAAAGCGCTGCAAATTGAGACGGGTGCGCGGGTGCACCACAAACACCAGCGGCAAGTCACGGGCCACCTCGCAGAGCACCTGCACCAGGTGCTGCAGTGCGGGCGCCGAATCGACGTTGCTGGGGCGGTGCAGCGTCACTAGACCGTAGCCAAGGTCGTGGTCGTGGTCGTGGTCGTGGTCAGAGTCGGAGTCGGCGTTAAACAATTGCGGGTCGACATGGCAGCTGCGCAAGGTGTCGCTCACGGCTTTAGCCTTGGGCTGGTTGTAGACCACCGAGTCAATCATCACGTTGCCGGCAAAGCAGATGCGCTCGGGGGCCACACCTTCGCGCACCAGATTAGCTGAGGCAGAACGCTCGGTGGTGTACAGCCGGTCGGCCAGTTGGTCGGTCAGCACGCGGTTTATTTCTTCGGGCATGCTGCGGTCAAAGCTGCGCAAACCCGCCTCTACGTGCACCACAGGCACACCCAGTTTGGCCGCCACCAGGGCGCAGGCCAGCGTGGAGTTCACATCACCCACCACCGCGACGCACGCCGCACGGCTTTTTTGCAGCACCGGCTCAAAGCCACGCATGATGTCGGCGGTCTGGCTGGCGTGCGAGCCCGAGCCCACACCCAGGTTCACCGCAGGCGGGGGCAGCTGCAACGCGTCAAAGAAGCCCTCGTTCATGTTGCGCTCGTAATGCTGGCCGGTGTGCACCAACATAGTGGGCAGGGCCGGCACATGGTTGGCCATGGCGCGCAGCAGGGGCGCCATTTTCATGTAATTGGGCCGTGCACCCACCACGCACAACACCCCGCCTTTGGGCAGGACGCCGGACGACACGGCAGGCGTACGGCTCATGGCTGGGGCGCCATGTCTGGCGTTGCGGCGGTGGCCACCAGCTTTTGCAGCATCACCAAAATTTCCAGGTTCAGCCGCTCAAGCCGCAACACACTGCGCTCCATGCGGCGCAGGCGCTCGTCGTACTGCTCCACGCCCAGGGTGTCGATCTGGTTGGCAATCTCTTCGGCCAGGCCTGGGGTCACCAGCAGACGCGCCAGGTTCAGCTCTAACGCGGGCATTTGAACCGCTGGGGCGGGCTCACTGCGGCCCGCTTGGGGCGGGGCGCTGTACGAGGATTCATCCACCATTTCATTGACGACTTCTTGAACATCGTCGGCAGAAAATACAAATTTTTCGCCCAGCAAGCCCGACAACAGCAAGCGATCGCACAAGAGATTGATACGCCGCGGTATGCCGCCTGAGCCGTCATGGATGGCCTGAAACGCAGCAGGCTCAAAGGTGGGCTTGTCGCTGGCGCCGGCATGGTTCAGGCGGTGTTCAATGTAGGCTTGCGTCTCGGCCGCATCGAGCGGGCCAATATGGCAGGTCGCACTCACACGCTGGCGCAACTGCTGCATGCTTTCGCTTTGCAAAATGGCGCGAAACTCGGGTTGCCCCACCAGAAAGGTTTGCAACAGCGCCTGCTGCCCGTACTGAAAATTGGACAACATGCGCAACTCTTCCACCGCCTGGGGCGTGAGGTTTTGCGCTTCATCCACGATCAACAAGCAGCGCTTGCCCTGGCTGACCTGGGTCACCAGAAAAGCCTCCAGCGCCATCAGCACATCAACCTTGTCCACATCTTTCACGCGCACACCAAACGCGGCGCCCACCATGCGCACCACATCCTCGCCATCGAGCGTGGTGGTGACCAGATTGGCGGCCACCACCTGCTCGGGGTCCAGGCTGGCCAACAGCCCCCGCACGAGGGTGGTTTTACCCGCCCCGACGTCACCCGTGATGACGATAAAGCCCTCACTTCTTTGCACACCGTATTCCAGGTAGGCCTTGGCGCGCCGGTGCTGCTTGCTGCCGAAGTAAAACTCGGGGTCGGGGTTGAGTTGAAACGGTTTGCTGTGCAAACCGTAAAAAGATTCATACATGGTTCAGAACTGCACGGTCAGGTTGGCGGTCAGGACGTTTTCGGTATAGGACGACGCGGCGCTGCTGAACCGCACCCGGTTGACGCCCACCGACGCCGCGCTGCGCTGGCCCAAGGGGGTCGCTAAGCTCAGGCTCATGCTGCGCAGGCTGCTGTCTTGTGCGCTGAGCGCGCCCGAGGTGTTGACACGCGAGAGCGCCAGCGCGGCGGAATAGTCTGGCGTGAGCCGGTGCGCCAGGTTGACGCTGAAACCCTGCTGCACCAGTTGGGCGCTGCTGCTGAAGTCGTCGGTGCCCGAGGTCAGCGTGTCCAGTCGGCGGCCTTCGCTGCGACTGACCAGCAGCGTGACGGTGCTGCGTTGCCCCAGCAAGGCCAAGGACAAGTCCTGGCGCCGCTGCACAGACAAGGCCGCAGTTAAAAAGCTGCGGGTCACCGTGGCATCTGGGCTCAGGTTGTTGGCTTGCAAGAAGCCGTTGACCAAGCGCGCTCGCGCAGCCGGGTCGGGTTGCACGGTGGCAAATTGGCTGAACAGCAAATCGTAGATAGAGCCCAGCCCCACTTGCGCCACCTGGCTGGGTGTGCTCACCACGTCTTTGCTGTCGGTGTATTTCCAGACGGTGCGCCCCGTACGGTGCTCCAGGCTGACGCTGTGCGCCACCCCAAACGAGCGGTTCTGGCGCGAGGCAGACAAGCGGGTCATCTCGGAGGCGGCCCAGTTGAGCCCAACGCCATGGGTGGTGTAGCTTTGCTGGTTCAGGCTGGTGTAGTTGTTGGACTCCCGGCCCACATTGGCCGAGGCGCTGAGCTGCGGCATCAGGGCGTAAGAAAGGCCCAGGCTTTGTGCGCTGGAGCGCGTGCTGCGCCCCTGCTCGTAATCCACCCCTTGCGCGCTGGCCTGCGCCGACCAGCCGAGCTGGCTAAAGGCCGTGGCACCGCTGAGCGCCAAACTGGCGTCATCGGTACTGACATCCGACACCGCGCTGCTGCGGCTTTGCGTCAAGCTGTGGCTGTAGCGCGCCTCGTAGCTGGCCAGGTCCATGAACTGGCCGCGCAGGTAGGGCGTCAGGCGGTAACTCGACACCTCGGTCTGGTTGTCTGCCACGGCGGTGCTGCGGCTGGGCTGCGTGCCCAGCGCTGAAATGGTTTGCTGCGAGATCTTGCCGCTGAAGTCCACAAACACCCGCTGGTTCACCAGCTCCAGCGTGGCCAGTGAATTCATGGCGTGCTGGGTTTGCCGGGGCGAGGTGTCCTGGGCGTAAAACACCTCATTGAAGCCGTAGTCCAGAAAGCCCCGCAAACGCCCTGCGTCACTGCTGACGCGCAAGGCCGGGTTGAGCACGGACACCTGCTCTGATTGTTTATTGGTGGCACTGAGCCGCACGTTGTCAGTGAAGGTCTGCGCCAGCGTGAGGCTGGGCACCACCCGCAGGCCAACACGTGGCGCTCGTTCGGCCTGCAACCCCGCTTCGGCTGTCTCGGTTACTTCGGTTGCTTCAAACATCGCCGGGCTGTCCTGAGCCTGCGCCAGGGCAGACGACAGCAGCAGGCAACCCAGCAGCGGTGCGCGGGTCTGCCACAGCGACCACTGCAAGCCAAAGGGGGGCACGCCAGACCTTGCCGTAGTACGCCGCACGCCCATCATCCCGCCTGCTCTTGGCCGTAGGCGTAACCGTAGCCATAAACTTCACGGGCTGAAGTGCTGGCCTTGTTCAGCAGCATCAACTTGACCGGACAGGCCTCAATGGTGGCCAGTGCCTGCTCCACGTCTGCGCGCAAGGTGCTCTCGGCCTGCACCACCATCACCACCTGCCCCATGTGGGTGGCCAGCACACGCGCCTCAGTGGTGGGCAGCAGGGGCGGCGAATCAAAAATGATGATGCGGTCGGCATAGCGCGTGGCCATGTCGGCCAACAGGCGGGCCATCGCGTCGCTGGCCAGCAGCTCGGTAGCGCGCGCATGCGGCGTGCCACTGGGCAAAAGGGTCAGCTTGTTGATGTTGGTCTTGAGCAGCATGCTGGACAAATCACGGCGCTCGTCTTGCACCAGATCGAGCAAGCCCGGACCTTCTGGCAAACCCAGCACCGACATCACAGAGGGCCGGGCCACATCGGCGTCCACCAGCATCACCGTGTAGTCCATCTCGGTGGCCATGCTCATGGCCAGGTTGATGGCCGTGAAAGTTTTGCCCTCGCCCGGCAAGGCGCTAGACACCATGATCAGGTTGCCATTGAGCACGCGCGAGGCGCCCTTGCTCATGGCGTTGCTGATCAAGGGCCGTTTGATGACGCGAAACTGGTCGGCGATTCGGGAGCGTGGCGCATTCGGACTGACGATGCCGGCTGCTGCCAGCGCGTCCAGGTCGATGTCAATGCGCCGGGACAAAGCGCCCGAGGGGAACTCTGCGACGCGCTGCGGCGTCTCTGGCTGGCGCAGGGTGCTGGCCTTGTCCTGCGGCAAGTCCACCCCCGCCTGGCGAAGCTGTTGCAGCCTGTGTGCGGCCTGCTCAATCAAACTACTCATAACGTTAATACCCCGCCGTTCCGGTCTTGAGAGACAACACAATCATTCCGGCCAGGAACACCAGCAACAAGCTGGTCCATCCTGCCCAATACTTTTTCAAATCGCGGCTGTTGTGCTGTACCGTGCCTTCACCCATGACATAGGTCACCACCCCCAGCAGGGGCAGACCCAGGCGATCGCGCAGGGCGCGGGCATCGTAAAAAACAGCGCGCAACTGGCTGGCGACAAAGGCGCTCATCAAGCCGGCCAGCAAGCCCACCACCAGGGCCAGAGGCATCAACAGCAAGCGGTTGGGCGCCACCGGCTGGGGCGAGACGCGGGGCGGGTCAATCAGCCGGAAGTCGGCCACGCCGGCAGCACTTTCCAGGTCGCCCGACAAAGAGGCCGACTCGCGCCGGGTAATCAGGTCGTTGTAGTTTTTCTTGTTGACTTCATAGTCGCGGTTGAGCTGGGCAAACTCGGCTTCAATTTGCGGCGCTGTTTTCATGAGCGTGCGGGTTTTGCTGAAGCGGCCCTCGTATTCGCTGACGCGTGCGCGCAGCCCGGCCACCTGAACCTCGGCGCTGGCCAGCATGCGCTGCAGTTCTTGCGAGGCCAGACTGGCGCCACCGGTGGCCGTGGGGTAGGCCATGGCGGTTTTGCGCAGCTCCTGCACTTCCTTGCGTTTTTGCTCTTCCAGCTCCTTGATCAGCTTGCGCGTGCTGACCACATCGGGGTGCTGCTCGGTGAAACGTTGCAGCAGACCGTCCAGGTTGCGGCGCTGGAATTCAATGCGTGAGTCCAGCTCCGGTGTGGCAATGTTGGAGGCAGACTCCTGCAACAAGCTGCGCGTGGTGAGGCTCTCGCTATTAGACTTTTCTGCCTCCAACTGGCGGCTGGCCGAATCGCGGACATTGACGGCTTCACGCAGGGCCAGCCGGGCCTGATCAAGCTGGCTGCTGACCACGCCAAGCTGAGAGGACATGTCTTTGCCATCAATGGTTTGCAACTCTATATTGCGCACCTTGAACTCTTTCAACCGGGTCTCGGCTTCCTCCAGTTTGGCCACATAGGTCTTGATCTGTTCGTCAATGAATTTTCTGGCCGTGTCGCTGTCCTTGCGGGTGTCGCCCATGCTGGACTCCACAAAAATGGACACCAGCGACTGCACCACGCGTTTGGCTTTTTCAGGGCTGGGGTCGCGGTAGGAAATGATGTAGAGGTTGTCACGCCCTACGGTCTTGATCTCCAGTGTTTTCATCAAGGTGTCAATCAGCAATTCATGGTCACTGCGCGACTGACTTTTCAGGTCCAGATCGGCCATTCGAATCAAGCGCTCTACATTGGGCCGGCTGATCAGGGTGCGGCTGAGCATCACCACCTGCTGCTCCACATTGGGCTGTATGGCCAGGCCTGACATGAGGGGTTTGAGGATGGACTGTGTGTCCACATAAATGCGCGCTGTGGCCTCGTATTTATCGGGCACGGCCAGCACCACCAGGGCACCCAAGGCAGTCATGCCCCAGGCAACCAGCAGCCCCAGCCAGCGGTGTTTCCACATGCTTCGGGCAGCCGACATCAATTGGCTCAGCAGCTCATCCATCGGATTAGTTCTTTATGGTGAAAAGTTGGGGGTCAGCAAGGCCCTGTGCAAACGCTTTCTGACGCTTGCAAACGATGCTGGCCAAGGCGTTTTCAGCCCTGGCACGTGGCGGCCAGTTGTTTAGAACCAGCCCTGGGGAATGATCAAAATATCGCCCGGGCGCATTTCAACGTTGGCAGAAATGTCACCGCGTTTCACCAGGTCTTTGATGCGGACCGAGAGCCGCTCACCACCAGCCGCCGTGCGGGTGATGGAGGCGGCATTGCCGTCGGCAAAGTCGGTCAAGCCACCCACTGCAATCATGACGTCGAGCAAGGTCATCTTTTGTTTGTAGGGCAAGGCCTGCGGCTTGGCCGCCTCGCCCACCACGCGAATCTGCTCGCTGTAAGGCCCCACAAAACCGGTGACGATGACGGTCACCACCGGGTCGCGCACCAGCTTGCTCAAAGCGGCTTCCACGTCCCGCGCTATCTCGGTCGTGGTCTTGCCCTGCGCCACCAGCTCATCGACCAAGGGTGTAGAGACTTTGCCGTCCGGGCGCACCGGCACGGAGGACGACAACTCCGGGTTGCGCCAGACAATGATGCTCAAGGCATCGCCCGGACCCACGATGTAGTTGTAGTCGGGCGATGCCGCCAACGCGGGCGCGGCCGGCAAGGTGCCCGACGAAAAACCGGCACAGGCGGTGAGCAGAGATGCAAGCACGCTCAGTGCCAGCCAGCGCACCATGGCCAAGCGCCACATATTGAACTGATTCAGCAGATTCAACCGATTCAAACTTTTCAAGATTTACCCCTCGCTACAGATCGAAAGCAATCGTTCGACTGAGGGGCAGAATAGCTTTGGCAAGTGCTGAAAACCAGGAACTAATGCACGCTTGCGGCTTCACCTTGATCAAGGGAAGAACTATTTCACACTTTGGCGCATCCGCTGCGCGTTCAATGCGTTGGCCCGGTGGTTTTTGAGGTGCTGCATCGAATAATTTGGCATGTTCTTTCAAACCACCCGCCCTTCCATGCGCTGCCTGATGGTGTGCACCGCCAATATATGTCGCTCGCCCATGGCCCAGGCGGTGATGCAGCATCTGGTGGCGGCACAGGATACGACACAGGATGCAACACAGGGCGCGGGTTGGCGTATTCAGGTTGACTCAGCCGGCCTACATGGGCACCTGACCGGAGAACGCCCTGACCGCCGCGCTGCGCAAGCTTTAATGCGCCGGGGATACACCGTGGGCCAAGGGCGGGCACGCCTGCTTACCCGGCATGACTTGCAGCACTTTGACCTGATCTTGGCGATGGACAGCCACAACCTGGCGGCGCTCAAGCAACTGGGCACGCCAGATCAACAGGGCAAGATGCATCGCCTGCTGGACTTTGCCGAACACCTGCTTGAGAAAGACATAGACGACCCCTACTTTGGGCCGGCACAAGGTTTTGATGCGGTACTGGCGCTGTGCGAGGCCGGTTGCAGCGGGTTGCTGAATCAGCTGGTTAAAAAAGTATTGAACGCACCTTTGACAGGCATCTCGGGGGGACGGCCATAGACGCGCTGAACAACACCGTGGGTAGCAGCGTGAGCAGCAGCGTGGGTAGCACCGTGGACACCGCCGTTCATGCCGCGCTGGAACAATGGCGTCTGGTGTGTGGCCCCAAGTACGTGTTGTCAGCCGAGGCGGCAGCCGCCGCTTACGGCCAAGACACCAGTGGCAGCACACGGCGCATGGTGGGCGCCCTGCGCGTGAGCCATGGGCACGACCTGCAAGCCATCATGCGCATTGCCCACCACCACAAGGTGCCGGTGTACCCCATCAGCACCGGGCACAACTGGGGCTACGGCAGCGCCCTGCCGGTGCAAAACGACTGCGTCATTCTGGACCTGAGCGCCTTGAACCGCATCACCCACTTTGACGCCACCCTGGGCGTGGTGACCGTGCAGCCAGGCGTTACCCAAGCCATGCTGGCTGATTTTCTGGAGGCCGGCAACCACCCCTTTTTGGTACCGGTCACCGGCGCCGGTCCGAGTTGCAGTTTGCTGGGCAATGCCTTGGAGCGCGGCTATGGGGTCACCCCGCTGGCCGACCACTTTGCGGCGGTGACCGACCTAGAGGCCGTGCTGCCCGACGGCAGCCTGTACCGCAGCGCCCTGCGCGAGGCGGCCGGCGAAGAACTGGCGCGCTTGTTCAAGTGGGGCATTGGCCCTTACTTCACCGGCTTGTTTACACAAAGTGGTTTTGGCGTGGTGACGCGCGTGACGCTGCTGCTGTCACGCCGTCCAGCGTGTGTGAAGGTCTGCCTCTTCAGCCTGAAAGATGATGCGCTGCTGGAAAGCGCCGTGGACCGGATTCACACGCTGCTGTGCCAACTGCCGGGCACGCTAGGGGGCATTAACCTGATGAACCAGCGCCGGGTGTTGAGCATGTCGGCGCCCTACCCGGCCGACCAGGTGGGGGCCGATGGGGTGGTTCCGCAAGCCGTGGTGCGCGCCATGGGACAGGCCTACCAAGTGGCGCCCTGGACCGGTTTTGCCACCCTATACGGCACACAGCGCATGGTGCGTGCCGCGCAACAGGAAATGAAAGCGGCACTGAACGGTTTGGCCAGCCGCGTGCTGTTCATCACGCCAGAACGCGCCCACCAGTTGAGCCGTGTTACGCAGTGGTTGCCAGGCAAAACCGGCCAGCGCCTGGGCGGCCTGACCGCCACGCTGGCCAAGTCGCTGGAGCTGGCGGCCGGGCGTCCCAACGAGACGGCTTTGCCCCTGGCCTATTGGCGTCACCCGGCGCCCCCTGACAGCGCACTCAAAAACCCGGCCCAAGACGGTTGCGGCCTGACTTGGTACGCACCCTTGGTGCCCATGCGCAGCGCCAGCGTGCGCGCCTATGCGCAAATGGTGGAGCAGATAACGCCACGGTTCGGTATTGAGCCCCTGATTACTTTCACCTCGCAAGGCGAGCGTTTGTTTGACAGCACCGTGCCACTGTTGTTTGAGCGCGACCGTGCAGGCGCGGTAGCCGCCGCTGCCGCGTGCTACGAACAACTGTTTGACAGTGGTCGCGCCCAAGGCTGGTTTCCGTACCGTCTAGGCATTGAAGGCATGGCGCAACTGGCCACGCTACAACAGGATTCCAAAGTCTTTCAAGCGCGCCTGCGCAAAGACCTGGACCCCTTTGACCTGATGTCGCCCGGGCGCTACCGCTGACGCACGGCCAGCGTTGTCGGGCGGCTTTACAACTTGAAATTCAGACACCGGACAAAACGCCTGCCGAAAAAATAAAAGCGTTTGAATTCAAGCACTTATCAATTTTTTAACCAGGCTGGCATGGGGTGTGCATTGCACTTGACACAGGTCCTTTATTCACCCACTTGGAGTTACCCGATGAAACCTTTACTGATGGCCTTGCTGGTTGCCAGCATTGCACCTTTGGCGCCCTTGCCCGCGCAGGCTGGCGCGGTGGCTTTGTCCAATATGAACGTGTTTGCGCTGGGGTTTCAAACGCCCCCACCCGGTCTAAACCTGAGCATCTTGACTGAGAGCCGCACCGGCACGTCAGACGCCAATTACAACGGCCTGGCCGCCACCGGGGTGGGCCCTGGCAGCATTACCGACTTTGGCCCGGTGGTGGTGGACGTGGGTTACCGCTGCGCAGGCGCCTGCGGCCCCAGCACCGGTGCGCTGTACAACGGCACGCTGGGCGGACTGGAAAACGCCACCAACCACATCACCACGCCCGGCCAGGCCAACTACGCCTTGGGCGACATGTTCATCTCGGGCACGGCCCTGGGCGGCGCGATTGAAGGCCTGACCCGCGCCGATGCGGTAGCCACCGGCCCCTCCAACAGTGGCGGGGCTAACTCCACCATTAAAAATGGCGGCGCCATCACCGGTACATTCACCGCAGGGTCCACTTTTATCAGCGCGCTGGCCGTCGGCGTTGACCTTTTTTTACAGACCTGGATTGACCCGCTCACCCCCGTCACAGAGACCGCCACGGCAGACGCCGGTTATGGCTGGAACATGACGGTCAGCGGCACCGGCGTTAACCTGCGGTTTGCCCCCGACGACATGAACCTGAGCTTCTTCTCCAACAACAGCAGCAACAACAAGTTTTTTCAGAACACCGACTTTTATTACTCCAGCCTGGCCACCTTCACAGCGGGTGAAATCTACACCTTCTCCATCAACCAGTCGGCCAACGCGGCCGTGCGCGATGTGCCAGAACCTTCCTCGCTGGCCTTGCTGGGCCTGGGCTTGTGGGGCCTGGCCGCTGCACGGCGTAAAAAATCTGTGTAAGACCCTAGCCCAATCGCTTGCAAATATCTAGCGTAGGCGCGCTCTGGTTCATGGTGTAGAAATGCAGGCCGGGCGCCCCGCCGGCCAGCAACTGTTCGCACAGGTCGGTCACCACGTCGAGCCCGAAGGCTTTGATGGAGGCCAGGTCGTCGCCATAGCTTTGCAGGCGCAACCGAATCCAGCGCGGAATCTCGGCGCCACAGGCATCGCTGAAACGCATCAGTTGCACCGCGTTGGTGATGGGCAAAATGCCCGGCACCACCGGTACCGACAAGCCCTGCGCGTCGACCTCTTGCACAAACCGAAAGTAAGCGTCGGCGTTGTAGAAATACTGCGTGATGGACGAGTTGGCACCCGCATTCACCTTGGCAGCAAAGGCCTGCAAGTCGGCCACTGGCGAGGCAGCCTGCGGGTGCATTTCGGGATAAGCGGCCACTTCAATGTGAAAGTGATCGCCGGTCTGGGCCCGGATAAAAGCCACCAGGTCGCTGGCGTAGTGAAACTCGCCCCCCTGGCCGTAGCCACTGGGCAAATCACCGCGCAAGGCCACCAGCCGATTCACGCCCATGGCGCGCAGCGTAGCGAGTTGGGCGCGCACCGTTTCCTGGGTGGCGCCTATGCAAGAGAAGTGCGAGGCAGCGGGCATGCCTTCGCTCAAAATTTCACGCACTGCGTTGAAGGTGCCCTCCTGGGTGGAGCCGCCCGCACCAAAGGTGACGGAGCAAAAAGCAGGCTTCAAAGCGTACAACTCCTGGCGCACCAGACGTAGTTTGTCTGCACCTTCTTGAGTTTTGCTGGGGAAGAACTCCAGGCTCAAGGGTGTTTTAAAAAAATCATTCATGTTTAGCTAGGTTTCTAAATCTGGCGGGCCCGGCTTGCGGGCGCAAATAAAGAACTCATGGTTTCCGTCGCCACCCTCTATGGGGGAGTCGAACCACGCGGTCACGGTCAGGTCGAGTGCAGCACAGGCGTCACGCACGCGCTGCTCCACGAAGGCATACAAGCTGGCATCCTTGACGATGCCGCCCTTGCCCACCTGGCCGGGTTGTAGCTCAAACTGAGGCTTGACCAGGGTCAGCAACACGCCGCCCGGTTTCAAGAAAGGCACGACGGCCGGTAACACCAGGGTTTGCGAGATGAACGACAAGTCGCCCACAATCAAATCAAACGCTGGCAAAAATTCGGCCACGTCGGCCTCTTGTTCATCGGCCTCAAAAGAGCCGTCTTCCCCTGTGCTGAAAGCATAGGCGGCGATCAAATCTTGGGCAGTCAGGGCGCGGGCGTTCACTTTTTCAACGCACAGCACGCGCGGGTCTTCGCGCAGGCTGGGGTGCAACTGGGCACTGCCCACGTCCACCCCCACCACCGAGGCCGCACCGTGCTGTAACAAGCAGTCGGTAAAGCCACCGGTAGATTGCCCCACGTCCAGGCAAGCCCAGCCGGTCACGTCCACGCCGGTGTGTTTCAGCGCGGCTTCCAGCTTAAGGCCACCACGAGAAACGTAGCGCGCCTCGGCGTCGTCCAGCAACTCGATGGGGGCGTCGTCAGGCACCTCATCGCCGTTTTTAACAACGCGCTTCCACTCTGCACCCTTTTGCCACTGCACACCACCCGCAATCAGGCGCTGGGCCTGTGAGCGGGTGCTGGCAAAGTGGCGAGCCACCAACAATTGATCAGCACGCATCGGGGAGCCGAATCAATAGCGGTAGCTGTTGGCCTTGTACGGGCCAGCCTTGCTCACGCCAATGTAGTTGGCTTGCTCGTCGCTCAGCTCGGTGAGCATGGCACCCACTTTCTTGAGGTGCAAACGCGCCACTTTTTCGTCCAGGTGCTTGGGCAAGACATAGACCTTGCCGGCCTTGTATTCCTTGGGCTTGGTGAACAGCTCGATCTGGGCAATGGTTTGGTTGGCAAAGCTGGAGCTCATCACAAAGCTGGGGTGGCCGGTGCCGCAACCCAGGTTCACCAAACGGCCTTTGGCCAGCAGAATGATGCGCTTGGAAGGCGTTTTGCCTTTGGCCGGGAAGATCACGTGGTCGACCTGGGGCTTGATCTCTTCCCACTTCAGTTTTTCCAGGGAAGCCACGTCAATCTCGTTGTCGAAGTGACCGATGTTGCAAACGATGGCCTGGTCTTTCATGGCCGCCATGTGCTTGTAGGTGATGACGTTTTTGTTGCCCGTGGCCGATACAAAAATGTCGGCCTTGTCGGCGGCGTATTCCATGGTGACCACTTTGTAGCCTTCCATGGCCGCTTGCAGTGCGTTGATGGGGTCGATCTCGGTCACCCAGACCTGGGCGCTCAAGGCGCGCAGCGCTTGGGCGCTGCCCTTGCCGACGTCGCCGTAACCGGCCACCAGGGCCACCTTGCCAGCAATCATCACGTCGGTGGCGCTTTTGATAGCGTCCACCAGCGACTCGCGGCAACCGTACAGGTTGTCGAACTTGCTCTTGGTGACGGAGTCGTTCACGTTGATGGCGCGAAACGCCAGCGTGCCCTTGGCCGACATTTCGTTCAGGCGCAGCACGCCGGTGGTGGTTTCTTCGGTCACGCCAATGATCTGCTTGAGGCGACGGCTGTACCAGGTAGGGTCAATCTTGAGC
>CAJCCO010000118.1 GCA_903960915.1 uncultured beta proteobacterium
ATGCCCGGTGTGGTGGATGTGGTGCTGGCCGCCGATATTCCTGGTGACAACGTGCTGGCCTCTTTTGCCGGCGACGAGGTCATCTTTGCGCAAGACACCGTGCAGCATATGGGCCAGGTAGTCGGTCTGGTGGTGGCACAGACAGCCATGCAGGCGCGCCATGCGGCACGTCGCGTCAAGCTCGCCATTGACGCGCTGCCGGCCGTGCTAACCATCCAAGAGGCACTGGCCGCTAAAAACTATGTGCTGCCGCCCGTGTTTGTGAACCGGGGCGACGCCGCGCAAGCGCTGGCCCGTGCACCGCACCGCTTGAGCGGCACGCTTGAAGTGGGTGGCCAAGAGCACTTTTACCTGGAAGGTCAAATTGCCTACGTGCTGCCGCAAGAGCAAAACCAGTGGAGTGTGTACTCCAGCACCCAGCACCCCGGCGAGGTGCAGCACTGGGTGGCGCATGCGCTGGGCCTGGACAACCACGCCGTGCGTGTGGAATGCCGGCGCATGGGCGGCGGATTTGGCGGCAAGGAAACGCAGGCCGGGCACCTGGCAGTGTGGGCAGCGATAGCAGCCCACAAATTACAGCGACCCATCAAACTGCGCCTGGACCGCGACGAAGACTTCATGGTCACCGGCAAACGCCACCCCTTTGCCTACGAATACACCGTGGGCTTTGACGACAGCGGGCGCCTGTGCGGCCTGCAGCTGATGATGGCCGCCAACTGCGGCTTCAGCGCCGACCTCTCCGGCCCGGTGGCCGACCGTGCCATCTTCCACGCCGACAACGCCTACTTTTTGCAAGACGTGGCCATTGCCTCCTACCGCTGCAAACTCAACACCCAAAGCCACACCGCGTTTCGAGGTTTTGGCGGTCCCCAAGGCATGATCGTGACCGAGGCCATCATGGGCGACATCGCCCGCCACCTCGGCCTTGATCCGCTCGATGTACGGCGGCGCAACCTGTATTCAGATGAACCCGTGACGCCGGCCAGCGCCGCGCGGCGCGACACCACGCATTACGGCATGCAGGTAGAAGACAACATCTTGCCCGGCTTGCTGGCGCAACTGGAAAGCACCTCACACTACCGCCGCCGCTTGGCGCAGATTAACGACTGGAACCTGTCCAACCCGGTGATCAAGCGCGGTATGGCCATGACCCCGGTGAAGTTCGGCATCTCATTTACCGCCACCTTGTTCAACCAGGCCGGGGCGCTGGTGCATGTGTACCTGGACGGCAGCGTGCAGGTGAACCACGGCGGCACCGAGATGGGCCAGGGACTCAACACCAAGGTGGCGCAAATTGTGGCCGACGAACTGGGCGTGCCGTTTGCCCGCGTGCTGGTGACCGCCAGTGACACCAGCAAGGTGCCCAACGCCTCGGCTACCGCCGCGTCTGCCGGCACCGACCTGAACGGCCGCGCCGCCCAATTTGCTGCGCGCCATGTGCGTGACAACCTGAGCGCCTTTGTCAGCGGGCTGGACGGCTGCGGCGCCGGTGCCGTGCGCTTTGAAGGCGGCCGGGTGTTCTCGCCCAGCAGCACGCGCAACTTTGACGACGTGGTGAAACTGGCCTACGCCAACCGCATTCAGCTCTGGAGCGACGGCTTTTACCGCACCCCAAAAATCCATTACGACAAAACCACGCTCACCGGCCGGCCGTTTTATTACTTTGCTTATGGCGCCGCCTGCACCGAGGTGGCCATTGACACCCTGACCGGCGAGAGCCGCGTGCTCAAGGTCGACATACTGCACGACGTGGGCCGCTCCATTAACCCGGCGCTGGACATGGGGCAAATTGAAGGCGGCTTTGTACAAGGTATGGGCTGGCTCACCACCGAGCAACTGGTCTGGAATGGCCAGGGCCACCTCAGCACCCACGCCCCCAGCACCTACAAGATTCCCACCGCAGGCGACGTGCCCGCACATTTCAAGGTAGACCTGTGGCCCGAGCCCAACCGGGAAGACAACGTGTTCGGGTCCAAGGCCGTGGGCGAGCCGCCCTTCATGCTGGCCATTAGCGTGTTTGAAGCGCTACGCGATGCGGTGGCAAGGGCGCGGGCAGACGGTCAAGTGGTGCAACTCACCGCACCGGCCACCGCACAACATGTGCTGGCCGCGCTGGGCTGAAAGCAAGAAGCAAGTAGCAGGAAGCTGAATTAAACCCCGGCCAGGGAGCGCAAGGCCGGTGGATCCACCAAGTTGAGAACGCGGCCCG
>CAJCCO010000119.1 GCA_903960915.1 uncultured beta proteobacterium
ATGGAGCGGTCCACATGGCTCTCAGCCGCAAAGTTGACCACCGCACGGGGTTGGTGTTGCGCCAGCAGCTGCGGCAGCAGGGCTGTGTCGCCAATGTCCCCCTGCACAAACACATGCCGCGCAACGCCCTGTAGCGACGCCAGGTTTTCCGGGTTGCCGGCGTAGGTGAGCTTGTCCAGGTTGAGCACTGGTTCGTCGGATGCGCTGAGCCAGTCCAACACAAAATTGGCACCGATAAAGCCGGCACCGCCCGTGACCAGAATCATGTTAATTTCCCCCAGCGCCGTCACGCCTGATCACTTTCAGGCCGCCTGTCAGCGCCTTGAATTATCGCTGGGGCTTGCGACTGCGGATTTAGAAGCACATCCCTACACGGCAACGCGCCGCAGGCTTAAAGTGCATCCATGATCTTCGACGCTCCGACGATCAAGGTCAATGTCAATTCAACCCTTTCAGGAGATGCCCCATGGTCACAAAATTGAAAAAATCTGTCCCGTTAAAAGCCAACTCGGCCAAAACCAACTCAAGCGGAGCACGCTCAGCCCAATCAGCCCCGGACGCAGCATCACCGCTGGCCAACGCGGTCAAAGACTCAGCGCAGCAGATCTGGCAGGCTGGGCTGGGCGCTTTCCATCGAGCGCAAGCCGAGGGGAGCAAAGCCTTCGAGGCCTTGGTCAAAGAAGGGGTGACCCTGCAGCGCAAAACTCAGTCTGCCGCCGAAGACAAAATTGCCGAGGCGGCTAACAAGATGTCCAGCATAGCGACCGACATGTCTGCCAAGGCCACCGGCCAATGGGACAAGCTGGAGACCATTTTTGAAGACCGCGTGGCCAAGGCGCTGGGCAAGCTGGGGGTGCCTTCCGCCAAAGACATCAGCGCCTTGACGGCCCGTATCGATGAACTCAACAAGAGCGTCCAACAGCTGTCGGCCCAAGCAGCCGCAAGTCCGAGAAAAAAACCAGCGGCCAGACGTGCCACCCCGCGCAAGGCCGCTTCAGCGCCAATTTGAGTGTCAAGGCTGGCTTCATTGCTGCAGCGCAATGGATTTTCAGACGACAGACGCCTACACTTTGCATTTATGGCATGTTGCGTTCCACCCCGAGCCACTCCAGCATGGTGAAAAAAGCGCCGCGGCGTACCGCTGAGCGAATTCTGGAGACAACGCTCACCTTGTTCAACCGCTTTGGTGAACCCAACGTCTCAACCACCCTGATCTCCAGCGAGCTCGGTATCAGCCCTGGCAACCTGTACTACCACTACCCTGCCAAAGATGAGTTGATCAACGCTTTGTTTGACCGCTTTGAGGTCGAGCTAAATGGGTTGTTGGGGGCTGCTGAGCAGGTGCGGGACGTTGAAGAGGCCTGGTTCTTTTTTCACAGCCTGTTCGAGCTGATCTGGCAGCACCGGTTTTTGTACCGCGACCTGAACGACCTGCTGAGCAAAAATCGGCGGTTGGAGACGCATTTTCAGTCGGTGCTAAAAAACAAGACCTACGCCATCAAGGGCCTGCTGGACGGCATGGCCCGCGCCGGGGCCCTGCGCAATGACGCCCGCGAGCTGGACACCACGGCCACCAGCATGGTGGTGGTGCTGACTTACTGGCTCAGTTTTGAGTACGTCCGCGATCCGCGCCATGCCCACGAAGCGGCCAACGCACAGGCCGCGCTGATGCGTGGGGCGCAACATGTGTTGAACCTGCTGGCGCCCTACCTGGAACAGGGGCAGCGCCTGCATTTGGTCAAATTAGTGAGCGCCTACAACCCCACCGCGGCCGCCTGAGTGCCGACCCGCTTAAGATCGTGTGTTGATGCCTCGACAGCGGGGCCTGCACATTAAGGAACCCAACATGTCCGACTTGAAATCTCGCTTCGA